>NZ_CAWPGB010000009.1:0-36651 GCF_963887575.1 Vibrio sp. 3-2(1) | reverse complement strand
CTACATTATCGGATATTACTGCCAACTCAGGCCACATCAGTATAACGGTGGTCTAACTCCCAATGAATCAGAACGATTATATTGGGAAAACTCTAAAACCGTGGCCAATTTTAGTTGACCACTACAGTACCTACCGCGTTTAAAACTCTAATAAATCGACTTGATCACGACCTACAAAAGCATTCTTATATGCCGAATGTCGAAAACCCAGTGCAGAGTGGTGAATACTTTACGAGACATTGGGACGAAACCAAATTTCAAAACTTCAAAGCCTTCGTCTCAAAGTACGCGAGATGGGTCAATGAGGCTTACAATGAGAGAGACAAAAAACTTTCGATTGAAAAGTGGCGTAAAGTGTTCGGCAAGCAATTCTTCGCAGTCAATGCAACTCGAGCAAATAAATCAGAATCAACGTCACTTGAAGCTCTCAATGAACGCTATGTGTCAATCCCTGAACACTACCTTCCTCATCCGTGGAAGTCCTGCGACTCTGAGGTTAAGTTGAATGTTGAAGTTAAGTACAAACAAGATTTCACTCAAAATTTCGTCAATAAGCTAAAATTTGGGTCATTAATTCCCAAACAGCATAATTTGCGTTTTGAAATCATGAACCCTATTGATGACGAGTTTGAGATTTATTGGCAAGTCACTAATACTGGAGCAGAAGCAGCTGCTAATAAACAGCTGAGAGGAGGGTTTGAATTAGGGGAAAAAGTCCACGAAGAAAGTACGTCTTACAAAGGTGACCATTTCGTAGAAGCGTTTGTTGTCCATGATAATGTGTTACTGGCTCGCTCAGACAAAATGATTATATCTATAAGTTAATTACTTTATATTGATATAAAAGCCGAACCCTCTCGATAAAGGCTCGGCTTCTTTCTCCTTGATATGGCCAAAAAGGGGCCTTCAAAGGCGTATTAATTAGCAAATTTGCCTTATAAAAAGTTATTCATGAACCACTAATATTAGAATTCCTGAAACTCATTTTTGTCCACAAATCTGAGACCAAGATTGAAAAATAATCTGGATTGGATGCGACGAGATGAAACGAGTTTTAGCTCATGGTTCTGGAGACTCACCAAAGAGTCTAGCCCCATACGGTTTGGTCAGCCGGTGAAAATAGACGCTCGATAACTGCCAGGCTCTTTAGATAAACTTACTAACCGTCACTTTGTAGTAAGAACCCAATTAGAAGAACAGTCACATAGACGTTGGAGGCTTTGACAAGCCGAGTAGATGAGGTCGCTAAAGCTCCTTATTTATTATTTCCATGAGCAACGTCTAAGATGACCTTATGCTTAAAATCCAGCTTGGTTAAATCTGCCCATCCCCCGATATGGTCTAATCTACAAATCGGTAGTCTCGTTAAACGTTCATTTTTTAAGACTTCTACCTGTAAATTCATGGCATACAGAAACATTAGGTTTGTGTGTATCAATTACTCATATCCAAAATCAAACTCTCATAAATCAATTATTAAATAAGTTTTTGAGATAATAATTACCCAACTAGACCATATCGGGGGATGGGCAAAAATAGCCAATATACAAAAGAAATACGATGTCATTCACAACACCTCGATTTTATAAGGCATAAAATGAATTTTTCTGTACTATCGTTGGAACCATTATGAAGCGCACATTCTTAACTCTTTCTTTAGCGGTTATCCTTTCTGGCTCTCTCTATTCAACATCAAGCATTGCGGCATTGGATGCCGTTCAACCACAAGTAAACTACACAGAAATGACCTCTCAGCGTCAGGTAGTTGACCAATTACTTAATGATGCTTATCAAGTATTCAAAAATCCATCCCGTATCTCTCATGCTGGCTTTACAGCAAAAATGCCAAGTAACATGGAGATGATCACCAATAACTTACTTGATGCTTATAAACTTGAGCCTTATCGCGTCGATTTACTGTTTTCAGCAGCCAATGCTCAGATCTATAACAGCAATGTAGACCGAGCAATTGAGTTATTCACTCAAATTTTAGACGTTGCTCCTGATGATGTAGATGCACACTCATACCTTGTTATTTGGCAAAACTTTAAAGGCAATAAAAACGAAGTAACCAAACATTTAAACGCTCTAGAGCAATTAAACAAAGGTCGCGTTGCAGATTTGAAAAAGATCATATCAACCGTTGATAGAATTGTTGAAACACCATTAAGCAATACAATCAAAAAACCCGCCAAAGGCAATAATGCAATTATCACTTTAGGCTATGCCCTAAACCCTGATGGCAGCATGAATCAAATCTTAATTGATCGACTTAATGCAACATTGACGATGGCGAAACAGAACCCTAATACTTATATCGTAGTCACTGGTGGCGTACCTAAAAATCACAAAACCGAAGGCAAGTTAATGGCCGATTGGTTAGTGAAAAATGGCATTGATAAATCTCGTATTATTGAAGATAACTACGCCAGAAGCACGGTCGAAAATTCCTTATACAGCAGCTATGCGTTAGCTCGTCATGATATTGACCACGCTACAATTATCAGTTCTGCAAGTCATGTTCGTCGTGGACAAACATTATTTGAAGTGGCTAGCTGGCAGACTGGTCCTAAAGGGATCACGTTCGATACGTATGCCGCTAACGATCGTCCACTCGAAGAATTAAAAATCCCAAGTGATGGAGAGTTACTAGGTATTTACCGTGATGCATTACGTGTTTATGGTATGTGGAGTTACCGCTCGTATCCTTTAGAGCAACGTTAATTTCATTTACTTTATATATGAACATAAACAAAAGGTGACCAATTTATATAGTCACCTTTTTATAATTATTAAGTTATTATAAATTTAAAGCTCCGTTGGAATCGGCTTGTTACGACCGTTTTTTTTTCAATAGCCACAAACACACTAAAACCAATATTATCGAATTTGAGTAAGGAATATTGTCAATTTAAGACTTGGAATGTAAGAGTTAGTGGAGCGCATCACTTCAGATGCTAGCGGAGCAATAGGTAGTTCATTTCTGTATTTGGTCGAGTGACTGCCCATGTCGTCCATTCAACCTTACTTCTTTTCCTAGCCGCCCTTATGAATAGATATTCACTTAGTCTTCAATAATGAACATTAATTCAATCACAGAGATCAGATCTAGAGTGGAACAACTGCTTGCTCTAGTTGATCACGATTATCCTTCAACACTTTACACTCAATCAGAGCTATACGTTATGTGTGATGTCAGGGGGCATTAAACTAAATACTTTATGTTTTTTGGTTTGATGTGGGAAACCAACAAAGTATCAAATCGAAATGGCGGTGTTCTCATTGGTAAGCTGCCGTTCAACTCGAAAATGCCCCAAAGTTTGTTAACGTATTTACTCAGCGGCAGAACACACCACTGGAATTGCAGTACTTTTCCTAATGGCTGACGGTTGAGGGGCGGTGCTCGGAAACTCCCAAAACCGAGCAAAAATGTTAAAGTTAAGCAGAAAGTGCTTGTTGCATAACTACTCATTTTAGCTCTTACCCTGACAGACTTAAGCCCGTCAAGGTTTGCTTCTGATGAATCGAGTAGAGTAAGGTTGATACTGGTTTATCTCGAGCTATCTAAACTCTAGGTTTTAAACATCCTAACCGCGGCTGTCAGATCATCCGCTTGATTCGCTACTACGGTTGTAGACTGGGTGTTTTCAGATACCGCTTGTACGTTGATTGAAGATAAATCTCTTATCACGTTGACGTTGCGAGCTATTTCATCCGATACGGTGCTTTGCTCTTCTACCGCCGCTGCAATTTGAGTACTGTTATCCAATACTAGTTGCATTTCCCTCATTATTGACTGAAGCCTTGAGTAAGCTTGGTCGGAAACTTCCGAACTACTTTGACCTTTACCGCTGCACTGCTGCATTACCTCGACCACAGTCTGAGTTTGCTCTTGAATGGCCAAAATAATATTGGAGATCTCTTTCGTTGAATTTTGTGTTTGGCCAGCGAGCGTTCTTACTTCGTCTGCGACGACTGCAAATCCGCGTCCTTGCTCACCTGCTCGAGCGGCTTCTATTGCAGCATTAAGTGCAAGCAAATTTGTTTGCTCAGCAATGCCTTTGATAACGTCCAGAACAGAGCTAATTTGTTCGGATAGCTCTGAGAGTCGGTTAACTTCATCGCTTGCCTCGCTCAAATCACTAGAAAGCTCTGCGATGGTATCTCTTGTTATCGCAATATCACTTAGCCCTTGATTTGCAAGGTTATAGCTTTTCTGTGTATTGGTTGATGCCTGCTCTGTGGTTGAGGCTATTTCTTTGATGGTTTCGCCCATTTCTGTAACTGCCGTTGCAACGCAGTCGGTTTCAAGTTGCTGCTGGTTTAGGGCCTTTTCTGTATCTAAACTACTTTGCTGAAGTTGGCTCGAAGCTGCGCCAAGCTCATTGACACTACCTTGTACTTGGCTGACCAACTGCTGAATACTAGACAATAAGGTATTAAATTGCATTGATATATCGGCAATTTCGTCGTTGCTCTCCACGTGAGCTCTGATAGTCAAATCATGCTTATCCGCTACCATAGTCATCACTTGGCTAAGCTGGGCTATGTTTCTTTGAATACTTCTGCTAATAATAAAGGAGAGCACGATAAATAAAGCCGCGACACTCGGAATGGAGAAAACAATAAATCCACGTATAGAGCTTTGAGCATGCTCTATTTCAACCTGTAGCACCTTTTCAACATGGTGGAGAATAGAGAAAATATCATTAAACAGAACCTTCATCTCATCCTTTAGCTCTTGGTCATGCTTAGTGTCTTTACCATAGCTACCAACCAGCTCAGTAAAATCTTTTTCATACAAAGAAATTTTTTTGCTAAGTTTAGTCAGCTCTGGAATGACTATTTCAAGTTCAGTCAGGTCGGTCGTCAGGGCAGCAGACTGTTGTTGGTAGTGGCGGTACACGGTGCCGAATTCGGTTCGTTTTGAAGGGGAGCTCTCATCTAGGAACTCTAATTTTATGCGATTTAGGTCAAGCAAAGAAATCTCTAAGGTCTTGACTTCAACAAAGGTTTTCTCGAGCTTAAGCAGCTTTAAATTGCTGACCTCTGTAATGGCGACAATGGCAACAAGAGCAAGAATAGAAAGTGATGTCAGGCCAAAGAGCTTGTGTTTTATCTTCATATAGCTTCTCCAATAATACAAGACTTGGTAAAAAGTCTTTGTTTACTTATAGTTATACTTATACATTTGTTACTTAACCATTCTAAATTATATGACCTAGGTATTATAGTCTAATTAATCATCAGCTAGTTGGTTGTTTCACAAAATGAAAAAGTTGCCTGATAGTATGGATTCTATCGATGCACATTATGTCTACTTCCTTTCACGTACGGCACCGTATCAATCGGTGTCACTCAATCTTTTGTAATATCAAAAGTTATCCGTGAACAGCTAATTTAGCAAAAGTGCTGACAAACTTCTGTCCAAAAGCTTGCTAGAGATTGCTCAGACTTTATTGTCATTTCCACAGTGTTTCTGGTAGCAATACGCCTCAAAAATAATCAAAATTTAGCTTTTTATAGCCTAAGAATCGCTTGAAAAGGCACGTTTCCGATGATACTTATTGTCTTCGGACATTAGACTGGAAATGTCTGTAAGCGGGGATAATTTTGTCTAGTCCGCGTACTAAGTTAGTACATCTAAATACCCAGTGTTTGTATTGGACGAAGTATACACGAAAGCTTTTGGATAAGCTTCCGCCAGATATCTGTAAAAATCGGCACCAGCACTACATAACTCTCTTCTGGACAGAATTTTGTCAATGTTCAAATTAGAGACCAACTTACCTAAGCCTCTACAATTTGCATAGCCAGAGTAACAAACCACCGTTCTTGACTAACCTCTTTTTAACTCGCTTGGCAGAAAAGCGTCTATCTCAGCGTCTGAAAAAGTCATGTCCTCTTTGTTCTGCAAGGCATCCTGCGCTTTTGTATATGCATTGAAGTTAGTGCTTGGTGAGCCTACGTATATTGAATGCAAGTCGCCCATCAGCCTATCTCTTTCTTCCTGTACCTGTTGTAGAGGTTTAGTCCCAACCCTGAGATCTGTTAACAGAGATAAGTACTTTTCTCTTATCAACCAAATCTCATTTGCAGCATGCTTGTGCTTTTGGGCTATTTCGCCAAGATCGTAGTCCTTGGTATACGTATTGAGCACCAATAGTACTGTGGATGCGATTCCGCCGACGAAGACCCCTATTGTCCATAGGTCAAGAATTTCAGTGGCAAAACCACCTGTCGTTACAGTTGCCAGGATTATTTGCTACATTTTAATGCAAGCAAGTCTCGACAGCAGGATGTCAGAACATTTCTCGTGAGTCTTATGGCTATAGACCACTCGTCCATAGCACTCTCGAAGCTGACCCTCTAAAGCCAGCTCCTGATCTGACAAAGCGCAGCCAGTAGAACTATTAGTCATTTGTTACATATCACCTTTCATTATCACTGGATGGGTACAGCTATCTGGTCTCTCGCAACAACGACACCATTTTTTATCGCGTAGCATTCGACGAGATGTTCGCCTTGGAAATCCGAAAACTCCTTTCGTTGCCTATAACCTTCATCTTCAAAAATTTGTCCGCGAATGCAGTCCCGGCGTTCGGCTTCCGACCCCTGATTGAGAACCTTCCACTTCAACGTAAATGGCTCAGGAACAGAGCACTCAGTCACCGTAAACAACAGCTTTTTCTTGGCAAGAAGAGGGATCCGCCGAGCTAACATATGCCTTAACGAGTTCTCCCTAAAGCCGTTCTGCGAAACGTCACAATCAAGGACAAGGCTATACTTAACATCGAGCGAGTACAAGTCATCAATGAATTGCTCAGTGCCACGCCATGCAGTCGCAGCTTTCGCAACATGCGTCTTTTCCGCAGCGGGGAATGGGCGACCAAATATGCTCTTCCACTTATTGTGCCGAGTACTCTCGCTAGAAGAATCAATAGCCTCTAGTGCCATCTCATATGCCTTCTTGGCCTTGCGCTGAAATTTCTTTTTTACAGCTACTCTTTGACGACTCCCCAATGCAGCATAAAACTCCTTATCAGGCTCATCAGCTAGATACTTAAAGAAGTCTCGGCACATCCAATCGTAATATGCATAACTCTTGTCGTCATAGTAAGTGCTGGACTTGAGGAAGTTATAAGCAAGCGTATCGATGAGGAGCCCCCCCATAGCAACGCCGCACTTGTTTTTCCAAGCTCTTCCCATTTTGCACAGCTTCCGGAGGTTGCGGTTCTTCTGATCCACGAACTCCTTCATTGCTTCAATCTCTTCTCTGGGCTTAGTGATCTTCCATGAGCCTCCATTATATGTATCCGGGTACTTGAAGCTTCTATCTGCTTGCTCAACCATAAAGTCCTTGTAAACGACCTGAACAACCAATCGATCTACTTTAACCTCAGTTTTTGGGTATCTGGCTTTGATAGCATCACGGGTATCAGTAAGGAGCTTGGACTGCTTGCCATCCTTATAGTCGTTCCACTTACCCGCAGGCATGATGTACAACATGTCCAAGTCAGAGATACCTCGGATCCCTGTCCATCGACCATAAGAGCCGACCTGAAGGCTGTTGGCGGTTTTCGACTCAGTATCTCTAAACTTTTTGTTCAAGCTTGCCGTAATCTCACCGTACCTATCGCTTATCGCCTGTCCGTTGTTGATAGTCAGGTTTCCAAGAAAACTCTGGAACATCTCAGATGTAGTCAAAGTAATTTACCTCTTCATTTACATTTAATTTGCAAGACAAGAGCATGAAATCCCTATATCTAAAGATATACAAGCGCCTTTCCAAACTTTGCTGCGTAATTCTAGTTAACTAAATCAGGACATTACGCTCAGAACGTATCCTACGGATACCTAAAGCTGCCCTCCAATAACTTAAATTATTGGCCCGTAACTACGGACCAATGACAAACTACCTCACCATCAAACCATGCCGAGGTAAAAGCTCTCGCAAGACATACCATCGATGATAAGACGCCGCTTGGTAGTAATGATAGATAGGGAGTTTCATCGCGTCAGAGCTATTACCATGGCGGAGTGATTCAAAGCCGCCATTCCAATCTCTGTATTCTGGAATATCCTCCGCGATATTGAGTAGCTCGCCATACCGAGCTTCGTGTTTCCACTTATCAATACGGTCATTCCCAGTAGCTTGGAAAGCAAGAATTTGTGCTATCTTGTCTTTCAACAACATCCAATCCTGTCTTTGCTCGGGTTCTGTGTACTCTTCTGGTAACTCTGACAGCATCGAGTGAAGCTTTTGGCAGTACTCTAGGAAAGTCGCTGGATTATCCCTCCAACCAGAATCGCTTCCACTGTCGTATTCAAAACGCCACTTCAAGTATGGCCTGTCAGGAAATGTCACCACGCCCCCATGACCTAAGGCACCAGACAACTCCTCAGCAAGGTGAGATTTAATATTACGAACAATAGGATTAAATCGTGCAAAAAAGCTGTCTTTCTTACCAACGATATAAACTTCCATTTGCTCACTTAATTCACTGAACTCAAAAGAATCATTAACTACTTTATTGTGACGAGAACTAACTCCTGAGAAACCGTAGTGCGCGAATGTGTCAGCGTAGACGTGTGCCATTATCCCTAGCAATTCAAGGTAATAAGGTTTTGCGGCCTGTTTTAAGTGGTTTTGACACATTTGCTGGGCAATCACGCTGTCTTTGCGACATACCAAACGCTCAGTGAATGAACTACCTTCATTTCCCGGTAAGAAATGGAAGGGCACCCAAACTTGTCTTTGGTCATCAGGGTCAATGTTGCTTACATCTGCAGTGTGGTGCGCTGTTGCTTCGACTCGACAAGCCGAAGCGTCCGCTAAATCAATGCTGTTTTGCTGTGCGTTGTCGTCTACAAACTGAGCTGCGGTCGCAATAATACGAGCCGATTCTCGGTTTAAGCCTGCGGCGCGAGCCACACAATATGTCCCGTAATAGTGCATATCGATTTGCATAAGTCCTCCTAGCGAACTGCTTTGATAATGTCTTTTGCCAATAGCCAAGTCTCTTCACCAAGTTGGCGAACATTGCTTTCAAACTCAGCCACACTCAAATTACGTTCGGATGCCGTTTGTATCACATCCATCAAGGCTTGATATTGGCTATGACCTTTAATCGCAGGACTTAACATCTCTAGATCAAAACGAGTGTCTAACAATAACTGAAGCTCTCGCTCTGCCAATTGACGGCTTGCGGTTGCAACTGACTTCTTAATTCGGTTTCTCATACTCATTTGACTTTCTCCAGGTAAGGTTGTGCTTTCTGATCGAGTTCACGAACCTTATCTAAGCCTTTAGAAGCCTGATTCGATAACTCACTAACTTGTTGATTGATATCATTTCGTAATTGCTCTAAATCGACACTTTCAAGCAGGTCATTCTGTACATCTTGCACCTCTCGGATGCTATTAAGATGAGCAGTAATGGTTTGATTTCCCTGTCTCATTAATGTAAAACTCTGGCGTATATCAGCTAACATTACAGACTCAGCTTTTTCCAATGGCACTATGAGCTCACGGCGTTTAGCCTCTATTTCTTCAGTAGCAACAAGCGCCCATTCTTTCACACCATTTAACTGAGCCAACCTATTAGGCGTATCCACGGCAACAAAATCATCTACTTGGTTGTCATAGACCACTTTCCCCTGAGCCATTTCAATAAGCATTCCTTCGACTATCCAATCTTCCAACAATGCAGGCACCCACTCGTTGTACAAGTAGTCTTCTCGCTGCTTTTTAAGAACAGCCATGTGCTGACGAACCAAGTCCATATAGGCCTGTTCGACATGCGTCATGTCCTTATCCATTTTGTAGGACAGCTCAACGATTTCTTTAGGGATCGAGGCAGAACAAGCAGAAAGAAGCAAAGAAAACATGACTATCCATAATGACTTCATATGGCTTCCCCTATAAAAGTTATGATCTGGGCATTCACAGCCTCAAAATTAAGTAGATACAACGGCATTGCTAATGCTATGACCATCACACCTATCTTTTGAAGATTGTTTAGGAACCTCTGCTCTGCAGATGTTGTTCGAATCGCATGAGACGCAAACACCGTGAGAAACAGAGCTCCCGCTTGGCTTATCGCAGTTAAAATTATTTGGAAAGGGAGGTAATCCAAGCGAATAGCCTCGATATAAGCTTTTAATCCTTGCCCCTTTAACATTTGGACGACACTGACGTAGTAAGGGTCTATGGGCGATCGATAGATGGAATAAAGAATGTAAAACAGAACACCATAGGCTAGCGTTTTAACAAATTTTGTTTTCTTGGATTCAAAATAACCGAGAGTAAAAGCGGTATTGAAAAGAAGGAACAATAGACTAAAACCGAGAGCCCACTCTCTATGGCGAATATAGAGAATAGCAGCGATAACCCCGAGCACTCCAAAGAGGAACACCTCACCATCAACTTGCGATTTCGGTGGCTGGCCGCCGTTGTAGTTATGGTTGTAATTGGTAACGTTGTTGCCATGACCAATCTGGATATTACTGTCATCGCTAGCGGATATTGTCCCACTATTCAAGACTCTAACATGGCCCTTTGACAGCCCCTCGCCATTGCGAGAATCTGCATTAAGTATTTTTGTCCAAACAATACCAGCGATCGGGCCAATTAGAACCGCGAGCACGATTGGATCTGTCAGTAGATCTAACATAGGTGTTGTACCTTTCTATAGGGCGGGGAACCCCGCCAAACTAAATTGATGTCACTTATCGTGGATATGAACGCTTATGCTTACAAACGTTTTCGAGTCGACCGAAACGGCGACGCACATACGCGCAAACATCAACGAGTTTTGGTCGAATACTCATGAGAGATTCCTCCATACTTCTTAACAAAGAGGGAACTCAACGATTGAAGTGAATGCTATAGAAAGGTAGTATCGCAATTCTCACCGAGCGATTGGGTTTCTATAGAGACCTGAGACCTCTTAGTGTTGGGTCTTATAATCGATCACGCCAATGACGATTACATTTCACTTCGCTAATAAAAAGGCACTTTCAGTAAAATACTGAAAGTGCCTTTTTATTTTTCTTTCCGGACGCCTTTAAAGGGTGTGCCGTCCTGCTTCACATCCATAAAACGTCCCGTATTCGCATCACGTTTTACCCAATGACCCGAAGATGTTTGAGTTTGAGAACGCTCGCGAACCATACCATGGCGACGGTTGTCGCCTGTTTTCCCATTAGTAGCCATTTGGTCTCCAATTCTGATTTAATTAATCTGTTTAAGCTAAAATAAAAAATCCTCTCAGCTATGAAAGGATTCTAATCTTAAAATCTGATTAACACAAGCTGTTTAATCAGATTTTATTGCATAGTAAATAAATTCTTTTCCGCCAGACTCTGCTGCCTCTTCGGTACGAGTGATATAACCCGCGCTATATAGCTTTTTTAATCGAGTACTTGCGTTTGGAATGCTGATACCAAATGCAGCAGAGATACTCGCGGTTGTTACAGAACCATTATCTAAAACAAACTCAACCACATCTCTAGTACCTTTCGTCATTTCAGGCCCTATCACTTTGTACTGATTTCCCGACCAAATAACTAGAGGTTGCTCTTTCGCTTCAGCAGCATAAGCCCAGTTATCAATAAGATCCTGATCTGCTACATCAATTAAGTAAAAGCTTTTTTCACCTCGATAGAAGCGAGCAAGAGCCACAACACTTTCACGCGGAAAAGATGCATCTGTAGCCTCTATCCCATCCAGTGAAATCCCAAAGACAGTGAAAGATGGGAGAGAGTCGACTAGTTTCATCAACTGATGAAACACATCTTTCCCCTGAACATTGCCAAAAGGGTGATCGTCTTTCGTAAAATCACGGAGTTTGATTATCATTGGATTCTGATTCATGTCGATAACTTAAGGAGAAGATCTTAAATTATTCAAGCGAAAAGTCAAAACAAATATGCGTACCGGATAATTTTTGTAAACCATAATTCACTTCATGGCGAGAAAGTTTCCCTTGAGAATAGATAAGAGTTAGCTCGAAAGACTCCTGCCTAATGTGTATTTGAGCATTAAATTTAGCAGCAATATCACCGCTTCTTTTTAAACCTAATCCGCGGCTTTCATCATCATTATTCTCAGCACTACTTATACGACCTTCTTCAAATACACGCTTTATGAGCAGTGCATCTGACTCATCATTTATGCCTGAAAATTCTTTGAATAGTTTTGGGTAACGTTCTTCTAATACTGGTCGTAAAGAGCCTACAATGCCTATTCCACTATCTGATATAACGGTTTGTATTGTTTTAGTTCTTTCATAAACCTGTAAAGCAGCAAACCCATCTATTGGTGATTTTGAATGATCTCTAACATTACCAAAGAGCTCCGAAATCATAGTAAAGGCAGCATTGGAGTTCGTTTTACCGGCCTGCTCTATGAAAGCTTGCTTGAGCTGGAGAGGGATACTTTCATCTGGCTCTTCTGGAGTGATAACACCAAACTCCATCACTTTGGTGTTATGCCCATAGTGGCAAGACGCATCTTTTATATTAGGAGTAACAACGACCCCTTTATCAATTAACTCAAAAAAGCCTACTCGACACAGATATGAGAATGATTTGTCACACGCACAAAAATCTAATGAGATTGATTTACCTGCGTATACTAACTGATTAATAAGAGCGAGCAGTTTGCCCAAAGAATCAAGTAAGAAACTCCCACCAAGAAAAGTCATTTCGATTGTAGTCGTTTCCTCATCCCAGAGGCCATTATACTGCTTTATTACTTCTTCAAAGCCAGCAGAAGTTAACCAATTACGTGTGGGAACTGGGAAGACCACTTTCAACACCTCATTGGAAAGAGACCACTCATAATCCTCATTTTGGATAAAAGTCGAAGAATTAACATAGAGGAACGAGTTCACTTTTTTGCGATCTAACCCCAATATAGACGCTATTTTTTTCGCCTTTAGGTTAGGTCGTTCTCTGAGAAGATTTTGTATTGCCAATTCCATCTGAATATCCATAAGCTGATGTCTATTTAGAGAATATAATGCCGTAAAATCATTTTTCAATCGGTCGAACCAAAAAGTCACATAAAAACTTTAGCTCACCACGAAACGACCACCGCTGCGCCATTAATTTACAAGTGAAAACCTTATGGTGTAGTCCCCAACTCGCTGCTAGCACCTTTTATGGATTGGGCTGTACCGCCAATAAAAGAGGCTTATGGGAATGTTGCTATTGATGATTGCTGTACAAATGTTTTTAAATGGAATTATAAACTACTTCCAACACTTTTAAGCATTTATACTATATAGATTTTAGGGGATAGTTTAAAAATGTTACATGAAAATATTATACATAATATTTTTCTACCTAACCCAAAACCACTAGTAAAATTAGCACTAAGAGTACTGATACATTTAAATATTATCCTTTCAGGGGTAACTATGGTGATGAAGAGAATGATACCGCCAGAAATGCTGAGAGTTTCCGGTTGCACGTGCAAAAAACCCATGATGTTTTTGCCAGCAAACAGGAACAGCATCAAAATGATCAACGCAAAACAAAGTTCGCGCACAAGCACAACACGGCGACGTTTGGGATCAAGGTGTTTTAAGATGGAGAGCATGACCGGCAGGTTGCCAAGCGGGTCCATGATCAAAAAAAGCATGGTCGCCGCCGATAAAATATCCATCTCTCACTACTCACATCGATTTAAAGTGGCCGCAGTATATCAGCCCAGTCATGAGATTTCGATGCTCCTGAAAGTAACGATATAGATGAAGCGATAATGTTTACAAGGCCACCGAGGCAGAGATTAACGCTTGCGCTAATAAATAGCTGCCAGAAATAAGATAGCGCCCACAAGGCAATGGCCTGCGGTAATCGTGAATGGCTAACAAACTGGCCGAGAGCATCAGCACCAGACAGCCAACAAACCCGGCAAAGGCAGGCACTGTTTGCGTCTGCAGCCACAACTCTCCCGCCGCCCACGCCAACTGAACTAACATCATACCCATAATGGTTACGGGAAAGATCAAGGTGTCAATTTGCGGCAGCAATAGGAAAAAAGCCACAATACTGGTCGCAATCAAAAGGGCAGGTAGCCACCACACCATAGTGTCAGAAAGTTGCGCCCAGAAGGCTTTACTGTACATCAACTGTGCGACAAGAAAGCTAGCAAAACAGAGTTTTGAGTAGCGTTGCAACAGATGCAATGTGTCCGCGATTGCGGAAATAAGCAGACCGAGCGTAACCCATAAGATAGGAGAAGTGAGCTGCGTGGTATGGCTTAGAACTATCGCCACCAATAACAGCATACTGAGTGTTTTAAACATTACCGCTTGCTTGATTTTGTTACTTTCAACAGCCGAAATACTAATGAATCCAGACAAAGCAACGGAGAGCCAACTCCACATCTCATTTCCCCTTTAAAAATCTGCGGTCAGTGTAGGCATGTCATCATTGAAGTCCAGCAGATGAACGCAAAAATTGGATCTTGCTAGCGAATCGAAACGTTGGCTTTATTCAACAACAAAGAGTGCGAAAACAATCAAAGCTCACTCTTTGCTCACTAACCCTCACTTTCAATCACCACAATGACACCCAGAGACATTCCACTCATTTACAATACATAAACAAAGAAAAACCAACAAAAAACGATACTAAAACAGAAATTATAAAAATAAAAATAAAAATAAAAACAATGATTTAGAAAAAAAACAAAAAGAAAAACCAGAACTTAAAGCCTCTAATAAAAAAACAGCAACAACTGACTTACTAACTAGCAAAAAAACTGGTTTAACCAATTTTATTTGCGAGAACATCTCATTATTAAATTAATTTTTCTCGAAAAATGAGAATTCACCAAACTCTGACAATGATAAGCCACCTAAGATAGTAAAACCAAAAAAAACCATACAAGCAACATCACATTAACCTAATAAAATCAAACAAATTCAACGAATTAAATAAATTCAGATTAAAACAACACCAAGAAGAACATTATATAAACACACCAAAACAAGCACTAAACATTGCCAATATTCCCTGAATATGATGATGTTAAGGTGTTATTTTGGATACTTCATCAAATTGAGGTTGATCAACTAAACAAAGTAGTGCTATTCTCATATTCATAGAATGAAACCACAGAATAAAGGAGCAGTGTTATGATTTCTTCATCTCAAAAACAGGGACTTGTAATGATCGCGGTTATCGTAGGCCTAATGACACTGCCAATGATGTACTAAGTATCTAATTCCCAATAAAAAAAGAGGACACCTTCGTGTCCTCTTTTTTTATCTAACGATTGAGTAAAACAACCTAATACCATTTATGGCATTGTGACGTGTTTCGATAGGGCTTCCCAATGAAGATAGTAAAAAAGAAGCGCCGCTAACGTGATTAAGGTCATTAATGAAATGGCTACGCGCCAAATAAAACGACCGCTGCGCGGAGTCAGCTCCTTCTCACATTCATCACACACACGAAGAAATGCTTTGCGATCTTCTAACTGATAGTTATCTTCATGCACAACTTTGTTACGAATAGTGGCAATGAACCTCAGCTTGCCCACCACATCATGTGGTAAACGCTCTTCACAGCTGGTCACCAATTGATGTAACCCCTTCCCCTCAGCGTGATATTGCTCTCTCAACAAGCTTTCCAATCGACGCGTTCGCAAAACCACTTTCTCAATATCTGACATTATCGCCCTCCTGTGCCAACTCTGGTGGCGCTCCATCTATTTTTATCATACTTCCCCACGGAATAGTTGAGCATTTTTGCTCGCTAACCTACCGAGGAAATGTGATATCCGCTGGAAAAAAAACCGTCAAACCAATCAAACTCACGCTTTAGTAGCAAGCAACACTCCTTTGCCATATGTTGCACGCTAAAATGTCGCCTTCATCGCTAAGGAGTTCACCATGCCGCTTTCATTACTTATCGTTGTCGCTTTGTTAGTTATCTCTGCTATTTGGGTATTTAGTTATTTCTATCGTCGCCATGTGCAAGGCGAAAACGCCCCCGAACGCACTGCTAATGTCACGATTATCGACAAGCAAGCCATCGTCATCCCTCATGCTCGCCCTGGGGAAGAGGATCAGGAGTTCTGGATTTACGTCCAAAAAGGCAAACTTGGCCCAAAGCGGGAATTTCAAGTCGGCGTGCATTATTACCATGCACTTAACCCAGGCGACCAAGGAATGCTGACTTATTGCGGACACAAGTTTCTACACTTTGCACTCAAGCGTTAAGGTAATAACCAACGTGTTTTTGCAGAGCGAGCAACCCATATACTCACCGCCAGTGATCCTGCGCCGCTTACGAGAATCCATAACGGGATCACCCATGCGGGATTCCCTTGATCCCACCCATACTCTTTTACAGGCCATAGAAAGATGGGATGTAATAAATAGATGCCTAAGCTGTGCTGGCTTATCACACTTACGACTTGCTTAGCACGAGCGGGCAATCTCTCAGCAAAATATCGACACACTATAAATATCATGCTGGCGGCTAACACAACGTTCAGTGTTTTATAAGAGAGCCAGCGACCAATCGTATACTCACCCGCTGCGACACTGTGGCTGACCACCATCCATACCGTCGTCAATAGTGCCAGACAGCCAAGCAGAATCGCCATACATAGCGTTACCCGGTTGAGTGGCACCTTCTGATAGAGCAAGTAACCCAACGGTAAATAACCAGCAAACAGCCATAGCTCATTGCTCCAAGGGCCATCAATACCGCATAAAAATAAGGTGGTCGTCAGCAGCCACACGGCAACTAATGCGTACAGCGCTTTATCATCAACTCTTCGGACCAGCAGTTGTAGAAAAGGGATCACAAAATAGAGTGGGATAAAGTAATAGAAAAAACCTAAATGGTAATACGTTGCGTGGTGCGTACTGTTACTCAGCACCGCCTTTGCAACTTGCCCATCAAATCCACTCGCACTCCAGCCGGATAAATAAGCATAGAAGAGCGACCAAACGATAAATGGCAGCAAAACTTTGCCAAGACGTCGCTGAACATAATAACGCGCATCAAAAGGGCGACGATCACTAAGCATTAAGGCTCCAGTGATCAATATAAAGACTGGCACAGCCCAACGGCTTACACTATTGATGCCAACCGCAACCACCCAATGCTCAAAAGGAATATCGCCGAGTTGCTGCCGATAGGGGGCCAACACATGAATACCGATCACCGCTACAGCAGCCAAACAGCGCAATAAATCAAAAAAAATAACTCGTTTGGTCATAGTGCCTATCCACAGTGTTTTAAGGTTTCTACTATAAAGTTGAAATAGTTGGCTATGTAATCCGCAAGTCAGTTATCGGTAAAGGATCACTAATGCCATTATAATTAATAGCTAATACCTATCGAATAAATCAATCAAAACGAATTTATTTTGTTCACTTCAAGGTGCAATCTAATGCTTAACAAGAGAAATCACTTATCCATGACAACGAGGTGAACACATGACAACAAATTTGATCGGTTTAGATACCAACCAAAGCCAACAACTTGCACAAGCGTTAAACCAATTATTGGCTAACTACCAAGTGTTTTATATGAATACTCGTGGTTACCATTGGAATATCAAAGGAAAAGAGTTCTTTGAACTGCACGCAAAATTTGAAGAGATTTACACTGACATACAGGTCAAAATTGATGAGTTAGCGGAACGAATTTTGACTTTAGGTTATCAACCGTTGCATAGCTTCAGCGCCTATTTAGCAACAGCACAAGTGTCAGAACACACTAACGCAACTAATGGTCAAGAAACCATGCAAGGATTGGTTAAGGGATTCAGTGTATTGATCCACCAGCAACGAGAAATTCTTGAAATTGCAACGCAGGCGGGAGATGAAGGCACTTCAGCACTGATGAGTGACTACATCCGCGAACAAGAGAAACTGGTATGGATGCTGAATGCTTGGCTGCAATAAACCCCAAGTTTGGGCAAACCGCCGTCGCTCATGACGGCGGTTTTTACATTCGCACGAAATTTATTACAGCAAACGATGAATATCTTGACTCCAGCGCTGCGCCGCCGAAAGCTCATCACTGACTTGATTTAATTCAAGCCCTAGCAGATCACAATGGCTTTCCACTCCTTGCCAGTCCGCTTGCTCAAAACACTCCTCAAGTGCCAACAGCTCGCCAATGGGTCCTTCACGCTTTTGCAGTGCTAGTTTGACCACGTCACATAAGGGTAACTGCGCAACCAGCTCTTCAATTGAAATATCCAGTAAGGCATCTAACACAGAAAAAAGACCAATTAAAAAAGCTTGCTCGCGATGTTGACGAAATGAAGGATGCCCAGACATTAATTGACAAAATTGAGCACGTTGCAAAGAGAGGTTATACAACTCTTTCGGCTTTTTAGCTGAGACAAATGAAGCAACGGCTAATGATACAAAGGTTTTGAGCTTGTCTTGACCAAGATAGACCAAGGCTTGACGAAAAGAGGAAATTGGCACGGATAAGCGATCAGACATAGTGTTGACGAATCTGAGCAACTTGTATGAGAGCGCTACATCTTGCGCGACAATGTATTCAATCCGTTCAAAATCAGCATTTGGCTTACAAACTTCTCGAAACAGCTCTAAGGCGATAATCTGCTCTGGTCCAACATAACGCTGCTTGATCATTTCTGGTTTACTAAAGAAATAACCTTGGAAAAAGCTAAAACCGGCATTACGTGTCACGGTGAACTGGTGATCCGTTTCAACTCGTTCCGCTAAATAACGACGCTTACTGCCTTCCGCTAAACGCTGACGTACAAACTCGCAAGCGTGATCTAAGCCCAGCGCCATAATATCGAGCTTGACGATGTGCACATAACTCAGAAAGCGTTCCCATTCTGGCGCATACACAAAGTCATCCAGCGCCACCAGATAGCCACGCCGATACAACTCTTTAATCGCCTCAAGCAGTTCATCCGTCGGCTCACAGGTTTCGAGCACTTCCACCACAATTTGTTCTCGCGGCAACGTTAAAGGCAGACGGCGAATTAAACTCTTGTAGGGAAAATTAATAAAACAACGTGATTTGGGAATATTAGGATTGATCCCCACCGCCAGAAAGTTTTCGACGATCAAGCGATACGTGGCTCGATTCGACTCAATGTGCGCTGGAAACGCGTTTTTTTCCCCATCACGAAAGAGCAATTCATAGCCAAGCGTATGCTGCTTGGCATTTAAGATCGGTTGTCGTGCGACATAAGAATAATGCATTAGTGATTAACAACTAATAATTGAGACATAGCCATCTTAGGACTTAGCCACTGCTAGTAGCGCTCCACAACCAATAAACATCGAGCCAAATATTCGGTTAATCTTACTCATGACACTCTCTGAACGAATAAAGCGCCCCATGCGTGCGGCTAAGGAGGTGTAACCAAGCATCACAATCGAATCAATGGTTACTGTGGTCACGCCTAACACCAGCAATTGAATGAACTGATCTTGGGTTGGGTCAATAAATTGTGGAAAAAGCGCCACCAGAAAGACGATGGATTTAGGATTTGTCAGGTTTATCAACACCGCTCGACGCAATAAAGACCAACTCGTTTGCATTTGAGCCGTTGCATTGGTCATCATACTCGAACGATCACGCCATTTTTGAACACCTAACCACACCAGATACGCAGCACCAACCCACTTAATCACACTAAATGCCATGGCTGATTGTGCCACTAAGGCACCAATTCCGGCTCCCACCAACATGATGTGAAAAGCCAAACCCAACTGTAAACCCACAATCGCGGCTAGTGATTTACGTGTACCGTAGCTAAGGCCATTGCTGATGGAATTGACCGTACCTGAACCCGGCGCCAAACTGAACAGTATCGCGGTCACCACATAGGCAAGCCAAACATGAGTATCCATTGCAATTCCTCTCAACTAGACTAATCTAGCCTAAAAATGAACTATTCCTCGAATCTGTCCAATAAGAATAATCTATGAATCAGACGAGTCCAAACTCCCCACCTTATACTCAAGAGTCTTTCTTTGAGCAAGTGATCAATACCACGATTGCCGATTTCTGGCACTCCAGAGAAGAAGGTTTTATCAAATCTGCTGATAAAACAAAACTTTATTGGTGCAAACTTACCTCGCCTCAACACTCAAAGGCGATCTTCGTCGTCAACGGACGAATTGAATCTTGCTGGAAATATCAGGAGCTATTTTATGATTTTTTCCAACAAGGTTATGATATTTATTCTTTTGATCACCGTGGCCAAGGGCTTTCTGATCGATTAATCGACGATCCACAAATCGGCCATGTCGGTGAATTTGATGACTACATTTTAGACATGCAGCGTGTCATTGAGCACTTTGACTTAAGCCATTATGCACAACGTTTTCTCGTCGCTCATTCGATGGGTGGTGCCATTGCGACCCGGTATGTACAAACATACCCTCAACACCCATTTGCGGCTATGGTGCTCAGCGCGCCAATGTTTGGTGTCAACATGCCATGGCAATTACGTCCTATCGCTATGACACTGAGCCAAGTGCTGACGGCGATGTATAGCAAACCAACCTATGCGCCAGGCTATCAAGCCTATTCTGCAAAGCCTTTTGAGATCAACCCATTAAGTCAAAGTCAGGTGCGTTACCAATGGTTTCGAGACCTGTACCAACGCAAACCCGAATTGCAAGTTGGCGGCCCTAGCACGCGCTGGGTATGGCAAGGGCTCATGGCAGCGAAGCTGTGTCAACTGATGACTCGTCAAGTGAAGTTACCAACACTCATCTTGCAAGCAGGACAGGATGAAATTGTCAGTAATGCGGATCAAATCCGCTTTGTCACTAAGCTGGCGAAAACCAATCCATCTAGCAAGCTAGTCATCATTGAAGGAGCAAAACATGAGCTCTTTTTTGAAAAGGATTGCTATCGAAACCAAGCACTTGATGAGCTATTTAAGCAATTCCAATCTCTTGAGAACACAGTTTAATCACGGTATTAGAACTGAGCAAATAGAGGAAATTTCAATTGAGAGTTTTACCCTCTTTTTCCTCTTTAAGATGGCGTAAACTAAACCACACCAAAGTTTCTCCACCATCTGCGATCTGCAAACCAAATCGACCATGATAATGAGGGTTTTATGACCACCGAATGTAAAGAGCACGCGATTCATATCGTGGCGTCCGATCTCGACGGTACACTACTTGCGCCAAACCACCAATTGAGCGAATTCACCAAGCAAACGCTACAAGCGCTTCACCAAAAAGGCTTTACTTTCATCTTCGCTACCGGTCGCCATCACGTTGATGTGGCGGGTATTCGCCAGTTAGCGGGCATTCCAGCCTACATGATTACTTCCAATGGTGCGCGCGTTCACGATCAACATGACAACCTGATGTACAGTAAAAATGTACCGCAAGAATTGGTACAGCCCGTCATTGATGTGTTTAAGCAAAACCCTGATATTTTTGTTCACATCTATCAAGATGAATCGTGGTTATTGAATAAAGAAGATGAAACGCTGCGTGATTTCCACGAAGAATCCGGCTTTAGCTACCAAGTATTTGATGTCAATAACGCACCTACCGAGGGCGTCGCCAAAATATTCTTCACCCACCCAGCGCAAGATCATGAGTTATTAGCTCAGTTTGAAGAACGCTTAAACGATATTTTTGGCGACAAACTGAACGTCGCCTTCTCAACACCTTGGTGTTTGGAAGTGATGGCAGCAGAAGTGTCGAAAGGGGATGCGCTCAAAGCCGTTGCAGAATCATTAAACCTGACCCTAGATAACTGTATTGCGTTTGGCGATGGTATGAACGATGTGGAAATGCTGTCGATGGCTGGTAAAGGCTTGGTGATGGGCACATCGCATCAAAAAGTGTTCAATGCACTGCCGAATAACACCGTGATTGGTAGCAATGCAGAAGACGCCGTGGCTCACTATTTGCGTGAACATTTATTGTAACAGCAGCCTGCAGTAACGAGCGGTCACAAAACACAGCGCCATTTGAGCGCTGTGTTTTTGTTCATAACGGCTTCACGATTTATCTCTGATTCTTGTCCGCGGGTTGTTAAATTCACACCCATCAGTTCAATTTGCCAGCGCCTTTATGCCATAATCTAGCCTCGTTGCATTGCCCAAAAAGAGTCTGCTATGAAAGTGCTTCACTGTTCCGCGCTGTTATTGACCACATTAATGCTGCAAGCCTGTGCGACACACAACGCATCACTGCCACCAGCCGTACCGATGGCGAGTTTGGATAAACCCAGCTCAATCAAAGCACAGCCCTTTATTATGCGTGGAGAAGTCGTGGTAGGTCATGAGGCGCAAACCTTTACACCTTGTGGTAGCAATCAACAATATTGGCTAGCACTGACGCCACAGCAGACTCAGCAAGCCTTGAGTTTGGCTCGCTCGCCTTATCAGCCTTTGTATGGCGAACTCATTGGTACTTTATCAGCGCCAAGCCGCACAGGCTTCGATGCCGATTCCAGCGCACGTTTCAACGTGATCAGCATCAATATGCTCAGTGCTGAAAATCCTAAACGCTGCAATCAACCACTCAAACCGACACGCGCTTTTGGCAACGAACCGTCATGGTCCATCCACTTTGAAGGGAAAAACCTTAACTTTCAAACCATCAGCGGTGAAACTCAAACATTCGCTATCACAAAAAGTCAGCTATCTGAAACCAAGCGCGAGTACCAAATGAATCAAGGTTCGCTGCTCCTCACACAAAAAATGTGCAGTGACGGGATGAGTGACTCTCTGTACGGCTGGAGTTCCACCTTGAAAGTCGGTGAGAAAAGCTATCAGGGGTGTGCCACCTTAGGTAATAGTGATGCGACGCTTCCATGGGTTGGGGCTTATCATGCTACTTCGACCCAAAATAGGGATTTCACGATTCGTTTGCAACTGAATGCGGATCATACTGCTAGCACTCATTATGACTACAACGATGGTCAGCCATCGACCGTTGAAAAGGGGTTTTGGCAACCATTAAACCTAAATCAGATCCAAGTTGTCATGACGCGCCACCAGCAACAATATCTGCTTTCCGAACGTATATTTACTCGCAATGGCCACCAACTGAAAGCAGAAAAAGAGAAGGTGGGCGATGTACTCTACCCTATCGCCAATGGCGGTTTAACGTTATTTTCTGAAAATATCGAGACACCATAAGTGACCAGACCGTGCCCTTGCCCAGTTTGCCATTTTAGCTATCAATGCCTCTGTTCACTGCAACCAACACTGGATAGCCAACTGCGCATTGCACTACTGATGCATGAAAATGAACCGCATCGAGCGACCAATACTGGCAAGCTGCTGCTGCGTAGCTTGCCCAATTCCTCTGTGTACATCTGGGACCGAGTCTCTACGGCGAAATCATTACAAAAGAGAATTCTGGATGAGAAGTTAAACGCGGTGGTTATTTTTCCTTCGACGCGCAGTCAATCGATCAGCGAATACCAATCTCTCTCAACGTCTGACACTCAGGAAATCGTGTTTATTATCCTGGATGGGACATGGCAAGAAGCCAAGAAGATGCTCAATAAGAGCCCTTGGTTATCCGATTTACCGCAGCTACACCTCACCCCAAATCAAATCTCTCAGTATGGATTAAGGCGAAATCAAGATGCTGGTCATTTATGCACGTTAGAAGTGGGCGTTGAGCTGCTCAACTCTCTCGGAGAACCAAATAATGCGAGAGAGTTACGCGCGTTTTTTACTTACTATCTCAAGGCTTTTCAAGCGGATAAAAGCGGTCACGCCCTAAAGCTGCAGTAATGAATCCAGTTGATGGATTTCAATATCAGGCAAAACTTTGGCCTTACGACTGGCGAGCAAGGTTTGGCCTTGATCGTTATACCAACAGGCTTGAAAACCATTACATTTTGCGCCTTGCACATCGGTTATCAGATGATCACCAACGTGTAAAATCGAGGCTGCAGGTAGCTGTAATGCAGCCTGCGCTTTGTCAAAAAGATCCGGATACGGCTTGGCCAAGCCATCGGGACCCGCTTTAAAAATTTGTTGAAAATAATGCCCCAAGCCAATTTTGTGCGGGTCAACATTGCCGTTGGTAATCGCCACTAACGGCATGCGCTTTGCCAGTTCGGTCATCACGCGGTGCGTCTTCTCTGGCACCGTGATTAAGTGACGTAACCGCAACACTTCTTCAATGGCATTCTGCGCAGCCTGTAAAGCAAGTTGCGGCGAATAGCCTAATTGAATTAAGCCTTGTTCTATCTGCTTAAATCGCCACTGAGTGACATCATGACCGAGCAGTGGCTCTTGCAGCGCCAGTTGCTGTTTAAGTTGCTGCCACCAACTTATCGGACGCGTCGCGGAAAGCGGATGATGAGTGTGCAGCCACACGACCATTTGCTGCTCAACATGACGGATCACTGGATGGTTGTCATACAACGTGTCGTCCAAATCAAAGCTCATCGCTTTAATGGGGCCGATATTGCGATAAAAGTGCATGCGTTACTCGCTCTGTTTCTTTTTACGTGCTCTTGGGTGCGCTTGGTCATAGGCCTGCGCAAGATGTTGAAAGTCCAAATGAGTATAGATTTGCGTCGTCGAAATGTTCTCATGACCCAGCAACTCTTGGACAGCACGTAAATTATTGCTCGATTCAAGCATGTGAGTCGCAAAAGAGTGGCGCAGTTTATGTGGGCTAATATGGCTAGCCACCGCCTGCTTTTGCCCCCACTCGGCCATGCGTTTTTGTACGTTGCGATGCGAAATACGAACACCCAGCTTTGAAACAAACAAGCTTTGCTCATCAGCGTTTGCAAACTGCGTTCGTATTTTCAACCAATGCGCCACCCATTCTTTGGCTTGGCCTGCAAAAGGCACCTTACGTTCTTTATCCCCTTTACCCACCACTCGAATCTCGCCGCGGCTAAAGCTCAGGTCTTTTACGTTAATGCTGACGAGCTCCGCTAAACGCAACCCAGCACCATACATCAGTTCCATCATGGCGCGATCGCGCACTGACAGCGGATCATCATCCTTGACTTCGAGCAGTTGTGCGACTTCATCCACATCTAAGTTTTTCGGTAACGGGCGTTTTTTACGCGGTGCTGCAACGCCTTTGGCCGGGTTAGCCGTCAGTTCACCACGCAAGATCAAGAAATCAAAAAAACTGCGCAATGAAGAGAGACGCGTCGCTAAACTGCTGGCTTTCATCCCTTCACGCATCCCTTTGCTCGCCAGCTGTCGCACCCAAGCGGCATCGACTTGTTGCCATTGATTCAGCCCCATCTGCACTAAATGCTGCGCCATGGTTTCCAGCTGTTGTTTGTAATTGCGTTGGGTGTGCAAGCTCAACCCTTTCTCGCTCCGCAGATATTCATAGAAGCGAGTTAAGGGCTGCTGTAAGCCGTTAGGCAGAGGTGTGGCTGATTCGGTCATGCTCAATCGGTTGCCAAGGTAGAGTCTCAATTAAATGAGAGAGAACTAACGCCAAATGACGTAAAAAGAGGGTATCCATACTCGGTTGAAAATGGCCGCCATCTTCACTTGCAAACGCTAACACGCCTTGTGATGAGCGCTTACCTAATGGTAGCACCACATACGAACCCATTTCTGGCGCAGCGGTTTGTTCACCAAATAACGCTTGGCGATCCAACTTTTTCATACGCCCTAAATAAGCATTTTTGCCATTAAAATGGTTAGTTGCAAAACGCTGCCATTGCTCTTGGGTCAATTGATAATCGGTTTCAGGCGAGGCCAGTAAACGAATATACGCTACCAAACCTAAGGTTTGCGCTTTGTTTTCTATTGCCTTACATACTTGCGGCATTGAATGACATTTTAAGATCTGCTCTTGCAGATCCATAAATTCGTGGAAAGTGCGGTCATTATTGGCCGCTAATGACATAAAGGCTGTGATCTCTTCCTCTAACTCCTCAATTCTCTGGCGCTGACGATTCAGTTGTACATGCACCAAAGAGACCGCACCTTGTTGATGGTGCGGCAAGGAGAGCCTGTCAACCAGCTCTGAACGCTGGAGGAAAAAATCTGGGTGATCTCGTAAATATTCAGCCACAACTTCGGCTGTGAGTGCATCCGCTTCAACGTGTGACAAAATGATTCCTTATCTTACTTAACCCTAACAAGAGACTTGACCATCAAACACATGAGTCGCAGGGCCTGTCATATAGAGTGGCTTACCCGGCCCTTGCCAGTGGATCTCTAACGAGCCACCAGGTAAGTGTACTGTCACCTCTTCCGCCAATAACCCTTGAAGAATACCAACGGCAACCGCGCCACACGCACCACTGCCACACGCTTGAGTTTCACCCGCGCCACGTTCATAAACACGTAGCTTCACTTCATTGCGATTCAGCACTTGCATGAAGCCTGCGTTAACACGCTCTGGAAAACGCTCATGAGATTCAAGCAGTGGACCCAAAATTTCAACCTCAGCGGTTGTCACATCCTCCACCACTGTCACCACATGCGGATTGCCCATACTCACCGCCCCGCAGAACAAGGTTTTCTCTTCAACGCGCATGATGTAGGTTTTCTCTGCCTGTTTGGCTCGAAATGGAATCTTATTAGGCTCAAATTCTGGTATGCCCATGTTGACGGTGATTTGATCATCCTCTTCAACATTTAAAACCATTTTGCCTTTTTTAGTCGTGACTCCAATGTTGTACTTATTGGTCAGCCCTTTCATCCGCACAAAGCGAGCAAAGCAACGTGCGCCGTTGCCACATTGTTCAACTTCGCTGCCATCGGCATTAAAAATACGGTAGTGAAAATCACTTTCCGGATCATACGGCGCTTCAACCACTAATAGCTGATCAAACCCCACGCCAGTATGACGATCCGCCAAGCGGCGGATCAAATCAGGGGAGAAGAAGACGTTTTGTGTAATGCAATCAACGACCATGAAGTCATTACCCAAACCGTGCATTTTAGAAAAATGGAAATGCATAATGCTTCAATTTACTCCGGCAGAATACGCTCTAATGCCCATAGGCTCGATAGTGCTTCACGCTGACGAACAAGGTGGGTTTGTGCACCATCCACCATCACTTCCGCCACGCGAGTACGTGTATTATAGTTCGAAGACATCACAAAACCGTAAGCTCCTGCTGAGCGAACCGCCAGTAGATCTCCCTCATCCAAGACCAATGAACGATCTTTACCCAAGAAGTCACCGGTTTCACAAATAGGCCCAACCAAGTCATAGGTTAGCGCTTCACCTTGGCGCGGCACAACAGGAACAATATCTTGCCAAGCTTGATAAAGCGCTGGACGCATCAAATCGTTCATCGCCGCATCAATAATGGCAAAGTTTTTGTGTTCGGTATGTTTGAGAAACTCTACTTTCGTCAACAACACGCCCGCGTTAGCCGCAATAGCACGTCCCGGTTCAAAAATCAGTTCGAGATCTTGATGGTTACTCAAACGCGCCAACAAGGCTTTGGCATAATCGGAAGGCTGCGGGGGTAACTCATCGCGATACACCACACCTAAACCACCACCAACATCCAAATGTTTAATGGTGATCCCTTCCTCTTTAAGCTGATCAATTAACGCAAGTAAGCGATCGGTTGCATCAATAAAAGGGGCAATAGCAGTCAGTTGAGAGCCAATGTGGCAATCAATACCATGAATGCTGAGATTCTCTAGGCTTTGTGCCAAGCGATAAACATCCAGTGCACGGTCAAAAGCAATACCAAACTTATTGTCACGCAAACCGGTTGAAATATAAGGGTGGGTTTGTGCATCCACATCAGGGTTGATGCGCAGTGAAATCGGTGCTTTGACACCCAGCTCGCCAGCCACTTTATTTAAACGTGCTAATTCAGGCTCGGATTCAACGTTAAAGCATTTAATCTTGAGCTCCAACGCGCGTTTCATTTCAGCTTCCGTTTTACCGACGCCAGAAAATACCACTTTCGCCGGGTCACCACCCGCCACCACAACACGCTCTAGCTCTCCTGCCGAAACAATATCAAAACCTGACCCTAAACGCGCCAACGTGTTTAATACGCCTAAGTTTGAGTTAGCCTTCACCGCATAACACACCAGATGAGGGTGTTCGCCTACCGACTTATCAAAAGCATGCCAGTGACGCTCTAAAGTAGCGCGAGAATAGACATACAAAGGCGTGCCGTATTGCTCAGCCAACTCTGTTAATGCGACATTTTCAGCCCAAAGCTGACCATCGTCCTGATAATTGAAGTAATCCAAAATTCGTTTCCTTTAAGCTAAATCAATGACTATGGCTGAGGTTGTTCACTCTGCTCAGGCTCTGCTGGCATGTATAACGGCCCGGTTTGACCACACCCTGCGAGAGCAAGGAGTGACAACATAAAAAGTGCAGCGATTGATTTTTTCATTTTGCATGTCGTGATTATTGAGTCAATGCCCCCTATAATCGCACCACAATCAGGAAAAGCAATAGGATAGACAGGATGAACGATACTGAATTTCACCAACTTGTCGATGAGCAGCTAGAAATCATTGAACAAGCGATAGACAACGCAGGTGCCGACATTGATTACGAAACCTCAGGTAATGTGATGACGTTAGAATTTGATGACCGCAGCCAAATTATTATTAACCGCCAAGAGCCAATGCATGAAATTTGGCTGGCATCAAAGTCTGGCGGTTTCCATTTCAAACTGATCGACCAAAACTGGATTTGTTCAAAAACAGGGCTGGAATTGATTGCGATGGTGAAACAAGAATGTGAAAAACACGCTGGCGAAACGATCGACTGGGTGTAAAGCAACAACGCCAAGTGACAGATGTGTGACTTGGCGCTACCGAACTAAGCGTTGACCGCTTTTGAAGGACGAGAATAGAGCGCGGAATCGTTACGATAAGGGACAATATAGCTTTCCCCTTCTTCTGGGTGGACGATTTGATAATACTGCGGCAGATTGAAGTTAATAAGTTTGGCGGAGAGTGGGTTACCGTCGCGCACTGAGGTATAAAAGCTGTTGACGTTAGTGATCATCTCATCTTTTTCGCCGCTGAACTGGTGATAGACTTCAATTTGGTTCGACTCATCCAACACATAAATGTTGAAGCCTTTATCGGTATCTTCAAAGAAAAACTGCACTAAGCCTTCACTAGCAAAACCATCGACGATTTCCGGCAGTTGATAATCTTGATCGCGATCGAGCATTAACAGCGGTGAACCTTTCAATTTGTTGGTTGAAATACTGCGGTAAAAATCTACCGAATTTTCCAACTTCTGTACCGAAACCCCTCGCCGCTCAAAAAACAGACCATACATTTGATCGCCAATGCGTAACGCTTTAAAACGGCGACGTTTCTCTTGCTCTACCGGTTTCAAACGCAAATCGATACATTCCGCCAGCAACTGGTACACCATGTTGCGCATCACGCCACGCAGACTTTTGCTGTAACAAAATACATCGACAGACTCTGGCGGTAGCGCATCTTGGTGCATTTTGCCAAGCACGGTTTTCAACGCGTCGAGCATCGCCGTTTCGCCAGTAAAATGGAGAGTCCGTACTTCATGCCACGAGTTGCGATACACTAAATCGACACTACCGACTAAGCTTTTTTGCTCAGATCCGAAACTGAAAATATCTATATTTTTCAAATCAATTTTGAGCGATTTACCGCTTAATTCCGCGGTAGGATCATTTTCAAAGTTGATGAACATCGCCAGTTGGCTGATTTCACAAGGGCTCGCTAAGGCCTGCATGGTCGGCCGCCGCTTACGCAACGAGAAGGTATTACGCAAATCGCTAACCATTTGATAGAACTTATCAATATCCAACTGTGCGTCACGTACTACTGAGTGCAAATGAGTTGATTCCGTGATCAAACCATTAAAGAAGGCCCAAGAGACCAGCTTACTGAGGTATTCATTATGCTCAAGGAAAGGTTGGCCAATCATACGATGGGCAACCAGAGGCTGTTTATACAGATACCAGCCCGCTTTATTGGTTCGCCCTTCCCGAACTTGAATAAACGAGAGATCCGGCTCGTGCAGATCTGGCGAAATTTGTGGATTCAGTAGCGTGACTTTACCCGGCAACACCTCAAATACCGCATACAACTTACGCGCGAGGATTGATATATCTTGTGGGCTAATGGCCGAGGTGATGTCATTACGACGCGCAAACTGGATCAAGTTTCGATAGCTCAGCATCAACGCATCTAACAACGCATGATGGACGACTTTAACTTGTTCAACTTTCCAATTACGGCGATTGTCTAATTCTTGAACAACAGATTCCGACCAATTCCACTGCTGAATCATGTGGCTTAATGCTTCTCGACGCCATGCCACTGAGCCTAAGCTCGGCTCACGGGATAACTTTTCATGCGTTTTGAGATAAAAACAACGACGCACCAGATCAAGACGGGCAGAATCACCAATGCGTTCAAGGTAACGCGTCACTTTTTCAAGCATCAAATAGTAAGCATCCATACTGTACAAATCAGGTTCATGAGTAAAAAACCGTCGTTTAGTATCAATGCTTAATAATTGCGTGTGTGGGTACTCCCACGAATACGCCTCAAGCAGAATCGCTTTTAACACTGACTTATAAGGCGAGTCGATGCTTTTATAAAGCTGCCAAAGGTTTGCGCCGAAATACTCTTCAGCAGGAATGCGGTTCAACTTACCAAAATCGATCCATTCACTGCAATTAATGTAATCATTGCTGCACAATTCGTGCACGTATTCGTCGTAGCACTCTTCCATTTCAGGAGGCACGATTTGCCACAGTAAACGCTTGCCTGCCAAGCGAACAGCAGAGCGATAGAACTCGTCTAATAGCAGGAGATGTTGCGATGAACCGCAGTTTTCGCCTGTCATCTGCTCAGAATGATTACTGCGAAAACGTAGCTCATCCATCAAGAAAAAGTTAGCTTCCACCCCTTGGCTCTTTGCCCAATCAGTGATCAACAAACATTTGTTGCTTAAGCTTTCCCGCTCATCACAGCTCATACTCGATGCTACACATACCCAAATATCTAAGTCACTCGAGGTGCTTTGACCAATCGACGAGGTACTGCCCATGGTATACAGAGCAAGAATAGCGGGGGTGTCTGCGGTCGGTAAGGGTTGACCTAAGGTGAGTTCTGTATCTTCAACCAGCTGACGTTGGATGTCGTTAGGCTCAAAACCATAGACACCATAAGGGACTTTTGCATCGTAGTAGCCGGGAATAATCGGGTGATTGAAGTGCAGTAATGCAGGAATGAAATGAAATACACGTTGACTTTGCAAATCCATAAGCGCCAGCGCACGCTCGGTACGTTGCTGGTTGAGATTGTCTAATCGTTGAATTAACGTCTTGGTGTAAGCCTGCAAGGTTGATTCCTTGGTTGAAACATTAACACGCGCTTTGATTATATTTTATTCTAAAGCACCAAAAAAACGTGATCAATCTAACATTTTCTTTCCATTTGGTAAAGCCCTCTCGATGCATATCACACTCAGGCAGAGCATGCCTACAATGCACTCCAACGACCTTGGCTATAGTGTCGTAGCTATTTACACTTTGTCGTAATAGCTCATTATATAAACGAGATATAAATCACACAATTTTGACCAATTTATGCTATCTCTTCATCAATCCTTCACAGCGACGATCTAGTAGTAAACCTTTCATAGCGGGAATGATAGGATTAAACCATCCATTACCTACACTCGGGATTATCATGACTCACGCAACACCCATTCGAATCGCCACACGTAAAAGCCCGCTCGCCCTTTGGCAAGCTTATTATGTTAAAGATGCGCTGCAAGCGGCTTATCCTGGCCTAGAAGTGGAATTAGTGACCATGGTAACCAAAGGTGACGTCATTTTAGATACGCCTTTAGCTAAAGTGGGTGGTAAGGGGCTTTTTGTCAAAGAGTTGGAAGTCGCTATGCTTGAAGACCGAGCCGATTTAGCAGTGCATTCAATGAAAGATGTTCCCGTCGATTTCCCTCAAGGGCTTGGACTAGTGACGATTTGTGAACGCGAAGATCCACGTGATGCTTTCGTTTCAAACACCTATCAAAGCATTGAACAACTGCCTCAAGGTGCCATCGTCGGCACCTGCAGCCTACGTCGCCAATGCCAACTCAAAGCATATCGACCAGACCTTGTGATTAAAGAATTGCGTGGCAATGTCGGTACTCGTCTTGGAAAACTCGATGCAGGTGAATACGATGCGATTATTCTCGCCGCAGCAGGTTTAAAACGTTTGAAGCTTGAAGATCGCATTCGCAGCATTATTGAACCAGAACAATCGCTTCCTGCAGTAGGGCAAGGTGCAGTCGGGATTGAATGCCGTTTAGATGACGAACGTTTAAGAGCATTGCTTGCGCCACTCAACCATTCTGACACGGCTGATCGCGTGAAATGTGAACGAGCCATGAACCTAACATTAGAAGGCGGCTGCCAAGTACCTATCGGTAGTTACGCACTGCTCGATGGCGAGCATATTTGGCTAAGAGCACTAGTCGGTGAGCCTGATGGTTCTAAGATTGTGCAAGGTGAGATTCGTGGCCACCGCTCCGATGCTGAGCAACTAGGAATCACGCTTGCCCATCAATTGCTCAATGATGGAGCGCGAGATATTCTGTCCAAACTCTACTGCGAGCACGAATAAAGTATGACGGTGTTGGTCACTCGCCCCGAAAATCAAGGGATTGAACTTTGCCAACAATTAGCGGATCTCGGTATCCGCTCCGTTCACCATCCACTGATTCAGATTAATGCAGGAGTCGATCTCCCGTATTTACTCCCAGAACTTCAGCAATGCGACATTATTATTGCGGTTAGCCAAAACGCGGTGACGTTCAGTCATCAATTTTTGCAAGATCACCGATATTTTTGGCCAAATGACGCCAGATACCTTGCCGTTGGTCAAAAAACCGCACATGTTTTCAGCAAATTAAGCCAACAAAAAGTACACTATCCGCAGATAAGTGACAGTGAACACCTGCTTGCCCTACCGCAGTTGCAATCAATATCGGGCCTTAAGGTGATGATTTTACGTGGTAATGGCGGACGTGAGCTCATCCACGACAGCTTAATCGAGCGTGGTGCTGATGTGGTGTATAAGGAAGTGTATCGACGCGATACGATCACCCTCTTTGCCGCCGAATCGATATCTCTGTGGCAGCAACAGCAAGTCACTCAGTTAGTTGTCACCAGCTCAGGTCAACTCAATTTTATGATGGATCAATTCTCTGATTCACAACGACTCTGGCTGCTAAATTTAGCTCTTTTTGTCCCAAGCGAGCGAATTCGACAAGAGGCGCTGCACATGGGATTTGGGTGCGTCACGAACGTGGGAAGCGCCTCCAATACAGAACTCGCGGCTAGTATTAGCCAATCTAGACAGGACTCTAAGCATGACAAGCAAAAATAATAACCCGCATATTGAACCTGAAAAAGCAGCCACACCTCCTCTGGTTACAGAAAAAGACGCAACGGATAACCTTGATTCACCAAAAAGTTACGTGCAGGATCCCACGTCTCAGCCTGAAGAAAAGAGTGATAAACGAGCAAAGCGCAGTATCAAACTTTCTGTTATTGCAATTAGCTTATCCATCATTTTCAGTGGTGGTATAGCCTATCAAATGCAGCAAAAAGACGCCTTTTACCAAGCCAAAATCAACGCATTGCAGACTCAATTAACACAAACCCAAAGTCAGCTCGCGGCTGAAATCAATCAAATAAAGCAAGAAACACAAGCCAAAGCGGACCAACTCACTCACAAAACTGACGTAGCCTTGAATCAACAGCAAAAAAGTATCGACAGCTTGCAACTGGCGATAGCTGATATCAAAGGCCGCCGTCCCAACGACTGGCTACTAGCAGAAGCTGACTACTTAGTGAAACTAGCAGGCCGTAAACTTTTTCTAGAACATGACATCGTCAGCGCGACCAAGCTAATGGAAAGCGCTGACCAGCGTATTGCTGAATTGAATGACCCAAGCTTAGTGCCGCTACGCAAAGCCATGGCGCGTGACATTACTCAGCTCAAAATCATCCCATTGATTGATCGTGAAGGGCTAGTGTTACGCTTAACAACCTTGCAGCAACAAGTTGACACTCTACCGCTGGCCAATGCCATGTTGCCTGAAACTCAGCAGCAATCAGCACCACAAGTTTCCGAAAATATTAACGACTGGCAAAATAATCTCGTTAGCTCATTGAAAGACTTCTCGGAGAACTTCATTACCTTCCGCACTCGAGACGGTAATGCCATTCCGCTACTGTCACCTGAGCAGCACTTCTATCTAAAAGAAAATCTCAAAGCAAAATTAGAAACCGCCATCAAAGCCGTATACGCAGAACAACAAGAGATTTATACAACGGCACTGAGCACAGCAGATAAATGGTCAGCCAGCTTCTTTAATTCCGATGATCAGAGTGTGCAGCAGTTTAATCACGCGCTATTGCAGCTCAGTAAACAAAATATACAAGTGCAATATCCAGTTAAACTTGAAACTCAGCACGAACTCGCTGATGTCATCACTGAACGCCTACGCCGTGAAGTTTCTCCAATGAGCGTTACGGAGGACAAGTAATGTTTAGAGTCATCTTTCTTTTTGTAGTATTAGGGGCCGGTTTATTTGTCGGAACCCAATATGCTGGCCAGCAAGGTTATGTTCTTATCTCTATAGCTAATAGAACAATAGAGATGAGCGTAACCACCTTAGTGATCTTTGTGATTGCACTCCTCTCTGGATTATTTAGCTTAGAATATCTTCTCAAAAAAGCATTCTACGCCAGTTCAAACACATTAAACTGGTTCAGCGTACGTAAGTTAAAGCGCTCTCGCCGTTATACCAATGAAGGTATCATTAAACTTCTAGAGGGAGACTGGAAGCAGGCAGAAAAGAAAGTCACTCGCTGGGCGAACCACCATGATATGCCGCTGCTCTGCTACCTTGTTGCATCGGAAGCTGCGCAGGGAATGGGCGACAGAGCAAAACGAGATCACTATTTAGATCTCGCCAGTCAGCAAAGTAATGCAGGCCTAGCCGTTGAATTAACTCGCGCCAAGCAGCAAGTACGAGAAGAAGAGTTTGAGCTGGCGCTAAGCACTCTATCAGCATTACAAGCCACTCATCCGAATAACACCATCGTGCTCAACTTACTCAAGATAACATACGTGCACCTAGAACAGTGGCAACCGCTGCTTGAGCTTTTACCTAAGCTCCAAAAAGCAAAACAGATCGATACGGACGAGAGCCAACAACTGAACCAAAAAGCACAATGCGGTTTACTAAAAAACGTGGCCCAGCAGCAAGGTAGTGAAGGCTTAATCAATCATTGGGACAAGCTTCCAAGGAAAACCAAAAACGACGTCATTTTAACTCAATGCTTCATCGAGCAGTTGATTCAACGAAAAGCAGATTCGGAAGCATTTACCGTCATTAAAGAAACATTAAAAAAACATCCAATGCCAGCTCTGTATTCATTATTAGCAGAGCTCAATTTACCAGATAGATACCCAGCAATTTTGTTGTTACAAGAAGCCATTAGTAAGGATAGTGGTAACGCCGAAGCACACAGCGCACTGGCTCAATTGTATATGAGAGAGCAGAAATGGGCAGAGGCGCAAAGCCATTTGGAAAAAGCGTTATCGCTCCGTGCCAATGTATCTGATTACGCTTATCTTGCCGATAGCCTTGAAAAACAAAACTATCCTAAAGCCGCCGCAGAAGTCTCACGTAAGGCACTGACCATGATAGAGCATGTTTAAATGGCAATCTAACTAAGCACCTAAAAATAACCTTATACCAATTAAAGAAAAGTACGATCTCATTAAGGCTATCTAACTATTTTTAAATATCACGATGGATAGCCTTAATAGCACCGATTTCAAAACGCTGGCGAGCCAACAAAAACCATCCTAATTCTACTATTACCCGCTTGAACACCTGGGATTTCCTGGATAATTTCTTGATCAAAATGCCATTTGACTTAAGGCCGAGCACGGCACAAAACCTCGAACTGTGAAGCCACAGCGATTTGAATATGCGTATTTATTTGGGTCGGCTTGGGTCATGCCCCTAAAAATGAATAGGTGAGGCCGTCGTTATAATGGATGGTGCTGGTAGGTATATAAGTGCAGTTTAGTCATGTCAGTGTCATCACGTTTCTTCCTACTCACCGTGCTAAATCCAATAGAGCAAGTGTGCAGTTGGCTCACGCTAACCAACAAAGTTTTGCGGATCACAACGACATTATGTCTGAGGTGTTCAATGTGTAAAATCGATTTTTGGAAAGTACAGATAGGGTGATCAAGATATGTTCGAGGGATTGAATTAAGCTATTAATTTTCCAGATTGGCATGTTGATATAAAACGAAAAAAACCGCTGTAAAAACAGCGGTTTTTTCTTTAAAAGTGGCGGAGAGATAGGGATTTGAACCCTAGGATAGCTATTAACCATCGCCGGTTTTCAAGACCGGTGCTTTAAACCACTCAGCCATCTCTCCACAAATTGTCACTAAAAATTAGTCTTACTTTGATAATGCTATATTTTTAGTTTTGCTTTCATATTTTTAATGATATGTAAGCGATATTCAAAGCCTGGCGATGTCCTACTCTCACATGGGGAGACCCCACACTACCATCGGCGCTGTTGTGTTTCACTTCTGAGTTCGGCATGGAGTCAGGTGGGTCCACAACGCTATGGTCGCCAAGCA
>NZ_CAWPGB010000008.1:0-43949 GCF_963887575.1 Vibrio sp. 3-2(1) | reverse complement strand
TTTCAAACAGGGTTTGCCATTCTTTGTTGGTGCGCCGTTTTGCCATTTCAGATCTCCTTGAGGTTGGAGATTTGATCTTAGGACGTACCGATATTGATTAGAATGTGGGGTTTATGATGCGCTTACGATAAGACAATGCCAGCCCTTCAAATTACCAGGTGATTCGCACTCATATAAGTATCAGAACCACGTTTATCTAATCACTAAATCTCGACCGAGTTCATATTAGGCATAGTTAAAATGATGCTTCATAAAAAGCTCCAGATAGCATCCTCTTTCTAACGCTCTTTCTTCAATCTGCTTCCACAACATGGGTAAATAGGTCTTAAGAACTTCTGCATCCGATTGGTAGTATTCATCTACACAGTCCCCATCAGCTGCTTTTAGCCAATCAGAAGGAGTTAAAAGGGTCAGTCCTTGGTGAAAGTATTCCGGAATAGCTTTACGAATTGATTCTTCACTACCGCTGGCGACATAAATTGTAACGCCTTCACCCGTCGCGTAATAATGGCTAACACCTACATAAAACATATTAACTCCTAACATACTATTGCTTAATAAAAGTACCTTCACTGGTAATAAAAATTCTTAGACTACAACACATTATAGGGCCTGAAATCATTACCAAAGCTTATCAACCATTAACGCTTCAGAGCAATCTTGATTCCGGCTAATTTGTGCAACAGGCTGTTGCATAATTGGAGCCGTTGGTAGTGTTTGCTGATTCTGCAACAACTTAACTTTCTCATGGCTCAAGCAATTATTGCAAAAGTTGCAACAGTTCAACTCCCGAGGAATTCTCGGTAGTTGCTTGATGAGCAACGCGCATATTTTGCACATTAGCTAGCTCTGTTGCTGGTACTATGCTTTCTGATACGTTTCGGGATAAATATTAGTTAGTAGAGGACTAGCTAACTTAAAATGGGAAGTGCTCTTCTTCATACGCTTCAACCCAAGTCACTAGTTTTTCAAGTTCGTCACCTTCGGGTGTGCCTGGTTCAACCACATCAAACAGGGATTCAATTCTCTTCATAGCGGCTTTATAGTCGCTTTCTGAGAATTCTAGCCTTAGTTCATCCCATGATACTGTTGCAAGCTCATCAGCGTGTGCAGTATCAGGTGTGATACCATCAAGCAGCTCTTTTTCTGATAGCCTTTTCTTGCTCATAAGTCGTTTCTCGATTAAAAACAGACATTAGATAATTTATAGCATAAAGAGCTACTAGCCGTAATGTAGAAACTTGTTCGAAACACGCAATGGGGCACAAATTGTGCTAGCTGTGACCGTACTGGTACGTTTCTGGGCACAAACAAGTTTGATTAGAGCTGGACTACCTGTGATCATCGCGATTGACATCGTTCCAATATTCTAATAGTTTGAGGCTGTCAGCGTAGGACTGGAACTCATTACTGAGGATGCTGATGTCGGAAGAGATTCCCCTAGCCAGTGAGCAGGATAATCAAACTAAAAGAGCAGCCCAGATTTTTTACACAAGAAGCGCTTCAGTATTGAGGCGCTTTTTTTCCCGAACATTGTGTAATCCTCCAACGAACAGTCAAACTACCAATGTCATTAGTGTGCTCGGTCTAAACTACAGTCATTAGAAATCCTTAGCTAGATTGAAAGTGGGGTACTATTTGAAAATAGTAGATACTAGCTTGCTGTGTGGAATGGGCAAGAAATCAGTCAGGTACAACTTGCTAGAACATTTATATCAAATAATCTTTGAATAGAACGAGTTTTATGAGGGAGGTTTTACTAACTTTGCTTAGCTGCACATATCCCCGTATTTCATTTTATTCAAAGTATCTAAAACTAAGTTCAAATCTCCATTTTGGATAACTTCAATAGGAGTTAATCCACCTAATACGGGAATATTAGATCTTAACCACTCTCATCCTAAAGGTAGTGAACAAAAAACATCTTCGATTTCAGATTTTAGTAAGTGAATGAAGGGCTTAGTGGTGTGTTGAGGTGATTTTTAAGCTTACTCATACTAACAAGTCCAAAATTATTGTACGCAAGTGCTACTATCTTCAGATAGCGATGATATGTCTGCCTTTGTATCAATAACTTACAATATTGAACTGTTGATAAGTAAGTGAGATAAAGTTTTTGCGCTAGAGCAGATCCGCAGCCATTCATTAGGCTCCTCCAAAACTTAACTAGACACTTAGCTAGCAAACTTTGGATTATTTTTGGCCTACATTGCGAATAGAGACATGTCAAAACAATCTTTATTTAGTTGATCACGGAGGTTTTGTTGCATAAATTGAATGGACTAAATCAAAATCTTACGATCAGATCAGGGGCATTCATTCACTTTAATTTCACGCTGAAGCCTCGATATAAAGCCACTAAATGGGCAAGTACAATAACTCGCTAAGTCAACCGAGGTTCACTTCAAATCTAAATAAATGATTATAAAATCATTTTTCACTTCATTACTGAGTTCTTTAGAGCTTAACTTTACGGTACAAGTATTGGCATCTAGGTATTCATTAAAAGACTCAAAGTCCTTAAAGATACTTTGAACACATAACCAAAACACATCCTGTGGTACGGCTTTAGTTTTATTCATAAAATAGTTTCTTAAGTTCGCACCTCCTAAAGACTTAGGAATAGATAGCTGATTAAGTTGGATGCTTTTCTTGCCATCAAAAGAAATTCCGTTTGCTTTGAGCACTGCCTCATCGACAAATTTTCGAGTTAATGAGCTTGAAAAATGAGGGTAATTTTTCTTAAACACCCTGTATTCACTCGTGAAAGGAAGCATAGAAGAATCAAGAAGCTTAATTTTTTCAAAAGACTGCTCATTACAAAGTAAAAAGTCACAGTGCTTACAGCGTCGATTCAAATAACTAAGCATCGTATCAAACTGGTTTTCTAAACTCTTACCACAATTAGAGCAAATTGGCAGGCTCAACCTAGTCTGATGTTTCGAGCAAAAATAATGACCATCTAAACACCAATCTATATCAATCCAGACAAGACCAAAATTAATTGCTCGTTCATGCACACAATGAAAACAAAACTTAAAAATACGACTGCGGTTAAATACTGAATATAGTGCACCACGCAACCCCATCGATAAGCTTTCTTGGTATGACTCCATACAACTATCAATAAATTTAACTACGGTATCTGGGGGTAAGGTAGGAGCATATGCTTTTAATGCTGTATGTTTAAATAGCAGGTCAACATGGGCTGCCAATCCACCTCCATCCTTTTCACAAATATCACCAACATATATTGAAGGTACATTTTTCCACCCACTATCAGTAAACACCGCTCTACGCACATCTTGAGTCAACGGTGAGCCAGTAACATTTTTCTTTCGAACTAAAAAGCTAGTTAAAGACTCACCTTTTCTTATCCACATTGGACTTACTCACATCACCGTTGAGTTATCTTACTCAGTAAACACTCAGTCCTTAGCCTGAGTACTTCTCATAAACATGCATGTACACTTCGGAACAAATCTTTGGTCAAAATCACTGTGCAACTACATCACCCAAAGGTTTCATCCATGTCATCTTGGCTACTTAAACCCAACTTCCAACGAAGCATAGCCCAAATATCTCTTTTATATTCAACATCTTGATTGTGCAAAAAACAATAAAGTAGATAGAACCAAAATTTCCATTCAGTCCTTTTCATATCCGCCGGTTGTGATCTTGCGGCCCTCTGTAATTGGTGAGAAAAATCATCAAAGTTATCTTGAGAGGTTAAATTAAGATCCCCTGCAATACGTTCGCAAAAATTGGTCACGATATGTTGTTCAACTCGTTGTGGAACTTCGTAAAGCTCTTTCCATACGTGAATTTTTGAGCTAACAGCAGCAGGAGAATTTGGAAACGTAACAGGCGATGCCGATAGCGGTGACTCCCAATCACCACCTATGAAATCATCAAGTTCTAAGAAATGTGGGACTATCATTGCTGACTGGTAACAGGACTCTTGCGAGGGTGGCAACGGATAAAATGCTTTCCGTCGGCCACGGCGATCATTGAGAGCATCTTTTGCCCCTTTGGCTTTACTATTACAAGTATGACAAGTAGGAACAAAGTTACCAGGATGCACAGAATAGATTGGATACTTATCCTTACATAGGATGTGATCGTAGTCTGCACGCCAGTTATCATCAGCACTTAACCCTATGCGGTCTTGAGACAACAACTCCGTGCCACATATATAGCATAAAGAGGTATTTTGGTTAGCCTGTTTAAATGCCCCATAGTGATGATTAATTGTACTATTACTTTGCTTTCGAGCACTACTTAACTTCATTGTTTGAGTAAATAAGTAAGTAGTCAGAGATTTAAAAGCTTCGAACAGTTCCCTTCCTTGTAATACCGGAAGTTGGACAGTAAGGTTATCAAAATATACGACAATATCCTGTCCAGTGAAAACAAGATCATACAATGCTTGCCTATCACCAATGCCTGCTGGCAACTCATTCCAGAGAGACTTAAACTTTTCTCTAGTCGGCCCATTAGTCCAACACACACTTCTAACGTCTTCACCATCGAAGTGATACTCAGAAAAAAGATTCTCATCAAATACACGAGCATGGATGGATGAATGAAGGAAATGCAGCAGCTCATTATTAAGTACTTCAAACACTGCACATTGAGGGGTATTAGGGTCAAGAGGAAACAACATCAGCTTTGCAACTTCCTTAGTAGATAGGCTTTTTCCATCGAATCCCCAAGGTTGTTCTCAATCCACTGCTTTGCTTCTTGAATAGAAGCTTGATTACCATCTTTTGGAAGATGTTCTTTTACTGCTTCAACAACTGTTTGTGATATCAGAGAGCGTAAACCAAAGTGTTTCTTTATAAGCACTTCAAAAGAAGAGCCATAAGTCTGAGTTCCAATTGGCTCCATTAAAATCTTGCTATGCTCATCACGCTCGAAAAACAAGACATCTTCTTTTTTCAAAGAGGAAATCATGAATGGCGAATGAGTAGAAACAAACACCTGCGAGTTGTGCTCCTTAGTGTCTAAAGCCTTGCTAAGATAGTGATGAAAATATGTTCGCCAAGATGGGTTTAAGTGAGTTTCTGGCTCATCAAACAAAAAAATAGCTTGTTCATCACTAAACACTTTTGCAGTGGCAAGAACTTGAATAAATTGTGCTTCACCGTCAGACAAGTCATCTAATGTAACTTGTTTACCATGTTCATCACTTAGCGTTAACTCTTGAATAGACAAAGGAAGTTTGGTTTTTAGTGGCTTCTTAACTGTACCGATAAAATTATCTTTGCCAAGCAAACGCCTTGTTTCCCCCTGCCAATTTTTGACCCCAAGTTGTTGCAACTTATAAAGCCTTAAAAACAAAGATAACGGGTTGTTGTAACTGGCTTCACGTAATTCACTACACACATGATCATCTGAAAAATCGATGGTAATAAGGCCGGAAATGTAATCTAACTCATATAGATCATACTGTTCATCTTTAGTCCGCTTACCTAGTCCCTCAATACCATTTGGTCCAGCGACTCTCATCAGCATTTTGATTTCACTGACTTCATCAACACCAGCAATGCCACCAGTAAGATCATATTTCAAAACCATTCTTTGAGGGTAACGATAACTAATTTCTTCAAATAAATTATCAAATTGCTCTTTAGATAGGATCGATAGGCAAGCCAATGCTAAACCAGCACAGTCATAATCAATATAAATCGAGTTACTAACTCGAGAGGGCTTATCTTCAACATCGAGTAAGAAGAAATCTTCTAGTATTTCAGGTGTATAGCCTCCAAGATAACCAGATTCAAGCATCTGTGCTGTTAGTGCATCCCCAGGTTTGAATAAATGAGGATAGCGAATCATGAACTTTCGGTTAACACTTGATATGTCGTAATCATCTTCGGCTTTCTCGACTGCTTTTCTTCGATTTAACCGAGTCCGAATATTTGAAAAATACTGCACGGCATTTTTCATAAAACTACGCTGTAAATTCTCATTCAAACCAGATGCATATCCAACCACATACGGTAATCTAAGCTCCGCAGTCGGAATACTTGCCCATTCATCCCTTGACCAAAGAAAAGCTTTTAAAGCTTTACTATCTCTTTCCATGACAACTTTAAACTTTGGATTTGAAAGCCCTCCTACAAAAAATGCAGGAGAGTTGATCCTCATGTGAGTTTGCCCGACCCGCGGTTCAAAAGTCCCTGATAATTCATAAACAACTTCAAATCCAAATCCTAAAGGCGTCCTAACAAGAAAGTCTTCTCTTTGATGACGCTCGATGAAGGCAAAAACTTCAGCAATAACTTCAAGTAGTTGTGATTTCCCAGAACCATTAAGCCCAATCAGAGCAAGTATGCTGCCTTGTGTCTGGCTGAAATTAAAGCTCTGATTGGCTAGTCCTTTATACTCACCATTTAAAGTTAAAGATATTAACTTCATTTTTGCAATTTCCTTCTATTTGGGATTGATACCACGACTATTCGTCCGTCGAGGTATACCCTTGTTTTGGTGAGTTAGGCTTGTGAGGGAAAGCCATTTTTAATAGCCCGTCAGAGACCATAGGCTTCAAATAGTTTTGCCGTAAGCTTTGAGGTTTACGATCTAATAGCATTTCCAATATAGATACGGAGATGTAATGTTCTCGACATAACGCCATAATCAGAGACTTCATTGTCTCTGTATCCAATCGATGTTGCTCTCTAGCAGGGACGCCCAAAGCGTTAAGTTGTTGTCGGAAAACCTCACTTAATGCTTCCAGACTATCAATAAATGGCTTATCGATTAAGGCACTGATAAACCTACCTTTGCTGTCTCTAACATCACTAGTATCATCAGTGTTATTGTCGTTATGCGTTAAGTTATTAACTTTATGCGTTAAGCTATCAACGTTATGCGTTAAGTTACTTGTTGGAGTTAACGCATTAGAAAAAACATCTTCAGGTGATGGCGGCTCCATTCCAGGTAGACTATACGATTTATCTCTTTTTTCTCCGCTTGCTACTAGAAAACCTTTATCAACAAGGCGAGGTAACGTTAAAGTGACGTCTCGTGAATGTTTACTGGTCAGCTGGCAAGCACGCTCATGGTTAACCCAGCCTTCAATTGCTGCTGTTACAACGATCATTTGCTCAAGCTCATTCAGTAAATAGAAGCTCTTACCAAACATCACTGCTAGCAATTGAGTTACTTCTTCCGGGATAAGACTAGCCGTAGATAGCTCTAATAATGTTTGCTCTGATGGCTCGTATTTTTCATACAGTTTGGGAGTTCGCCATTTAGCCCACTCCCAGCCGCTATATATTTTAGGGATACCAGAACCCGCTCGTTCTCCCGCACCAATCATTAGAAACATCTGATGCATTCGGCGGTTACGACAATCACTTTCTCCGCCTTTAACTGCTATTTCTGGGGGAACACGCATCAGCCCAGGATTACGGAAACCAAACAAGTCAGGGCGTTTAACAATCAGGATAGAGCTACGTCCAGTGTAATCAGCATGAACAAGGGTATTAACTAATGCTTCACGGATAGCCTCATGAGCTTTTGAATCATCTAAGCGAATACCATCTTGAAGCTCAAATGGCACCTTTAAGTCAGTAACTAATTTCCGGTAGGTACGACGATAGAAATCAAAAACATTTCCGGACCAAGAACCATCGGGATACAGGCGGTCAATCCAGCGTTCAACACTGGCTTCATCTCGTTCTCGGTAATCAACAAAGTAATTGGGGACTGCATCCTGAATCGCATCCCAAGTACCAAACATTAAAACTCCCGCTAACGTGATACCTTCGACACCAGCCTGCCTATCTTTACGCCATCCACCCAGTTTCTTAAACAATTCAAACAGGTCTAATTCCAACCACGGATGTTGAGGCTTTGCTACCGCAAATAGGTTCTTGTATGCCTTCAAGCTATCCATATCGATATCAGTAAAGTCAAAGCCGGTGAGAATCTTGTCGTCTCGGCTATCCTCAACCTGTTCAGCCATCATCCGTTTGACCTGTTCCTCACTACAACGGTGATCACCCTCATGTAGGCGAGTATACGTTTCCTTCATTGGTTGATTTTTCAGATAAACAGGCTTTTGCTCTCGGCGTGCGGCCGGTATGTCTATCACTAATAAAGATTTGCCATCAATGCTAACAACTTGAACGTTATCATCAGTCAGTAAATTGATATTTACTTTGGCATTGTTACCCGCAATATCAAACAGTTGCTTACGAACCACCTCTATAGCTTCAATCCCAGCTAAGGTCAGTTGCCCCTTTTTTTCTCGAACACCAAGAACCACATAACCGCCTCGAGAGTTCGCCATTGCACTGTACGTTGGCCAAAAATCATCAGGTAATTTACCTTTGCCATCTTGTCCTTGAGCTAATTTGAATTCCAACTCAGCTGACTCTGACAAAGTTTGAAGATCGACTAAATCCTGTATTTGAAACATATCGTTATCGCTTATCACCTGATGTTGTTAACGAACCTGTTGTACTAACTCCAGATCAGAAAAATATTTAACCTAAATAGAAGCTCTAAATTTTTACTTTTTGGTCTTACGCTTTGGCTTCACCGTTTCACGCTCTGCCTTTATCTTTGCCAACAAAGCTTCTGCTGAGTTATCGCCAGAAATTAGCTCAGGATTTTCTTTGCGCCATTGCTCGGTTAGTTCACCACGGAATGCTTTGGCAAGGATAGACTGCGTGAGGTTATTGACTCGCTCTAGTGCTTGATTGACTAGTAATTCGGTAGAATCGGCTCCGGAGAGTAGCAAATTTACTTTTCTAATAATTTCTCTTTGTTCGTTAGTTTCGGGGAGATCTAATGGGCATGACTTAACATCTTGTTGGTTGATACTAGCTTGGTTTACCGCTAATTTGGCATTCGCCCTTAGACTATCCAGCCCTTTGGGACTAGTAAGAAAAATCTTTATAAACTCAGGTCGAGCTTTATTTTCGTCAATAGATACTCTCATTATATTGCTTTCGAAAATAGCCGTTTCAGGTAATGTTCGAACGAGCCCACACTTACCAAGATACTCAATACTATTTACCCGATTAATAAGGATGTCATTTTCTTTCAAAGCCCATTTTTCAGCTTCTTCTTGATCAACATTCACCCTCTTAAACGACTCCCAAGAGCAAAGCTCACCATCATAAAAACCATCGATACGGATTATCTTAGTACCTGAACCATATAACGTGGACGGTTTATAAATGCCGTTTTGAGGACCGTCATTAATAACATCACCCAAAGTAATACTTCTATATCCGCTTTCAACACGATTTGATTTTCTCCAATCTTCCGTCAGCTTCCCACTAACCGCAGCAGCTAACACCGATTGACGGAATTGCTTGAGCGTTTCAAGCGTATTCTCTAAACGAACTTTGGTCGCTTCAACTTGCGCTAGCAGGGTGCCCAACTTTTCGGCAATGACTTTTTGTTCAGCTATTGGAATCATCGGAGCATCAAAGCTTTCAACAAAGGCTCTTGGTACACGTCGTAGGCCAACTGCCCCTGTCATATTTGCCACACCATCATTCGCAAATTTTTGTGTTTTAATTAGTGCAAATAAAATATCAGGCAAGACATGAGGAGTATGAGGTCGTAAGACATAAAACTCAGAGCTTCCAGCACCTATACCATTGGGCAATCCATCAGCAATAGCTGCTTTACCGTTTTCAAAACAAGGTGTTACCTTGGCAAAGATAACATCTCCGTTTTGAAAGTTAGTGTAAGACTTATTGATTTCTTTCCAATATTTCTCTTCATAACGAAATGAGTCAGAAAATGAAACGGGAGCTAAAGACATTGGCACAAAACCAGACACCGTATCTGGTTCTGCATCTATTTTTTTGGGATTAACTTGCGCAATATCAGAGATTGAGCAAAACACCCAATCAGATGGAAAGTTAACTTCTGGCATAACTATCTTCCTCACCAAGTTCTACAAGCAAGTTGTCAATCTCAGCCAAAGCATCATTCAATTGTTGCTTGGCTTCTTTTGCTAACGTACTTGGCTCAGGAAGACTTGACGCATCGAAACTGTTTTTGTCCTTTAACCAGCTAATATCAAGAGAATCGCCTTTGCTTTGACGAATCCAGTCGCGGCTAAAACAGCGCCAGCGGCTATGAGCTAAGTCATCATCAACATTTTGATTTTCTTCGCTTACGAACTTATCAACTTTAATTTCAAAAGCATTAAACGACCATTCACCTTCTTGACGGGGACTCTGACCATTTGGATCCTCGCCATACACTTTTTCAAATGGTGCAAGATGAGAGCCATTAAATGGTGTTCGTTTACCAAAGCTGGGCATATTGGTACGCAGGTCGTAAACCCAAACATTTTCAGTACAGTTTTCTTCTTGCAATTTGTTCTTTGCACTGCCCTTCGTGAAGAACAACACGTTGGTTTTCACACCCTGAGCATAAAAGATACCGGTTGGTAAGCGTAAGATGGTATGAAGGTTACATTTGTTCATCAAATCACGACGAACGTCCGTACCCACACCTGATTCAAATAAGACGTTATCGGGTAATACCACGGCAGCTCGACCGCCAGGCTTTAAGTTACGGTAGATATGCTGCAAAAATGCCAATTGTTTATTACTGGTTGGATAGGTCAAATCATCGCGTGTTATTGAGGCTTCACCACCTTTGCTGGTACCAAATGGCGGGTTGGCGAGAATAATATCAGCTCTTTCGAGGCTAGCACCAACTTGACCTAAAGCATTACCCAAATGCACCACACCTTCATCATCACCTTCCATACCGTGCAGCAAACAGTTCATTAACGCTAAACGGCGCGTAGAAGGAACCAGTTCAACACCTACAAAAGCTTTATCTTTTTGGAAACGTAACTCTTGGTTAGTCAGATCAAAATAATCATCGGTTTGTTCACGAACGTAGCGATCGGCTGCGATTAAGAACCCTGCAGTGCCAGCCGCTGGATCTTGAATCTTTTCACCTTTTTGAGGTTTGATACAACGCACCATCGAATCAATTAAATCACGAGGAGTAAAGTATTGCCCCGCACCCGATTTGGTTTCATTAGCGTTCTTCTGTAATAAACCTTCATACAGGTTACCTAAACCGTCTTTTTGAGCACTAAACCAATCGATTTGATCTAAAGATTTAATCAGTTGCTCTAAGTGGCGAGGTTCACGTAGACGAGTCTGTGCATCTGCATATATAGCACGAATAAGTGGGTCATTATGGATTTCCACTTCTTTAGTTGAACCTGGATTTTCAGGATCAGCTTCAACTCTCTTACCCGTAGATAGTGCAAGTAAGATAGCTCGATAATCATTCAGTAAATTGATGCCAGATTTGGTATTCAAATCCGTCCACTGGCAACCTTCTGGTAAGGTGTATTTATCTAATACCTTAGCTTCTGTGTTCTCATGAACCATTTTAATAAATAGCAATAGAACCAATTCTGTTACATAGTCAGAATAGTTAATACCGTCATCACGCAGTACATCACATAGGTTCCAGAGTTTTTGAACGATATTATCGTTAGTCATTCTATTTCCTGATTTTTGGTTTGCATGGCAAGATACCATGACAATTCGTTGTTAGTTTGCTGCTTGTGCTGGCCACATAGCATCATTTAGCTCAGATAATACGTCATCCAGCTTGTTGACTAAAACCTTATCGAGTTGTTTAGCGCCGCCTTTTTCAGCAAACCGTTCATTGACATATTCACGATCAACAATCACCTCATGCACCAGTTGCTTAGCCAAACGTTCAAGCCACTTCCTCTGATTTGGAGTCCATTTATGGCTACTATAAATGCGGTCCATTGCCTGCATCACGCGCTGCTCAAATGGCACTAATGGCTCACCTAATGCCGCTCGACGAATGTGCCCAAGAATACTCGCTGCAATATCTTGATTCGTTTCCTCTCGAATCGCAGCTCGTAGTTTCGCTTCTGAATAACCTTCACCATCAAGCAACAACTTCACTTCTTGAAGCTGTTCTCGGGTTAAATCTCTTGGCTTATTGACAATGACAGCTAATGCCGCCGATTGGTTAAGCTGTCGTTTAATAAACTGCTCGAAGTCTTCTAAGTAATCCCCGGGACGTTTATTAGCACCATAATCCTGCCGGCGATCTCGTATTTCATCTTCATGATTAGAGATCACGGGCTTTCTTTCACTACCAATTAACGTCACCACTTCTTCCAACTGGCTGAGTAAGCCTGAATGCTGCTGAACAAACTGAGATGCCTGCTTAGGCCCAAGCTGATGCAAATGTTTATGCAACAACTTGGGCTCCACTCCCCAAAGCGTCTGTAGCTCATTCAGTTTCTCTCGAAGCTCTGGTTTAGCATCAGCCTTTTTCTCAGCTTTTCGCAGTACACGCATCACTTTCTGAGTTAACTGGCTCAACACCGCGTCCGCTTGCGACCCACCTTGTTGGTCTCCGGGACTACTTAGCGCCTGCTCTAACTTCTCAGGGTCAACCAATTCATCGACAAGCTGCTCAATAGTGATGTTGGGGTCTTTTACCAAAGGCTTCATGGTATTGACCTCACTCAAAGCAGCATAGATATCGACAGGGTCATAAATGCGGAAAACTGTCTTACCGATGTCATCACATCGGCGTGTTGCACGGCCAATCATCTGCTCATAGAGGATGCGGGATTTCACTCGACGTAAGAACACAAGGTTACAGATTCTAGGTACATCGATACCTGTTGTTAGCAGATCCACTGTGATTGCAATGTTCGGGTAAGTTTCGTTTTTGTATTTGCGAATCAACTGATCTACTTTGTCACTTTTCCCCGTAATTTTCTCTACAGCAGCCTGGTTATATTCATCTTCATACAAATCTTTAAATGCCTGGTCTAAAAGGCGCTTAACCATATCGGCATGCAGATCTGTGGCACAAAAAATGAGTGTTTTCTCTTCACCAAATGGATCAAGTTCTTGGACAAGCTGCTCACAGATCACCCGGTTAAAATTCTCATTGATAACTCTACGGTTAAAGGCATCCACCTCAAACTGCAGTTCATCCTCTAGTTCAGCTGATTCCACCTCACCTGTTTGAGTATTGATTGCGGAGACTTTATCGCCCTTGTCAAAATGAATGCCTTTTTGAGTCAATAAAGTTTCGTATCGTACTGGAGGTTCATGATCGATAAGCCAATCAGCTGCAACAGCCTCTCTGTATGAATAGGTATAAACAGGCTTACCAAAGATTTCACTGGTATGTTTAGCAGGAGTCGCGGTCAAGCCGACTTTAACCGCATCGAAATAATCGAGTACACGACGATAGCTAGAAAGGTACTGACCAGCATCACGAGTTGCTAGTTCACCTTCGGTCATCTCTTGATCCAAGGTATAACCACGGTGAGCTTCATCAACAATAATACAGTCAAACTCATCAATGGCTGGCGGGGTATCCGACATAAAAATGCGCTTAACCATTGCCTGAACTGTTGCTACTTGAACTCGGGTTTCCGCTTCAGCAGCCATATCGCCCAACTCGGCAATGTTATAGATTTTTGATAGCGTCTGGTTTTGCTCCAACGGCATCTCTTTAAAGGTGTCTGTTGCCTGATCACCTAACGAGGTACGGTCAACCAAAAACAAGATTCGCTTAAAGCGTTCGGACTTTAAAAATCGGTACATTAAGCCTACGATAGTACGTGTCTTTCCGGTACCAGTCGCCATTGCAAGCAGTACTGTTCGAATATCTTTTGCTAGCGTGCTTTCTACTGCATGGATAGCTTTTTCCTGATAATCCCTCAGTTTGAGATAACTAAATCCCTCTTGCTGTAGTTTACGTTCGGCAATTTCTTTATTTCGCTTAAGTAAATCAATAAGGCCATCTGGTGTATGGAACTCTTGTAAGGCTCTTTTGGTATTGCTTGGTTTGCGAACATCCCTAAACCACTTACCAGATTGTTCAGCTAACTGAGGGATATACGGACGCCCATTGCAGGAATAGACAAATGGAACCTTGTAGTGGCCTTCATCCTCATCTGGCCATGCAATAGTAAGCCCTTCTAATTCCCAAGCACCAACCATGGAAGAATCGACCTGAAATCCTCGACTATAACGTTCTGCCTGAGTGATTTTTCCGGCTACATTGGTGTTTTCTTTTTTGGCTTCAACCACAGCAATCGGTGCCAACCCAAGGAATAATACATAATCAGCTCGACCATTCTCGCCATTATGTTTAGTGGGCCATTCTGCAATTGCCTTATTTATGCCTTTTTCAGGTCGAGTACCATTTTTGTAAGTTAGCTCTTGACTGTCTGCAGTCCAGCCTGATTCTATCAACTGTTGATCAATAAGGATGCGTGTGAGTTCTTCACTCAACACTATTTGTTGGCTGGCTTTACGAGTTTTATTACTGACTTGTTGCCTCTGAGTAGCTGTGTCTTTTTCATCTTGCAGCTCAAGTTGCTGCTGCAAAGCCTGAAGCTTCGCTTCGTATTCTTTCTTTTGTTTGATTAGCGCGCTTTCATGCTCAGCGGCTAAGTCAGCAAGCTGCTTAGATTCTTCATCCATCGCAAGCGCTAAAGCTTCATACTCCGCTTTTTCTTGTGCGATAAGATCATGTAATTGTTTACTGGTATCTAATTCAACATTGGCTTGTGTAAGGTCAGATTTGAGCTTCTCAATTTCGGATTGTAGTTGGCGTAATTGATTACTCGGGTCCTGGGGTGGAACAAACGGCCCAGATTTGAATTGAGTACCTTGTTTGCCAAAAGATTGGTGAAACCATATGGATAGCGCTCGAGCTAATTTCAGTCCATCTAAGGCTTCTTTATGCTGTGTTTTGAACTGATGAGTTGCTTTGTTGCCCTCAATACGAAGGGTATGGAATAGCTCTTTAACAACGGGGTCAAATTTCAGTTCGCGGTTGAGACGATAGATGAGGTCAGCTTGGGTAGTTTTATCATCGAATTCGACTCCAACCAAAACGGCAATATGTTGAGCAATAGCTTCTCCAAGTTGACGAAGCTTAATCAACGTTGTGTTGGGGTCACTTGAGAAAGCTCGCTCGGCACCTATGGCCAACTCAAGAAACAACGGGTCATGTTCTGTTAAAAAAGAAAAGTTGCTCGTGCTCTTAATACCCATATATCAATCCGTTAACCAGAATTATCGGACAATATTAACACGAATCGATATATGTAAAAGGTAGCTTATACACAGTAACCAATTAACTCATAGTAATACATAAGTTAGCCAACGTACCAAAAGCTATGTACTCAACCACAACAGCCTAACCAAGCTTTGCCCTAGCTCTAGCTTTCTCTCTAGCTTTCTCTCTAGCTTGAAGTTTTTCAGAAATTTGTTGGTATAGCCTAGCTTCTTCGTTTTCTCTATCAGTGATAGATATAGCTAACGCGTAACTTTCTTTCTCTTTTACTTGGTTAGTTGCCCACGGTAAATCTTGACGTGTTACTACGAGGAACAACTTTCTTGGTTTATTAAATTGATTATAAGTCCAAGTGCTAGATTGAAGCGTACCTCGGCTTCTATCATCTTGAGTGAAACTTCTCTTAGAACTATCGCATTCGGGAATAGCTTTTATGGTTTTCTTATTATCATTGTTAAATGACTTCGCTACAGATTCTAATGAATCACCATGAATTAAATGATATTTAATCTTGGTTGCAAGATACTCTAATCGAGTAGTACGGACTGAAGGGCTGTAAGCAAGACTAACTGTAATAGTTCTGGTCGCTTTCCCTTTTCGAAAGTAATCATCAGGAATTGGCAACTCAAAAAACTGATGCTTGTCATTTTCAATTTCTTCTTCACTGATTAAAACCACATGCTCTTCGGATGACCTAAATAAGCTTTCCTCATCAACAATGCCATAGCCTGCAACACGTTTTACGTGTTCTTTTTCCTTAAAAGAGGAAGATATTTCTTGTGTTACATGAGCATGATTAGCCAAAAGAGCCCGAAGCAAGTTCGCAGACGAATCTGGGTAGTTATTTAAAATCCTTCCTGCTAAGTGAGTAATATATGGCGCTGCAAAGCTAGTCCCGCTATATTCACTCAACAATGTATTTCCCTGTGGGCGATAGTTTAGCGTCACTACGCCAAGGTGTTTTGATATTGGCTTCCAACCTTGATTATCTAATCGTACTGATATTGCAAAATTTCCACCATGAGCAAGTAAGTCAGGCTTCAACGGAGCTTTGTCACTTTGGCTACTTCGGGAAAATGGAGAGATTTGGCCTTCATTCGCTACATGCAGCTCATTGATATCACCTTGCTGCTGAAAGCGACGCTCATTATAAGTAGCAGTATGTTTAGCATAGGCTCCTACAGTTATTACATTCACCGCCGGCGCGGGATCTATTAATGCAGCATCATCAGATAAGAGATAATGCGGATAATCTTCTCGCCAGTTATTTATCCTCTCAGAGCCGCTAAAGTTTCCTGCTGACACAACAATTAATATATCAAGCTCCCGAGCCAGTTCATCTAAGATAACGGCCATACCTGATACATGAGTATGTTGGTACGGAGCATTCTGGTTACCAATGGATAAATTAAAAATTCGACATCCATACTCACTATGAAAATACGTGATAGCATCAATCAATGTTGTTTCAATAGTTTTTGTATCAAACTCAGTTTCCCCATATTGGTTTTTAGTCAGCACTTTTCCGCTTAAAAGCCACAGCTCTCGAGTCCAGTCATTCGCTTCTATGCGCTCTTCCAAATCACCAAACAAAGCAACACCAGCCACTGCCGTTCCGTGGCCGACATAATCAAATTCATCTTCACCTTCAATAAAACTCTGGGCATCACCAACAGCACCTTGCAGCAGGACATGGTTAGCATTGATACCACTATCCAATACGCAAATTTTGCTTGCTGATTCGGTTAGGATGTTAAGTTTAGGAGGAAGAATGTTCATATCGACATTCAATTGGGAAAAATCTACTCCTGTTTTAGGTGGTAGATCTACTTGACGTATATCTTTGTGCAACAATAAGTCTTGAGCTTGCTTTAAATTAACATTAACACGGAACATCACTAAACTGTCTCGGTTAACCTTATCTAAACACTGAATGCTCTCAGAAGATAACCACGACACAAAGTCGTCAACAACACTATTCCGCTCTGCGCTACCCACATAGCCCAATGGCCACAACTCAACATCGACTCGGAAGGTATCCTCAGAAGGGAATCCAAAATGTTTTACTGCCCAGCTTTTTCTATCTTCAGCACTCCAAGCATCAATTTTATCAATAGCAAATAACAAGTTCGCGTATGTAACGTGTTCACCATCAACAAGCTTAGATAGGCGTTCGTTAAATTCATGTAGTTGTTGTTCATCAGCAAAAGCAATGTAAATCATTTGATCTTCTTGACCGACAATGGAAATACCGTGCTTTGTGATTTCTTCAAAGCTCATTTTCTCAATCAATTTTATTTGAATAAGATTACGAGATTCACTGCCACCCAGTTGTGATGATATGACCTTTTGGAAGGTTGCTATTTGTTCCTGTAGATTCTTAGCATGCTCTTTAGGGTTATCACGCTCAATTGTAGAACCGAAACCATTACGAGATCTTCGTGGAGTTAACGGTACTTCTTTAGAAAAAGAAAGGTGAGGGTAAGCTCCTGCCATGCTGCATTCCTTTGCTTATGGTTCTCATTTAATTCGACTTTCCAGTTCTAATGCACTTTTTAGCATCCTGATGGTTAGGAACTCTTTTTGTTTTAAAATCATACGTTTTACTGCACGTCTTATTATACGTTCAATAATTGCAGGTGATTTCCCATCAAAAATAGAGTGAAGTTCCGGAGTGTCTAAATCAAACTCTCTCCTCACACCACGTAATTTGAGTTGTAATAAATTTTGAAGTTGGGATTGTTCTAATACAGGAAACTCTACGATCTCATCAAATCGACGCCAAATAGCGCTATCAAGTATCTGCTCATGGTTAGTAGCAGCAATGATAATACTTTTTCCATCATATGAGTCCATCATCTGAAGAACAGCATTTACAACCCGTCTTAGCTCTCCATGTTCAGAGCCATCATCACGCTCTTTTCCTAAAGCATCAAATTCATCAAAAAGAACAATCAGTCTATGCTTGGATATAAAATCAAATACCTTACGTAAATTTGCGGCTGTTTCACCAAGGAATGAAGAAACTAGAGAATCCAAGCGAACAATAACGAGTGGTCGATCTAGCTCATAGGCCATGGCTTCTGCAGATAAAGTTTTACCGCAGCCTGGAGGTCCAAAAAAGAGAATCTTTTCCGCAGGCATCATTCCATAGCTTCTGAGAACATCCTCACGACGATGTTCCTCAAGTACATTTTCAATGATTTCTAACGTACTCTGATTTAGAACCAGCTCTTCTATAGAACGATTGGCCTGTCTAATATCAACTAACGCAACACCACTTTCTTTATCAATTGGAGCTTCAGGTAAAATGTTATGAGCCGTCGTGTTCGGTGTTGCTCTATCTCCATAGAGGATACGCTCTAAGTCATTTGCTAATAAGTTATGCTGCTTTTGGCGCTCTTCTTTTATCAATTGCTCCGTAGCACTTCTAAAGGCTGTAGGATCGCCGGAAGCACCTGATTGAACAAGTAATCTCAACAATTTTCCACTAGCCATACATCCCCCAATCACTTTCGCTTACTCATAAAATAAGCAAGTGACAAACAAAAAACACTTACAATAATAACCTAAACACATATGCCTTAGGTGAGAAGATAATCAGATTTTTGCTCCATACCAACCACTTGATAGATACAGTGCCAAAGCGGACAATACTAACATGAAAGAGATTAAACCCTAGCCACATTCCAAGCTTTCACACAGATATCCTAGCAACAACTATTTTCTCAACTTAATCCATTGATAATAAGCTTGTAGAGTTAAAGGAAGATTCTCTTTCTTCGCAGTTAACCAACCATGAGAGCCAAGCTCACGATCCAGTTGAGTTCGCGAAATTGCATGGCCAGCCTTATCCATAATTTGAACAACGCGCTGCGCCAATTCTTTATCTCTTTCACCCCAATCAACTCTATCAACATGTTGGGTTTTCAGTGGATTCGGAAGATGTTGCTCCAACCAATCTGGATTATGTAAGTACAACCAGAAAAATGCTGCTTCACATTCTTCTTTAACACTCTGTCTCATTCTTTGAGGATACTGCTGAACATACCGTAAAATTTGACATTGATAACGTCTTCTTTTCGAGTCCGCTTTGCATTTTTTTCTCCACTCGACTAACCCCTCGACCGAAGAAATAATCATTTCTACGCTACCTGAAGATATTCCTAGTTGCTGGGCGATAGTGGCTCGATGTTTTCCCTTATACGCCATCCTGGATACTTTATTTTTCACCCCATCAGTAATTTTATAAGGCTTCAAATTTACCGGTATATGATGTTTAAGAGCTATAGCCTTAACGTAACATCTGCTTTTGCCGATATCACGACCAACCTGTGCCATTGAAGACCCCTGTTGCAACAAATCACAACAACGAGCTTCTATTTCACAAACATCACGCTCTCTTATCTCTGCCGACACATATTGTGTCAGTGAGCCTTCGCTAACGTAACCCTGAGTAAGAAAAAACTCGAGTAACAAATGTTTAAATGGATGAACTTGAAACATACCATTAAGTAAGGACGATATGTATCTAACGTCTTGATCTGAAGTTATACGTAATGGATTGTTTGGCATCATAATTTTATCGGAAAGAAAATAAAGAGACCTCATCAGCTCAATACGTTTAATTCTTTCGGTATTCGTTGCAAACCCTCTATCAATTAACTGATCTTTATATAAGTCAAAATAATAGTGTCCTCTGGGGGGCTCTTGAATAAACCTGAGTTTTCTCTCCGCAAATTGAGCAAACTGTATTGCTAGCGGTTCACAATGTCCCCGATTGCCACTCGGAGTAGGCAAAAAACCCACTCGAAGATGTTCCCTATCAATTAGATTAAAATGTGACAACCAAATACCATGGATATAGCACACATCTATTCCTGGTATTTGATGCTGGAGGTGCCAATAAGCCACCCCTAAATTCTTAAGATCTTCACTAGCGCACAATGTACAGTACTTAACTGTAAGTGGCTCTCGTTCTCTAAACGTGGATATTTGGCAAGCTCTAAGTAGTTTATTACTTCCAATAGAACAATCACATATTGTTTCTTGATGGCGTGGCAAGTAATAAGCAAACCAAGGTCTTAACGTTTGCTTACGACACAGCTCCACAGCTGATTCACTAGTAAATGCGCTAATAGTTGTTAGGTCAGCAGTAAGATAAGGGTGAATAACAGCTCGCTGATTACCAACTAAGTCTTTTAAACACTGCTCTTTAAGAGTTCCAGATAAGGAAAGATATCGAACAATACGACTAAAAAGGGTTTCATCTGGCAATGCGTTCGGCAAATGCATAATGAACCCTTTTCGTTAATCAATTTATTTAACTATAGGATAGTTCTGACAAAGGATCGTCTAACAAAACCTTTCGCTTTCTCAAGTATTGAATAGGGTCATCAACTTCCGCGGCTTGTTGAAACAGGTCCGGATCATCGATTCGGCAAGATAAGTCTACTGCGTGCAGCAGTTCTATCACTTTAGAGGCAAATTCTGGATGCTGAGGTTTAGTGATATCACCTGTTTTGTCGATAACTTGCACTGTCATTTTATTTGGAATTGGTGTGTTACGTTGCTTGCCTTTAGGTAAAGAAACGATAGCACTTTTCAGCGCATTCACTTCTTCTGTTTGTCTTGAAAGCCCACATGCAAAAGTATTACCAGCCCTTAATGAAGAAGGAGTAATACGCTCGTCATCAGCTCCAATAATTAACCGTTGCGCCTCTCTGTATGTACGGCTTGCCATATCAATATTGCCAACCGAAAGAGAATGAAGAACATCATTAAGTTCTTCTGTAAGCTCTGTATAAACATTCGTCCATTGATACTGCCAAAGTTGCTCTATAAATGCATTCCATGAAACACTGTCTCTAGCCAAGACTGACATAGTATGATGGTAACCACTTTCTGCTCGACGGGCAGCCTTGAGCTCCTTAATAAGAGACTGATCAAACGGAGGATTTGCGACGAAGAAAAGTGGCACACCCAGTTTGTTCACTAATCTATGTAAAAACCTTAATAAGTTGTTCTCACCACCTGTTCTTTTGAACTTGAGGTTCTGCATTTCATCAATAACTAACATGCCTAGAAAACTAGACTTGATACACTGTTCTAGCTGTCGAATTAAAGCGCCTATCGTTGCTGCAGGCTTAGTTTTTTCTCTATCAAGTGTTAGGTCTAACGTTGATAATATTTCTTCACACAAATCCCTAACGCTTGAGTTACTAGGACAGTCAACTTTTATCCAGACCACTTGTTTTCTTAGTTCTAGTGGCTGACCTTGATAGGACTCATGAATAATAACATTTGGGAAGTAACCCAGAACTTGTTCAATCATCGAGGTTTTACCTACACCGCTTTCACCAATGAGAGTCAGCCCATCTCCTTTAGGCTGAAAAAAGCCTGTTCGTGGTTCTATGTCAGGTCTTTCATCAACTAAATAATGTAGGTACTGTGCAGTGGTAGGGCTAAGTGGATTCTTGGCCGAATAACCCTTTTTGATAGACCTCTCTACTGCTCTAAAACATGCTTCATAATCAGTCAGTGGTTGCCTAATTTCTTCAATACGATTTAGATACTCATCGCGAACCAATGGATCAGGGTGATCAGCTATTTCTTCTGAGTAGTCAGGGTAATTACTAAAATCCTCCATGACACTTTCCCATGATTTCTTGGTTGGGAGTGCTTCTATAAGCGGATTGCCTTGATGCTCAGGTAAAATTGCCTTTTTATATACAGCAGGTTCCACTCTCATGACCCACCTCCATTGGTTCTTCTTTTTCTACCTTTTGGTAAAAGAATAATTTTATTACCTAAAGAGAAAGAATCAGGACTATTATTAGTAACTGAAGTCTCAGAATCTGGTGCAATTATATTTGTTGTAGCTTCTAATTCTTCCTTTCGGCGCTGACGGGTGTTGCTCGTTTTATCTTTAAAAGAGACATTTTCAGCATCTTTACTTCTACGCTTCGCTTGCCGAGTGACTTCCTGACGATGCTTATGATCATCAATTGAGGTCGTTGATATTGGTGTTAGATCTTTCTTAGTATCGAGCCAATCCTGAATAAATTCCGCTTCATACATAGAATTATCACCCAACATTCGACTTCGAGGTAACAAGTTACACCTAATGAACTCTCTATTTTTGTCTAAGCGAACATAAATGTAATTCGTTGTATTCTCATCAATACGTGCTTCTAGTCTCCAACGTCCTGACGACCTAGCGACCGATGCTAGATTACGTTCTTCAACTTCTGAACAAGAATAGTACATACCTTTAAAATATATTCCGCTTCGAGTCATGCTGACTTCAGCTGGAGGCAGCAACCTAGCTATAACTTCATCACTATTAGCTGATTGAAGTTCATGTTTATGTTTTGCGATATGGATTTTCCAGTAATTCAAAGGCATAGGAGAGAGATCGTTCTCTATGAGTAATGGACTAGCATAAGCCAAACCGTCAAGAATTGATCGATTATGTTCTAGTACTGCTTTTATAATCTCAGTGGTAACCTCTTTTAGCGTATAGATTGCATCTTTTCGTGGATCTCTACTCCCTCTAACAACTTGCCCACCTCTAGTTGTTCCAAGTAACTCATGAACTACTTCTTTGTTGATAATATCGAATCGTTTCTCTACAACACCTTTACAATCGGGTCTATAAGGTGGAGTAAACGATAGTTGTGTCATAGGTGTCAGTGCTTTTAGGGGTTGTATACCAATCATTTCACCATTGTCACAAACCAACTCTTTAGGAATGTGAGCACAAGGCCATTCTGAATCTTCAATATCTACGCCAAAGCTTTTACAGTAAGTCGATTTAGGTAAGAAACTATTCGTTAATGCCTGACGTGCTGCTCGCCATGAAGCATGATAGAGCGATACATGCATACCAACTATCATTCGGCTAGCTCTGTCTGCAACGATATAAATCGTCGGTCGCCCTAAAATATATTGAGACCCAAGCTCGGATACAATATGCACATCAGCAACTGTTGCATCAATTTCAAAGTGCGCTCCAGGCAAGTAACTTCGATCAGTTATACTGCCTAACGTCGCTCTTTTGTTTCTGAGGTAATCGTTTTCTGAGGTTCGTTGTTTGATTATTTGTTCTTTACTGAATAGCTTTGTTCGCCAGTAACTAAACTGCTTTTGGGTTGGGACTAAGGGAGGCCTACCACTAGCTTCAGCTAATTTTATCTCTTTTGAATAGCTATCTTTGAGTAAGTTGTCATAAGTTTTTGCTAGTGTCAGACCTGACTCTCTAAGGTAATACTTTTTTAACGCTTTTCTGAATTTAATTTTATCATCATCATTCACAATATATTTAGCCACTCTATCCACAGCTAGAGTTCTTGGTTGTTTTGGTGCTCCCAATGGTTTCGTTGTTGGAATTCGCTCTAGCCCAGAACCTCCACTGTTCGAAAATGCGGGCAACAGAGCCATTCTGTCCTGTCCATTTCGCCAATATTGAGAAAGTAGTCGGGCTAAAGACTTACGGTCAACATTAACTTGTTTCGCATATTCAGCAAGCTGAGGTGAGCGCCTCTTAGTCGCATAATCAAAAATAAAAGTACTATCTGATATAACACCTTTGATTAAATTATAATTATTGTCTCGACGGCCAATATGTTCATCTGGGATGCTTTCTTCATCAACTAATAGATAAACTGGCAATTCATACTGAGCTTTTTTAGCTTTACGGCTAGAAACGAGCTCAATGAAACCTTCTAGAGAAACTGCTATAGGTCTTACCGTTGTAACCTCTAGCGAGTATAAAATGACAGACTCAACATCTTGCATGATATCCAGCAAACGATAGAGCCCATCTTCAAGCAGATCCGAATCATTCACACTCCAAACGCTATTTCTAGGAAGCTCCATATAGAATGCCTCCTTGTTGTTCAGTCACATACGTTACGTCAATAAGCCCTGATTCAACAATATTTGTAGAAAGATCCACTTCAATGTATCTATCAGCGATTAAGAAACGAATTAGTAATAGAGCATCTTCATGAGTAGTAACATTCAATGAGATTAGTTGATTACAAAGGTCTTCAATAAAGTACTGCCGAACGGTTAAGATAGAGAGCGCGCAATTAACCAGATCGGATGAAAAGCTCGCAGGGTTCTTACGGAAAGGTGAGGTAGCCCATTGAAGGTTGCTGCTTTGGACTCTTGTTAATTCATTCCCAGTAAAGTAACTGAATTTAACCCCAAGCAACTCCCAACAAACCCTCTCGATATCATTTTTTTCCAGTACACGTAGATCACTAGAATCCTCTTCTGATTTTGCAGAAACAGCGTGATATATAATACCTTGAGGGGAGTCTATCGTGAGCAACTGATCCGTTGTCATGATAATCGGTTCTTTCGTATGAGGGTGGGTAGGGTGTTTAACCCCAAGGGTTTTAGCAACTTTCTGCGTAAAATTTAAAGGGAAGAGAGGAAATTGTTCTCTGATATCAACTACACGGTTCGAAAACTCAGCAAGATAAAAGTGCTCACTTTCTATTGAGGACATCATATGGTGGTCTCTTTGAGATTTCCTACCGTAAATCAGCGAGCGTATACCCTTAGATTTGACATCCTGAATCCTAAGCCAAGGTTTATAGTTAGCGCCTTGGCCTATACCGTATTTGTTCTTTAAGTGCCGTTGATAATCATCCAACGACTCAATTTTTCGGCCATGTCCCATGCTAAATCCAATAAAGTTCGCCTAAACTAATCATAGTAAGCAGAGCTACTACGGGCAAACTTTATTGTCTCAAAATGCTCTTGCGGGCAGACTTTAGTGCTTACGGGCGAACTTTATTGTTTCTACACAACACTTACACCCACTGTCCGGCGACATAGCCGCTTGACCAACACCATTGGAAATTATAGCCGCCAAGCCAGCCCGTCACATCCATTACCTCACCAATAAAATAGAGGCCCGGAACCGATTTGCATTCCATGGTTTTCGATGAGAGGCAATCGGTGTCTACGCCACCTAATGTGACTTCGGCTGTGCGATAACCTTCAGTACCATTGGGAAGAATCGGCCAATGTTGTAAGTCGTGTGCGATAGCGGTTATTTCGTGTGGGTTTAACTGTTTGAGCGGTTTATCGACAAAAGCTTTGCGCTCAATCAGCACTTCAACCAAACGCTTAGGCAGTACTTTCGCGAGTGTGTTTTTTAAGCTTTGATTTGGGTGCGCTTCACGTGATTCATTCAATAGCCGCTCGATGTCTACTTCCGGTATTAAGTTGATACTGACCTTCTGCCCCGCTTTCCAGTAAGAAGAAATTTGCAACACCGCCGGCCCAGATAAACCACGATGAGTAAACAGCAGTGCTTCTTTAAACACAGTGCCATCTTCAGTAGTGATTTCAGTTGGAATGGCAATGCCGGCCAGTTCGGCGAAATCTTCTTTATCTTGTTTATGCAGTGTAAAAGGCACGAGCCCGGCCGTGGTTGGGATCACCGCCAGTCCAAACTGCTCTGCAATTTTGTAACCCAAAGGAGTCGCGCCGAGTTTGGGCATCGACAAGCCACCCGTTGCGACCACCAGTGACTGGCATTGGATTGGCCCGTCATTGGTGGTGAGCTGAAAACCGTTTGGCACCTTATCTATCGATTGAATCTCGACTTGATAACGCTGCTTGACCGTCGGTAAATCGCACTCTTTTAGCAACATATTGACGATGTCCTTCGCCGAATCAAGGCAAAAGAGCTGGCCATGATCGCGCTCTTCAAACGCAATATTGTATTTACTGACCAGCGAGATAAAGTCCCACTGGCTGTACTGCGATAACGCTGATTTAACGAAATGAGGATTGCGGCATAAGTAGTTGGCGGCCGATAGTTCATAATTGGTGAAATTACAGCGACCGCCACCTGAGATCAAAATTTTACGGCCAGGCTTTTTGGCATGATCGAGAACGCATACGCTGCGCCCGCGCAGGCCAGCTTGCGCGGCGCACATTAGCCCGGCGGCGCCAGCACCAATAACGACAACATCAAACGACTGACTCATGCTTTCACCTTCATTTAACTAGACGCATACGCACCTAATGACAAACAAAAAGGATGCAGCGCTGGTGGCGTACATCCTTATCAATGGGGGACATTTTAACGACTAATTGAGTGAAGACAAGGTTAATCCACCAGCGACGGTATTAGACGAGCTGCTCGGCAAGCTCGCGCCCTTTTCCGCGAACGGCGTCAATTGTTTCAGCAAATGTGGCAGATATTGCCAGCACACGAGCATCTGGGTGCTCAGCCAGAAATAAGCGTTTTTCTTTTTCGGTCAGGATATCCCATTGATGGTGGATATCACGGGCAAAATGCAATACACGGGCAAGTTTTGGTGAAAGCTGCGCTTTTTCTGGCTGCGCAGAGTAGGCGATCGCATCGACCATCTCATCAGGAAACTTCCAAGCTTTGGCTAGCTTCGCCCCCAGTACATTCGCATCGGTATGGATGATTTGCTGTTGTGCTTCTAGTTCAACTTCACCAGCATCAACACAAAGGCGAATTTTCAACGCTTCTTGCGGCGCTAATGTGTGGATCATCAATTGGCCAATGTTGTGCAATATTCCGGTAGTAAAAACGCTATTGGCATCGAGTTTACAAGCGGCCCCCAGTTTGCTGGCGATAATGGCAATTTCAAAGGTATCGGACCAATATTGCTGCAGATCCAAGGTGTCAATTTTAGGAAAAGCACTGGATAATACCGATGCCACCACCATAGTTCTCACCGAGCCACTTCCGACACGAATCACCGCATCATTGATAGAGGCCACTGTGCGGCTTCCGCCAAAATGTGCCGAATTTGCAAGGCGAAGCAGCCGCGCACTCAACACTTGTTCCATGGCAATTTTTTTTGTGAGCGCACCAAAATCGACCTCTTCCTTATTAACCATTTCGAGTAGTTCTTGTAATACTTGTTGAATACGAGGTAACTCATTCAAACGTGCGAGCAGTGCTTTTTCATCCATTATTTTTCTCCTTTCGATTGCTCTTGCTAATAATAGTCGCCGCACAATGAAGATGCATAATAGTGAAGAAATAAGTCGATGACTTTATACAGACGATAAAAAAGGAGCACGATAGCTCCTTTAATCAATACAATGACTGGCTCAGTTATACGATACAAGCCGCGAAGGTTGTCACGGCCAGCAATGACATCGACAAGATAAACAGCGCTCTAACGCGATCACACTTGCCCGTAAATAGGGGATCGTGGTGATGGTGATACTCTTTACCTTTCAAATAATGGAAAAGACGAACCTGCTTGGTGACATTACCGTGAGTGGTAAAAAAGCCACCGCCATCCACTTGTTGATAAAGCAATGGATGAGCTTCACGCATGATGTAAATAAGTGAGCGTAGCGCAGTAAGATACCTGACTAGGTTAACCCCAGTGACCAGCATTAGCGCAAATAAAATTGTATCCCCAGTGATCATCTTTTCCTCCCTACACCTTTGCATAGAACCCAAAGAAAAAGACGATCGCTTCATACTCTTTCTGCTGCGATTACACAGCTTGGGTATCCATTACAGAAGATGAGCCGGCTTTTGCCATTGCGGCTAGGTCTTTGTCGATGAAGAACAGCGCCTTACCATCATCACCCACAAGCTCTAGCTTATCTAAAATCCCTTTAAACAACTTCTCTTCTTCATGTTGCTCCGCAACGTACCACTGAAGGAAGTTAAACGTTGAGTAGTCTTGAGATGTGAACGCCGCATGAGCGAGTTTATTAATCTGCTGAGTAATCATCTGCTCATGTTGATAAGTTTCGCGAAACACTTCACCAAGGCTCGTAAACTTATGTTTTGGCGCTGCGATCGCACCAAGGATAGGCAGTGCACCCGTTTCACTCACGTAGGTGAATAAACGCTGCATGTGCTGCATTTCTTCTACGGCATGAGCGCGTAAAAACTCGGCAGCACCTTCAAATCCTTTATCTTCACACCAAGCACTCATTTGTAAGTATAGATTGGATGAAAAAAATTCCAGATTAATTTGTTCATTCAGTTTTTCAACCATAGCTTGTGACAACATGTCGACTCCTAGTTTATGTAACGATTTGAATTGACTATACCATGAACCTCACCATAACACTTTGAGCCAGGTATGCGGATATGAGATCACGACGACAAAAAACTCTCGGCCTCAGTGCTAATCTTTAATCAGTACCCCATCAGGAGATAATACAATGAGTTATCAACATATTTTGGTTGCCATTGATCTTTCAGAAGACAGTAAACTCTTAGTCGACAAAGCTGTTGCACTGGCAAAACCACTCGATGCTGACGTTTCTTTCATTCACATTGATGTCAACTATGCCGAGCTGTATACCGGACTCATTGATATCAATTTAGCAGAAACTCAACATCACGCGATGGAAGCGTCACAAAAGCAGCTGCAAGCCTTAGCGGAACACGCGCAATACCCTATCCGCCATACACTAGTAGGCAGCGGCGACCTCAGTAATGAGCTATGCGAAACCATCGCTGAATTCAGTGTTGATTTGGTGGTCTGCGGTCATCATCAAGATTTTTGGAGCAAGTTACTCTCATCCACTCGGCAACTGATTAACTGTTCGCCAGTCGACATGCTTGTAATACCACTTCACGACTGACGACAAGCCAAAACTCGGTTAGACTGCGGGTTATTTACTGTTCAGCGTTGTTTGTTATGGCCTATCTCTCTGCAGTCACCCTACTTTGGGCATTTTCATTTAGCTTGATCGGCGTTTATCTCGCCGGTCAAGTTGATTCTTGGTTCGCGGTTTGGATGCGCGTTGCATTAGCGAGCTTAGTATTTCTACCTTTGATCAGGTTTAAAACCGTTCCCGCTCCTTTGATCGCTAAGTTGATGACCATTGGTGGAATTCAACTGGGCCTGATGTACTGTTTCTACTATCAATCATTTTTACTGCTATCGGTTCCTGAAGTTTTGCTGTTTACGGTGTTTACGCCAATCTACGTCACGCTGATCTACGATCTACTGAAAGGCCGCTTTTCTCCGTGGTACTTAGTGACGGCGGCCATTGCCGTAATCGGTGCCGTTTTTATTAAATTTGCAGCAATAAACGAGCACTTTTTGCTGGGTTTTTTGGTGGTGCAAGGAGCTAACCTCTGTTTTGCTATCGGCCAAGTGGCTTATAAATACGTCATGGAAAAAGAGACCATCACTTTAGCGCAACACAGCGTATTCGGTTATTTCTACTTAGGTGCATTGGTGGTAGCAAGCGTGGCATTTTTACTGTTTGGCAATAGTGAAAAACTGCCCACTACCTCTTTGCAATGGGGTATTTTGATCTACTTAGGGGTAATTGCTTCTGGGCTTGGTTACTTCGTGTGGAACAAAGGAGCCTGTTTAGTCAATGCAGGCGCATTAGCGATTATGAATAATGCGCTGGTTCCCGCCGGATTAGTGGTGAACATTCTGATTTGGAATCGCGACGTAGATTTAATCCGCCTTGCAATTGGCGGCGTGATCATTTTGTTCTCACTGTGGGTCAATGAAACTTGGGTAAAGCGCAAAGTCGCTGCCAGCCGTACTCACTGAATCAGGTTGAGTGTTAAAAACAACAAAGCCCGCAATCATCGCGGGCTTTGTTGTTGAAAAAGGGGCTATCGTGGCTCGGTTTAACTCACCATCTGTTTTCAGTAAACCATCTATTTTTAGTAAACTATCTGTTTTTAGTGAATCTGCCGTTGTAGTGAACGTTCACTAACCGAAGAAATTCGTTGATTCACATCGGCAAACTTTACTTGTAATGCAGGATGTTTCTTTAACAGTTTTTGCTGCTGTTTCAGCACTTTTTCTAACTTCTTCAGTACTTTTTTTTGTTTTTTTAACGCTTTCTTGTTCTGTTTTTCCGATCGCTTGGCGGCCTTTTTACCTTTGTCCGTCATGCCATTTGACGTACCAGAGCGCAGTTGTTTCTTCCCTTCCGAAACAAGCTTTGTCGATGCACTCGGAATAGCAGCAGGCTTGCACAGCGTGTTTTTATCCGATGATGAACGAGCACATGAGCGACAAAGAAATTTTGGCGCAGCCACAATCTGATGGATATCCCCAAGCTGGCTAGTAATATCGTGTCGGTTCAATTTGCATAAACGCTTATTCATGTACGCCTCGATCACGAATAGGAATAATTATTAGTTAGATATACAATTCCAAACACGATTAAGCAAGCACTAAATTACATCTATGGGCCACGAGATTTTCTCGCCAAAGCTAACGTATTGAATGCGTTAGATCATCGCCGCTTTCACATACACATCAAAACGATTTTTCTTGGTTTCAATCGCCATACTCGGCTTCTGTTTGTCTAACCAATCGGCATAGTCAGGACGCTTCACCACCACGCGTTTGGTCGCCAAACTTAAGGCTGGGTTTAATAATGCATCAGCATCCAAGTCAGCGCCCACCAGCGATTGAAAGACGCGCATCTCCTTTTTTACCAAAGCCGTTTGTTTTTTACTTTCCGGATGTGGGTACATGGGGTCAAGATACACCACATCTGGCTTTACAAAATTTTCATCTTGCGCCAGTTTTTCGAGCGCATCATGACTCGAAGCGTGAAGTAACGACATCCGCTCGCTTACCCAGCCGCCAATCTCCGCATCTTGCTTGGCACGCTCTAAACCATCATCGAGCAGCGCGGCCACAACGGGATGCCGCTCGACCATTTGCACTTTACAGCCGAGCGAGGCCAACACAAATGCATCACGACCTAACCCGGCCGTTGCATCTAACACGGTCGGTGTCGCTCCTTTGTTTAGTCCAGCAGCTTTGGCTATCGACTGACCTTTACCGCCACCAAATTTACGTCGGTGAGCAACCGCCCCCGTGACTAAATCGACATAAATAGCGCCGAGTTTAGGCTCATCCAGTTTACGCAACTCAAGACGATACTGAGTTAATACCAAGGCAAATGGGCTCTCAGCGCATGGTTTTAATCCCCAACGCGCGGCTAATGTATCCAAATGTGCTTGCTGAGCAGGAACTTCGCAAATCAGTTGTAGCTGCAAGTTAACTCCGAAACAAAGGAAATAATGAGGAGGCTTGAGTTTACCCAATTTTCACTGACGTGACTAAAGCTTATCGCTTTTCTTAAACGGCGGCTTACGAGAAACAACGACCAGTGATAAACTGAGCGAACCATTTCAATGATAAGGATGCTGTGATGCAAGCCACTACCGCTAAACTGGACGAACTCGACCGCGCCATTTTAAAAATTTTAATGGACGATGCACGCACGCCCTACGCAGAAATGGCCAAGCAGTTCAACGTTAGTCCTGCCACTATCCATGTTCGCATTGAAAAGATGAAATCGGCCGATATCATTCAGGGTACGGAAGTGATCGTCAATACCAAAAAATTGGGTTATGACGTGTGTTGTTTTATCGGTATCAATCTCAATGCCGCGCGAGACTACCATTCGGCGCTCGCCAAACTCAATGCGCTGGACGAAGTGGTGGAAGCCTATTACACCACAGGAGCCTATAATATTTTTGTGAAGCTAATGTGCCGCTCGATCGAGGAATTACAATTTGTGCTGATCGACAAATTACAGGCTATTGATGAAGTGCAATCCACAGAGACGCTTATTTCCTTGCAGAACCCGATTAACCGAAATGTGAATCCTTAATCACCGAAGCCGCAAACACCACGCAATAAAAAGCCCGAAACTAAATTCCGGGCTATGACATCGGTACTGATAATAAATTATTTGTTCAGATAAGTTAAAAGCTCTTCAGCCGAAATACCCTGCTTTGCCAATTCTTTCGCCATGATTTCGACTTGCTCGCCTTTACGCGCTTCAATCACTTGTTGAAACTGAAAGACTAAATCACGCAGAACTGGTAATGGTACTTGTTTGGCGGCACTGCGAATACGCTCACTACTTTGGTTGCCTAATTCATTCAGCAATTTTCCGAACATGACCTTTTCTGGAGACTCGTCGAGTTGTTCCCAAATTCGAGCCATTTCATAGGTTGTCATTGACATTGTTGTTTCGTTTCCAAAGTGCAATTGAAATAATTAAGTGACTAAATATACACCCGTTAAAAAGAATATAAAACAGCAGGTGACAATTTATTAATTCACCACTAATTGATGCCAATAACGCCCTGCTTTAGAAAACAGGATAAACAACGCTGGCGCAATCAGCCACATTTGCAGTGCAATTAATATCTGAGGCTCTAACCCAACACGCTGCATGGTGCCAACTAACAAGCCAGCACCACTCATCTGAAACAAACCAAGCAGTGCTGCGGCGGTTCCCGCACGGTCACCAAATGGCGCCAGTGCTTTTCCTGCGGCCGCTCCCAGAATCCAAGCAAAACCGATTGATGACATAAAAATGGGCAGCATAAAGGCAATCGCCGTTTTCTGTTGTGCCAGCGCGACCATAGTAGTCCCCGCAACCAATAACGTGCCAATTCCAACCACCAGCGCCATATGGGTACCAAACCTATCCATAAATTTCGGCGCACTCAGGCAAGCAACGATATTAATGATGGCATTGAGTCCAAACCAGAAAGTAAATTCATTCATGGTCAATCCATAACCTTCCATTAATACCACTGGGGCAGAAGTGACATAGGCTAAAATAACCGCCATCGCTAACATACATAATGAAGCATGGAAGAGAAAAGATGGTGTTTTCAATACGGACCAGTAACGCGATAACTTAAAGAACGCTTGCTGTTCGGTGGCTTGCGGGTTGGTTTCTTTCATACCAATCACCATCATTAAACCCGCGACCACGGCAAAACCAGCCATAAAGCTGAAGTTACTGCGCCAGCCAAATTGCTGAGTTAACCAACTACCAAGGATTGGCGCTAATGCAGGAATAAAACAGATTGCACCATTTAAGTAGCTGATCATTTTGCCGCTACGTTGTGGACCAAAAATATCGCGAACTGTTGCAAAAGCCGCTACCGATGTCGCGCACGCACCGAAGCCTTGTAGTAGCCGAGCCATCAGCATCCATTCAATACTTTGAGCGGCCCACGCCAAGCAAGCACTCAATGCATAAATACTGATCCCTCCTAATGCAACAGTTCGACGACCGAGTTTGTCCGCTAGCGGGCCAGCGAAGAGTTGACCGACTCCCATAGCAAACAGAAACCAAGTAATCGTATCTTGTGCATAAGCGTGTTCCACGTGAAACGTTTGAGAAATTTGCGGTAAAGCTGGTAGATAAATATCAATCGCTAACGGGCTAAACAGAACCAACAAAATCAGTAATGCCAATTGACGCTTGCTATGCGCGTCAGAGGTTATTTGCTTCACGAAACACTCCAGTAATGAGAAAGAACACACTTTTACAACTCGGCTATAATAGAGCAATGATGATATGAATAGAAATGGCTTATACTCATCACAATTATTCCCAAATGGAAATACAGATGAATATAGAAAAATTAGCCAGAATCGATCTTAATTTGCTTGTTTGTCTGTCCGTACTGCTAGAAGAACTGAACGTAACGCGCGCCGCCCATCGCCTCTGTTTGAGTCAATCTGCCGTCAGTAAATCGCTTGCCAAGCTTCGTCAGCAGTTTAATGACCCGTTGTTTATTCGTAATTCACATGGCTTAAAGGCAACGCCGCAAGCGCTCTATCTCAAACCCAAACTCGACACTCTCATCAATCAGCTCGAGCTACTCACTCAACCACAACAATTTTCACCACAAAGCAGTGAATACCGTTTTCATATTGCGGCAGTAGAAAGCGTCTACCCATTAATTCTCCCCCATTTTTTGCCCGCTATTTTCAGCCAAGGTCCAAATCTCAACATCAACACCCACTCATGGAACGATCAAACCTTTAAGAAATTGCAGCTTGGTGAGTTGGATTTAGGCATTACCGGCAAGGACATTGATATCAACGATGCCAAATTAACGATGCTGCCACCCAGTGATATCTGTGAGCAAGAGATCTATCGAGATAGCCAAATGTGCGTGGTACGTAAAGACCACCCAGCATTACGAGACAATTGGACGTTGGAGCGCTATTTATCGTTACGTCATGTACAAGTGCGCTGCGATGGTAACGATCGCTGGCTACTCGACTATCGCTTGGCGGATATCGGCCGAGAAAGGGACATCGCAATTACAGTACCGGATTTTAATAGTGCCGCCAGCCTTTGTACTTATACTGATTTTATCTTTACCGCGCCGAGCCACTTCACCCACCTAGTAGCCAGGCAGATGGATCTCGTCGTGTTACCATTACCGATGGAGTTTCCACCTATGGCTTACACGTTATTTTGGCACAGAGACAGAGAAAGTGACCCCGCATTGAGCTGGTTAAGGCAGATGATCCAAACCAAAACACTGCATCTCAGGTGAAGCTGCGGTTTGCGCCAGTTCGATAAAAAGAGTAGCTTATTGAAGCTCGTCCCCATCGCCACAACCCCATAGACACAATAATAAAGTCAGGGTTTGCTATGGATTTGCACAGCTCCCTACACCTACAACGGACGGTTATGAGAAAGGATATAACACAGATGCATGATTCAATCGCACAACGCGTATCAGCCTTACGTGGCTGGCTCACACAGCAAGGGCTTGATGCCATCATCATTCCACACGAAGATGAATATCTCGGGGAATATGTACCGCAACACAACGAACGCCTACATTGGTTAACTGGTTTTACTGGCTCGGCAGGCGCGGCTGTGGTCACCCACGATAGCGCGGCTATTTTTGTGGATGGCCGCTATACCGTGCAAGTTCGTAAACAAGTGCCAGAGGCAACCTTTGAGTACCGTCACTTGATTGAAGAACCCGTTCTCGATTGGCTCCAAAGCGCATTGGTCTTAGGTAGTAAAGTGGGATTTGATCCGCGCATGCATCGAGCAAGCTGGCTTAAAGCAGCACAGGCAAAATTGTCTGATGAGTTACAGCTTATTGCCGTCGGCAGTAATCCAATCGATGAGTTATGGAAGGACCGTCCTAGCGCTGCAATTTCAGCAGTGCGCTTGATGGGTAATGAACTCGTCGGTATCAGTAGCCATGATAAGCGTGAGCAAATAGCTCATCAGCTGAGTAAGAAAAAGATTGATGCGGCGGTACTGACAGAACTTGATTCCATCTGCTGGCTGCTAAATATCCGTGGCCTTGATGTTTCCCGATTACCAGTATTACTTTCCCATGCCATTATTTATGCTGACTCCAGCGTCGATTTCTTCCTTGACCCTGCTCGTCTTCCTGCGGAATTTGCCAAGCATGTCGGTGGCGGCGTTCGCGTTCACCATCCAGATCAACTAGAAAAGCAGCTTAATTTACTCGCAGGTAAAAAAGTGATGATCGACCCTGCTACCAGTAATGCATGGTTTACGCTGACTTTACAAAATTCCGCTGCTGAAATCATTAATGACGCCGATCCGTGCTTACTGCTAAAAGCGGCAAAAAATGCAACCGAAGTCTCTGGAATGAAAGCGTGCCATGTGCGTGATGGTGTGGCGATGACGAAATTTCTTGCTTGGTTGGATAATGAAGTGGCTAGCCAAAGACTGCACGACGAAGGCTATTTATCTGACCGCTTACAAGCATTTAGAGAGGAAGATCCAACTCTAGCCGATCTTAGTTTTGATACTATTTCAGCGGCAGGCAGTAATGCAGCTATGTGCCATTACAACCACATCAACCAAGTAAAACCAGGACAATTAGCCCAAGACTCACTTTATCTTGTCGATTCTGGCGGCCAATATTGTGACGGTACGACTGACATTACGCGTACCATTGCTATTGGTAACCCCAGTGAAGAGATGAAAAAACAGTTCACTTTAGTGCTTAAAGGTCATATTGCACTAGCCAGAGCACGCTTTCCAAAAGGCACTTGTGGTCATCAGCTTGATGTGCTTGCCCGTCAGCACCTATGGGCTAATGGCTTCGATTATGATCATGGCACTGGTCATGGAGTCGGCCACTTTTTGAGTGTCCATGAAGGGCCACAACGCATCAGCAAAGTTTTCAACAACGTCGCACTGCTTCCGGGTATGGTACTGTCGAACGAACCCGGTTATTACCGTGCCGATGCGTTTGGCATTCGTATAGAAAACTTAGAACTGGTGGTCGAAGTTGAAACACAAGGTGATTTCTCTGTGTTGGGGTTTGAGTCACTCACGCGTTGCCCGATTGATAAGCGCGCGATCAACATCAATATGTTAACTCGACCAGAGCTCACATGGCTAAATGACTACCATCAAAAAGTATGGGATCAAGTTGGTCCACTCGTTGAGGGTGATAACAAAGCGTGGTTGCGCCAAGCGACGCTGCCTATTGAGCATGATTAAACAACAGCATGATAAAACAAATGCGCTGTAGGTAGTTTATCTGTAGTAACTTAACCTAGAAAGATGAAAGGCGACCTCGAGTCGCCTTTACTTTAACTTATGATTCTCTTAACTCGAACTCACCTTAATTAGCTAAATCATCATACTTTAATGCATCCATATGTTTCACGTGAAACGTGCAAGCCATAATCTCATCCAGAATAGGCAGCATGCCAATCTCGCCACACGACTTCAAAACCTTGCCCTTTAACAGCGGCGGCAACTTGTGCGGCTGTACGTTCATCGCTAATCACAAATTGCTCAAGTTCGGTCTCTTGCATTGCATAACCTCCAGGCTGTGTTTTTGATCCCGCCGATATGCTGGTGATCCCAAGTGGGATGAGCTTATCCCTAAAGTGCGCCGATTCGCGGGTAGAAAGCGAGAGTTCCACTTCTGAATTTAGCAAGCGAAATGCACAGATGAGCTGAACCAGTTGCTTGTCAGACATAACCGATTTAGGTTGCAGACCACCTTCACAAGGTCGCAAGCGAGGAAACGAAATCGAATAGCGCGTCTTCCAATATCTCTTTTCAAGATAATCCAGGTGAGCGGCCACGTAAAAACAATCGGCCCGCCAATCTTCCAAGCCAATCAAAGCGCCAAGACCAATCTTATCAATCCCTGCCCGGGCAAGTCGGTCCGGTGTTTCAAGGCGAAAGTTAAAATCCATTTTGTTGCCTCGCAGATGATGTAAAGCGTAAGTCGATGGATGATAAGTCTCTTGATATACCATTACCGCATCTAAACCTAAGCTCTTTAGCTCCGCATACTGCGCTTGCTGAAGCGGTTGAACCTCCATAGCAACATAGCTGACTTCACGCTTTATCAACGGCAGTATCTGCCGGAAATAGTTCATGCCTACTTTGGTTTCATGCTCACCGGTTACCAACAACACATTATCAAACTGCATCTGCTTGATAACTGCCAATTCACGTTCAACTTCATGCAAACTTAATGTACGCCGCTTAATGCGATTCTCCATCGAAAATCCACAATAAGTGCACGCATTGGCACACAAATTTGAAAGATAAAGCGGGATATAAAAAGAAAGAGTATTGCCAAAGCGTTGCCTCGTCAGTGCGTAAGAAAGTTGCGCTAACTGCTCGATATAAGGCTCAGCAGCAGGAGAGATTAATGCCTTAAAATCCTCCAAATCGCGCTTCTCTTTATGCAATGCTCGCTCGACATCTGACGCTGTTTTGGAACGGATTGATAACGCAATATCGTCCCAATCGAGTTGTTTGAAACGTTCTAAAAAGCTCATCGCTATTGATCCAAAAATGCAGTTAGAGGGCTGGATGCGATAGCATGATGAACCTGAGTTGCAAGCCCAGCCTCATAGGCCATTCGACCCGACTCCACCGCCAACTTAAATGCCAACGCCATTTGTATCGGATCGCGCGCGGCCGCAATTGCGGTGTTAACTAAGACAGCATCCGCGCCCAATTCCATCGCAAAAGCCGCATGCGAAGGCGCGCCAATACCGGCATCAATAATCACGGGTACACGAGCTTGGTTAATGATGATTTCTAAAAAATCTCGTGAGACCAGTCCCTTATTCGATCCAATTGGCGCACCTAATGGCATTACGGCCGCGCACCCCACCTCCTCTAAACGCTTACAGAGTACAGGGTCAGCATGACAATAAGGTAATACGATAAATCCATCTTTCACTAATTGTTCCGCTGCTTTTAACGTTTCGATAGGGTCAGGCATCAGATACTTAGGATCGGGATGAATTTCTAGCTTCAGCCACGATGTCGATAACGCTTCACGCGCTAAATGGGCGGCAAAAATCGCATCCTTCGCATTTTTCGCACCCGATGTGTTGGGTAAAAGATGGACGCCTGACTCGATAAGTGGCGCTAAAATATCATCATTTAGTTGATTAAGATCGACTCGCTTTAATGCCATTGTCGCCATTTGTGAGCCAGATGTGGCAATAGCTTTTGTCATTAACTCTCGGTTGGCAAATTTCCCCGTACCAGTGAACAGGCGAGATTCAAACTGTTTATTCGCTATCGTTAACATTTAGCCTCCTGCAATGGCTTGAAACAGCGATATTTGGTCGCCTTCACTTAATAGGGTCGTTGACCACGCACTACGTGGCACCACGCTCTGATTCAGGGCAAACACACAACCGGTAATAGCGATAGAAAGCAGTTTGGTGAGATCCGCAATACTGGTTCCCGCTGAAACTTGATGAAACTGCTGATTAATCTTGATGGTTATATCTGACATGTGGCTTCTCCCTTCATCTGATCAGTCTGTGGGTACCTACACACCTCGCACTGGGGATCTTTAACGACATTTAAGGTTTGGAATTGAAACAAATGAGCATCAAACAGTGTCAGTTGGTTAGCATTACGCATCGTCTGTCGAGTCAATATCATGATGGCTTGCAAAGCTTGCAGGGTTCCGATGATTCCGACGACAGGCCCCAGAATACCGAATTCATTACAACGCTGCGCGGCAGGCAGTTCGCTATCAGGCACTAAACAGTGATAACAAGGTGACAACGGCAGTTGATCAAAAGCAATGACTTGCCCCTTCCATCCAATAGCCGAACCTGAAATCAATGGCTTAATTAGTTTACGGCACAACTGGTTAATTTGCTGACGGCTGTGGATGTTATCCGTGCAGTCAAGAACGACATCAGCATTCAGCACTTCCAGTTCGAGCTGAGTACCAATAAGGCGTTTAGATATCGCTCTTACTCTGCAATTAACGTTGATGGCTTTAATTTGTTCTGCCATCGCATCGACTTTGGTTTGACCAATTTGCCTCTCTCGGTAGATCACCTGCCGAGGTAAGTTGCTGCTTTCAACTCGGTCATCATCCACTATTACCAGTTGTCCAATACCAGCACTCGCCAAATACAAAACGGCCGCAGACCCTAAACCACCACAACCAATAACCAGCACTCGGCTATCAAGTAAAGATTGCTGTCCATTCTCACCTATTTCAGGGAGCTCAAGTTGTCTTTGATAACGGATAAATTGCGCATCAGAAAGCATAATCACATACCTCCTCAGCACTACTTGGTAATCGGTTTTGTATGATTCGATTGAAACTATCAATGACCAACTGAGGTGATTTTGCTTCTGTTACTGCACGTACAACGGCCAAGCCTGATACATCGCACTGCCAAACTTGCAATGCGTTATCTAGGTTAATTCCGCCAATTGCAACTGTGGGTGTTTTTGCACTTACAACTTCATCTGAGTTGGCGGCACAACTTAAACTCTCAATTAGCTGCTGGTAAAGTTTCAACCTAACAAGCCCCTGTGGCTTAGAGGGCATAATTTTGGTGGTGGTTGGGAATATGTGACCCAAAGCGATATAGCTGGGATTTAGTGAAGCGATGTTCAGAATCTCATAATAGCCGTGAGTTGAAATGCCTAAACAGATCCCAGCTTGAGCAATTTGTGCTAAATCTGCATTGGTGAGATCTTCTTGTCCAAGATGAATGCCAAAAGCACCATGCTTTATCGCAAGCTGCCAATGATCATTAATGAAAACCTGTGCTTGATAGGCTTGTCCAAGCTCAATAGCGGCGATAATTTGTGATTCGAGATCAGGATGTGTTGAATCTTTTATTCGCAGTTGGATTGTCTTTACATCAAACTTCAATAACCGATCAACCCACTCAACGCTATCCACAACAGGATAAAGGCCAATATTTTTGTCTATCTTTGGAAAATAGATGTGATTTTGTTTATCGTCAGCAAAGATGCCAGCTACTGAATGTTGTAGCTGAGGAAAATATCGGCTATCCGTTGGCCATGTTTCACGTGAAACACTCATTGCCGCGCGAGCAACCACTAAAGCATCCTCTAGTGGAAAGTCGAGACACAACAATGATAGAACCCAAGCAAAGTGCTCACTCTTTGCATCAGCAGCATGAGCATTCGTAGAGTATCTTATACTACGCAGCTCTTCTCCGTGATACCACTCATCAACATAGTCGTGTGAGTCAGCCGCTGTAAGCCCTATCTTGACCAAACAAGTTTCTCGTTTCTGGGAGTGCTCAAATGGCATTTGAGCGCAAAAATTGACTTGGTATTGCAAGAATAAATTGGGCTTATCAGTTAAAACACTTAGCGCATCTTCGCACGAGGCTAAGCAATCGCTGCCAATCAAAGATGAGTATGAAGGCGTTACTAACTGACAATATAAAGTTGGGCTGGCACCCAAAAAAATATCATCGATATCAAAACCATGATGCTTGGCCAATAGCAAAACCTGTTGTACTTGAGCAGTCAACGCAATGTCATCACGGGGGATAAGTAATTGAATCATCTAATTACTCCTCACTAACGACTGACCGTTGAGTAACAGCAGGATGATAAAGCTCTGATCCTGAGGCTTTAAACTCTTGTGATTTCTGTCTCATGCCTTGTAACGGGTCATCTAGCAGCGTAACGGAAATGAGCGCATCAGCAGCAACTTGCTTGGTATCTAGCGCATACTCTCGAACCTCTTGAGAGATTTTCATCGAGCAGAATTTCGGCCCACACATAGAGCAAAAATGCGCAACTTTACCAGACTCTTGCGGAAGAGTTTCATCGTGAAAAGCACGCGCCGTAACTGGGTCTAATGCAAGATTGAATTGGTCTTCCCAACGAAACTCAAAACGTGCTTTCGATAACGCATTATCGCGCACTTGTGCTCCCGGGTGCCCTTTCGCAAGGTCTGCAGCATGTGCTGCCAATTTATAAGTAATTAAACCCGTTTTAACATCTTCTTTGTTTGGTAAACCAAGGTGCTCTTTCGGTGTTACATAGCAAAGCATCGCGCAGCCATACCAGCCAATCATCGCAGCACCAATACCGGAAGTGATGTGATCATATCCCGGAGCAATATCGGTAGTTAATGGGCCCAAAGTATAGAATGGCGCTTCATGGCAATGCTTTAATTGTTCATCCATATTCTCTTTAATCAAATGCATGGGGATATGGCCAGGGCCTTCAATAATGACCTGTACATCATATTCCCACGCTATTTTGGTCAACTCACCTAAAGTGCGCAGCTCTGCAAATTGTGCTTCATCGTTAGCATCGGCAATGGATCCTGGCCGTAGTCCATCCCCTAAGGAAAGGGCGACGTCATACTTGGCGCAAATTTCACAAATTTCACGGAAATGAGTGTAAAGAAAACTCTCAGTATGATGGGCTAAACACCATTTAGCGATAATAGAGCCGCCACGCGAAACGATACCAGTAACACGTTTCGCGGTCATTGGCACATAACGAAGCAACAAACCAGCATGAATTGTAAAGTAATCAACACCTTGCTCCGCTTGCTCAAGTAAGGTATCGCGCATTACTTCCCATGATAAATCCTCCGCAATACCATTTACTTTTTCCAATGCTTGATACATAGGCACAGTCCCAATCGGTACGGGGCTATTACGCAAAATCCATTCTCGAGTTTCGTGAATATTGCGACCAGTAGAAAGATCCATCACGGTATCCCCACCCCAGCGGGTTGCCCATACCAATTTTTCAACTTCTTCTTCAATTGATGAAGAGACAGATGAGTTACCGATATTCGCATTCACTTTGACGAGAAAATTACGACCAATGATCATCGGCTCTGATTCAGGATGGTTAATATTCGACGGGATAATGGCTCGTCCTTCGGCAACTTCACGACGCACAAACTCAGGAGTTATTTGCTTTGGTAAATTAGCCCCCAAATGAATCCCTGCATGTTGCTGGCTCAGCTGTGCATCCATACACTCTCCACGTCGCGTATTTTCGCGAATGGCAATGTATTCCATTTCGGGTGTGATAACACCTTGCCGCGCATAATGAAGTTGAGTAACGCACTTCCCTTTCTTTGCTCGGCGTATGGCTGGCAGGTTCCCATAACGTAGTTCGTCCAATGTATCATCAGATAAACGTTCTTTAGTGTAAGCAGAACTGACCACATCAAGCCACTCGGTATCATCCCGATCAGCGATCCATTTATCCCTTAATTTAGGCAAACCCTGATATAAGTCGATAGTATGAGATGGGTCGGTATAGACACCTGAAGTGTCATAAACGCATATAGATTCATTCGGTTGATAAATCGGTGAGGACTTTGTGCCCCCGACCAAGCTGTCAGCTAGTTTAATCTCACGCATTGGCACGCGGATATCCGAACGTGAACCAGTAATATAGATTTTAGAGGAATTTGGGTAGGGTTCGACAGACAATGTGTCAATGAATTGTTTGGCTTTCAGTCTCGCTTGTTTGCGACTCGACATAGCATCTTCCTTTTTTGTACTAGGGATAAATGCTTGACGGATTAATGCACAAGAGTTGATCAAAATGGAATTTTGATCTTAAGGATATAACGCTAGATAGATCACCAGCAGGTTATATTCTCTTGTTCCCTTCGCAGGTATTAGCCTGATCAGGTTCAACGGATCCCGAAAATACGGTCTCAGCCTTATGGCACTCCGACAAGTTGAGTCACGATTATAGGGAAAGACTATCCATTAACCAAGATGAAATTATGATTTCGTTAACTTCTCATCAACAACTGGAAACCTATCCAAGCCGCTGAGATACTTAACACCACGTTTAATAAGACATTAACACCCATTTTCAGAAAGGCTCCTTGCTGCATCAGCAATACATTATCCATAGAGAATGTAGAAAATGTGGTTAATGCACCCAAGAAACCCAAACCAATAATCTGGCGCCATGGCTCAGTTGCAAGTAATTCACTCTCAAAAGCAGCGATCAATAATCCCATAATAAATGAGCCGACAACGTTAACGGTGAGCGTTCCATAAGGAAACCCGCGTCCTAACAAGAACACACATAGCTCGGTAACTAGATAACGTGCACATGCGCCAAATGCGCCACCTAATGCAATAAAACCTAAAATAGACAGCTGTCCCATAACGAATTCCTAAAAGTAACCGTCGTTATTTTAACCGCTAAGCATAATAAATCGAACCTAATTACTAAAATAATCAAGGAAAGTTATGCTGATAATCTAGTGCTTTTAAAAGTTACATCCGTCACTTACTGAGTAAATGGATAAGCTAAACCGCTCTTAATGCCAATTGAAGTAACAATATGATCTAATTAAGGCTATTTCACGCTCGGGATCGCTTTCTTGGATACAGCTTGAGTACAGAGAGCTGGCCACAAAAATGTGCCGAAGGAATGAGGTAAACGGAATTAGTTAATTTTTCGGATTGCTATCATAGAGGAAGTGAACAGATAGCAAAAAGCCTCAGCATTTCTGCGGAGGCTTGATAGATGGCAGGGGTGGAGAGATTCGAACTCCCAACACGCGGATTTGGAATCCGCTGCTCTGCCAGTTGGAGCTACACCCCTAAAACTTTATCTTACTCATTGAATAAAGCCTCAACATGACTGCTGAGGCTCTTAATAAGTGGCGGAGCGGACGGGACTCGAACCCGCGACCCCCGGCGTGACAGGCCGGTATTCTAACCAACTGAACTACCGCTCCGCAGCGTGTCTGGTTAGAC
>NZ_CAWPGB010000007.1:0-47328 GCF_963887575.1 Vibrio sp. 3-2(1) | reverse complement strand
GCGCTGCTTCTAACTTAAATTCTGCGCTAAATAGTCGTCTTGTATGTTTTGTCATAATGTCACCTGTTAACTTATGAGGTGATGATATCACCTCTAACTAAGTGACCAAATTCACTATGCCACTACAGTACATCTTTGAATTCATCAGAGAGGGAGTCGTAAGAATCCATCACTTGATTGCCTAAAAGTGTAGTTAGAAGTATAGACTTACAAGAGAAGGTACATTTTATATCTCGTAAATACTTAAATAGACGTATTGTTTTTATAAGGTTGTTGCCGCCAGTAGTTTTGTTTTTATCTGCTATCCAAGCTTTATATGCTTCTGGATCGGTAGATTCATATTCGTTGGTAGAACGGTTGCAGATCGAATAAGTATACGTATCCAAGAGCCACTCTAGAGAGTCATCGACTATGCAGGGTACTAGGTCAATATGCATGTCATCAGCGTAGTCCAGGCTAATACAACGAGTGTTATAGTGGACTTTATCCTTATATGTAGGGTGCTTTTTAAAAACTTGATAGATGTTGGAAATGTACTCTTTGGGCTCCCATTCATCGTGTTTACTAACAAATATTACAACATCTGCGTCAAACTCACGCCCAGCAACAGGCTTTATAATAGTGCGGTGACCATAAGAGCCTTGAGATGAATAGTTTTTGTAGATACCACCAAATTGTTCTGAATCTTTAATGATGTTAGTAACTGCAGGAACGGCAACCTCAAGCTTATTGAGTCTTGTTTGATTGAGGTTAACCACATCATTTAATAAATGATTAAACGCTTTAATATGCTTCATAGACTATTGCTCTTCGAATTGGATCGAGTAGTTACTCATCGAGTCGAGTACTAAACACCAAGGATAACTTTGGGAATTTCGGTCAAAATGGTGGATCTTTTTAACGAATTGAAAGTGGTTTTGGTCAAATTCACCACCAAGACGCATAATGAATGAAGCTTGACCAGTAATAGTTAAGTGGACTTCCTTTAAGTTAGGAAAGGAGGGAATAGTTGAATTGATATAATTTCTAATACTTGACACAATTTCAACCTGAGCTACTTCAGAAAATAAATTGCCAACGCTCTTGTTATCTACCTCTAATTTTGAAACAGCATCTAAGCCAGCGTTATTCATGAAATTAACATGGTCGTTATCAAAAGAGATCTCAATTGATAGTCCCCATTTGATAACATCACTTGCCTCAACTCCATCTTTCAAAGTGAGTGTGACGTCGTCTTTTAGTCGAGTTCCGCGATCTCTAGCATCACGTGTATCTACCCATTTGCTTTTTTGAGGGCGCTTATTGTCTCTATTCCAACAATAATAATTTACGAGCCTACGATTTCCGGCTAGAAAACCTAAAACAAAACATTGTGGTACATGAGCTAAAGACCCTAAAGCTAAGGGTTTCATTGGCTCGTGCGTGTTCATGTTAGATAGCTTATTTAGCTTAAAATCTATTAACTGATCACGGGTACGTGCCAGCCAGTCGGTACTTGATTCATTAGCCTTTTGCTCCAAATACAGGTCATCATGCAAGCCCGCCTGATCTATTGTTGCTTCAAATTGGTCACACAATTTAGGTGCAGGGCTATTATGCAGTGATCGTAAATCGATACTTTTGGAACGTTTTGAGCTAGATGCTTCGCCGTTGACGCGTTCGTAAATCTCAATGCAGCAACCAATAGAAAACATCACAATTCCTATGATGTAACCGATATTAGTTAACATGCTACCAATTGACGAATTGTAGGGGTCGATAATAACGTTTAAGTCCCCGTAGCTAATGTTCACAACGAAGGAAACACCTAGTGTGAGTAGTATCAATTTGGAGGAAGAAGCCATTAAACAGCGCGCTGAAGAGAGACGCCTTTGAAATATAACGTATAGAAAATCTAAAAATTGATGGAACAAGATAAACCCCTAAAAATTCAACTTATAAACTTACAAATTGTGCTTACTGGATAGCATCTCGTTTGTCTGAAATAACATAGATTTATCTATTCACCTAAGTTATTGATAATTCAGTCAATGTGTAATCTGGATTGGGTACATATTTGTTGCAAATACGTAGGATTTACCCCTGTGATACAACGCGGGGATTTACGACGAATAGCATTAGAACAAAGGGTAACTTTTAGTAGGGCAAAGCTCATGAACAGAATACGAATGAGTAAAAGGTCTAAGCAACTTTGGGGCAGAAGTAATTCACGAAATAGATTGATTCGCAATTGTGCAAGACCCTCTTGCACAATTGGATACTAGATCTTTGTCCAACAGCCTGTTGGACAATTGGGGACATGTAGGAGTTGTTGCAAATTCTGCAACTACTGAGGATTCCTCGGTAGTTGCTCATTAGCTCATCCTATGGGTTATACAGTGGCTCCTGAAACGTTTTGGGGCATTTTCGTGTTACATGCCCCCGCCAGCATACATCTGGACAAAAGCTTCTTAGAACAATAACACAAATCAACTCTCACCAGATTAGAAAACTTAAGACCGCATTGCTCCATAAACACTGGGCAAATTTTTGCCTGTAAACTTTTGAGGTTATGATAAGACAACTTTAATACGTCAGATAAAATGCATGCCTATATACGATATTTTTGATAATACAAAACTCTATAGTTGTCCTTTTTGCAAAGACCCCATTACTTGTACTTGTTCATCATGCCACATGCGTCGTGAGTGGGAGAAAAGCTCAGCAGCATTGAAAACTGCTGAATCTCGCAATTTTGCACCACTTGGCACTTCCGTACCCAGCGTTCAATCGTCCCTACAGCCTGAACCAATTCAAGAAACGACAAAAGAAAAAGTTGAACGTCAGCGTAAAGAACGACTAGAACAATCGGAAAAAAATTGGGTAAAAATTCAAGACCAGCAAAAAAATACAGAAGAATTTATGCTGGGTTGGATGCAAAGCTCAGCAACTCAACCTCAAGCTCAGCTTTGGGCTAGTCTATTTAGTTCCGAAACAACTGAATCTCAGAAGCAATTAATTAAAATATGCAATGAACATCTTAATGAGCCAGTTCGTAAAGGTGAAATTGTCGTTATACCGTCTAGTAAGCCAGTAAAAGATAAAGATAAAAATCTGCTTTCCGAACTCATAGAAGAAGCAAAAATTGCTAGCCAAGAGTTGGGGAAGCTTCTTGATGCTGAAATTGCTACACTTAACCGTCATTTTGAGCTTTTCTCTTATGAACTCGATAAGAGAATTAGTGAAGACGGTATGCCAACGACCTATCACGCGCAAGTTTCACTTGGTGTTGGCGCAACTGCGGCATATGTAGAGCAGCATTTAAAAAATGTTAATAACGTCTTGTTAGAAATCAACGACCTCTATGTTTCACAAGTAGCAATGGCTAGCCGAACTGGTGGTGTCAACTACGGCTCATTTACCGCTGAGCGAGCTGAGTTGTTTAAGAAACTGGACGGTTCCTTTTCCATGTTATCCAAACGCAGTGTCAGTCTCCCTATTTATACGCAAGTCAAACGTAACTTAAAACTTTCAACCAAGTCGGTTGTACACAATGCCGATGAGATTCTGAAAAAAGGTTATGTCGGTAATCTGGGTAAGCGAATTGCTAATATTTCAATCGGAATTCAGGCGGCGAGAGGACTTGGTTACATAGGATTAACCATTGGCGCAATCAGTGGTTTAGATAACATTCATACTGCTTGCAGTATCGAAGATAATGGACAATGTGAAAAGACTGTCACAAGAGAAGTCGCGGGTTTTCTCGGTGGATGGTACGGAGGAGTTCAGGGTGGATCTATTGGTGTAGCCGCCGCATTACTTATTGTTGGAGTTACAGCATCTGCACCAGTTTTAGCTATCGCCGCTATTGGTGGAGCTATCACAGGTGGAGCTATAGGTGGTATTGCAGGCTCAACGGCAGGCAAGGCTGCTGGTGATGCTATTAACTTTATTTATGAATGGGTTACGGAGTAGATATGTCTAATGCTGCTTGGTGGGAGTTTTTGATTATGATTCCTGCAACAATTTTTGGATCCTATGCGATTGTTTGGTCTATTCCTGCGGTAATCATGAGTGCTGTTGTGTCATTAGGAAGTCTAAGGCATATTATTTTTATCGATAAGCAATTAGCCAAAAATCTTGATAAATATTATGACAACAATGGCTATATGCGTCCTCAATATCAAATGTCTTGGGCTATTGGTAGTCGCTGCTTTAATTATTGGTTTATGTATCCATTTATTCGTAATCGTGCAAATACAGACTCTAGAAAATTTAAATTCTTTATGTGGATTAACGCTCTAGGAATGTGGAGCTGGGTCGGTGTCTTTATATGCGTTACGTTGGCAAAGTATCTGGGGATAAAACCTTAGAAACCGCCATATACATTCTTTTATAAATATATATGGAACCTTACCCTAACTGGCAAAATGATATTACCGAGCTAGTTTCATCAGCTAGCTCGGTATTGGACAATTGTGAGTTTCAGGAATTCTAACATTAGCGATTAATGGATAACTTTTTATAAGGCAAATTTTCCAATTAATACGCCTTCGTACAGTGCGTACTGGCTTTGTTGCTTAAATCGATGGAAATAAATCAAGTGGTCGGCTTCTTAAGGGGTAGTTACCTCATACGTGCATAAAGTGCCAAATTTAACCGATAAGTCTCCAAATCATTCTCAATTAACTCGTATTTATTGAGTAGTTGAAACTTTGATAAACAAGATGAGTTTATGAGACGCGGCAATCAAGTAATCTAGCCCTAGATCTCGAAAAAATGCGTCTCAAAAAACGAACGATTTATGAGACAACCACCTACAAGCCTTGCAATTAAGACCTTTTATGGATTGTTGCCACTTTGCGTAGCTATGAGGTAACTACCCCCTTACAATTGTATTGCTCATTGCTTCATATCAGAAGTACAATCTGGTGAAAATAACAATGAGGAATCTGCAATGCTCGTCAAAGGCTTTAAGGGAAAAAACATCTTTGGATATCTAAATTTTGACATTAGTTTTCACAAAGATGTCAGCTTTCTGATTGGAATGAATGGATCAGGTAAGACTACAGCACTAAAACTAATGAGTGCACTTATAACAGCAAGTTTTAAAGATCTACTAAAAATCTCATTCGATAACATTAGTATCACTCTTGAAGATCGAGGAAAAGCAGTTAAAATTTACTGTAAAACAAAAGGAACTAATAAGTTGCTTGGTGTAACTGGTGTTTCAACACAAATTATATTCGATGCTCCATCGGAGGAAGAATTAAGTTTTTACAACCACCATGATGAAAAAATTGATGAAATGGTTCAGGATTTAATTCGACAAAATGTTAATTCACCAGTTATAGAAAGAATCTCAAAAATAAAAGCGCCTATATTTCTTGGATTAGATCGCCGTGCGAATGATATAAAAAATGGTTTAAATGATTATTTTTTTGAACGCCAATTGTGGCTTACGAAAAAGAAAAGCACCAACGCAGCAAAACGACTAATAACGGGCTCTCTAGGAACTAGTTTAATGGAGACGGAATTATTAGTACAAAACACATATCGAAGAATTAGAGAGTTGGAGCAGGCTCAATCTCACAAACTGCGTGATAGTATTTTGATGTCGGCATTCCAATACCATGGTTTAGATTTAGACACTACTTCAAACGATGAAATTAATAACTGGAGAGAAAAGCAAGGTCTTGTCCAGCGTCGTAATGAAATCAAAGACGCATTGGCAAATATCGGATTGAAAAATTCATCCGTTAGTGATGAAGTAGATAGCTTTTTTGAAAAGGTAAATTTATTATTTGAAGAACTACAAACGTTTAATAAAGGATTAACGGTTGAATGGCTATTAAATAAAGCGCAAGTTGACAGGATGGCTAAAATAGTTGAAATCATTGATGAACATAACACAAAGCTAGAAAAACTATTTGATCCTATCAATAATTTCATTAACACAATAAATGTTTTCTATAAGGACTCTAACAAACAACTAAAAGTTAACGCTGTTGGGCAACTGTTAGTTATGAGACCTGACGCTAAGCAATGTACAATTGAGGGTTTGTCCTCAGGTGAACGTCAACTCTTGATAATATTTGCGCACGCATTCTTTAATAGTAGCGGCGGAAAGTCCGTCTTCATTGTAGACGAGCCAGAACTATCACTACACTTAGGTTGGCAAGAGAAGTTTACGGAAACAATCTTTAGCATCGATAAGAACACTCAATTTATTCTAGCTACACACTCACCTGAAATCGTCTCCAATCATGTGGATAAGGCAATTTTCTGTAGACAGAATGAAGAGGTGTAGTAAATATGTTGCAACGTAGTACAGATGCTAGAACAACAAAAGCCTTATTTTTTCAGCATCTTAATGACATTGATATCTATGTAGAAGACACCGCCTATGGGTATGAGAAGTTATTAACTTCAGTGTTCTCAAGACTGTTGGCAGGGAAATATAAAGTTGGAAAAGTATTCCCATTAGGTTCAAGAAAAGAAGTTTTAAAACAATATGAACATAAAATATCTAAAATATCGAGGCCCACTCTATATGTGGTAGATGGCGATTTATTTATTCTAAGCGGTGATTCGATTAAAAATAAGAATGGATTATATAAATTTCCATTTTACTGCTTTGAGAATTTGATCTGTCAAGAACAAGCAATATTAGACGTTTTAAACGAAGAAGAAGTAGTATTGTATCGTGATGAAATTGAAGAGAGGTTCAATTTTACTGAGTGGAACGTAAATAACGTTGAACATCTATTCGAGCTGTTTTTGACATACGCGACAGTTATGGTTTTAAAGCCAACTATCCAGACTGTTGGCTTGGGTGTTAAACCATTTATTTCGGACAAATACGGAAATATCTCAGCTGAGAAACTACGAAACCGTATCGATGACCTACAAAAAGAATTGACTGAAGAATTCGGAGAACAAACCGTTAGTAAGGCAACTATTGCGATTAAGCAACGATTCGATACTATGAATTGTTCAAAATTTGACGTAATTTCTGGTAAAGACTATCTTTTCCCGTTACTAAAATTAAGAGCAAAAAGTGTTGTTTCAACGCGGATTAGCGATCTTAATTTCAAGCTACGTTTAACAAACAAAGCAGCTTTAGAACCGATTTCTGAATGTGAACAGTTTATTGCGGCTCCAGTAGCTGCTTAGAATTTCCCCCGTTATACAGCCAGGGGATTTACAACGAACACCATTGGATGGATAACTTTTAGGGCTCTTCTCCGCTTTCATGAGTCTGTATGCACAGGCTCATTCATCATAATTACATGATTTATAATGCTTATTTTAAAAATAAGTCAGTAGTCTATTTTGTCGTCTTTGTCTTCCTCGTTATTTAGCTTTAAAGGCCAGTGTGTTGAATCTTGTTCAATAGAAGAAATGTCCCAAGGCGTACTCGTTCGCTGTCGTCGAGATCGTAGGTATAAAGTCAAAGAGCCAATATCAGGGACTTCCTGCACCGTCGATCACTACGTTAAAAGACGTCTTCAAGATTTACCTGTGAGTGGGCGACCTTGTACGATTGAGGTTGAGCTGGCTAAAACTAGAGACAAAGAAGGACGAAGGTTGATCGAAGAGACTGAATATGTGGCTAAAGGTGGTCGTTATACCGCTCGCTTTTGCAAGTTCATCAGTGGGTTATGTCGCCATATGAGCATACATGCCGTCTCTCAACATTTAGGAATCCGCTGGGAAACAGTAAAAAATATCGATAGGGAATACTTGCGTTCAAGCCTACCAGCATTAGACCCCGAGAAACTGAATAACTTGGTTCATATTGGCGTCGATGAAGTTGCCAGAGCCAAGAGACACGATTATATGACGGTTGTTTATGACCTCGTCTCTGGGCATTTAATTTGGGTTGAACATGGCCGAAAAGCAGAAGTTCTGATCTCCTTCTTTGAGCAACTATCAGAAGAAACCAAATCAGGAATCAAAGCAGTATCAATGGATATGGGCCAGTCTTACCAGTCGGCGGTCAGGAAAATGCTTCCCAATGCTGATATTGTTTTTGACCGATTTCATGTCATGCAGAACTACTGCATCTTAATCAAAAAAGAGAGAGCAAAAGCTTTTAGAAATGGCTCTCACGACGAAAAAAAAATGTTGAAAGGAACGCTCTTCCTCCTACTGAAAAACGCTCACAAATTGGATGATAGACAGTCTGACAGACTTGATGACTTACTTGAGAGCAACAAGACTTTGTGCGTTGTTTACATGCTCAAAGAGCAGCTACAAGCCATATGGGATGAACCCGATTACGAAACAATGGTGGCAGCTCTAGAAGCTTGGTGTCGTCTTGCCAAATCGACCAGAATACTTTCCTTAATTAATTTTGCCGATGCTTTATTGGAAAGAAAAGTGGGTATTTGTAACTACGGAAAATACAAACTGACTAACGCTCGGGTAGAAGCAGGTAATGTCTCGATTGGCTTACTCAGACGAAGGGCAAGAGGGGTGAGAGATACAGACTATTTCAAATTGAAGATCAGACAAACATCGGTTCCCGATACACACTCAACTTTTTACCCAAATATCAAGCTCACCTAAGCGGAGAAGAGCCCTTTTAGTAGGGCAAAGCCCGTGAATAGGATGTGAATGAGTATTTACCCTGGCTGATAATGGGGCAGAAATGAGCTTACCAACATTGTCCTATTTGATCCCAATCAGCAAAGAAAACACTGCTTCTATAAGAACTATGCTTTCTTTCAGTTCACCCACGTAATCTTAGAGATTAACTATTAAGGTAGGTATTACACTTTTAAGAACTTATAACAAACCATATTGCCCTCCTACAAATGCAATTGATGCTTTAGTACTTTTAGTTCCATCATTACTGGCCGTTTCGTGTATAAACATCAATGTCAGAACGCCATGGTGCCGAAGCAGAAATAGTTTTTTCCAATGCATACCCATTAGTTACCAAGTGTTCGGCCATTAGCGGTTTTAGAAAAATACCCATGGCTAAAGAAAGTGAAACAGCAATGATAGGTATGTATATGCCTATCGCCTTTCTCATGGGCCGTGAAAGCTTCATTCTTGTCTTAAAAAATAATGAATACGTGCCTACGATAACAATACTTAGAATCCAAAATAGGATGGGGGAAATAGCAAAAAAATAGCTTAACTCTATGGTTTTACTACTAAGTTTATAAACATTCAAAAGGTCTTCTAAACTCAAGTAAAGTGCAAAGGGTAAACCAATTAAACTCACTAATGCACCGTATGAATATATAAGCTTATTCGCTATTTGTGGCATTTTTCAATCCTTCAACGATAGCATCTTCAATTTTAAATGATTCCCAAATTTCATTTATTGCCCAATCAACACCAACCCACAGGACAACACCTGCTAATATCGGTAGAGCAATACCCAAACCTACAGTTAAGCTAACCACATAAGCACTAGTAGAAAGAACGGTCATAGCTTTGAAAAAATCACTGCCAACATGCCCAAACCAATCAACTAAATGATAATCATCATTAAATACTAATTCGTTTGTGTTTATTCCGGCGGAGATAATCATGCTTAACACCGCTCCTTTTTTAAAGCCATTCACAGTATCTTTTGCCAAAACACCTAATTGTTTTACCGTTGGATTAGATATTGGATATGGATGGTTTTTCTTTATATTTAAACCATTAACAACTGCATAGTGCATTTTTTTATCATTCCAAAGGCTAGATATGATGATTTTTTCCTTGCCTTTAGCATCTAAGTATTGTTTGACGGTCACCCCTAAACCACCCAGAGCTTTTGTTACTTTTGTAGCAGCAACAAGGCCAACACCGATATCAAATTTAGAATGAATCTCTTCTAACAATTTCAATGTTTTAGTGCCAATAGTTTCACCATCTATATTTTTTTGCTGCCAAATGTTTATCGCGCATTTAGCTGCATCATCGACAGTGAAAATGCAAACCTGTGTATGTCGTTTCTCTAAATAGGCTTTTAAATCTTCCTTTAGATCTTTATTCCATTCTTTCTCTGTAAGATCATAAGCAGCTTGAGCTTGTCGAGCTAATTGGTCCGCTCGTTGCGCGGCGTAACGCTCTTTATTGGCTTGTACATATTTCCAATTCTTTTCACGCTGTGCAAGGTTTTGCCTACTTTGTGCTTCTAGCCTTTCTTTCATCGTCATTTTAGGCAGTTCAGGTTCAAGCATTGGTTGCATACTTGGAATTGCAGCTCCCGATGAACTGAAATTGTTAGCTTCAGCGACATTAAGTGCGGCACTGCTTCTATCCCATTCTCTTTGGTTATAGCAGGATGCGCAATTGCAGGTTCTTTCCAAAATGGACAACAATAAGAACGCTGTTTGTCAAACATAGGGATGATGTACTGTCATTATTTAGGATTGCCTATGATAACCCAAAAAAATCACAGGCAAAAACTTGCCCAGCATCTTGTTGTACAATTGAAATTTAAGTTTAAGCTTAGTAACCGACTGATATATAATACCTTTATACATCATTAATTGCAGACCAAACAAAGTAGAAACTCCACCTCCATTATCGGTCAAAAACTACACAAATGCAGCTATAACTCGCTGCTTAAAGCGCCCTAAATGTAATTCATCAAAGGGCTCATTTGAGCCATCAACTGACGTTCCATTTTTAATTGAAGAGTTCCAATCCAGAGTGGGGACGAGTATGTCACTCTGTTCAGAAGTGGCCGATTGCAGTGAGCGGATATTTGAACCGTCGATATGGAAAGCTTCATTTTGGCCCATTTTCGCAAACAGACAGGTTTCGGGTATATCTTGCTCAATGCGTTCGGAATATTCGATAAGGCTTTGCTCTGCAAAAGTGAACAGCCAAGCTTCTTGGTTCGGCTCATCGTTCACTCTCAAAATACGGCCAAGTACTTGCCTAAAGTACAATTCGGTTTTCACTGAGCTGATATGGCAACAAACTTGCAATCTTGGGATATCGGTCCCCTCACTAATCATACCGACACTGACAATCCACTCGGTATTACCATGACGGTAAGCATTGATTTCAGACAGCGGCTCATCATGACGATAGGTAACAATCGCAGCCGATTGATGAAACTGAGTCACTAATATTTTTTGGATTTTCTTTGCATGTTGTACCGACGCCGCCACAACTAACCCTCCGGCATTGGGTGATTCCAGACGAATACTCGCCAGTTTGTTACAGCCCAAACCAAGGAGATATTCCATCGCTTCATCATTATGGATGATGCTCTGGTATGACGTTTTTGTCTGTTTCAGTAACTCTAATATAGAAGAAAACGATTGAACCTCTTTGCTACCAGTAATGGTGAGATGTTCGTTATCCACCAAAACAATCTTTGGTGAACGGCACACTCTGTCTTCAATCGCCTGTTTCAAGCTGTATTGATAATCGACGAGCAGTTGGCCATCAGGGTCACTGTATTCCGCCATCACAATCGGTAAGGAATCCGAGCGCCATGGCGTTCCAGATAGCGCTAACGTATAAGTGGCGAGCCCTTGAACTTTGGAGAGTATTTGCTGCCCCCATGCATTCGCGCCTTCCATTTCAGATCCTGAACAATGATGGATTTCATCAAATACGACAAACACTCGGTATTTAGTCAGGATCCGCCAAAATTCATCATTTAAAAATTGAATGGATTGATAGGTCAGTGATTGCCCAATGGAGCCTAAGCCTCCATTGAACGTACAATGTAATGTCTTGGAGAAGGTTCTTTTTATACTGTCGGCCACACTGAGCGTTGGGGAGAAGCACAACACCAAGTCAATTAAGTTGCCCGCCAATAAGCGTTTAGCAATTTCGGCGGCTAGGATAGTTTTACCGGCCCCCGGGGTTGCTTGACAGAAAAAATGAGACTGTTCGCCTTGATACTTTGTTAACGCTCTCATCGCACAGTCTCTTTGCCAATCTCTTAACATCGAGCGCATCCTTCTGATAACGACGTTAGTACATTGGTTAATACATTGATTTTACCCAGTAATAATGCGGAACGTTCTCTCGCTATCTTAAGCAGTGGTGTGATTTGAGTACTCAATTCAGGAAAACGTTGACTCAACGACTGATATTCTTCTATTTCACCGAGAATAATTTCTAACTCCCCCTGATGTTCACCACGCTCTGTCATCAAGACCGAGTATCCATCCATGGTTGAAGTTGACGGTTTGGAAATCCGAACTTTAGGCGATGAGCTCTCTCGGCAGATTATATCGAGTCCTCGAAAGAGTTCGGTTTGGAAATACTTTTTTTGCCTTCCGATCCCTTCACAACTTAGCCAACCTTTTTTCTCAAGTACTAAAATTTGACGATAAATGAACTTCCGGGCTTCTTCAGGATCGGGATCAACACCTTCAAGCAACAGCAATGCATCTCGAATTTCCACAACCGAAAAATTATCCATCTGTTTTTCAATCAACAGTTGATGCATAAACGCATTCATTTTTTGAGAACGATTCATTGACTATTCTAAAACCATAAAACTAAGGATTGCTTAGTATACATAAATCAGTAAAACTAAGAAAATCTTAGTTACATTGAGCCTAGAGATATGAATCCTAAGTGTCGTTCGACAACCCAATCCCAATACGCCTCAAAGAAGCGCGTAAAAAAGCCAAGCTCTCACAAAAAATGTTGGGAGTTCGCATAGGTATGGATGAAAGTTCAGCTAGTCCTAGGATGAATCAATACGAAAAGGGAAAACACACACCTGACGTCCACACGCTTAAGCTGATTGCTGATGAGCTTGGGGTACCACTAAGTTACTTTTTCTGTGAGGATGATATTTCAGCTGAGCTCGTTTGCTTGATCTCAAAAATGAGTAAAGATGAAAAGGTACAGCTAGCCTTAGAAATAAGTAAGCACTTAAACACTATATGAGCGCTTAATATTCTCCGAGGAGAGGGAGTCCATACATCTTAGGAGGGCAGCACTTGGTAACAGGTGTCGTCTACCCGACAGAAGTGCGTCAGGTGTGAGCTGGTTTAAATCACCATCCTTAAAATGGATGGTGCTCTTCTTCATACGCTTCAAGCCAAGTAACCAGCTTTTCAAGTTCGTTACCTTCAGGTGTGCTAGGTTCAGCCAGATCAAACAGGGATTCAATTCTCTTCAATGCGGCTTTATAGTCGCTTTCTGACGGTTCTAGTCCCAGCTCATTCCATGAAACTGTTGCAAGTTCATCAGTATGGGCAGTATCAGGCGCAATGCCCTTAATCAGTTCTTTTTCTGATAACATTTTCTTGCTCATAGTCGTTTCCCTTGTAGGAGAGGAATAAAGGGGTGAACAAGTCACCCCAAGGATACGAACTATATTGTCTTCCGACATCTAATCCACATGACACGTAGCTCATTACGAATTCGTAATTCTTAGGTGTTATTTTCTGTTTCTGTTCCCGAAGTTAGCCACTCCTGCTCATTAATAGCTCTCACCATAGACATCTAGAATTTTTTCTATAGCTTGGACAAAACCCGGTTTAAAAATTACTTTGCCAGTGTTTAAGTCTTCAATTCTTCCGTGCTGCCCAACTATAAGCTCCTTCATTTTGAGGTAACTAGGGTCAATTGAAAACTTGAGGGAGTTTATTTCCGAAATCGTAAAATTTGTTTTTTGATGAAATGTTTGTGATTTTGAACTTAGATCCCCTTTGTTATATAGCTGAATTGGGACTTCAGCATTCAGCAAATCAGCTCTCAATTGGTTGACTTCAGCGAGTAGTTTGGACTTATCAGAGATCAAATCACGAACTAACCAACGTGCGGTTGAACTTTCAATATCGTCAACCCAACCATGCTCATTTCTCTTAGCAACAGGTAGCTTAGGCTTATCAATCGATTCAGCGTAGACTTTAATTAAGTCTTTATACAGATGACCTGTTTTGTTACGAATCGCACCGGTATTTGGACCTCCCTTGATAGTTGATATTGCCCCTATATTTGAAATCGAAAAATTTTTCTCACCTGATTGTAATTGCTCTAAACAAATTTCATTGATTAGCGCCAAACTCTTTTTTGATTTATTAGAGTTGGCTTTATTCAAGATTGCTTCATACGCTTCTCGAATATAATTTTTAGATGAGTTCATCAGTTTTAATCTCCAATTTAATCGAGTTTTCTAGTAGTGCTTTGATATCCTCTGATAGTGGTACTAGATCTGAATCGTCTGAACTACCCAACAAGTCTAATGGAAGTTCACCATCAAGCACTCGATTAATATTTCCCCATCCGTTTAGGCGAGCCAGCATCAGTTGTGTTATCTGGTTCCCAACATGCAATTGCATTTCTTCACTAAGTTTAAAAAGCTGTGGTTGCATATTGTTATTTGATAGCATCTTATCCAGACTCTGGCTTCTTCGCGGCAGGGCAGTCGTTGCGTTCGCTGATAAGAATATCTCTGCATTTTCACATACTTCAGCCAGAGCTCTATGCTTTGAAACCTCGCTAATGCTTATAGACAGCTTAGGAGCGTTCATAATCATTGGAATTTTACTATCTATCGACGCTACTTGATTGAGAAGTTGCAAAGACTGATCAACTAGCCTAAATATTGATAGGAAGTCACATGAGAGCATATCTAAACGGATTTGCTCACTTTCAAGCAAATTATTTAGTCGTTTTTGTTTCATTTTGACATCAGGAGGAACAATTTTACTGCTATCTTCTAATAAGAAAATCTCCTCATCTAGCGCCTCTATTTCAGCATTAATATGGAGCATCTTGTTCGATACATACTGTTTTGCCTCCGAAATTTCATTACCTTTGATTATTAATCCCACAACAAATGGAGCTCCTGTAACAAAATGTCTGCAACGAAAGCAGTTCTGGCACCCTAAGTACCCAGAAGGAACGGGGTTATACTCGGTTTTCGTCTTTGAATTTTTAGTTTCTTCCCGCTCCAACCCACCGTCGGAGCACCTAGTCGATCCATATGGGCAAAGGCCATAATCGAAAAACTGGATAGAAGCTTTAGGCCACTCCGGATCATGCAAAGCGGAATATACAGGGATTAATAACTCATCTTTATGGTTATGAATCCGATCCTCCATCAAGAGAGCATTTTTTTGATCTTGTGACCTTGCCAAAAGCCTTTTCTCACCAGCATCAAGTGTTTCAACTATGTCTAGGTGTTTGATTTTGGTGTAGTGCAAAGTCATGATTATTTGAGCATGACCTACGACCTTCATCAGAATATGTAAAGGGACTTCACCGTACAATACTAATGCTGTAATCAAACTCACACGCATCGTATGAGGAGTATATTTAGATGTGTAGCTTGAAGCAGATCTCTCTGCCAACGGAAAGTCAGGTTCTTGAATCTCATAGAGCACTTTAGCAAGTGCCCGCCCAAACACATTTTGCTTCATTGGCTGAAAAGTGCTTGTGTCTATATTACGATTTCCACCCGCCGGATTGCGAAATAAGAAACATTGGGTTCCGCGTTGCTTTAGCACTGAAATTGACGGCTTGTTTGTAGTAAAATCAACTTCAGTCCAACGTGTTGGTTCCTTAATCGGATTATATTTAGATTGCCAGTCTCTTAGTCTTATAATCCAAGGGATAGTGCACGTCGGAATGTAAGGTGAAACAAAAGGCTTTCCTGTTTTATTGGTGTTGGTGAACATTTCAATATTGTCGCCATTCTTATGCAGAACTCCGAGATTTGGCTTCTTTTGGCTGCCAGCAAGCGGGTTATCATTTTTTACCCACTCAAAGTCAGGAACAAGTTGTACTTTTTCATCCAAATTTATGGACTTATAACCTTTGTTAATAAGTTTGAATTCATCAGCTTCCCCCGAATCTAACCATAAAATCTGCTGACCTCGAGTAGGGAGGTTTAACAAACAATAAAGGCCGATAGTTCGTACCGGAGACCACATTTGATATACAGTAACTTTCGAGGTGCGTTGCCCCTTTATTTGCTTGCTTTTTTCTATAACACGCCAAACACAGTCAGGATCTTTTCTATCTATAACTGACTCATCAACGTCATACCAATCAGAGATGTTGAGTTCGTGGCCTACAGTAAGTTGCCTAAAGTTTTCACACCTAACTTGTTCACCACCTTCCTCGACAAACTCAGGTATTAGGTGCGACCTCGCTTTAACAACATATTCATATGGTAGCTCTGGCTTGGCCGTTCCAGCTGCCGCGACTGAATCTGAAACAATGGAAACATTTAAGTAAGGGATACGATACAAGTTAAAACTTGGGACTGGAGTTCGCTCACCAGTGTCCTCATCTTCTAGGTAGAAAGCCTGTTCGAATACGTCTTTTAGAAAGCCAATAATCAAGTTTTTTTGACTATTATTCCGCTGACTTTCAGGCAGTGTATTGATGTAATCTTCCATGGATGGCTGTTCTTGCTTTCGCTCAAAAAAAGGTGCTACTGTATCTACTGCACCTATTTTTCGGATGAACGGTAGGGTGTATAGTAGATAGTGTACTAACCTTGTGCGATTCTGTTGCACACTGTATTTTAAACGCTCACAATAGCCCTTAACTAAATCCGCCCATACTGGCAATCCAACGTCAATAAGTGGTTGATATTCAGTGGGTTCCCAAAAAATGTCTTTAGCATTTTTATATCCATCGATGGAATTTGGATGTACTTTTAATCTTTCGTGGCTCCTTGCGTGCCTTTTGTACTCAATCATATTTTTGATGCGATTGTCTTGGCAGTACAGCTTGACCTCAGCAAGGTTGAAGTATTCGATCGCTAGGAACTCTCTGTAACTCTTAAATTTGTAGTACTTCGATGGGTCATAGGGCAATTGTTTGTTAACTAAAGCCAATTTTTTGTAATCGTCTCTGGACCACAAATTATTATCACTACAGAACTTTCTTGCCTCTTCCAATGAGTACTTTTTTAGAACCTCACGCCCATAAAAAGCATCCCAGCCCGGAAAATCTGTATAATACTTGTCCAAATTACTGTGAAGCAACGGATTTTGTTTGTAGTACTCTTGATATCCAAGCTTGGTTTTCTTTTCATCTGGTATGATTTTACAGGCGGAAGCTGATGCCTCCTGCCATGTAGCATAAAAATTTAAACCAACAAACTCACTCCAACTATTTAACCCATAGTATACAACTGCCTGTATAGGTAGCCTTTCATCTAAACCACAAATAGCTCTATATTCATCTTCTGTAATTTCAGCACTACCAAGCAACTTAATAGCACGAACTAGAGCAACCTCTCGAGAATAAAAATGTTTTCGACCTAAGTAAGACGGCCAATCAACTGGTTTATGGTATGTATAAAATGGATTGCTCGGTAACTTCGGATCGTTTTTGAAGTACTTCGCATATTGTGTTCTAGTTGGTTCAATAATCCCAAGTTCTTTGAAAATAACATCCGTTGCCACTTTTGCTTCTTCAAATGTTTGGTATTTATCAACAACTATTCCTCTACCAAGAAACTCAGAGTATGAGGTAAAGTCGTCGTAGTATCGTCTAGGATTTGATGGGAGCCGAGGGTCGTTCCAATATTCTCTCACATAGTCATTTGAAGTAGGATTAGTGATACCAAGCTCTTCAAACATACTAATTGCAGCAACAGATGCTTCTTTCACTGTGGGATACAGTTCAATAGGCTCAATACCAAAGAATTTTGCGAACGTAGTAAATTTACTATAATACTCCTCTGGCGCAGATGGTAACTTAGGGTCTTCTTTGTAGTGTTTTCTGTATAAAACTCTAGTTGGCTTTTCTATGCCAAGCTCTTCGAATAGTGCAATTATGGCAGTCGATGCTTCTTCTAGCGTTTTATATTTACCAATAGGCTCCTTTTTGCCAAGGTAATTTATCCATCTGAATTTCTTGAATACTTCTCGTGGGTCTGCGTGTAGCCTTGGATCTTTTTCGTAATGCTCAGTATACAGAGCCACCGTTGGCTCATTAATACCGAGTTTCTTAAAAAGCGCGGCTGCAGCAGCTTTGGCTTCTTTATAGGTTGGGTACTTTTCAACAGGTTTTCCTTTACCCAAATACTCATTCCATGTTTTGAAACTCTCATATCTACGAGGATCCGATGGGAGTCTAGGATCTTTTTTATAATTCTCTTTATATAACTCATAGGTTGGAGTACTTATGCCAAGTTTCTTGAATAGGGCAACATTGGCAGCTATTGCTTCTTCAATTGTTGAGTATTTCTGCACCATCTGCGCTTTGCCTGCATATGCTTGCCATGTGGTAAAGTCATCATAGCGGCGAGGATCTATCGGAAGCATAGGGTCTTTCTTATAATGTTTCTTGTATAGGTCAACAGTAGGAAAACTAATGCCTATACTTTTAAATAGCGCTATAGTGGCATCCGAAGCTTCTTTTAGTGTTTTATATCTCTCGCTCATAAAGTCCCCTTGAGTCGATTGAGTTTTTCTTTTGTTTCCATAAATGCTGAAATTTTGTTTTCTGCCTTATCCATTTCCGCGTTAATTTCTTCATGTGAGGGTTGAGCGTATTCTTCTTGAGAATGGATACTTCCATGGTGCATCACGGACTGAATGATATGGCGACTTAAGTTCATCTTTTTTAAGTCGTCCTTATATAAGTGACGTAAGCCGTGAGGTGTAGTCCCCTCACTTTTTGAACTTATTAGCCCAACTCTCTCTACAGCTCTTTTAAGGCCGTCTTCTATAGCTTTATAGGACAACGGGTTGCCGTCTTTGAGGTTTGAAAATGCAAAGGGATGAGATTGATTCTTAGGTGCTTGGTACTTCAAATATAACTGCCAATAAATCAAAAACATCTCAGCCGCTTGAGTATTATTAAAGTACGCAATCATGTAATTCTGATTTGGAATAAGCACAGGGTTTTTCCAGCCTGTATACAATGATTTGGGAGAGTTACGGTTGTTTCTTGGCAGCATGCTGTATTCTGTCATCAAATACTCAGCCCTTCGAGCATCGGGTCTATTATATTTTTTGCGCCATTCATCAGGAGCGAAACCCTTATCAGGGTGATGAACTTTAACTAGTGGTATTTTCTTATCTTTGCTCATATCACTTTTAGCGGGATCTACGGTGATATCTACAACGTATATATTTGGAACCTCAGAAATTCTTAACCCCGCATATCGCATGAGCATAAAAACAAGTACCTTAGCTAAATCTAGGCGATTTTGAGGAGGGTCAGATATTTTTGAACCACAGATAATAAAACTATCCTCCACTTCCAATGATTTATCTCTTGGGAATGTATAAGTGACTTGCTTGTTTTTAGGGCCTTGATGTTTAGCTATAGCACGAACATGCCCTGCTTGTTCCCTGGCTTTGGAATCATCGTAAGTGTGCTTCAAAAATGAGTTGTTCTTTCTATGATGATACGCTGCGAGATTCAGCATTTTTTCATAGGGGGTTGCACTTCGTATAGGATTGAGTAATGCAGATTCTTCTCCAGTTTCTACATATAACCAGTCAGAATACTCACTAATATATCTAATTAGTTTATTCGCGTGGTGTGGGCTACGCGGTTTCCAGCGCAATCCTATTGGGTCTGTTCCATCGACTTGAACGGTACCGCCATGGATTGCTACAGAAAATGCTTCAAACATTAGCCTAGGTGATCCATACACCCCTAATGTTGCTTGCCAATATTCTAGGAGTAGGCTCATGGCTAGAGCATTTTCGTGGTGCCAAGTTTTACCGCGACCGTTTTTTATTACCTGATATCGAAGAAAGGATTCAAGGATTGCACCGTTTAGAGAAACTACTCGAACCTTAATAGCTTTTAAGCCATCAATGGAAACCTGTCGGTTTCTACAAGTAATCGTAATTTTACCCATGTCATTGTCTCCTTTAATAATATTAAATATTATTTTATTAGGGGTATCTTTTTGTGGTGATTATTTAAGGTGAGTTCAGTATTTATGTCTAAACTCAACGAATGTAGTATAAATATCAAAAAAATATTACAAATTTTTAGGGGTATCTTTCATCTCGATTAAAATGATTTTCCCTAGTGCAGGTAGCATTACTGGATTAGCGGCGGGGGAAGAGCCCTTCATCGTACCGATGGCAATTCCGATGATCGCGGGTCCTTCAGTGATTGCGGCCTTACTGCTTCTTTCGACTCAGCACCCTGACAAACTCCTTGAGCTGTCAGCCTCTGTACTGCTCGCGTGGGGCGCCACTTTCATCATTTTGATGTTCTACGGTTTCTTCCACAAAGTGCTGGGTGAACGTGGTTTAAAAGCGGTCGAGCGTTTGATGGGATTATTGCTAGTTATGATCTCAACGCAAATGTTCTTAAATGGCGTAAAAAGCTATATGGGGCTGTGATTCGGGGATAAAAAAGCCGCCTATCGTGTGAACTTGAAGCGGCTTTTCCTATGTTGCTTTCTTTATGCCGTTAACTTACGTCATGTGTTTGCGGCGGATATCGAGCAGCGCGAAGACTCCAAATACCAGAATCGACCATTTTTCCCAACGGCTCATGCTGATCTTGTCACCAAACGCACCGATAAAAATCAGCATTTGTAGTCCGTGCATAATGAACAAAAATGCCGTCATAATATAAAGTGCAATCGCCGCTTTACCGGGGAACGGCATGAAGATATTCAGTAATAGAATCAACCAAACAAAAGCAATCGCCGCTTTTGCAAGTACCAGTAACACTCTCATTCCGAGCTCCTCTCAAATAGTCGATAACTGACTTGGCCTGCGTTTTTCTCACGGTGTAGATGCCAATTAGCAGGGATGCCTTCTAGCGCCAATTCTTTTTCCGTCTCAATATAAATTAGCGCTTCATCGGCAAGCCAGCCATTTTGTTCTAAAAGCGAGACGGCTTCGCTTAATAAGCCTTGGCGAAAAGGCGGGTCGATGAACACTACGTGGTGAGGCGTCCCTTGCTGCTTGAGAAAGGCCAGCGCATCACTATTTATCGCTCGTAAGTTGGTCGCGTTGAGCGCACCAATATTGTGTTCAAGCTGTTTGAATGCCGTCGGGTTGAGTTCAATCAGCGTCACGGATTCTGCTTGCCTTGAGGCGGCTTCAAACCCAAGGCTGCCAGAGCCTGCAAATAAATCTAAGCAGTGTGCACCAGGGATCTCCTGTGCTAACCAGTTAAAAAGAGTTTCTTTGACGCGATCCGTCGTGGGACGCAGACCTTGGGCATCATGAACAGGCAGTTTACGACCTCTCCATAAGCCACTAATAATGCGAACAAAGCCCGTTGAAGGCTTATTTTGTGATGAGTTTTGTTGGCGACGTCTTACCATAGATTTTTTGACCGCTAATAAAGTGATACTATACCCAATCTGCCAACCCGAAACGGGTTTGGTATAGCCATTGAATTTCAATAATGACAAAGTTTACCAATCTAATTGGAAAGTTTTCACTGCTTTGTCATTTTTCTTTTTCTTACGAGGGATAATCCTTCAAGAAAAGGGTCGTAGTTAGTTAGGTAGATCTAGGATATCCCCAGATGACGGAAAAAAAGAAACGTGGATTACTCTCTTGGCTCGGTTTTGGTGACGAAGAATCAAGTAAATCAACCAGCGAAACAGAACAAGTGCTTGAGCCATCTACGCTTGTAGAACCAGTTGATTCTGAGCAAGAACAAGAAACGACGGCAGTTGCTCAACCCAGCGAAGAGCCACACACTGCGCTAGCAGAAGCAGAAGCAGAAGCAGAAGCAGAAGCAGAAGCAGAAGCAGAAGCAGAAGCAGAAGCAGAAGCAGAAGCAGAAGCACGAATTCAAGAGCAAGAAAAACCCAGCGAGAGTTTTTTCGCACGCTTAAAACGCAGCCTTAGCCGAACCAAAGCCAATATTGGTGCGGGTTTCTTTGGTCTGTTTAAAGGCAAGAAAATTGATGATGAGCTGTTTGAAGAGCTGGAAGAGCAACTGCTGATTGCCGATGTTGGGATGGAGACCACACTCAAAATCATCAGCAATCTGACAGAAAAAGCCTCTCGCCACGCGTTGAAAGATGGAGAGGCACTCTACGGTTTACTGAAAGATGAAATGGCCGACATTTTGGCTAAAGTAGAGCAACCGTTAGTGATCGATAGCCAAAAAACGCCCTACGTTATTTTAATGGTCGGCGTCAACGGTGTAGGCAAAACGACCACGATAGGTAAGTTGGCCAAACAGTTTCAAGCTCAAGGTAAAAAAGTGATCTTAGCGGCGGGCGATACTTTTCGTGCTGCGGCTGTTGAGCAGTTGCAGGTGTGGGGCGAGCGTAACAACGTACCAGTAATTGCCCAGCACACTGGCGCAGACAGCGCATCAGTGATTTATGATGCGATTGAGGCCGCCAAAGCACGTGGCGTGGATGTGGTGATTGCCGATACCGCTGGTCGCTTGCAAAACAAGAGCAACCTCATGGAAGAGTTGCGTAAAATTGTGCGCGTCATGAAAAAAATTGATCAATCAGCGCCGCATGAAGTGATGCTGACGTTAGATGCCGCTACTGGGCAAAACGCCATCAGCCAAGCCAAACTCTTTAGTGAAGTGGCCCCGGTGACTGGGATCACCTTAACCAAGCTGGATGGCACGGCGAAAGGCGGCGTTATTTTTGCGCTGGCCGATCAGTTTGAAATTCCGATCCGCTTTATTGGGGTTGGTGAAGGGATTGACGATTTACGTCCGTTTGAAACGCAGCAATTTATTGAAGCTCTGTTTAGCCGCGAAGAGTAAGTGTGCGTGGGTGCTCAATGAGCACCTCATCATCCAATGGAGACTGGTGAGAGGAATAGCGAGTGATTAAGTTTCAACAAGTCAGCAAAGCGTATCGCGGAGGCCGTCAGGCGCTGCAAAAGGTCGACTTTCACCTACGCCGAGGAGAAATGGCGTTTTTGGGGGGGCACTCCGGAGCCGGTAAAAGTACCTTGTTGAAGTTAATCTGTGCGATTGAGCGTCCAACCGATGGGCGCATCAGCTTTAACGGTCACGATATTACGCGTATTCCCAATCAAGATATTCCCTTTTTACGCCGCAACATCGGCATTGTGTTTCAAGATCATCGCTTGCTGATGGACAGAACGGTTTACGACAATGTGGCATTGCCAATGCGCATTGAATCGATTTCAGAAAATGAAATTAAGCGTCGCGTCTCAGCCGCGCTGGATAAAACTGATCTATTAGACAAAGCACGCTGTTTACCGAGCCAACTTTCTGGGGGTGAGCAGCAACGAGTGGGTATCGCAAGAGCAGTCGTGAACCGACCTACCTTACTACTGGCCGATGAGCCTACGGGTAACTTAGACCCAGAGCTTTCTAACCGTGTGCTTAAACTGTTTGAAGAGTTTAACCGTGCCGGAGTCTCTATTTTGCTTGCGACGCACGACATCAGCTTAGTCAACACGCGTCCTCAATATCGTCATTTAGAACTTAACCAAGGTTTTTTAAGCGAGGTAGAAGACTATGGCCGTTAAGTCGTCGAATAAAAGGAACGCGAAAGCACGTGAACCGAAACGGGCCAAAACCGATAGTTTCTTAGCCATCCACTTTAAGCAGGCCAAGGCCTCATTTTCAAGTTTATGGTCACGCCCACTCGGCAATATTTTAACGCTCGCCGTTATTTCGATGGCGCTTGCGATGCCAGCCTGTATGTACCTGCTGAGCAAAAATATCGCGTCTGTAGCCAATAATGTCACCAGCCCTGCTCAGATCAGTGTCTATCTACATGAGCGCACACCTGAAGCACGAATTATGGTGTTGAAAGATGAGCTAGAAAGTTTGGCCGATGTCGCCAGCGTGGAGTACATCTCACCGCAGCAAGGATTGGATGACCTGAGTCAATACGCCGGGTTTGAACAAGCCATTAGTTTATTGGATGATTACGCTTTACCTGGCGTGCTTATTGTTACCCCGCAGGTTGAGCAGCAAGAGCAAATCAAAGCGCTGGCGAAAAAAATACAAGCAGAACAAGACGTCACGGATGTACGCTTGGATGAAGATTGGCTTGCTAGGTTAAACGCCATTCGAACTTTAGCGGCGATCATTGTCGCGAGTTTATCGGTATTGATGTTGGGCGCTGTATTTCTGATTGTGGGCAACACCTTGCGCTTTAACGTACAAGCCAATAAAGAAGAGATCCAAACCATGAAATTGATCGGTGCCACCGATCGCTACATTTTGCGCCCTTATCTCTATGCTGGCATGTGGTTTGGCTTGTTGGGCGCATTCGCCGCTTGGCTGTTAACCGCTTTTGTGACTATTTTATTGAACGGTGCCGTTGAAGATCTTGCCCTACTGTATGACAGCCGTTTTCGTCTTATTGGCCTAAGTTGGGATGAATCCTTACTGCTGTTGATGCTCGGTACTTTCTTAGGATGCGTAGCGGCAAAAGTATCTGCGCAGCGTCATTTAAAAGAAATTGAACCAGTTTAGTTGAATATTGTCGTATGTAGGCAATAACTGTTGGCTAGCTTTAGCCACAGCACTTGTATAGGCGACTTGTTTATGCATAATAGTTTCCCCTTGCTTGAATCTTGTTCATTTTAGGTTCAAGATTGTCGGGTTAAAAACATCCATTACTCCAGATCAGAAATTGATGAGGAATTGAATGACAAACCAAACGTATCAAATGGCTCTCGTTTCACAAGACAGCTTAGACAGCTACATTCGTTCAGTGAACAGCTACCCAATGCTGAGCGCGGAAGAAGAGCGGTCACTCGCAGAGCGATTACATTACAAAGGTGAAATTGAAGCGGCGAAAGGGTTGATCTTATCGCACCTTCGATTCGTTGTTCACGTTGCTCGTGGCTATTCTGGTTATGGCCTGCCCATGGCGGATTTAGTTCAGGAAGGCAATATTGGCTTAATGAAAGCGGTGAAGCGTTTCAACCCAGAAGTTGGGGTGAGACTGGTTTCCTTTGCTGTGCACTGGATCAAAGCTGAAATTCACGAATACGTGTTACGCAACTGGCGCATTGTAAAAATAGCGACCACGAAAGCGCAACGTAAGCTATTCTTCAACCTACGCAAATCGAAAAAGCGTTTAGGCTGGTTTAATAGCGGTGAAGTGGAAGCGGTTGCCCGTGAGTTGGGCGTTGACCCGGCTGAAGTGCGAGAAATGGAATCACGCTTAGCCGCGCAAGATGCCACCTTTGAAATGTCGGCGGAAGACGATGATTCGAGCTCTTCTTACACGGCACCTGTGCTTTATCTCGAAGATAAGCATTCAGATCTTGCGGATAACATTGAAGCGGCGAATTGGGAGCATCACACCAACAATCGTTTAAGCTTGGCGTTGGCTAGCTTAGATGAACGCAGTAAACATATTGTGCGCTCTCGTTGGTTGGATGATCAAAAAGCTACGCTACAAGAGTTAGCGGAAGAGTATGGTGTCTCAGCTGAGCGTATTCGTCAGCTAGAAAAAAATGCAATGAAGAAGCTAAAGGATGCTGTCGGCGAGTTCTAATCACTGACTCATTGTGAAGCGCATTAAAAACCGAGATCTTACGATCTCGGTTTTTTTATTTTTGATCACTTTAAGTGATCAAATTTCCAGCGCGCTGATTGTGGATAACTCTGTGACAAAATTATTCGTGAGCTGTCATCAAGTCGGTTAAATCAAGGCTTGAACACCGTTTTATATTTGGGGATATGTATTGTGTTACACACAGAAAAGTCAGGATCATCACTACATGTTGTGGATCTATTTCTCATTTACTACTTTATCAACGCAATCCACAAGATTATCCACAAACGGCGAAAAAGTGATCAGTGGTGGATAACCTTATAAAGGCCGTGTACTTGATTGCCTTGGGATAGGTTACAATCAAACGCTAAAAATAAAACCAATCAGAGGAAGCGATGGATCAGTTTCAACATATCAATGCTCAAGCAGCACAAGCTTTAATGGAACAACATGATGCGCAATTAGTGGATATTCGTGATGCGCAATCTTTTGCGGTTGCACATGCAAATGGCGCATTCCACTTAACCAACGACAGCATGGTTTCATTTATGGAAAAAAGCGAATTTGACCAACCCATTTTAGTGATGTGTTATCACGGTATTAGCAGCCAAGGTGCTGCACAGTATCTAATTAACCAAGGTTTTGAACAGGTGTATAGTGTGGATGGTGGATTCGAAGCTTGGCATCGTGCAGGCTTGCCCGTAACCAGCAATTAGGATGACTTATGTTAAGACTGATCACGCTCAATAACCCAAGAATGGCGCAAGCCTTTATTGATTACATGGCCTCTCGTGAAATTGAGATTCAAATGATGCCGGAAGGGAGTGGTCAATTTGCGTTATGGTTACTTGATGAGCAACATCAGATTGAAGCCGAAGCGGAACTCAACCATTTTCTGCACAATCCAAATGATAGAAAGTATCAAGCCGCTTCATGGGATGTGGCTGAAAGCCGTAAAAGTCACTTTCAATATCGTTCACCGAGCATGTTGGCGATGCTCAAAGCCAAAGCTGGGCCTTTAACACTGGGCGTGATGATGGTATGCGCCATTATCTTTGCATTGCAGCAGTTTGGGCTAGCCAATCAAGTATTTTCCGCATTACATTTTCCTGCTTTGGCTGGGCAGCAATGGCAGATTTGGCGCTGGTTTAGTCATGCTTTACTTCATTTCTCTGTGCTGCACATCGTCTTTAACTTGTTATGGTGGTGGCAGTTGGGGGGCGATGTTGAAAAACGGCTTGGCTCATTCAAACTTGGACAGCTATTTTTAGTGTCAGCACTGTTGTCCGGTGCGGCTCAGTACTGGGTTGAAGGAGCCAATTTTGGTGGTTTATCGGGTGTGGTCTATGCGTTGGTCGGTTATCTATGGATGCTTGGTTGGAAAGCCCCTCATCTTGGCTTGCAAATGCCCAAACCCGTGATCGGTTTCATGCTGGTGTGGTTGGTGCTCGGGTTTGTACAACCCTTTATGGCGATTGCCAACAGCGCGCATTTAGCGGGCCTATTTTCAGGAATCGCCTTTGGATTAAATGACGCCAGCCGTCATCGAACTCGTTAAGCAAAACATCAATAGAGCGGCAATCGCTGCTCTATTGATAGATGTATTTAGTAAACAGTAGGTCAGCAATAATGGTTCGGCCTATTTCAGGCAGTAACACCGCGTTGAGCTCTGTGACCAACGTTTTTCTTAAATCTTCCCGACCTGCGAGTGATTTTATCGTCTCTTCGGTCTGTTTACCGAGTAGCTCGACGATGGCATCACGAATCAGTGGTTGGTGCCGTTCAACGGCGGGTAAATCGGCGTCGCTGGATACCATCACGTCGATACGAACTTGGATGTAACCTAACTTGTTTCCTTTGGTGAAAAAGTTGGTGGTGAGATCCGGCTCTAAGGTAAAGTACGCCAGCCTAGGCGCTTTTTCATCTTGTGCATAACTTGGTAACGCACAAAACAAGCTTAGGGCGATAATTATTTGGGCTACATAACGTTTAAGCATATTTCTATCTTTTCTTTAGTTGGTTCACGATACTCGAATCGCTTGAGTCTTGTTACAATAGAGCATCGGATTGTAATCAAAATGCTTATCTCGTTGTTTGGAATATACCGCAGTTGTCGCTTCCCGTTTTTACAAGCGGGTTTTTAACCTCCAACCGAGGGATTCTGTGAGTGAGCGCTTTTTATGGTTGTGTTAACCAAAAATGGACCTTTATTGTATGTTGATAAAGCCACTAATTGAATACTAGTATGAATCAATCAATTTCGCTCTATCTGTCTGCTTTGCGAGAAGTAATTTGGCAACAACCTGACGTTTTTTCTTTTCCTGATCAGGTTTCTCAGTCTTGGCTTTTAGAGCAAGGATCATTATCTCGCGTGTTAGAGGCGCAGTGTCAGCAACTGAGCGTTGAACTACTGCACAATAAGCTCGTTGAGGCAGAAAAATTACAGGGCGATGAGATGGCTCTGTTATCTGATGAAGCCTGTTTGTTACGTCAGGTTGTGCTGCGTGGTGATCAACAGCCATGGGTTTTAGGCCGTACTTTAATTCCTCAATCTTCGATGCTGGGTCAGCAATATGACTTAGCGCGCCAAGGTGATATTCCGCTTGGGTTAACGGTTTTTCGTGCTGAGCACGTTAAGCGTGACGCACTACAAGTGGGCTGGGCAATGATGGAAGAGGGGCCGTTGCTTGCACGCCGTTCACGATTATGGATGAATAATAAACCGATGTTAGTTGCGGAGCTGTTTTTACCCTTTTCACCGATTTACTCTAAGGAGAGAGTGTCATGACTTTGGTTAAGGCGCGTGCTTATTGGCAACTGATGCGCATGGATCGGCCAATTGGTTCTTTGCTATTGTTGTGGCCAACCTTATGGGCATTGATTTTAGCCGCGCAAGGTTTCCCCGATCCTAAAGTATTATTGGTATTCGTGTTGGGGGTGTTGTTGATGCGCTCAGCGGGTTGCGTGATCAACGATTTTGCTGATCGCAGAGTCGATGGACATGTTAAACGAACCAAACAGCGGCCTTTGCCTGCCGGGCGTGTGACAACCAAAGAGGCGATTGCACTGTTTTTAACGCTAGGTATCACTTCTTTCCTGCTGGTTTTGACCATGAATCCACTCACGGTTCAGCTCTCCTTTGTCGGTATCGCATTAGCGTTTGTTTATCCGTTCATGAAACGTTATACACACCTTCCGCAGTTGGTATTAGGGCTGGCCTTTAGTTGGTCTATTCCGATGGCATGGGCGGCGCAAGCCAACGAATTGCCAGCGGTGATGTGGGGGCTATTTTTGATCAATGCGTTGTGGACTGTGGCGTATGATACGCAGTATGCGATGGTTGATCGTGATGACGATATTAATATCGGAGTCAAATCGACCGCTATTTTATTTGGTCGTTTTGATAAAATCATCATCGGCATTTTACAGTTATTGGTACTGGCGTTGATGATCGCACTTGGTGGTTATTATCAGTTAGGGGCGAGTTTTTATTGGTCAGTATTGGCTGCAGCGGCTCTGTTTGTTTATCAGCAGCGTTTAATTCGTCATCGTGATCGTGATTTATGCTTCCACGCTTTTCTCAATAATAATCACGTTGGCATGGTGTTAACGTTGGGCCTGCTTTTTGCGTTTTGGTAAGTAGTTCACTAGTTTTTGTAAGTACTTCACGAATAAAGTAAAGGCATCCATTGGGATGCCTTTACTGTTTCTTACGCCCGATTAGTTCGCTTGGCAGAGACTTTCTTGAATGGTTAAGCGAATTTCAGGATAGAGCATCGAGTAAAGTAGGCGTGCTAGCTGAACGGTTGGTTCTAAATGGCAATTGCCATCAACATCCAAATAGCCCTGCTCTTTGAGCGTGACAAATAGGGCGGAGAATACCCCTTTATCAAAAAACTCAGGGGCATTGATGCCATGCAAACGGCCAAGACGTTGTGCAATTTCTTGGCTTTTTTGCTCTAAATCTGATTTGCCCACTTCAGGGTTGGCAACCAGTAGATTGAGAGCAATCGCGTAGCGTTGTAGGGTTTCTGAAATGGTACGACCGAGCAGCATCAACACTTGTGTTTTGGCTTGATTAATGGCCACGACACCCTCTTCTAGCGTTACTAATTGTTGACGTTGCAGTTCGTTAACGTAAGCGTTGACTACATCTGCGAGTTCATCTTGCGCAAAGCTTAAAAACAGCTCCTGCTTTAAGAAGGGATAAATCAGTGTCACATTGGCGGTTATCTGCTCTAGTGATAGTGTTTGCTGGCGGATCAACATCTGCGCAATCAGTGAGGGAATGGCAAACAGATGAATGATGTTATTGCGATAGTAGGTCATCAAAATCGACTGATTGCGATCAAGGGAAATAATCTCACCCATGGTATCGGATTCAATTACAAACTTATCGAGCGACTGTGCATGGTTAACCAGTTCTTCCGCACTGGCTTTAGGCACAGTGCAGGTTGCTGAGTAGCGCACGTTATTTAGTAGCGATAAATAGCAGTCGATTTGCTTAACCAAATTGTCACGAGCCAGTGCGCTTTGGCGTGAAGCAAGTAACGCGGTGGCACACAAAGTTAAGGCATTGGCCGCCGCCGCATCGTTAATGTGCGTCATCATCTTGGTGGCCAGTTGGTTAACAATAGGGTTGATCCACTGCGGCTTGGTGCTGCCCATAGGGTCAATATCTTGCGTCCATTCTGGCACTTGCTCGTTAAGGTATTGGTTCAACGGGATCGGTTCGCCGAAATTGACATAGCCTTGGCCAAAATTACGCAGCTTGCGAATCGTGCGCAGCACTAAACCCGCATTTTCTTTCTCTTTACTTTTGCCGCGTAGCTCTTTGGCGTAAGTGCTTACTTCCATCACGTGTTCATAACCGATATAAACCGGCACGAGGGTCACCGGGCGGTTAAGGCCGCGCAACATGGCTTGGATGGTCATCGCCAGCATGCCTGTTTTCGCTGGCAGTAAACGGCCAGTGCGTGAACGGCCACCTTCGCTAAAATATTCAACTGAATAGCCTTTGGCAAATAGCTCGGCCAGATATTCGCGGAAAATGGTCGAATAGAGCTTATTGCCTTTAAAGCTGCGACGAATGAAGAATGCGCCGCCACGGCGGAAAATCGGACCTGCTGGGAAAAAGTTCAAGTTGATTCCTGCAGCAATATGCGGTGGCACCATACCTTCGCGATACAGCACATAAGAAAGTAAGAGATAATCCATATGGCTGCGGTGGCAAGGGACATAGACAATCTCGTGTCCATCTTGCGCAAGGCGACGTACGGTGGCGGCATTATTTATATTAAGCCCTTGGTAAATGCGGTTCCATAACCAGCCCAGTATGCGTTCTCCTTTCTTGATTAAGGAGTAAGAGAAATCAGCGGCAATCTCATCCATGATGTCATGCGCTTCTTTGCGCGCTTTTTCGAGGGAGATATTGTTGGCTTTCGCTTGATCTTCAATCGCTTTTTCAATCGCTTGTGATTTAATTAGGCGGTTAAACAGCGCTTGGCGATTGGGCAAATTTGGCCCAGAAGCTGCCAGCTTTTGGCGAGAGAAATGAATACGAGCCACTCGTGCCAATTTATGCGCGATAGATTCGTCGGTGCCGTGTGAATCAGCCATATAGCGCAGTGAAACGACGGGGCTAAAGCGCACCATGCAATCGCGTCCAGCAAAAATTACCGCGAGTGCTTTTTGTGGGCCATTTAAGGCTTGGAGATAGGGTTTCTCTTGCCCCTCTTTACCTGGTTTACGTCCCCAAAGCACCGTCGCTGGGATCATTTGAACGTCCAATTCCGTATCAAACTTATGTAGCTCAAGCAGTTCAGAAAAAAGAGCGATAGAGTCACTAGGAACGTGCTGATCATTGCGCATCAAGGTTGGGCGCGCCGAGATGAAAACATAACGGGCAAAACTTTTGCCGTTTAGCTCAAGCGGTTGCAGCGGGTCAGGTAAACCCAGTTCTTTGGCGTGAGTTTGCAAGGTGAGCAAATCAACACTTGAGCGAAAAGGTAAGGCGTAAACAATCGGCTTGTGAATATCAATGCCGTGGTCTTCTATTGGATTAGAAGGGATCGCCGTGCCTTTGACCAATGCAGACAAAGGTAATTTTAGTAGTGAACGAGATAATGAGTGTCCAGAAGACATAAAGGTCGTCGCCTCAAGAATATTTCAATATGCTTAAGCGCATGTCCATTTCCCTGTGAGTTGATACTCAGAGAAATCGATATGCGCCGAAGCGGCTAGCTATTTTTGAGCCGCAAGGATACCAGAAACTGGTCAAACCTTTTAATCATTATTGTTTAGTAAAACAGCATCACTTGCGAGCGCGGTGAGTGAATCGGTGAGGTATTTATCGGTCGATTGCGGCATTTTTTGTAAATAGCCAAAAAATAAGCGTCCGCTCTTCCATTTATTCGATTACTGGATATACTCACAGTTAACTGTATAAACAGACAGGTGAGATATGAAGCCGTTAACGCCCCGCCAGCAACAAGTATTTGATCTTATCCGCACTAAGATCGACGAAACCGGAATGCCACCGACTCGCGCTGAAATCGCACGCGAGCTGGGTTTTCGTTCCGCCAATGCCGCAGAAGAGCATTTAAAAGCACTGGCTCGTAAACAAGCGATTGAGATTATTCCGGGTGCCTCTCGTGGGTTGCGTATCTTACTTGAAGCTGCCAATGAGCCAGAAGATCTTGGCCTGCCTTTAATTGGTCGAGTCGCGGCGGGAGAGCCTATTTTGGCGCAAGAGCATGTCGAAGCGCATTATCAAGTGGATCCCACTATGTTTCGCCCTCAAGCGGATTTCTTACTGCGTGTGCAAGGCGAAAGTATGAAAGACATTGGTATTATGGATGGTGACTTACTCGCGGTGCACAAAACACAAGATGTGCGTAATGGGCAAGTGGTGGTGGCGCGTGTTGAAGATGATGTGACGGTAAAACGTCTAGAACGCAAAGGCTCTACCGTGTTATTGCACGCAGAGAATGAAGCGTTCTCACCGATTGAAGTGGATCTTAAATCTCAGCAGCTCACCATTGAAGGTGTGGCCGTCGGCATTATTCGCAATACCGATTGGATGTAATTTATTATTGAGATCTATTCTCAATAACTTGTTATTCTAACTGATATTCATTATCATCTTCTTTGTTGTTACATCGAGTTGCGACATAAGGAAGATGGTAATGCCTACCGATAAACATTCACTAACCCCACGTCATCATATTCCAACCAATTTAGTTCAACCGCTGTGGTTTCGTAGCCGCGAAAGTTTGGTTGATAACGGGTTAGTGTATGATCCGATCGCTGCAAAGGCCTGCCAGAGCTGTCACTTAGCCCCCGAATGTTTAAGCGGTGATATCGATCAAAAACAATTGCTGCATGCAACCTTAACGCAATTGTGCGATCAACAAGTGCGCGCGTTTATTGAGCGTAACCCTGATGGATGGATCATTAATGTCGGTGCAGGGTTAGATACCCGTTTTTATCGGGTAGACAACGGGCGTTGCCATTGGATAGAACTCGATATCACCGAAAACCTGCTGTGGCGGCAGAAATTGTTTCATCGCAGTGAGCGTTATCAACATGTGTGTGGCAGTGTCGATGATCTTCAGTGGTTGGATGGATTGCCTATTGCGGAATCCTCAGCCGTTTTAATCGTTTGTGAGCATGCGTTATTAGATTGTACGGCGCAGCAACTCACCTATTTTATCCGCGCATTGGGTTTGCATTTTTCTAATGCGGCGGCTTGTTTAATGCTGGCTGGAGACAAAACTGCTTCCACTTTAGGTCAGAAAATGGGCTCAGGCCATTACGGACATGGTTTTGCTAATCCAACCGAAGCGGTACTCAATGTTTTGCCTTGGGCTTCGTCGGCAAAAACGTTTTCACCGCTCGATCAACATTGTGGCCGCTGGAAATTATGGCAACGTTGGTTAAGTAAGGTGATGGTTTACAAGCTGCGCTTAACACCCGTTTTAGTTTATGTCCGTTGGTGAGTAACCGCTAGCCGTCCTCCTATCACTCCGCTACACTTTGCTCTCACCCATGAGAGGTCAACGTGTTGCAATCTATTTTACAAACGTTATCGAACCGTTCCGTACATCGGCAAGTGTTGCTACTGGCGATACCTATGGTGCTGTCCAATATTACTGTACCGCTGTTAGGTTTAGTTGATGCGGCGGTGATCGGTCATCTGGAACACGCTTGGTATTTAGGTGGAGTGGCACTCGGCGGTACGGTAGTCAGTGTCACTTTCTGGTTACTCGGCTTTTTAAGAATGTCGACCACAGGCCTTGCGGCGCAAGCATACGGTGAACAGTCGCCACAAAAACTGGCGTTAGTCTTGTTGCAAGGGCTCTTGATGGCACTGGCATTTGCGTTGTTGTTTTTGATTCTGCATCGATGGATTGGCGATGCGATTTTTTCAGCCAGCAGTGCCAGTGAGCAAGTAAAGCAATATGGGTTGCAGTATTTTGTGATTCGAGCGTGGAGTGCGCCCGCCGCATTGGCCAACTTTGTACTGCTCGGCTGGCTGTTAGCCACGCAAAATGCTAAAGCGCCGATGTGGATGGTGATCATCACTAACTTAACCAACATCGCGTTGGATATTCTGTTTGTGTTGGGTTTCGGCTGGAAAGTGGAAGGCGCTGCGCTGGCGTCGGTTATCGCTGATTATGCGGGCATGAGCTTTGGTTTACTGTGTGTTTGGCGCTATTGGTGGCGGCATCAACTCCCTTCGCCACTGCAGCTAGGTGTTTTAGTGACACAAGGCCTTAGCCGCTTTGTGAAATTGAATCGCGATATTTTCCTGCGTTCACTCTGTTTGCAGGCGGCGTTCAGCTTTATGACCTTTCAAGGGGCGGCATTTGGCGATCAAACTGTGGCGGCTAACGCTGTCTTAATGAGTTTTTTGATGATGATCTCCTATGGCATGGATGGTTTCGCTTATGCGATGGAGGCCATGGTTGGCAAAGCGATTGGGGCAAAAAGTGAGGCGCAGCTCAAAAGTGCTCTGATCGGCAGTTTTTTCTGGAGTGCGCTAATCTGTTTAGCGTTAACGGTGATGTTTGCGGTGTGGGGATCGGCGTTGATCACGCTGATCACTGACATTAACGCAGTTCAGCAAGCGGCTAACCGTTATCTACCGTGGCTGGTGGCGATGCCGTTAACCGCGATGTGGTGTTTTTTATTGGATGGTATTTTTATCGGCGCGACCAAAGGTAAAGAGATGCGCAACAGCATGTTTGTCGCGATGTGCAGTTTTTTCAGCGTTTTCTATCTGGCTCAGTCTTTGGGTAATCACGCCCTGTGGATGGCGATGCTCAGCTTTATGGCAATGCGCGGCATCAGTTTAGGTGTGCTATTTATCTCACAATGGCGACGCGGTGTTTTTCTCACTTGATCACCGAACCTATCCCTAAGCACTTCACTCACTAGGTTACCAAAAAGAAAGCCGCACTCGTTAGCGGCTTTCATTCCATTAGCAGGCAGAATTAGGTCGATGATTAGAACAATCGATTCAGGCCATTTAACGCCGCCACGCGGTAGGCTTCGGCCATGGTTGGATAATTGAAGGTGGTATTAACGAAATATTCGAGGGTATTGGCTTCGCCTTTTTGCTCCATAATTGCCTGTCCGATATGGATGATTTCAGCCGCGCGTTCTCCAAACACATGAATACCTAAAATTTCTTTTGTCTCTCGGTGAAACAAAATTTTCAAGCTGCCGATATCTTTGCCAGAAATTTGTGCTCGTGCGAGGTGTTTAAACGAAGAGCGGCCAACTTCATACGGAATTTTGGCCGCGGTGAGTTCTTGCTCTGTTTTGCCCACTGAACTGATTTCAGGAATGGTGTAAATCCCAGTTGGAATGTCATCAATTAAGTGCCCTTGCGCTTGACCATGAGCAATCGCTTGAGCGACAAATCGACCTTGATCATAGGCTGCGCTCGCAAGGCTTGGGTAGCCAATTACATCACCGACTGCGTAGATGTGCTCCACCGAGGTTTGATAGTTACGATTGACGGCCAGTTGGCCACGTGAGTCGGCATTCAGGCCCACCGCTTTGAGGTTCAATTTGTCAGTGTTGCCCGTGCGTCCATTGGCATACAAGATACAGTCGGCTTTCATTTTTTTGCCCGATTGCAAATGAACGATCACACCATCGTCAGTGCCTTCAATCTTTTCATGGGTTTCATCATTACGAATCACAATTCCGCTGTTCCAAAAATGGTACGAGAGTGCATCAGACGTTTCGTTATCCAGAAACGACAGCAAGCGGTCGCGGGTATTGATGAGGTCAGTTTTGACGCCTAATCCGCGGAAAATCGAAGCGTATTCGCAACCAATGACGCCTGCGCCATAAATGATGATGTGGCGAGGATCGTGTTTAAGCGAGAGAATCGAATCGCTGTCATAAACTCGTTCATGAGTAAAATCAACATCATCAGGTTGATAAGGGCGTGAGCCAGTCGCAATCACAAATTTGTCGGCGCTGTATTTTTCGATGCTGCCGTCAGCGTGCGTAACCGCCACGGTATTTTTGTGGGTAAACTTAGCGTTACCAAAAATCAGCGTACACTGATTGCGATCGTAAAAGCCTTGGCGCAAGCGCGTCTGTTTATCAATCACAGATTTAGCATGGCCTAAAATATCAGAAAAAGTGAGATGAATACTGGTGTTGTTTTTACAAAATAGAGGGTTACTGTTGAATTCGATGATGCGGCTGACCGCATGGCGTAACGCCTTGGAGGGAATGGTGCCCCAATGGGTACAACCTCCGCCAACACTACTCTCTTTTTCGATAATGGCGACATTAAACCCCGCTTTAGTCAAACCCATTGCGGCACCTTCTCCGCCCGGGCCGCTACCAATTACGATGACATCGAAGTGGTTTTGGTTCGCCATACTCTATTCCTTGTTGTATTTGTTTAACATTGCTGTAGCGAGATTTTAACTGATCCATCAGTGCGGTAAACGATGTTGCCATCAGAGAGTGGAGAGGATCACGCTCGAGAGGTGAAAATGCCACTTTATGTTATTGTTTTGCCCATCTTACTGTGGCGAGTGATTGAAATTAGGTTAGGTAACTGTTTAATTGGTCACTTTGTTCCAAGAGGCGATGTTGTGGCTTAGACAACGTGCTCAATCACGTTATAGTATGGCTCAGATAGTAAAAGAGAAGCGACTTAATATGAAATCGATGGGAATTCGCGCATTACAAAAAGAAAAAACACGTCGTTCATTGATTGATGCAGCATTTAGCCAATTAAGTGCCGATCGGAGTTTTTCTAACTTAAGCTTACGAGAAGTGGCCCGCGAGGCCGGGATCGCGCCCACCTCATTCTATCGACATTTTAAAGATATGGATGAGTTGGGTTTAACCATGGTTGATGAAGGCGGTTTACTGCTGCGCCAATTGATGCGCCAAGCACGGCAGCGCATTGTCAAAGAGGGCAGTGTGATTCGCACGTCGGTTGAAACCTTCATGGAATTTATTGAAAGTAGTCCCAATGTGTTTCGCCTATTACTTCGAGAACGTTCGGGTACTTCTTGCGAGTTTCGTGCCGCGGTAGTGCGAGAAATACAGCACTTTTCCGCAGAGCTCACCGAGTATTTGATGACGACAGGCATGGGTCGTGACGAGGCATTAACTCAGGCCGAAGCTTCCGTTATTTTGGTGTTCAGCTCCGGTGCTGAAGCTTTAGATTTAGATCGACGTGAGCGAGATGAGCTTGCTGAACGTTTGATCATGCAGTTGCGAATGCTAGCCAAAGGGGCATTTTGGTATCGCAAAGAACGTGAACGTAATCGGCTCAAAGGGGGGATAGAGTAATGTCGAATGAAAACAACACAACCCATCGTGGTTCGGAAAGAAAAACACTTGTGCTAGCGCTCATCGCAGGTATGTGCGGCGATGCCTTGTTGTCTTGGGTAACCATTAGCCAAGTTCCGTTCTCCATTTTCCCACTGATTGCATTAGTGCTTTCTGTGCAGGCGTTGTATCAAGAATATTTGCGCCATCCGGTGGCGGAAGATCTTCCATTGGTAGCGCTTGCCTGTTTCTTTGTCGGTGCTTTTGGTCATTCGGCATTTATCAAAGCACAATATCCAGATTCTGGTTCTAACTTTTTCGCCATTCTCGTATTGCTGTTGTTGCTACTCTGGGTTGGAAGAAAATTGGGTTTTCTTGGTCGCCATCGCACCGACTAAGTCATCAATGGCAGGGTAGATATAGCGTGCGATGTAACCGTCATCCAAGTCTATCAAAGACATATCACAGGGATGTGGACGCCATTTTCTTGTCGTAGCGTCATGCATCCCGCTGTCATGTAATCGTTGTAAGTGGCGATAGCCGTTATCGGTGCGTTTTTAAATACGATGCAAAATTGGTTTGAACGATATTCGGTAAACGTAATTATTGCCAGTTAGCTGGAATTCTTTGTGCACACTAGGGCTCCAAGAATCATCACCACCCACGCCCATGTGCTGATGGTCTAGGCGCACATAAATGGTTTTTTCTGTCATTAAATCACAGGTGTGTTTTGCTTTTGCCAGCGTCTGTTGAGCATATTGACTGACACTAAATTGGAAATCGCCAGATATCGCCAGTTCGTTCACTTGCAGCCATTGAGTACCACAACGTAAGCCACTGTCTGCTGGGAAAATGTACGGAGTGTGCATCTCTTCTAGCGTTTGCGTGTGCAAGCCAAAACGTGCTGCAGATAGGCGGTCTGGGTAGTTCTCAAACGGACCTAAACCTTGCCAAGTGATTGGTGTACTCTGCTCATGCAATGGCAATTGCAACTCCAAGCCGATACGTGGCATGGGTGGTAGATCATCGGCAAGTGTCACATCAACGGTCAGCTGCATTTCGCCACTGTTTTTCAGCGTATGCGTCCAAGTGGTGATGGCTTGCACGGCACCGTTGAAGTGGTAAGCGAAAGTTGATGTTACTTGCACGGCATGCGCTAAAATGTCGCTATGGCAACTGACACATTCGCGTTTCCATTGGCCAATACCAGCCATATCCCAACGACATACCCAAGCGTTTGGATCTACGTTATCCACTTCACTCACACCAATATCGTTATCCAGTGGCGCACGGAAGAAGTTATCTTGTGGTGCCGTCAGCATTTGCGTTTTGCCATCGACTTGCCAATTAATCATCAAGCCCGTTTGACTATCCCAGCACCATTGATACTTCTCATCTAAGCTTGTGACTACGATCATACCTTTTTGCTGGCTTATTGCTGGGGCTGGTTGCGTTTCCAACTTAGGCATGGCGAGACCTGCGGTATTACGTAGCGCAAATTGCTCAGAAGCACTCACATGTCCCGCGGGTGCCCAAAGCGTTTCTGTCACTAAGGTGATGTCAGTATTCAAGTGGTATCGCGTTTCTGCTTTAGGTGTAAATTCCAAAGCAATCTCTACGGTTGCTTGGCTATCGGCTTTGATGTTCAGCACCACCGAGCCAGATTGAATCAATTTGCCATCTTCTAAAAGTGACCAGTTCAATTGCTCGTTATCTATTGCACGAAATAGGTTTTCGTTAGTTACTAATAGATGACAGAATCCTTTCACTTGTTCTTGCAGCGACACGCGAATCATACGCTGGCAGTATTTGGCTTCTTCCAATGTTGGATGCACAGTGCGATCTGGGAAGATCAACCCGTTGATGCAGAACTGGCGGTCATTGATTTTATCGCCAAAATCGCCACCGTAAGCCCAGAAGTGTTGGCCGTTCTCATCCCATTGGCTCAAGCCTTGGTCTACCCAATCCCAGATAAAGCCGCCTTGAAGGCGAGGAAACTCGCGGAATGCATCCCAATATTCATTAAAACTCCCCAAACTGTTACCCATTGCATGGGCGTATTCACATAAGATCAGTGGGCGAGTTTCGTTGGGTAGAGAAATCCATTTTTTGATTGGCCATTTTGGCACTGCTTCATCTGCAATCGTTGTATTCACACGGGCGTACATAGGCGCAATGATGTCGGTTGCAGCGGTATTGGCACCGCCACCTTCATATTGAACAGGGCGCGACGGATCGTAGTTTTTCGACCAAGCGTACATCGCATTGTGGTTGCTGCCGTGGCCAGACTCGTTACCCAAAGACCAGATGATGATAGAAGGATGGTTTTTATCGCGCATCACCATTTGGGTGTAGCGGCTCATGTATGCGTGCGTCCATTGTGGATTGCTCGAAAGGCGATTCATCGGCTGCATGCCATGGGTTTCGATGTTCGCTTCATCGCACACGTACAAGCCGTATTGGTCACACAGTTCGTACCAACGAGGGTGATTTGGGTAGTGCGCTGTACGTACCGCGTTGAAATTGTATTGCTTCATCAAACAGATGTCGCGGATCATGTCTTCTTCTGTCATCACATGCCCAAGCTCTGGATGATGCTCATGACGGTTAACGCCACGGATCAGCAAAGGCCTGCCGTTGAGTTTCAACTGACCATCAGTGATTTCCACTTTGCGAAAGCCCACATGATAGGCTTCACTCTCTAGATGCATGCCGTTTTCATCTAATAGGGAAATGACTAGGCGGTATAGATTGGGGGTTTCTGCGCTCCATTTGTTTGGCTCACGCACATGCAATGTTTGAAATACTACGTCATCGTATGTGCCCCGCTCGTCAATACGGCGGTTGTGCGGTCGATCAATTCGCGGCTCAGTCACTGCGCATTCACCATCAAAGAGCTGCACTTGCACTTGGTAACAATCTGGCGCTGAAATGTGCGTCACGATTGATAGTGAACCATCGCGATAACACGCATCCAAATCTGGCGTGACGAATACATCTTCAATGCAGTGTTGCGGTTTAGAAAGCAGAGCTACGTCGCGGAAAATACCACTTAGCCACCACATGTCTTGGTCTTCTAGGTAGCTGCCATCACACCAACGCATCACCATCACGGCAAGTGTATTCTCGCCAGCCACTAGGTAGGGCGATAAGTCGAATTCGGAAGGCAAGCGGCTATCTTGGCTGTATCCTACCCAAGTACCGTTGCACCATAGGTGGAATGCTGAGTTCACACCATCGAAGATGATGCGCTGGGTATTGGCAAGATCGGCTTCTGAGCGGGAAATCGTAGTGCGGTAACAACCTGTCGGGTTTTCGGCGGGCACGAATGGAGGGTTTACTTCAAACGGGTATTTTACGTTGGTGTAAATTGGTTTGTCGTAGCCTTGTAGCTGCCAGTTGGAAGGAATCGTTATTTCATCCCAGTTCGTATCATTGAATTTGGTTTGAATAAACTCGCCTTCGACTTGTTCTGGCGAGTCGAACACTTTAAATTTCCATTGGCCATTCAGCGATTGACGTTGGGCGTAAACGCCGTCACGGGCATGGTCAATATCTCGGTAACTGGAAAGTGGGCTGTGTGCTTTTAAGCAGTGAATATTCACTGATTGCGGGGTTTCCCAGTCACGTCGTTGGAGAATATCTGAAAATGCCTTCATGGTTTTCCTACTTGATTTTTTGTTTCTAACCGTGTTGAGCTACGGTAGTGAATACCGTAATGGATGACTTTTTTGCTCTGGTAATCGATGCTAACGCGGCAAAAAACAGTGCCATACATAGAGTAGCTAATCGTTTTATTTTTTGAGTCCTAACTTGCTACTCAGTGTAAATAAAATGTGGAAACGTTTCCATGATGGGATTTACATTTTCATAGTAATAACGGATTTATTCTTCTTTCGTGTGATCATCCTCTCTTGAATGTGTTTTTAAGCAATTTTAACGGCGAGTGATGAACTTTCCTTGATGAGATTGGCTTTGGATCTGACGTTTATATCAAAATCAATCTGTAAACGTTCCCATGCATTTAGTTTGGCTCACCGATTATTTTGTTCTATTCATTGTGATGCGATGTAATTTCCTGCTTCAAAGTCAGACAAAATGACAGATAACCATTGATTGAATTAACAGGTGAGCAGGTTCTACTGATTGTAGAATTGGGTGAGTATGCAGAGATTCTGCATTGGGGACAGAAGGTAAGCGGCGATCTCAACGGTTATCGTATGGGCTCTGCATCGCCCGCCCTGATTAAACCGTTAGTCAGAGCGAGCAGCATGATAGGTAATGTTGTCAGTATAAATGCGTGAAAGCCGATTAAATCGAAATTTAAATATTGATTGAAAGTCTTATTTAATCTTCTCCAGCATCACACCTGCTTCCATGTGGTGGGTGTAAGGAAATTGGTCGAATAGAGCGAAACGAGTCACTTTGTGTGTTTCACATAGAGTGTCTAAATTCTCTTTTAAGGTTTCTGGGTTGCAGGAGATATACACAATCCGCTCGTAGCCTTGCACCATTTTGCAGGTATCGATATCCATACCCGAGCGCGGTGGGTCAACAAAAATGGTGTTGCAACGATAGCTTTTGAGATCAACTCCAGCCTGTTGCAAACGGCGAAACTCACGTTGACCTTCCATCGCTTGAGTAAATTCTTCGGCAGACATGCGGATGATTTGCACATTGTCTATTTTATTCGCCGCAATGTTGTATTGCGCGGAATCAACAGAAGGTTTGGCTAATTCGGTTGCGAGCACTCGCTCGAAATTTTTCGCCAATGCCAGTGAAAAGTTACCATTCCCACAGTAGAGCTCCAATAAATCGCCTTGGCTCTCTTGCGTGCAGTCAACGGCCCATTCCAACATTTTTTGTGCGACAGTACCATTTGGTTGAGTAAAGCTGTTTTCCACTTGTTGATAAATGTAACTTTGACCATGTACGTTCAGTTTCTCAATCACAAAATCTCGATCGAGCACGACTTTCATTTTACGTGCACGGCCAATCAAATTGAGGTTGAATCCCTCATCATTGAGACGCTGTTTTAATGCTTTTGCTTGGGTTATCCATTCTTCATCGAGTTGGCGATGATAAAGCAGAGAAACCAATACTTCACCACTAAGAGTGGAGAGAAAATCCACTTGGAAAAGTTTACGGCGCAGTGAGTCGCTGCCTTTAAGTGCATCGACCAAAAGTGGCATCAAATCATTAATTAAACGACTGGCTGCAGGAAACTGGTCAACGCGGTATTTTTCACGCGTTTCTTGGTTGAACATGATGTAATAAAGCTCATCACCTTCGTGCCAAACTCGAAATTCTGCACGCATACGGTAATGCTGCTCTGGTGATTCAAACACTTCCAACTGAGGCATGTTGTATTGTGCGAACATTTGGGTCAGACGCTCGGTCTTTTCCGCCAACTGTTGCTGGTAGTGTTGTGGGTTTACATCAAGAGTCGCCATGGTATTACCTTTGCTTGGGTATGGTGCATTCAAATAATAAAGAGCGCAGATTTTATTCAATCCCTCGCGCTTGTCCAGTTTTGTCCTGAATTAGTCATTAATTGCGAGCTAACAAAAATAGCTGACACCAATCAGTACTAGACAAATTATCAATAGAGCCATAGTATCGCCCTCAGCTGGTGCTATCTAGCGGTATAGATGGCCGAAAAGGGAATCTGGTGTGAATCCAGAACTGACGCGCAGCGGTAAGAGAGAACGAACACCTAATATGACACTGCAGGAAAATGCTGTGGGAAGTCGGGTTAGTAGGTCAAGAGCTCTCAAGTCCGAATACCTGCCAGCAGCCAAATCTATGCCACCGTTTGGTTGATTTGGTAGGACTTACGCGAATTAGGATCACAATATGAATAAATCCCTTTTAGCGGCGGCTGTAGCATCGCTGCTTCCGTATGCCTCATTTTCTTCTTATGCTCAAAACACTGAAGAGTCGCTCGTGGTGACGGCTAACCGTTTCGAGCAAATCGAATCCTCAGTTCTTTCTTCAGTAACCGTTGTGTCACGTGAAGAGATCGAACAGTATCAAGCCAACTCATTAACCGAAGTATTACGCCGAGTCCCCGGCGTGGAAATCGCCCAAAATGGTGGGCGAGGACACAATGCGTCTATTTTTATGCGCGGAACGAACAGTGATCATGTGTTGGTATTGGTGGATGGTATTCGTATCAATTCATCTGCAGGTGGTGTGGCGATTAATCGTTTTCCGATTGGTTTAGTGGAACGCCTAGAGGTTATTCGTGGTCCGAGTGCGTCAGTTTATGGTTCTGATGCGATTGGCGGTGTGATCAATATTATCACTCGCTCTCACCGAGGCGATGATGCTAAACAATTAGCGCTGGGCATTGGCAGCCTTGCGTCTAAAAAAGCCGATATAGTGGCTAAAGCGGATGTGAACGAACAAGGGCATATCCAAGTAGCGGCAGGTTTTGAACAAACCGATGGCTATGATATTAAAAAGACGGGAAACGGTACCCAATATGGTTTTGATAGCCAAAACCTGATAGCTGGTTATGAGCATCAATTAAGTAAGCATTGGCTTGGCTATGTTTCTGCAAGCTGGTTTGACAGTGATGCTCAATATGACTCTTATGGTTCGGTTAAACAGGGTTACTCACAAAATGAAAGCGTTACTGGCCAACTGAATTATCACAATGAACAGTTAAAAAGCTTGGTCAGTTTGAACTACCAGCAAACTGAGAACTTAGATTATTCACTGGCGGAAGGTCGGGCAAATGCCAGCACTAAGGCCAATATCAGTCTTACGCAGCTGCAGTGGGCCAATCTCTACCAACTGACATCAACATCGGAAATTGGTGCCGGTATTGATGCTCGCCGTGAACGCCTTGCCGATGACGCGAAAAATCGTGGCAGTGCTCATAAATTAGCTGGTGAAAGCCGAGATACCAAAGGTGCGTTCGCTTCTGGTCGGTTATATGTCAATCGCTGGGTGTTGGAATCCAATATTCGCTATGACGAATACGATCAGTATGACAATTATACAACTTGGTCTGTGGCGGCTGGGTATCAACTTAACGAAGCTCATTTTGTGCGCGCTACTTACGGTACTGCTTTTAAGGCACCAACGTATTCAGATTTAAGCACTACTCCAGACTTACAACCGGAAGAGTCAAAAAATGTAGAGCTCGGCATCTCGGGTGTCTATTCGTTTGCAAGATGGAATCTGTCTGCTTATGACAACAAAGTGGATAACCTCATCATTTGGTATAAACCAGCCTCTTCTTCAGATGACTGGTATTCAGACAACACTGATGCTCGGATTAAAGGCTTAGAGTTTGATGTGAACTTTGATACTGGGCCTGTTAACCATACGGTTGTGGCTGAGTTTAAAGATCACAAAGATGATAACGATGTCCAACTGGCACGTCGTGCAAAGCAAAATTATAAATGGATCAGCTCAATGAATCTCGGTAAGTTTGAGTTTAACGCTACCTATACTTACACAGGCAAACGGCTTGATCTTCCAACAGCATCGCCCATGAGTGACGACTACATTTCCGCAACCAACTTATGGGATATGTCGGTTGGCTACTGGATGAATGATGATCTGATTGTTCGCAGTCGAATCGATAACGTATTTAACGAGCAGTATGAAACGGCGATTGGTTACAAAGCGCCAGAGCGAGCTTATTACCTCAACGTTGCTTATCAATTCTAATTTTTGAAACCGCCAGTGGGCGGTTTTTACTTTGCGAGTGTGATGATGAAAAAGAACGTTATTGTCAGTTGGTCTAGTGGAAAAGATTCAACCCTCACTTTAGAGCGATTACTGGAAGATAGCCGTTATTGTGTTGTGGGCATTTTTACCACTTATGTTGAAGATGAAGTGCCCTTTCAAGCCACCCCTTTGTATGTAATTGAGCTACAAGCACGACTTTTAAAATTACCCGTTGTCAAAATAGAGCTGCCTGCCGTATTTCCAAGTAACGAGCTTTATCAATCGACCATCATCAGCGCATTAAAACAAAGTGGATTAGAGATAGACGCCGTTGCTTTTGGCGATATGTTCTGTAACGGTATTGCGCAGTATCGCAAAAGCTATATTGAACCGGCTGGCTGGGAGTGTGTGTTGCCCTTGTTAGGCGAAGATAGTAGCGCTCTTGCGCGAGAGATCATAAATCGCGGCATCCAAACCATGGTGATGACGACAGATGGTCACAGCCTCACGCCAGACTATTGTGGACAACCTTATGGACGAGCGTTTATTGATTCTTTACCAGCAAAGGTTGACCCGTGTGGCGAAAATGGTGAGTTTCATACACTGGTCACCGATGCGCCCTGTTTTTTGGGTGGAACACTGGAGTTAGAGTTGACGCATCTCCAACTGGGGGAACGTTTTTGTCACCAAAGATACCGAGCAAGAGCATTGCCAATTGATAAAGAGCGAGTATGATCGGAACGTTTTCATTATAAGGTGCTCAGAGTGTCGCAACCGTCTCAGCTTAATGTGCTTATCTTTGACTCTGGTGTTGGTGGGTTATCGGTTTATCAAGAGGTCCAAGCCAAACTACCACAATTAAACTACATCTACCTGTTTGACAATGAAGCTTATCCTTATGGAGAGCTCAATCAAGAGGTGTTAATTAAGCGTGTGGTTAGGTTGGTAAGCGATGTCGTTGTGAAAGAGCGCATTGATTTGGTCGTTATTGCTTGTAATACCGCAAGCACCATCGTCTTACCCAAGCTGCGTTCTTGTCTTGCTGTACCAGTTGTGGGGGTTGTCCCTGCGATTAAACCGGCCTCGTCACTGGCAAATAAAGCCGTGGGACTCATTGCTACCCCAGCGACTATCACTCGTCAATACACTCACGATTTGATTCGAGATTTCTCATCTGACAAGAATGTTGAATTGCTAGGGTCAACACGCTTAGTAGATATGGCAGAAGAAAAATTGAGGGGCAAAGCTGTCGATCTTGCAGAATTAAAAGAGATTCTTAGCCCTTTGGTGAACCGTATTGATGTGGCGGTCCTTGGCTGTACACACTTCCCATTAATAAAAGAAGAGATCCAAGCCGTATTAGGGAAGAGTGTCGTACTAGTTGATTCTGGAGAAGCTATTGCTCGTCGTGTGCAAGAGCTATTGGGCGTGAAAAGCGAGCCACAATACAAAATCAAACAACACAAGATATTATCAAGCGCACCTCCTTGGGAAGAAAGCGCGCTCAATAGCCGATTAGCTCACTTAGGTTTTACTCCTGTTCAAACATATCGTCATCAGGATGTTTAGGATCATTCGCCACACGTACTTTTAATGTACGCTGCATATAGTCTTTCTCATTCAAAGCTGAAATAGCACCATCTACATTTGCAGAAGCCATCACAACAAAGCCAAATCCACGCCTTTTGCCCGTTCGCTTATCTTTCATCAAACGTACGGCAAAGACCTCTCCATATTTGGCAAAAAGTTCACGAACATGAGCTTCATTCGCTTTGTATGGCAAGTTACCGACATACAGTGTTTTCGTTGAGAGTTTTGACTCCTCATCATCGGTTAGCGTTTTGCTGCCAAAAAATTTAAAAACAAGAGCGGAAGAGACAACACCAAGAACAAAAGTAATTGCGGGAGAAAGCGCGACCAGAGAAAAAAGGATTGCGCCTATTATTGCAAGAGATGCAACCAGTAAAATCGATTTATTAGAGTTCATATTGGAATACTACATATCAAGTAAAAGAAGAAGGATGTCTAGGATTAACAAAATAGACACATCAATCTTACGTTTATGCTTGGTGTTTTTCCAACCAATTGCTGTGATAACCTTCAAATGTTGAAGTTTTATTCAATAAAACGCGACATTGGTTGCTTTTTAAGCGAATGAAAGGTGATTTTAAAAAAGAACTTGTCACATTGTAAAACCTCCCTATAATGCCGCCTCACTAACACGGAGTGAGGCAAGCCTCACAAACGAGTTACTAGTTGAAAGAGAAAGATAGTTAAAAATAACTCTTGACTCTTGAAAGCTAAAGCGTATTATTCGCACCCCTAGCGACGCGGACTTAACGGTCTTGTTCGACAGGAACGCTCTTTAACAATATAAACCTATCAATCTGTGTGGGCACTCGTTGATGATAATCAAAAAAGATTTATCAATGAACTGAGTGACCAATCAGAATCAAGTTTACTTGATTTTGGCACAGTCAATT
>NZ_CAWPGB010000006.1:0-54609 GCF_963887575.1 Vibrio sp. 3-2(1) | reverse complement strand
CGCCAGGCTTTGAATATTGTCTAACCAGACACGCTGCGGAGCGGTAGTTCAGTTGGTTAGAATACCGGCCTGTCACGCCGGGGGTCGCGGGTTCGAGTCCCGTCCGCTCCGCCACTTATTAAGAAGCCCTGCTAGTAATAGCTGGGTTTTTTTCGTTTGAGTAAAATAGCATTTTATTTTTTATCACTCTCACTGCCGTCTTCTAAAAATCAATTCCACGCATACTTACATATTCACTCCTTGTAATCCGTAACACTCTGATTAGCTAGGGCTCGCTTACCGGTCCGTAATTTTACTTGGCGCCCTTCTTCAATAATCATTGAACCTGTTTGTTCAAACTTGTTCGGCTGACTTTAAGCTATTGTGTGATTATTTGTGTATGTGAATGACTTTCTTTGGGGTGTGCGAGAGCCATCATCACACCTTCATTTGAATAGGGTTCGCCAGCTTTTTAAAATAAGTGTTACTAAAGCTATCCATAGTGATATTTCACCATAGTTCACAGCCTTAATTAGATCATATTTTTTAAATTGGTATTACAGTAGATATAGAGAGAGGAGCAACAAAGTAAAGATAGCAAAGCCGATGTTCTAGAACATCGGCTAGGGATAAAATTGATTTGATCAGTCATTACTGACAGTTTTCTTTCTAAACTGACGACTTTTCAGCTTGTTTTGCTTTGTCTATTAATGGGGTAATTGTTGAACCTTGAATAAGTATTGAGAACACCACGACAGCGTATGTCATAACAAGGATTATCTCTTTTACATCAATAAGCTTGTCTGGGATAACTAATATGCCAGATGGGATAGAAAGTGCCATTGCTAGTGCTAGCCCACCTCGTAGCCCTCCCCAAGTTAGTATCTTTATTGACCATGGATTGTAGGAGCGGTAACGCTTGAAGCCGATGTAAGAGAAAAAAACGCTTAGATAGCGAGCAGATAAGACAAGAGGAATGGCGAAAGCCATCAATATCCAGTCCTCTTCATGGAATTTGAAAAGTAGCATCGACATACCGATAAGTAGGAAGAGCACACCATTCAAAAATTCGTCAACCAATTCCCAAAAGTGGTCAAGGTGTTCTTCACTTTCTTTTGAAAAGCCAATGAAGCGTGTCCAGTTGCCAATCATTATCCCTGATACAACCATAGCTAAAGGTCCGGAAACATGAATAACATCTGCAAAAACATAGCCAGCAGTCGGTATACCAATGGTTAAAAGCAGTTCCATTGAGTGATCATCGGTGGCGCTGATGAGGTAGTGGAATAATAGCCCAAGAGCTAGGCCATACAGGATGCCCCCCATTGCCTCTTGAATAAACAACATAGTTACACTACCTATGGTTGGTGCTTCTGTACCAAATGCAATAGTGAAAATAGTGACAAAGATAACCAAACCAAAACCATCATTAAAGAGCGATTCTCCCTCGATTTGGGTTGAAATACGTTTTGGTGCATCTAACTTTTTAACAATAGCTAATACGGCTATTGGGTCTGTTGGTGATATGAGTGCACCAAATAGCAGACAGTAAACGAGATCGAAGTGAATACCGATAAATTGGCAGAAGGCGTATAGTCCAAAACCGATGAAGAAGGTTGAAAATAGCGTTGCGCCTAGCGCAAGAACCGCAATTTCCCATTTCTGATCTTTTAGGTTGGGTAATTTGATGCCTAGGCCGCCAGCGAAAAGTAGAAAACCGAGTATTCCTTTGAGCAGAAAATTTTCAAAGTTAATACTGTTGACGGTTTCTGTCGCTATTTGAGTTAGATGAAACCAATCATTTTGACCTGCAACTAAGATCAATAATGACAACATCATCGATCCTGCTGTAATGGCGATAGTGGTTTGCATATTGCCTATCTTACTGTTTAGAAAGGCAATCAACATTGCTGCTCCTGATAGGAAGCATAAAGTGTAATAGACAGACATTGTTTTCTCGTCGTGTAACAAAATATGAATGAAATTCTCCTTGGATGATGTACAAATAGCAAACACTTTTTAGCCATGATTGCCGATGTATCAAACGATAATTAAAGTGAAGTTTAGACGTCTAGATTTCTAATGGTTATATGATAGGATGAGCGAATAACCAAAAGGAATGAGGCTGTACTGTGGGAAGAGAAGTTAGAAGTCAAATTGAAGCTCAATTGCAACAGAGAATATTATTGATTGATGGTGGCATGGGCACCATGATTCAGAGCTATAAATTGGAAGAGCAAGATTACCGCGGAGATCGCTTTGCCCATTGGCCAAGCGATCTGAAAGGAAATAATGACCTTCTCGTCTTGACGCAGCCTCAGTTAATCAAAGAAATTCATAGTGCTTACTTGGAAGCAGGTGCTGATATCCTCGAGACGAATACCTTCAACGCGACGAGCATCGCAATGGCCGACTACGATATGCAAGCCATTAGCGATGAGATCAATTTCGCTGCTGCAAAACTTGCACGCGAAGCTGCTGACGAATGGACGGCGAAAACGCCTGAGAAACCTCGTTATGTAGCAGGAGTGCTAGGGCCAACAAACCGCACTTGCTCGCTCTCCCCTGACGTGAATGACCCTGGTTTTCGAAATATCAGCTTTGAGCAATTAGTTGAAGCTTACTCAGAATCAACACGTGCTTTAATTCGTGGCGGCAGCGACTTAATTTTGATTGAAACTATTTTCGATACTTTAAATGCTAAAGCCTGTGCCTTTGCGGTGGATTGTGTGTTTGAAGAGTTGGGTTACAAACTGCCCGTGATGATCTCAGGGACAATCACCGATGCCTCTGGTCGAACGCTTTCTGGGCAAACAACCGAAGCCTTTTATAATGCACTGCGACACGTTGAGCCTATCTCATTTGGTTTGAACTGTGCACTCGGTCCGGATGAATTGCGCCAATACGTTGAAGAGCTATCACGTATTTCCGAATGTTATGTCTCGGCTCATCCCAATGCGGGGTTGCCTAACGCATTCGGTGAGTATGATCTTGAAGCCGATGAGATGGCGCAGCACATCGGGGAATGGGCGCGAGCAGGATTCTTGAACCTTGTTGGTGGCTGTTGTGGAACCACTCCTGAGCACATTAGACAAATGGCAAAAGTGGTCGAAGGTGTGAAACCAAGAGCGTTACCCGATATTCCAGTGGCTTGTCGTCTATCCGGTCTAGAGCCGCTGACGATTACCAAAGAGAGCTTATTCATCAACGTAGGTGAGCGAACTAACGTCACTGGTTCTGCGCGTTTTAAGCGTTTAATCAAAGATGAGCAATATGATGAGGCGCTGCATGTTGCTCGAGAGCAGGTCGAAAACGGTGCACAAATCATCGATATCAATATGGATGAAGGGATGTTGGATGCGCAAGCTTGCATGGTCCGCTTTCTCAATTTATGCGCTTCTGAGCCGGATATTTCCAAAGTACCAATCATGGTTGATTCTTCTAAGTGGGAGGTAATTGAAGCAGGTCTCAAATGCATTCAAGGCAAAGGGATTGTGAACTCGATTTCCCTCAAGGAGGGAAAAGAGAAGTTTGTTGAACAAGCTAAACTCATTCGCCGCTATGGTGCTGCTGTGATCGTGATGGCGTTTGATGAAGTAGGCCAAGCGGATACCCGTGAGCGAAAACTTGAAATTTGTACCAAAGCTTATCGAATTTTGGTTGATGAGGTTGGTTTCCCTGCTGAAGATATCATTTTTGATCCCAATATTTTCGCGGTTGCGACTGGTATTGATGAGCATAATAATTATGCTGTGGACTTTATCGAAGCCGTGGCTGATATCAAACGTAATTTACCCTATGCGATGATTTCCGGCGGGGTTTCCAACGTCTCTTTCTCTTTTCGCGGTAACAACTATGTGCGTGAAGCGATCCATGCTGTATTCCTTTATCACTGTTTTAAAAACGGCATGGACATGGGTATCGTCAATGCCGGTCAGCTTGAGATTTACGATAACGTGCCTGAGAAACTGCGTGAAGCAGTCGAAGATATCATTCTCAATCGCCGCAGCGATGGCACTGAACGCTTACTGGATATTGCGGCTGAATATGCGAACAAAGGTGTCGGTAAGGAAGAGGATGCCAGTGCGCTTGAATGGCGTTCATGGCCAGTCGCAAAACGTTTAGAGCATGCGTTGGTCAAAGGTATCACCGAGTATATTGTTGAAGATACGGAAGAAGCTCGTCAAAATGCCACTCGCCCATTGGATGTGATCGAAGGGCCTCTCATGGATGGAATGAACGTGGTCGGCGACCTCTTTGGCGAAGGGAAAATGTTCCTGCCGCAAGTAGTGAAATCGGCGCGCGTTATGAAGCAAGCCGTTGCGCATTTAGAGCCCTACATCAACGCGCTTAAGCAAGCGGGTTCCAATAATGGCAAAATCCTTCTTGCCACAGTTAAAGGGGATGTACACGACATCGGCAAAAATATCGTTGGCGTCGTTTTGCAGTGTAATAACTACGAAATCATTGACCTCGGCGTTATGGTGCCATGCGAGCAGATCCTCAAAGTCGCGAAAGAACAGAATGTCGACATCATTGGGTTATCCGGCCTCATCACTCCCTCTTTAGATGAAATGGTGCACGTCGCTAAAGAAATGGAGCGACAAGGGTTTAAATTACCGCTTTTGATTGGCGGAGCAACCACCTCTAAAGCACATACCGCAGTTAAAATTGAGCAAAATTATCACCAGCCAGTTGTGTACGTGAACAATGCTTCGCGCGCAGTAGGCGTTTGTTCTTCGCTTCTTTCTGATGAGTTACGTCCTGCTTTTGTGGAAAAATTAAACATCGACTATGAACGCACGCGTGATCAACATCACCGTAAAACCCCCCGAACTAAGCCTGTCTCATTAGAAGTGGCAAGGGCAAATAAAGCGGTTATCGATTGGGATAACTATACGCCGCCAGTTCCGGCTAAATTGGGCGTACATGTGTTTGATGATTTTGATGTGGCTACCCTTCGTCGTTACATCGACTGGACACCATTTTTCATGACATGGTCATTGATGGGTAAATATCCAACGATTTTTGAACACGAAGAGGTGGGAGAGGAAGCGCAAAGTTTATTCCATGATGCTAATGCATTGCTTGATAGAGTTGAGCGAGAAGGGCTACTCAAGGCTCGCGGTATTTGCGCTTTATTCCCGGCCGCGAGTGTGGGAGATGATATCGAAGTGTATCGCGATGAATCGCGCACCGAGGTTGCTCATGTTCTGCATCACTTACGCCAACAAACCGAAAAGCCCAAAGGTTATAACTACTGCTTGTCCGATTACATTGCACCAAAGGAGAGTGGTAAACGAGATTGGATCGGCGCATTTGCCGTGACAGGCGGAATTGGTGAGCGAGAATTAGCAGACCAATATAAAGCGCAAGGCGATGACTACAACGCCATCATGATCCAAGCGGTAGCTGATCGTCTTGCTGAGGCTTTTGCGGAATATTTGCATCAGCAAGTTCGTAAAGAAATTTGGGGCTATGCTGCTGACGAAGAGTTGTCGAACGATGATTTGATCCGTGAGAAATACCAAGGTATACGCCCAGCGCCGGGCTATCCAGCGTGTCCTGAGCATACGGAAAAAGGCACCTTGTGGGAGATGTTGCAGGTTGAGCAAGCCATCGATATGTCTTTAACCACCAGTTACGCTATGTGGCCGGGTGCTTCGGTGTCAGGTTGGTACTTCTCGCATCCGGACTCTCGTTATTTTGCCATTGCACAAATTCAGCAAGATCAGATGCAAGATTACGCGCAACGTAAAGGTTGGAATGCACAAGAAGCGGAAAAATGGCTTGGGCCGAATTTAGATTAAGTAATAAAAAACAGGTTGGCTAAGCCAACCTGTTTTTTATTCAGCGTGTAACTACTCAATGTGGTTTTATCGTTCAAACAAATCTTGATGAAGTTTCTGAATTGCCGCTTTAGAAACCGACTCGTGTAATAAAAAGCAGAGGTTGTGCGGGCTGGCACCATAGCAAATCATACGCAAATTGAAATCTTCTAAGGTGCTAAAAACTTGTTTTGCATAGCCTTTGCTTTCACTCATGTTATTGCCGATCAGCGCAACTAAACACAGATTATGTTCGACTTCAACTTTACACAGCTCTTCTAATTCTAAGCGCACCGCTTGAGGCAGTTCAGGCGCTCCACCTGAGGTATCGGTTTTATCTAATGTTAATGAGACGCTGATTTCAGAGGTGGTGATCAAATCCACCGAAATTTTGTGTTTGGCTAAAATTTCAAACACCTTCGAAAGAAAGCCGTATGCGTGAAACATGCTAGCGCTGCGTAGCGTAACCATGGTTTGATTGCAGCGTAGGGTCAAGGCTCTAAATAGAGGTGAGCTTTCCACACGTTTACGGATCCAAGTGCCGCCTTTTTCAGGCTCTTTTGAGGAGCCGACAAACACAGGGATATCGTGGCGAAGCGCGGGCAGCAACGTCGATGGATGCAAAATCTTAGCGCCAAAGTTTGCCATCTCCGATGCTTCGCTAAAGCTTATTTCCGCAATCGGAGCGGCTTTAGGCGCAATGCGAGGGTCGGTCGTATAAATCCCCGGCACATCAGTCCAAATTTCTAAGCCAGAAGCTTGTACCGCTTCGGCGATCAAGGCCGCAGAATAATCACTGCCGCCTCGGCCCAATGTGGTTGTATTTCCTTGCTCATCAGCGCCGATGAAACCTTGAGTTACCACTACGTGTTGCAGACAAAGTGGTGTTAACTTCTCTTGGGCTAATTGCTGGATCTGTTCTAATTGCGGTTCTGCCCGACCGTAGTGATCATCAGTACGCAGCACTTCTCGAATATCAAAACGGATCGCATCCATGCCACGTTCACGCAGTAATTGCGTCAGAATGAAGGTCGACATTAACTCGCCACAAGCCACTAAGTGATCGGTCAGTTTTTTACTCGCTTGAAAAGAGGCCGCTTCTGCGACACTGGCCACCATATCTAAAATTGAGTGTACCTCTTTTTCAACTTGTAGCGGGTCGGCAAGTTTATCAATAATCGCATGATGAATATCAGCTAACTGCTTGATAATACTTAAGCGTTGATTGGCATCTTGTACGCCATTGGCTAATTCAACCAATAAATTCGTCACGCCAGAGCAGGCACTGCTCACGACTAATTTGGTCTCTGGATTATTTTCGATCACAGCGGCACAAAGGCTCATTGCTTCAAAGTTAGCAACGCTTGTTCCGCCAAATTTGGCGACATTGAATGCGCTCACGGCATTTCTCCCACGACTTCCTGAAATAAAAATAGTGTTGGTGTACCAACGTCCAATGTTTGAAGAGAGTTTTTCTAGAGCAAATAAAGAGGTGTTTTTATGATTGGTTTACCTCAGAAGCTCTTCATCAGGGTTGCTGATGACAGTTGAAGGGATTCAGCCCATTCAACCGATAAACCAAATCCACAACCTTGGTTTATCTCGGCACTGCTCCCCATTAATGTTTTGTATTGGAGTTGAGGCTCCACAAAACATCTGCCTGGGCAGTGCTCCTCTTCTGCTAGATAGCTCATTCATTGAACGTTTTTGAACTGTTAATGTCAATCGCTAATTAAGTCCAAATGTAAAATAAAATTAACCAGAGTGTGACACTGGTTTGACCTCTAGACTTCGGTCGAATTGTTGCATCAGCAGATTTGTTTTACTCTGGGTATTCGTATTTGGCCGCAAGCAAGGAGCAACTATGTCCATTACCAGTTTTAACCCACCCCAGCGAATTTTGATGGGGCCAGGCCCGTCAGATATTTACCCCCAAGTATTACAAGCGCTGAGCAGGCCGACCGTTGGCCACTTAGATCCGCTTTTTATCCAGATGATGGATGAGCTAAAGCAGCTGCTTAAATACGCTTTTCAAACGGAAAATGAGTTTACCATCGCGGTTTCCGCGCCGGGCAGCGCTGGTATGGAGGCGTGCTTTGTCAACCTGATTGAGCCGGGAGATAAGGTCATCGTGTGTCGCAATGGCGTTTTTGGCGAGCGTATGCGCGAGAATGTAGTGCGCTGTGGCGGAGAAGTGGTGCTGGTGGATGATGAGTGGGGAGCCCCCGTTTCGCTCGATAAAGTCGAGCAAGCCATACAGGCTAACCCTGATGCTAAAATTCTCGCATTTGTCCATGCAGAAACGTCAACTGGTGCATTGAGTGATGCGCAAGCATTAGGTTTGCTGGCTAAGCAAAACAACATGCTGAGTATTGTAGATGCGGTGACATCCTTAGGCGGCGTGCCACTTTATGTGGATCAATGGCAGCTCGATGCCGTCTATTCTGGGAGCCAAAAGTGCTTATCGTGCCCTCCGGGTTTATCGCCACTGACTTTTTCAGCGCAAGCGATTGAAAAAATTCAATCTCGCACAACCCCCGTTCAAAGCTGGTTTTTAGATCAAAGCTTAGTGCTTGGTTATTGGAGCGGTGCAGGCAAACGCAGTTATCACCACACTGCGCCAGTTAACAGTTTGTACGCATTGCATGAAGCCTTACTGGTGTTGAGAAACGAAGGTCTAGAGCAGGCTTGGGCACGTCATCGTGTGATGCATGACAAATTAAAGCAGGGCCTAGAAAAATTAGGATTTGAATTTGTCGTTGCTGAAGATTGTCGTTTACCGCAATTGAATGCGATCTATATTCCAACAGGGGTTGATGAGGCTAAAGTGCGAGCGCATTTGCTCAATCAATACAACTTGGAGATCGGCGCAGGCCTTGGCACTTTAGCGGGTAAAGCGTGGCGTATTGGTCTAATGGGGTATGGGGCGCGCAGTGAAAACGTGGCCTTATGCCTACGGGCGTTAGAAGAGTCATTAACAAATTAGCAAAAAAACACATAAGGGAGCATTTGCTCCTTTTTAGTGATGCTGATGCCGAACGTTGTTCGTCTCAGCATCAATCATAAAATTCATTTTTATTGTTAGCTCTTCCCTAGCGTGAGTGGAATACTCGTGATTGATGTCTTAAGATAAATTCTTCCGTTAATGGTTTAATTACTCCTATGAATATAAGTGGCATTTTGTGTATTTATAATAAATATACGATGCTAAAGTTTGTGGCCTAAATATTAGAACCGGTTTGGATGCTACTTTGTATTGTCATGGTATTGTAAAAAATGAACATTGTTCGATTGTTTTGGTTGACCATTATTTTATCTGCGTTAGGATAACCGCGCTGAGAAAGCATACTTATTATTAACTTTTTAGAGGTGCAATAGAAACCTATGGACTCGTCGAGTAGTCGATTATCCAAGTGTGGTATTTTCTGGTTAGTAGAAAAGCCTACGTTTTGTTGCCAACTTTTCATTTAAAGCCTCGCTTTTGCTAAGTTGGTATTCATACTAACGAAGCTCCTTTTCTTGTTCTCTCCTGTCAATATCACACTCTTTTTATAGAGTATCGTGTTTGTTTAAGTCGATCATATGATTTATTCAATACAGCGTTTCTACTGGCTAGAGCGTGAATGCTTTTGAATTTCTTGCGTGTCATCTGTACACCGCTAGAACTTTCGCAAGTACACGGCTTCTCTATTTGACTGACTTTATCTTCTCCTAACTTGCTTGTTCAAGGCGGGGAATGCTTGAGCTTGATGGTATAAGCTTATTGCAGCTCAGTTACGTGGATTTTCTGCATAATTTGGTTTCTTTGCCTTGATAGTTTCAAGGAGATACAAAGATGGTTATGTACAACACATCATTAGCTATGGGCAACCGGCTACCTGCTGCTCACTCTATTCAAACCGAAATGGATAACAACTTTATTTGTGTAGGCGCATCGCTATCTGTAGAGGCGGTGATTGCGATTCTACGCTCATCGTCCTTAACCGATAAGCGTTTAAACCTTATCTTTATCTCTGGTGATGCAGGTGAATACTTAGGATTTGTTTATTTAAGCAAGGTGGTGGTATCACAGATGAATATCATCATGAAAGATATTATGCACAAAAGCGATATTGCCGTATCGGCCTTAATGGATAAGGTTCAAGCTAGAAAGTTATTATTAGACAGTCATTTGCCTATGATTCCTATCATCGATAGTCGGAATCGAGTGATTGGCGCCTATTCTATATAATAAATATTAACAAACTTTAAAATAAGTCGCTCAACTTCACTAAATGAAATTTTAGTGAGATTGGAACAGTGTGCTTAAAATTTAAGTTATTCATTGAATACATTGATTCTAAAAATAAGCTTTAAAATTATTATGTTTATTTTTAAAGTTAAATATCGGCTGAGATATGATAATGAAATTACAAAAAATAGCGTTAGAACTCGCTGCGATTAATTTTAATCGTGACCCATTAAACTTAAATCAATTAATGGAACAGTATCCTATCGCTGATATTGCTCAAGTCTTCGCTGAGCAGTTGGCTAATCAGACCTTGAGCGAAGAGGATGTCTTTGAGCTGGTGCAATTGATGCCAATCGCTCGTCAAGCGGCGCTATTGGGGTATTTTTCTGAGCCTATCAGAGAAAAAGTGGTGGAGAGAATGCCGCTCGAAGCGCTTGCGAAAGTGCTTCAAGTTATGCCCCATGATGAAAGGGCTGACTTATATGCTCACTTGGATGAGACGCGCCAACCGCCGCTACTTGCTCTACTGGATCAACAAGAGCGGCAAGATGTACAACAACTTGCAGCTTACCCTCAAGGCTCGGTCGGCTCCATCATGACGACAGATTATGCGACGTTAAACGCTGATGATGATGTGCAGCAGGCGATTGCGCGTTTACGTGAAATGGCCAACGAGAGGGAAACCATCTATCAAGCGTATGTGATTGATAAACAGAATCGCTTACTTGGTACACTTTCGCTTAAGGATTTAGTGCTGGCACAACCGACCTCGCTTGTCTCTGACATCATGACCAAAGAGACAGTGTTTGTGCGAGCCGATGAAGATCAAGAGTGTGCAGCGCAAGCCATCAGTAAATACGATTTACTTGCGGTGCCTGTTTTTGATGAGCAATTTCGTTTGGTCGGTATAGTGACTTATGACGATGCGATGGACGTGGCCGAGCAGCAAGCGGATATGGATTTTCATAAAGTCGCTGCGGTTGGTTTTACCGGTAACCTTAAAGAAGCCAGCGTATGGCTAATGTACAAGAAACGTGTGTTTTGGCTGGTGTTGTTAGTCTTTGGTAATCTTTTTTCTGGTGCCGGTATTGCGTACTTTGAGGAGACGATTCAAACCTATGTCGCCTTGGTCTTCTTCTTACCACTGTTGATTGATAGCGGCGGTAATGCAGGATCCCAGTCAGCTACGTTGATGGTTCGAGCCTTAGCCACTGGTGAAGTGGTGATGAAAGATTGGCTATCCATGTTGGTGCGAGAGTTAGGGATTGCGGCGTTATTAGGGGCAACAATGGCCATTGCTGTCTCTTTATTGGGTTTTTGGCGAGGCGGCAGTGATATCGCTTTTGTCGTTGCGGTAACGATGCAAATTGTGGTGATTATTGGCTGTATTGTTGGAATGCTCCTTCCGTTCATTCTGAATAAGTTTAAGCTCGATCCTGCGTCAGCCAGTGCTCCGTTGATCACGACCATTGCGGATTCTATCGGGGTGATCATCTATTTCAGCGTTGCTACCATGGTGTTGGATTTTCCACCAGTGACGTAAGCCACTCATCCGGCAGTGAGATCTACTGGTTGGAGTGTGAAATAAGCCCAACGGTCAGAAGCTTTCTCTATTTTTGGGAAAGCTTTTTTTATGAATAAGGCTCATATGCTCGATTTAATTGGCAGACGAACGATCAGCCGAACTGGTTGGCGGGCTATATTGCACCTCACTGAAATCCATATTGGGGAACAAAAATGCGGCTTCGGAGCGAATTTGCTCGGCGCGGCTTTCGTCACCAATGCCTTGGTAAGCCAAGATCAGATTATTGTAAAAAGCAGGACGCGGTTTATGTTTTATGATGGCCAATGACCAGTCGATGTATGGCGTAATCAATTTAGGATCTTGATTATACAGGCCAATGTTGAGGTAAGTGCTGTAGACATCCCAATCAAAACGGTCTTTCCAAACCACAGGGTTCGTCACCTTTTGTAGGATATCCGGGTTCTTGGGTTGAGATTTCTCAAATTGGGTAAGCACGTAATTACTGTGCAGTGCGCTGAGCATATAAAAGCCAGTCAAAATCGGCACTACTAAACTCAATACTCGAAACAGGGATTTACTGATAAGGCCAAAAGGGGCCGAACGGTATTTAGCCACGCGTTGATCAACCCAAAAAAGCAGAATAATGAAGGTTATCCAATGAATGGCAGAATGGTAAAATGGGTATTCGAGTTGGCTGTGCAACACGATAGGGATGAAAAGGGCGAACATCGCAAGCCTGGTCCCTTTCTTGGCCGAATACATCCGCATGAGCACGAAAAGCATGGCCAGTGTGATCCCTAGCGTAGGTAACAAACCGCCTTCCACTGCCCAGAATAGTAATTCATTATGAGGATGATCCATCGACGCCAACCCCGGTTGGTAGCTAGGGTTTAATTGGTGTTGCCTTGCAGTATAAAGCAAATATTCAGATTCAAACTTGCCATAGCCATAACCCGTGAAGGGTTTTTCTATGACCATATCGATGGTTTGAGGAAAGGTATAACGGCGAGGGCTCTCTAAATCAGCCTTATTCTCTAGAAAATCGCCCGTGCCTTGGGAATAGACAGCGACAAACCCTAAAGCAATACCCAATAGCGTTGCAGCGCTCCATCCCCAAAACCGTTTAGGCGTCGAAAATTTAAATAGGTAAGGCAGAACAAAAAGCGTGCCGAGTGCCGCGCCAATCCAGCCAGTGCGTGAGGCTAATATCACCAGCAACGGTGCAGTGAGCAGTGGAGTGACATAAAGTAGGCTCACTTCGCTAACATGCTGATTGTACTTTTTCGGTTGACGAGCCAGTAAATAGCCGGACATAACTAGCCCTGTCGCGAGAAAGCTCGCCATCACATTCGGTTGCTGAAAAATGCCGTAAGGGCGGTTGATGAGGGTGTTGTAGCCAAAAATATTATCGGGTGAAAGCAAAAAGTATTGGTACAGACCAAATAGAGTTTCAATCAATACCGCGAGTACGATAAACCAGAGTAATCGCTGCTTATGTTTGTTACTAAAACGAAATTGTTGCAGCAATACAAAAAAAAGCAGCCCAGTCCATAGTCCTAACATTCGACTCAACGACGACTCAATTTGAGCATTCGTATAAAGCAGCGGAATCGTCATGATGGTACAACTGATGAAAAGACCGATGGTCAGTTTGGAATAGCGTAACCTACGGTTAGATGCGAGTTGATACAGACCTAATGAGAGCGTAAAACTAAGGGCAAGCCAAGTGGTTGGATTAAAAGATAAAGCTAGACCTGAGCCACCAGGGTTGGGCATAAAAAAATGCATTGCCAGTAAATAGAGAATGCCAATCGAAAGCAAAAAGGGTTTGTTTAAGGGGATGGCGGGTGTTTGTGCTTCAAGTTGTGTACCGCTTAGATGCAATGTTGCCATAGGTCTCGCGTTCCAATTAAAAGAAACCAGCAACCACTTGCTGGTTTCTTTACTTTACCGTTTTTTTCTATTTCAACATAGGCTTAAGAAAGCGTGCTGTGTGTGAACCTTCGATCTGCGCCACATCTTCGGGCGTTCCTTGAGCAATAATTTCGCCGCCGCCTTGTCCACCTTCTGGCCCTAAGTCGATCACCCAGTCTGCGGTTTTAATCACATCTAAGTTGTGTTCAATCACCACCACGGTATTGCCGTGGTCGCGTAGGCGATGCAGTACGGTCAAGAGCTGTTGGATATCATGGAAGTGTAAGCCTGTCGTTGGCTCATCCAAAATGTACAAGGTTTTTCCTGTATCGCGTTTTGATAGTTCACGAGCCAGTTTGACGCGTTGAGCTTCGCCCCCTGACAATGTCGTCGCCGCTTGTCCGAGGCGTATGTAGGATAAACCCACGTCAATCAAAGTTTTGAGTTTGCGAGCGATCATCGGTACGGGTTCAAAAAAAGCGTAAGCATCTTCGACGGTCATCTCCAACACTTCATCAATCGCTTTGCCTTTGTAGCGGACTTCCAATGTTTCACGATTATAGCGTTTGCCCTTACACACATCGCATGGCACGTAAACATCGGGTAAAAAGTGCATTTCAACCTTAATCACACCATCACCTTGGCATGCTTCGCAGCGTCCACCGCGAACGTTAAAGCTAAAACGACCCGGTTTATAGCCTCGAGAGCGAGACTCTTGAGTGCCCGAGAATAGCTCACGGATCGGTGTGAAAATGCCCGTATAGGTGGCCGGGTTTGAGCGGGGAGTTCGGCCTATCGGGCTCTGGTCAATGTCGATGACCTTATCAAAATGCTCTAACCCTTTGATTTTTTGATATGGAGCAGGCGTTGCTGTGGTGGCTCCATTTAAGGCCGTATGAGCAATTTTAAAAAAGGTATCATTAATTAAGGTTGATTTACCGGAGCCTGAAACTCCGGTTACGCAGCTAAATAAGCCAACAGGAATTGATAAATCAACCGTCTTGAGGTTGTTACCCGACGCGCCGATAAGCTCCACCGTTTTCTTGGGATCTCTCGGGGTACGCACGGTAGGAATCGCAATTTTTTTCGCGCCGCTCAGGTACTGTCCTGTGAGCGAATTAGGGTTGGAAATTATGTCATTCACATTCCCTTCTGCGACGACTTGTCCACCATGCACACCAGCGCCAGGGCCAATATCAATTACATGATCGGCCATACGAATTGCGTCTTCGTCATGCTCTACAACCAATACCGTGTTGCCTAGATCGCGCAAATGCGTGAGCGTTTTTAATAGCCGTTCGTTATCACGCTGGTGGAGCCCAATCGATGGCTCATCTAAGACGTACATTACCCCAACGAGTCCAGCGCCAATTTGGCTCGCTAAGCGAATCCGTTGTGCTTCGCCTCCTGACAGGGTTTCAGCACTCCGAGAAAGGTTGAGATAATTCAACCCAACGTTGACGAGGAAATGCAAACGGTCATTGATCTCTTTCATTACTTTTTCAGCAATTTGTGCTCGTTGGCCTTCTAAATCAAGAGATTGAAAAAATTGCAAGGCATCGGCAATGCTCAGTTCCACCACTTCCGGGAGCGCGGTGTCATTGATAAATACGTTGCGAGCTTCGATGCGTAAACGGGTGCCATTACAACTGGTACAAGGCTTAGTCGAGATGTATTTCACCAAATCTTCACGGACAGAGTTAGATTCTGTATCGCGATAACGCCGTTCAAGTGTATTGAGAATGCCTTCAAACGGATGGCGTTTAACCCGAATATCACCACGGTCATTAATGTAGTTAAACTCAATCTCAGTTTTCCCCGAGCCTTTCAAGATGATTTCCTGAACCTTTTTAGGCAGTTTGTTAAATGGGGTGTGTAAATCAAAATCATAATGCGCAGCGAGTGACGTGAGCATCTGGAAGTAGTAGTAATTTTTCTGATCCCAGCCACGAATCGCTCCTTGCGCGAGGCTGAGTTGGCTATCTTGGATAACGCGTTCAGGGTCAAAATATTGTTGTACGCCTAAACCATCACAGGTGTGGCATGCGCCCGCTGGGTTATTAAATGAGAACAGCCGAGGCTCTAACTCCTGCATACTGTAGCCACAGTGTGGACAAGCAAAATTGGCTGAGAATACAATCTGTTCGCCTTCACCATCCATATCAGTAACCACAGCAATACCGCCTGACAACTCGAGCGCTGTCTCAAAGGATTCGGCTAGGCGCTGCTGTAGGTCAGGACGAACTTTAAAGCGATCAACCACCACTTCAATGGTGTGCTTTTTGTGCAGCTCAAGGGTTGGTGGATCAGTCAGATCGCACGTTTCACCATCAATTCGGGCACGGATAAAACCTTGCGCGGCCAAGTTTTCCAGTGTTTTAACGTGTTCACCTTTACGCTCTTTCACAATCGGTGCAAGTAGCATCAGTTTTGAGCCTTCAGCTAATTCCAACACCTTATCAACCATTTGGCTGATGGTTTGAGCGCGAAGTGGAACTTTGTGCTCTGGGCAGCGCGGCTCACCGACTCGCGCATAAAGCAGACGTAAGTAGTCATAAACTTCAGTAATGGTGCCAACCGTAGAACGAGGGTTATGCGAGGTTGATTTTTGTTCAATAGAGATAGCCGGTGAAAGACCTTCAATATGGTCAACATCCGGTTTTTCCATCAAAGATAAAAATTGGCGTGCATAGGCAGACAGCGATTCAACATAGCGACGTTGGCCCTCTGCGTAGAGTGTATCAAAGGCGAGAGACGACTTCCCCGAGCCTGATAGCCCTGTAATCACCGTTAATTTATCGCGTGGAATGGTCAGGTTGATATTTTTCAGGTTGTGGGTTCGAGCGCCCCTAACTTCAATTTTGTCCATCATCTAGGCTCTATGTAACACAAGTTAAGCAAGTATTGCATAGTGTGAGTTTTGTGCAAATAGGTACTGGATAAAAAAACAGTAAATAAAAACCACGGGACTTGCCGTGGTTTTTATTGGGGAGGCGCTAGGTTACTAAAGCATTAGGTGACTAACGCATTCGGTTACTTAAGCTTTATGAGTCGAATGCTTATCCAACGCGACTTTTTGTTCGTTCTTTTTGTACATGTTTTCAAAGCAGTAGTTAGTGGCTTCGATATAGCCTTCTACGCTACCACAGTCAAAGCGTTGGCCTTTGAATTTATACGCCAATACACAGCCTGATTGCGCTTGTTTGAGTAGCGCGTCGGTAATTTGAATTTCGCCACCTTTACCCGGCTCTGTTTGCTCAATCAGATCAAAAATATCTGGGGTTAAAATGTAGCGACCAATGATGGCTAAATTGCTTGGTGCGGTGCCTGGTTCTGGTTTTTCAACCATGTCATCCACTCGGAACAGATCGTCTTTGATCATTTCACCGGAAATAACACCGTATTTATGTGTTTCATTTTCAGGCACTTCTTGAACGGCAACAATTGAGCAGCGGAACTGTTTATACAGAGCGACCATTTGTGCCAAAACCCCTTTTTCTTGATTGACACATAAGTCATCGGCCAGCACCACCGCAAAAGGTTCATCGCCGACTAATTCTCGACCCGTTAAAATCGCATGGCCTAAACCTTTCATTTCACGTTGACGAATGTAGGTGAAGTTGGCGGTATCAATGATTTCACGAATATCAACCAGTAGCTCTTCTTTGTTGGTGCCACTAATTTGATGCTCTAGCTCATAGTTTTTATCGAAGTGATCCATGATCGAGTGTTTTCCACGCCCAGTCACAATACACATTCCGGTCATTCCAGCTTGAATCGCCTCTTCAACACCATATTCGATCAAGGGTTTATTGACGACTGGCATCATCTCTTTAGGCATTGATTTGGTCGCTGGAAGAAAACGTGTACCGTAGCCAGCGGCTGGGAATAGGCATTTTTTGATCATGCTATAACCTTATTTTTATTTGAATTGTTAATTGATGGCGCAACCTTATCATGCTTTATGAAACGCTATCACCACTAAAGCGGTGAACTCAGTTAAATTCTGCGTGAAAGCACATAATTAAGACAGAATATTTTGATTGGCCCACGCAATCGCTTGGACCCTATTTTTGACCGATAGCTTTTTGAATATTTGGTAGAGATGTGATTTGACCGTGAATTCACTGATGAATAAATCTTCCGACATTTGGTTATTCGATGCGCCAGTTTGTAAGCAGCGGAGGATCTGTATTTCGCGGGCGGTTAAGTCTGTAATCACTTGAGCAGTATGGGATTCAAACGCGTAGCGATAGTAGTGCAGTAACTGGCTTACAGCGTGTCTGGGTAGCCAATTTTGTCCGTTAATGATTTCACCAAGCCCAAATGCAATTTTATCTAGGGTGTCATTTTTATAAAATAGCCCCTTTAAATGGCCAAAGGTTAATAAGTCATTCGTGGTTAATCTTTGCAACACATTGATAAGGATCGTTTCATGATGCTGACTGCTTAATGGGCAGTTTCCCAAGCGTTGCTGCAGTAGCGCATAATCGGCATGGTCAATCATCAATATTTTGTGTTTATCTGGACAATACGTTTGGCGCAGGATTTCAGGCTCAATTTTTGGAATGGGCAGTCCAAGCCGATCGGTTAAATGGTCAATATAAGGGTGCTCTTGCTCTTTATCTAAGCAAAGAAAGTAAATGGTGCGGGTATAGTTTGTTTTTCTCATGGTCACTTCCTGTTGACGAGAATGTTAGACAACTGTCTAGAAAATGACGGAAATTAGGTTATAAAGCCAACGAGATAAATAAAATTGCGCTTAGTTTCATATAGTAAGGTAACTGAGTGTTTTGTCATCCTTAAATTAGATGTGGCGGTTCTAAAAAATAGGAAATTGAGCAAGATTGTGAGATGAATTTTGACAACTATTTCTGTGAAGATTTGTGCCTCGCATAAAGCGTGGTATCCTAGTCAGCTATTTAAAGAACACTCATGATGGAAGACGGAGCAAAACATGGCAAGCCGTGGAGTAAATAAAGTTATTTTAGTGGGTAACCTAGGTAACGACCCAGAAATTCGTTATATGCCTGGTGGCGCTGCTGTGGCAAATATCACCATTGCAACGTCAGATTCATGGCGTGATAAAGCAACTGGTGAGCAACGCGAAAAAACCGAATGGCACCGTGTTGCGCTGTTTGGCAAATTAGCCGAAGTGGCTGGTGAATACTTACGTAAAGGTTCACAAGTGTACATTGAAGGTCAGCTACAAACTCGTAAGTGGCAAGATCAAAGCGGACAAGATCGTTATACCACCGAAGTTGTCGTACAAGGTTTTAATGGTGTGATGCAAATGTTGGGTGGCCGTGCTCAAGGTGGTGCTCCAGCGCAAGGTGGAATGCCACAACAACAGCAACAAGGTGGCGGATGGGGGCAACCTCAGCAGCCTGCGATGCAAAAGCAACCACAGCAACAGCAGTCAGCTCCTCAACAGGCTCAACCTCAGTATAATGAACCACCAATGGATTTTGATGACGACATCCCATTCTAAACGTTCGAATGTCGAAAAAAGCCGCGAAAACCGCGGCTTTTTTATATAGTTATCACTATTAGCATTTTCTTATTTGTCAGCACAGCTTAGTGATCGACAAAGTTTACGTTGAAAAGGAATTCAGCATTCATGCGGTATACACCAACACTGAAACTGAGTACTCGGTTAGTGGCTTTTGTTACGCTTATCGTAACCAGTGCAATGTTCATTTTGTTTATTGGTGGAACTTTGTCTTTTCAACGGCTTGGACAAGAATATCTCAATCACTACCTAGCAGGAATTGTGGAGGTAGTCGATAAAGAAATAGAAGATCCTGATGCCGCTTATTCATTGCAACGTTGGATGCCCAAAATGTTGCAAGCCAGTAGCATTGTTGAAATGCAGCTCTCTTCACCAGCTGGCGTTATTTACCGTTTTAAAGATACCTCGTCCAAAGTCGACCCTGCCCGTTTGTACCATATTGATATTATCCTTGAACGTAATCCAGGCTACAGCATCAGCTTTAAAGCCGTTCCTCCCTATCTCAGTTATAGCTACTCATTGGGTGCCATGTGGTCTATTACGTTGGCAGTTGGTCTCATCGTGTTTTGTTTGATTCGTGGGGTAAAGTGGCTTAAAGAGCAATTGCTTGGAACTGAATTGTTGGAGGAGCGAGGGCGAATGATTCTCGCCGGTCGAGTGGAGCAGTACGCCAAAGGTGATCACCGCGAGTGGCCTTATACGGCGAGTGAGGCGCTTGATGTCCTGATTGATGAGCTGCAAGATGCTCGTCAAGAGCGTAGCCGCTTTGATACTTTTATCCGGACCCAAACCTTCTTAGATAAGTTGACGGGTACGGCCAACCGTGTCCTTTTTGATAGCAAATTGGAATCAGCCTTGTTAGAGAATGGCGCGCGTGGTGGCGTTTTGTTAGTGCGTATCGATGATTGGGATTCTCTGTGCGAAGAAAATGATAAAAAAGCAGCGGATGATCTCGTTGTGGAAGTCGGGGAGAACATCTCTAACGTCATACAGCGTTACCCGGATGTTATTTTATCTCGCTATTACGATACCGATTTTGCCATTTTTGTGCCGCACCAAGGGGTAAAAGAGGTCGCTTCTATTGCTACACAATGTTTGAAGCTTTTAGCGCGCATATCGCCTCCTGAGCCGCTCGATAAAGAAAACTGGTGCCATATAGGTATCAGTATGTACAGCGAAGGCGAGCGGCGTGGTCGAGTGTTGGATGAGGCAGAAACGGCCTTAAAAAGTGCTCAGTTACAGCGAGTGAATACGTGGAGCCGCTTTAAAAAGAGTACTTTTTTCCAAGAGGAACGCGGCAGTGTGCGTTGGCGAACTTTGTTTGATCAGGTGCTGACGCCTGAGAAAATGATTTTATTCCGTCAACCTTGCTATTTGCTTGAAAAGACGAATGATTTAGTATGGCTGCACGATGAGTTGTTTGCGCGTATTGATGATCCAGAACAAGGTGTCATAAAAGCCTCTCGCTTTCATTCTGCTTTAGAAACTGTAGGTTATGAAATGGTGATGGATCGAGCCGTGTTGCTGCAGGTGGTTCGTTTGCTCAAACGCTCTGAAGTTAAGGTCAATGTGTCAGTGAACTTGCATGTCGTCCCATTCGCCGATAAGTCGTATTTTAAGTGGTTCCGGCATGAATTGTTGCAACTTACCTCGAGTAGCCGATCGCAGCTCTCCTTTGAGTTTCCTGAAGGTCGGTTAGTACAGCATCTCGATTATATGCGCCCCGTTATTAAGATGATCTCCGGCCTCGGTGCTAAGGTAATCGTAGGGCAGGCTGGCAGAACGATTGTCAGCACTCACTACATAAAAGATCTTAAGATTGATTTCCTTAAGTTACACCGCAGTTTAATGAAGAAAATAGACCAACGGCATGAAAATCAGCTGTTTGTTCGTAGCATGATCGGTGCTTGTGGCGGTACTCAGACTCAAGTTATTGCGGTCGGTGTCGAAACAGAGCAAGAGTGGCAAACGCTAAAAAACCTAGGCATTCATGGTGGGCAAGGCCGACTGTTTGAAGAAGAACAGCCTTTGTTACCTGAGAAAATAATTAGCCCTAGCGTGACCTTAGGGCGAAGAAATCGTTGGCGTAAAAAATAAAAGCGAACCTATATGAATCTTCAGTCACTGATTGATAAATTAAAACCATCTAAAGCGACGTTGCGGCAATTGTTCGTTGTCGTAAGGCCTGATGCTCTCTATTTCTCGGCTTTGGATGATGCGACTTTGCCGACAGAGATCCCGCTTGATGGTGCAACGTGGCAACAGGTACTCTTTCACGCACTCAAACCGCTCAACATCAAGGGTACGGTAATTAACCTTGTCCTCCACGCTCATTTTTATCAAACTTATCAAATAGAAAAACCGCAGTTACCCAAAGAAGAGTGGTCAGTCGCCCTGCCATTTTTATTGAAAGATCTGGTGACAGAGAAAGTCACTGACATCATCGCTGATGCTTTTCCGTTACCCGCAGATAATAAAATTCAAGCCTACGTGGTCTCAAAACGCACGGTATTGGAAGTGGCGTCGCAACTGAGTGCGATGGGTTTAGAGTTAGGCAAAGTAATTCCCGAAGATGAAGTGTGGGCGAGAAGTGCCGGTGATCTTGAACATTTTTTGCTGCTACAGCGCAGTAAAAACAGCAGTTTTAAGTTTGACGCATTTGTGGATCGAAAATGCTGTTTTCAACGAACGATGAGAGGTGTTGTCTCTCCCATTACTGGTGTCGCCAGCTCGGTTTTACAGCTCGATGGTTTAGCGTTAGAACTGCAACGTTCGATTGATTACCTTTCCTCGCAGCTTAAAGGTGCCTCATTACATCAGCTAAAAGTGCTGTGTGATGAAGAAGCGCAGCAAGAGTTGGTCGATGCATTAAATGAACGCCTAAATGTCAAAGTTTCCCTGCTTGATGAGCGGTTACCGAGTTCGGCACATCTGCTGGTGGAGCAAGTGACTCGCATTGACGATTCAATGCTCAACTTATACCCGGCGCATCTTAAGCCGAAGAAAGAGTATTTTTCACTGTCCATGGTCTGCGCGATTTGGGGCATTGTCGCTTTAGTGATGCTATTGGCCTATGCCAGTTATCAATGGCAAAATAGTCAATTGAAACAGCAGCTACAAGCCAAACAAGCGCAAAATCAAGTCCTTGCTGCTGAATTAGAAACGACCAAACAGAAAGTTGACAAGCATAAGCCATCGGTTGAAAAAATGGCGGCGATTGAGCGTTTGAAGCAGCAAATTAAGGGCAAACAAGCCACATTGGATTCGATTAATGAGTTTGACCAATCACAACAGGTCGGTTACTCAGGAGTCATGCGTTCGCTAGCCACACTCAGCCGTGATGATATTTCATTAACGACCATTACCATCCATCATGAGCAGCTCGATTTGCAAGGCTTAGCCAGAGAGGCGAAAGATATTCCAAACTGGCTAAGTCAGTTTAAAAGCGAACTGAACCTAGTGGGACGTAGTTTTGAAAAGTTAAAAATTGCGCGCAATGAGCAAGGCATTCTCATCTTTGAGCTTAAAACTAAAGCGGAGGATAGCCAATGAATTGGCAGAGTATCAGCAACAAATTCTTAGCCATCAGTTCGCGTGAAAAAATGTTGATCGCCCTGTGTGGCTTAGTGGTGATTACACTGCTCTTGTTTAGCTTGTTACTTGAACCCGCGATGAAATCGGTGGCGGCTAATCGGTTACAGCTTCAGTCTGTTGAGCAGATGAACCAGCGAATGCAAGGTGAAATTCTGTTATTGACTGCTAAGCTTAATAAAGATCCGAATCAAGAGATCAATCTAGAATTCAAACAGTTAATGGCGCAGAGCCAAACTCTCTCGCTTGAGCTGGCAGCATTGGTTGATTCACTGATTACACCCGCGAAGATGGCGCAATTGCTTGAAAGTGTTTTGGCAACCAGCCCAGAGTTGACGTTGGTCTCCATGGAGTCATTAGCAGCAGAGCCGATTGCAAATAACAACCAATCATCTGAATATTCAGGCTATTATGTTCATCCTGTGAGATTGGAGTTCACCGGTAATTACTTCGCGATATTGAATTATTTGACCAATTTAGAAAGTTTACCGATGAAGTATTATTGGCGTCATTTCCAATACAAGGTAGAAAATTACCCCCAAGCCAGAGTCATTATGGAAGTGTACACATTAGGCATTAGACAGGAGTTTATTGGTGGTTAGATCCGTTTTTTCACTGCTGTTGATGTGTTTTGTATGCAGTAGTTGGGCAGCGCAAGATCCTACCGCGCCATTAGGTTGGGCGAGTGAGAGCGCATCACCTGTCAATAAAATAGAGAGTTACCCGCTACCTAGGTTGCAAAGTATTGTATGCCAACAAACCATACCTTGTGTGGCAGTGCTTAACGATCAAGTGGTTGGTATCGGAGAGTCGCTATTTGGCTACACAGTAGAAGCCATTGAACCACAGCAAGTGACCCTTTCTCGCAGAGGAAAGACGTGGGATTTAGGCCTCTTTTCTCTGGACATCAAGCAGTAAGGTATAGAAATCGTATGCGTAAAATCGTATTAGGCGTAGTCATCGTATCCTTAATGGGCTGTTCTATGGGGCATCGCGATCCAGTTGAGATGAAACAGTCTTTGAATCAGGCGATTAATGAAGCCAACAGCCGAAATCTAGCCGTTCTACCGGCCTCCGTAGAAGCTGACTTGATGCCTGACATTGAGGGAATCACAGCGCGCAGTCAAGAAACGGTTAAACGCTTTCGTATCCAAGCTGATAATGTGGATGCAAGGGTATTTTTTGCCAGTTTAGTGAAAGGAACTGAGTTTAGTGCCGCCATCCACCCTGAAGTTACTGGAAGTGTAACGGTAAATCTAACCGACGTGACTTTGGATGATGTATTGGCCGTCGTTCGTGACATGTATGGCTATGAAATTATTAAAAAGGGTAAAGTGATTCAGGTTTACCCATCAGGTCTGCGTACTGTGACTATCCCGGTCGATTATTTACAACTTAAACGTACGGGCCGTTCTTTAACTTCCATCACCACCGGTACGATCACTAATACGGATACCGGTTCTAGTTCCTCGAGTAGTTCTAGCTCAAATTCCAGTTCTAATTCCAATTCGAGTAACTCATCCAGTAATTCGAAAGGTGGAACGGAAATTGAAACCACCAGTGAAAGCGATTTCTGGCCGCAGCTTGAAAAAGCCGTTGCACAGCTGATTGGCTCGGGCAAAGGTCAAGGCGTTGTTGTCACGCCACAAGCCAGTGTCATTACGATTCGCGCTTACCCCGATGAAATTCGCGAAGTGCGTAACTTCCTTGGCATTTCTCAGCAACGTCTGCAGCGACAAGTGATCCTTGAAGCGAAAATTTTAGAAGTCACCTTGAGCGATGGTTACCAGCAAGGGATCAATTGGTCAAATATGTCCTTTGGCAATGGTGATGTTGTGATTGATAAAGTCGGTAGTGCGGCTTCGTTACTGCCGGGGATGGATGCGATTGGCACTCTGTTGCAAGGCCAAACCAATGTCACCATTTCAGATGGTAGCTTTAAAGCAGTGCTTAACTTCATGGGAACTCAAGGGGATTTGAATGTCCTATCCAGTCCAAGAGTCACCGCGGCTAATAACCAAAAAGCGGTGATCAAAGTCGGCACCGATGAATACTATGTCACTGATGTAACGGGTGTGGTTGGCAATGGCGATAACTCCAATGTTGCACCGGATATCCAACTCACGCCTTTTTTCTCGGGTATCTCGCTCGACGTGACGCCACAAATTGATGACCAAGGCAATGTGCTATTGCACGTGCACCCTGCTGTGATTGAAGTCGACGAGCAGAAGAAACAAATTGAATATGCAGGCAACCAAATTGTGTTGCCATTAGCGCGCAGTACGATCCGCGAATCAGACTCGGTGATCCGCGCGCAAGATGGTGATGTGGTGGTGATTGGTGGATTAATGAAATCCAACACCTCTAATCAAGTATCTAAAGTCCCTTTTTTGGGAGATTTACCCGGTTTAGGATATCTGTTTCGTAACACCTCTGAGCTGACTGAGAAAACCGAATTGGTGATTTTGCTTAAACCAACCGTTGTGGGTGTTAATACGTGGCAAAAAGAGCTCGAACGCTCGCGTGAACTACTGCAGGAGTGGTTCACAGACGAAGAATAAACAGCATGTATCTTGAGCACTTTGGTTTTGACCAACTGCCTTTTCATCTCACGCCTAACACGTCACTGTTTTTAGGCTTAGCGCCACATTACGAGGCGATTCAAACCGTGAGTGCCGCCATTGATTTAGGCGAAGGGGTGATCAAAATAACCGGAGAAGTAGGGACCGGAAAAACCATGGTGTGTCGCATGTTGATCAATCATTTACACGATCATATTGCACTGATTTACTTACCCAACCCAGCGCTTAATGGTCGAGAACTTCGCCAAGCTGTCGCCAGCGAACTAGGCCTTAATAAGCAAGATGATGCGGATATTGTTGATCGTATTCAGCGGCAATTGATTGCGCTAAAGCAGCAGGGGAAACGAGTTGTCGCGATTGTTGATGAAGCACAAGCGTTACCAGACGATGCATTAGAAGTGCTGCGTTTATTCGGCAATTTAGAAACAGAATACACAAAGTTGTTGCAACTGGTGTTGATTGGCCAACCAGAGCTCGATGAGCGTTTAGCGCAGCACCATCTGCGCCAATTTCGTCAACGAATTACTTTTAGCGCTTATCTGCGGCCGCTCTCTTTAGATGAAACAGTCGCTTATATCGAGAGCCGCTTGAGCAAAGCCGGAGGTGATGCGCAACTGTTTAATCTTGAACAGAAAAAAGCGTTGTGGCGAGCCAGTTATGGTACCCCTCGTTTGATTAACCAAGTGTGTCACAAAGCCCTGTTGCTGGCTTTTACGCAAAACGACAGCACGATTCGCAATCAGCACCTATTTACAGCGATTCACGATACGTTTGATACCTGTAAGCCTAAGTTTAAACGCCCTTTTATGTGGGGATGGAGTCAATCATGAGTGCGATGAACGATGCACTATCAAAACTGGCACAAGCGCAACGCCAATCGGTGGTGAACTTGCAACCAGCGCAAGTTGCGAAAGTAAAACGCAGCCGCGCTTGGTTGTGGATGGTAGCCGGGTTTGCTGCCAGCTTAGCGGTCGGTGGATGGGCGGTGTCACAGCAGCAAGCTATGGTTGACCAAGCTGCGGTTGACCAAACTATGGTCAGTCAAACTATGGTCAGCCAAACAGTAGTCAGTCAAACACTGGCCAATCAAGCGATAGTTAATGAACCTAAGAGCCTGTTGTTAGAGGTTGATGAGCGAAGCACTTCGCCTGCGCTTGTTTCTCCGACCACCAAAATTGTCCCAGTTCATCGTCCCGTTTACCAAACTGCCGTTGTTGCAGTGGACAAAAAAACGGCAAATTCAGCAACGCCCACAGTGGCGGTTAAACAGGATTCGGCCTTAGCCAATCAACAGCCGTTGTATTCTAACAGTGCGGTCGCGCTCGGTGCTGAAAGTGGCCAAGAAATCTCAAGTGTTTTGATTGAACAAGTGGATTTGACGCCAGAGCAACTGGCGGTAAAAGCAATGAGTCGCGCTGATAAAGCCGTGGACAGCAATGAGCTCAAAGAGGCACTGGATGCGTACAGTGAAGTGCTACGCTTTACCCCAGAAAATGAACTCGCCCGTCAAAAATTATCCGCGCTCTATTATGGCAAAGGTGATGCGCGCAAAGCTTTTGAAATTTTACAAAGCGGTATAAAACTCAATCATAACGGAGAAAGTTTGCGGATCGCGTTAGCCAAATTACTGATTAAAGAGAAGCAGAGTGAAGCGGCGTTAACCCCTTTAGTTCATTTACCTGACAATGCTTCGATCGATTATCTCTCGCTAAGGGCAGCCTTGGCACAAAAAGCCAAGCAAGATTCACTCGCATTAGAAAGCTATCAACGCTTAGTCAAGCTTGATGCTGAGAACGCACGCTGGTGGTTAGGGCTTGCGATAGCACAAGAGCGCACGATGGATTTTCAGGCGGCCAAATATACCTACCAACAAGCGCTTGCGAAAGTTGGCCTCTCGAGTCAGTCACAACTGTTTATTCGTGATCGCCTAGTCGTACTAAGCAGTTTAGAGGAGAGTACGAGTGCAAATTAAGCTACGAAAACGCTTAGGTGATCTGCTGGTTGAAGAAGGGATCATCACTGAAAATCAAGTTGAACAAGCGCTCGCTGCGCAAAAACGCAGTGGACGTAAACTGGGTGACACGCTGATCGAACTCGGCTTTTTATCAGAGCAGCAGATGCTTAGCTTCTTATCGCAGCAACTTTCGCTGCCGCTGATCGATCTCAGCCGAGCCAATGTCGATATTGATGCAGTGCAGATCCTCCCGGAAGTGCATGCACGCCGTTTACGCGCCTTAATCATTGGCAAAAATGGTGACACGCTGCGCATCGCAATGAGTGATCCGGCGGATCTGTTTGCTCAAGAATCTCTGCTCACTCAATTACCCCAATACAGTTTTGAATTTGTTATTGCTCCAGAAAAACAATTGGTTGAAGGGTTTGATCGTTACTATCGCCGCACTAAAGAGATTGCGTCCTTTGCCGAGCAGCTACAACTGGAACACCAAGGCAATACCGCCTTTGATTTCGATATCGGTGATGATGACAGCGATGAAGTGACCGTTGTTAAGCTCATCAACTCTCTATTTGAAGATGCGATTCAGGTTGGGGCGTCTGATATTCATATCGAACCTGATGCCAATGTATTGCGTTTGCGCCAGCGGATTGATGGGGTATTACACGAAACTCTACTCAATGAAACCAACATCGCTTCGGCTTTAGTGCTGCGTTTAAAATTGATGGCCAATCTTGATATCTCAGAAAAACGCCTCCCACAAGATGGCCGTTTTAATATCCGAGCCAAAGGCCAATCGGTCGATATTCGTATGTCGACCATGCCAGTACAATACGGTGAGTCGGTGGTGATGCGTTTACTCAACCAATCATCCGGAGTTCGTAAACTGGAAGAGTCGGGTATTCCTGACGATATTTTACAGCGTTTACGTCATCAACTTAAACGTCCACACGGCATGATCTTAGTGACCGGCCCAACCGGCTCAGGGAAAACGACGACGCTATACGGCGCGTTATCAGAGCTCAATGTTCCTGGCAAAAAAATCATTACTGCCGAGGATCCGGTTGAATACCGATTGCCACGTATCAGCCAAGTGCAAATCAACCCTAAAATTGACCTTGATTTCTCAACGGTGCTGAGAACCTTTTTGCGTCAAGACCCAGACATTATTCTAGTCGGGGAGATGCGCGATCAAGAAACCGTTGAAATTGGTTTGCGCGCGGCCTTAACTGGCCACTTAGTGTTGAGCACCTTACACACCAATGATGCGGTTGATAGCGCCTTGCGCATGATGGACATGGGCGCGCCGGGTTATTTAGTGGCCAGCGCCGTGCGGGCTGTGGTTGCCCAACGTTTAGTGCGTAAAGTTTGCCCCGATTGTAAAGCGGTGGATGAGGTTGATGAAGCCCGCAAACAGTGGCTGATGGTGCGTTTCCCAAATCAAGTTGAAGCGGCTTTTACACGTGGACGTGGGTGCCAGAACTGCAATTTGACGGGGTACCGTGGGCGAATTGGGGTTTTTGAAATGCTCGAACTTGAACATGAAATGATGGATGCGCTACGCGCCAACGATGCGGTTAGTTTTGCGCAAGCCGCTCGTCAGTCGAAGCAGTACAAACCGCTGCTAGCTTCGGCGATGGAGTTGGCGCTACAAGGGGTTGTCAGTTTAGATGAAGTGATGAGCTTAGGTGAAGGTGATTCATCCGGCATCATTCAAGCCATCTATCTATAGTTAAGGTTACTCATGCCAACGTATCGTTATCAGGGTCGAAATTTAGATGGTAGCAAAACCTCTGGGCATGTTGATGCCCCGACAGAAGAGCTCGCGGCGGAAGCGCTATTTAACAAAGGCGTGATTCCGACCTTAATTTCGTCAGACCAAGGGGCTGATTTTTCGATTGATTGGAAATCGCTGTTTACCCCAAGTGTGCCACTTGAGGTGTTGGTGATCTTCTGTCGTCAGCTTTACAGCTTGACCAAGGCGGGTGTGCCGCTGCTGCGCTCGATGAAAGGACTTATCCAAAATTGTGCTAATAAACAGCTTAAAGAAGCATTGGAAGCGGTTAGCAATGAGCTAACCAACGGGCGCAGTTTATCGAGCTCAATGCAGATGTACCCGAAAGTCTTTAGCCCGTTGTTTGTGTCGATGATCCACGTCGGTGAGAACACAGGGCGGCTTGATGAAGCCTTGCTGCAATTGTCTCATTACTACGAGCAAGAAGTCGAAACTCGTAAACGGATCAAAACGGCGATGCGTTATCCGAGCTTTGTCATCAGCTTTATTTTGGTCGCGATGTTCATTCTCAACGTTAAAGTGATCCCACAATTTACTAGCATGTTTAGCCGTTTCGGGGTTGATTTACCGCTGCCAACTCGCATTTTAATTGGTATGTCAGATTTCTTTGTCAACTACTGGCCGATGATGATAGGCGTATTGCTTGGGTGTTTATTTGCTTTCAGAGCTTGGTTGAGCACAGCCGCAGGGCGTCAAAAGTGGGATAAGTTTCGCTTAAGAATGCCTATTGTCGGCGGTATAGTGAACCGAGCGCAATTGGCGCGTTTTTCTCGAACTTTTGCCTTGATGCTGAAAGCAGGGGTGCCGTTAAATCAATCGATAGCATTATCTGCCGAAGCGTTGGATAACAAATTTCTAGAATCTCGCCTATTAGAAATGAAAGCGGCCATTGAAGCGGGAACAAGCGTATCCACCACCGCCGTAAACGCCAATATTTTTACGCCATTAGTTATTCAGATGATTTCGGTGGGTGAAGAGACAGGGCGCATCGATGAGTTGCTACTTGAAGTCGCGGACTTCTATGATAGAGAGGTGGATTACGATCTCAAAACCCTCACCGCGCGCATAGAGCCGATTTTATTGGTGATTGTTGCCGCTATGGTGTTGGTGCTGGCACTTGGCATCTTTTTGCCAATGTGGGGAATGCTCGACGCGATCAAAGGATAAAGGTTGTCAGATGAAAACGGCGATAGAGCGTTCTCAGTTCGTAATTTGGGGGTTGATTGTCTTTGTTCTTTTGATGGCTTTGCTATCAGCATGGCAGTCGATAGAAAAAGAAGCCAATCAAACCGCATTAGCGATGGCGAGCAGTAAAATCGTAGAAAGTGCCAATTTTTATAAGCAAGATTGGTTATTAAAGGGGCGGCCCTCAACTTTAATCGCGAATGGTCGATTACTCAATATGAGTGCAGCGGGCTGGGTATTACCATTGGCTGAGAATGAATCAAGTATAGATTGTCGTTATTGGTTAAGCCTGCTATACCCAGATGAACAACTGCTTGAAAGCAAAGTGATTTCAATTGAGTCGGCACATCAAGCAAATCAGTATCGATGTCGCTATGTTTACAGTCAAAAACAGGTGATAACCATTGAACTTTTAAGGGATAAGTTTACAGTAAGCGTCGATTTTTCAGCATGAGTTTTCGACATAAGCAGTGAAATGGGCACTCGCCCCGTAGCGATGCGAGAACAAGTGCGTATAATACACGGTAATAACAAAGAGATAGGTAGAGCATGGATAACAAACAAACGGGCTTTTCCTTAGTTGAATTAGTCGTAGTGATTGTGGTTGTCGGCTTATTAGCCGTTGCAGCGCTACCCCGCTTTTTAGATGTCACCGATGAAGCGAAAAAAGCCAGCATCGAAGGGGTTGCCGGTGGTTTTGCTACAGGTGTTCTATCGGCGCGTGCTCAGTGGGAAGCTCAGGCAAGAACCTCTGTGACTTTGGGCTCGGAAAAACAAAACACCGTCAACTATGATGGTGTCAATTTCTGGCTGACTCGCTCTACAGCTAGCAGTGGCGCCGCGACCGGTTTTAGGGACGGTTATCCGTTGGCGCTCAATACCGATAATACCAGTTATCCAGCGGCGATTACGGATCAGTCATGTATTGATTTAATGGATAATTTGCTGCAAAACCCACCAAAAGTTGACACAGTCGCTAATGCAGCCAATAACGCTAATGTAAAATATTCAGCACAAGCCGATGACGGTCAAGCCACTTGTACTTATGTGCAAAAAGAGGGCGGAACCGCGCACCAGTTTGTGTATGAGATAAAAACTGGTCGTGTGACCGTCACTTTGCAGTAAGTCTGCGCATTGATTAAAACATAGAGAGAAAGTAACTATGAAAAGACAAAACGGTTTCACCCTAATCGAACTTGTGGTTGTGATTGTTATTCTCGGCATTCTCGCCGTCACCGCTGCACCACGTTTTTTGAATTTGCAAGGCGATGCGCGTGATGCTTCTTTACAAGGACTAAAAGGTGCGATGCAAGGTGCCGCTGGCATTGTTTATGGCCGAGCGGCAATTGATGGTAAAGAGTCTGTCTCTGCAGCAGATGTCGCTATTAGTGGTATTAGCGGTGCAGTAAAAGTTGTGTGGGGTTATCCTGAAGCAAGTGCTAATGGTATAGGTAAAGTCGTGACTGGTTTGGATAGTGATTGGAAAGTTGTATCAGGTTCAAATACTACTAATGACGCTATATCGTATACTTTCAAAACGGGTAGCGATGATTCTAGTAAATGTTTTGTTAAATACGCAGTAACTCCAAGTACGCCATCATCTGAGCCCACGATTGAAATCGTAAGTTGTAAGTAAGAAAAGCGTAGGGTTATCGCCTTGTAGGTAAAGGCCAGCATTGCTGGCCTTTACTGCTAGTTATTTCTCACCCACAAAAATCAGTAAAACTTAAGCCCACCACGGAAATTTCTTATATACTTTAAGCACTTGTTTTTTTGCTAGAGGTATAAAATGCAGCAGCATTTAGCAGCACGGCGTGGTTTTACGTTGATCGAACTGGTCGTGGTTATTGTGCTGCTGGGTATTGTGGCTGTGTACGCAGCAAGCCGTTATACCGGCATATCCTCCTTTTCAAGCGTGACCACACAAAGCGAAGTGTTGGCCTCACTGCGTTTGACCCAAAACCGCGCCATGCAGCGTACCTACCTCTGTAATCGCTGGTTGGTCAGCAATAATCAAGCGCAGCAAGTATCTCCTTCCGTTTCTGCTGGTGCTTGCACCACTTCACTGCTCAGCCCTGCAACCGACAGTAGTTTTGTGGACGCGGCGGCGAACGATATCACCCTGATGTTAACCAATAATGATGGTAGCCATTTTTTAGATTTTGATAGTTTAGGTCGCGCCGCGCAGTGCTTAACGGCAAACTGCACTGTTACCTTAAATAATCTGCAATCGGGTGAATCTCGCCAAGTGTGCATCAATAGCGAGGGGTACATTTATGCGTGTTAACGCGCCGCGCGGGTTTACTCTCATTGAGATGATCATCGTTATCACGGTAACGGCAATAGCCATGACAGGCATCACGACCGCGCTTTATCCTCGCTCGCAACAAAGTGCTGAACAGGTGCTAGCAGTTAAAGCCGCCGAGTTAGGCCGCGCGGTCATGGATGAAGTGATGGGCCGAGCCTTTGACCAAAACTCCGGCCCAAAGGGTGGATTGCCTGAGTGTTTACTTAGCGGAGCTGTAGAGGAAATGTGCACTGCTCATGACGCTTTGGGTAAGGATGGTGAAGCGAGTATTAACCAATACAACGATGTCGATGATTTTATCACTACTCAACCAAGGCCAATTGAAGATGTGCTCGGCACACTGTTAGATACGAGCAGTTATCGAGGTTTTACTGTGACGATTGCGGCGTTTTATGAGCAAGACGGTGGTGGGCAACTCAGCGGAGTGAATGCTAACCAACTGACTCACTATAAACGGGTTTCTGTGGTGATCATTGACCCGAAGGGTAATCGCTACCCGTTTGCGGCGATTAAGGGCAATTTCTGATGCGTGGTTTTACCCTGATTGAAATGGTGATTGCGATTATTCTGTTGTCGGTGGTCGGGCTATTTTTAGGCTCTGTGATCCGCCAAAGTATGGGTATTTATGTTGATACCACCGCCCGCGAAGCTTTGATCCAACAAGGGCGCTTTGTTACTGAGCGGCTGAGCCGAGAACTGCGTGAAGCGGTACCAAACAGCGTGATGGTAGAAAATGGTTGCATTGAGTTTTTACCGATCACTGACAGCGCGATCTACAGCGAGCTGCCAACCGTGCAATCGCCTTCGGCTGCGGTACGGTTGTTACCGATCGACAAAAAGGTACTCAATGGCGATCGTCTGGTCGTGTTTCCAACCAACGCCGCTTCGCTACGCCAAACGCCAAGTGCAAGCGGACAAACAGCGCAAGTAAACGCAGATGTGGATTTTACATCACCCAACAACACAAGCATGGTCGATGTAGCCTTGACACAACCGACTGGGTTTGTAATTCAATCGCCAGCTAAGCGAGTCTATTTTTATCGCACGCCAGTGGCTTTTTGTTATCAGAACAGTCGTATTTATCGTTACGCGGATTACGCGCTTAATCGCAGTGCGCTCAGCCCTGAGCAGCTTGGCACTCCAGTATTGATGGCTGAAAACATTAGCCAAGCTAATTTTCACGTCACGCAGCCAGAGCTACAACGCAACGGCTTAGTGAAAATTGAACTGACATTTTCCGACCGCGGCGAGGAGGTAAAGTTTGACCATGATGCGCTTATCTACAACACGCCGTAAACAGCAAGGCAGCGGCTTAGTCTTGGTCATCTTTATCATTGTGGTGGTTGGCTTTGTTGCATCGGTCGCGAACCGTAATCAACAGCGCAATAGCCAGCAATTGGTTTCGATGGTGTTAGGGACAAGGGCCGAAATGGCCGCGCGATCGGCGATCAACGTTGAACTAAGTCGTTTTTATCAAACGCCACCTAGCGGGAGTTGCCATACTCATTCTGTACAATCACTCACGTTTGAAGGTGAAGGATTAGCGCAATGTAGCGCACAGGTTAAATGTAATTTGGTGGGTACAATGGATGATGGCCGTACTGTCCATCAACTCACGTCAACCGGGCGCTGTCAGTCTGGCGATTGGACGTTGCAGCGAGTTATTGAAGTGGGGGTGAAAAGTGATTCACTATAAATGGCTGATTAGCTTACTGCTCATGAGCGGTGGGGTTTGTGCCCAACAATATAATTTATCCAATAATCAATATCCTCCTTGTAATACCTCGTGGCAAAAATCTGGCAACACTTATACCTGTAGCGGTAATGGTCAAGTGACGTTAAATGATGGTGATGTGATTGTCGCCGATGTTGACTCAACACTGATCGCCAATGACGGTTTTTATTTGATTAATAACCAAGTGGGTAACGCATCAAATAGGATAAGTCTGCAAGCGAACTACGGAGCGATAGCCAGCCAAGGCTCTCAAAATACGATTTATGGGGATGTTTCAGCCAACAGCAGCAACGTAACTTTCAATAACACCAATTTAATTGGTAATGTTACGACGGGAGGAAACGTCACTATCAACGGTGGTAGCGTGCAGGGTAATTTAACCAGTAATGATCAAACGGTTGTTATTACTGGAGCAAACGTGGTTGGTAATATTACGGCGCAATCAGGCATTGTCATTACAGGAAGTGTGTATAGCGGCAATATTACGATGACCTCTAATAACTCTGTGACGTTTAATTCGGTGGATATGACTTCCGGTTCTGTATCAGGGGCAAGTCATTTCACGGCAAACAATAGCCAGCTAGGAAGGCCTGATTCTCAGGTCAGTATTAATACTACCTCTAACGATATCACCTTAAATGACTCAACGGCTTATGGTGATTTTAATGCGGCAATTAATAATGCTGGTGGCCAAGTTAATGTCAACAATAGTTCAATTACTGGTACATGTTCCCCCATATCTAATCCATTGAATGCTTGTGATCCCTCTCCTGTAGCGCGCTATCATTTTGATGAAGTGCAATGGAGTGGGGCTGTCAATGAAGTCAAGAATGCGTTTGGCTCTTCTCTTAACGGCCGCGCAATGAATGGTGCGCTTACCAGCTCTCAATCACCGGCGCTACCCGCCAATATTAATAATTACGGTACTTGTGGTTATGGCGAGTTTGTTGCCAACCAAAACCAATATGTACAAGTGGCTCATGATAGCCAGTTATCTTTCTCGGACCAGCTAACGATATCTGCGTGGGTGTACCCCGTCAGTCGCCCGGCGAATGGTGGCTTGCATACCATAGTGGCGAAAGATACTAACTACGAATTCCACCTTGATAGCCAAGGGCGAGTTTTTTGGTATTGGGAGAGAAGTTCTGGCGGTGCCAATACATTAACCACATCCAATGTTATTCCGCTAAATACTTGGACTCATATCACCATTCGCTATAACCGCTCAGCAAGTAGTAATGAGAGACAAAAAATCTATATTAATGGTGTGGTTGCGGCGACAAACAGCGATAACCAACCACTCAAAACCAATACAGTGAATTTGGAGATTGGTCGAGATTACAATTCCGACAACAGAACTTTCTCCGGAAGGCTTGATGAAGTGGCTATTTATAATAAAGCTCTCACTGATAGTCAGATTGTCAATCTGTATAACGAACGTCATCTGTGCCAAAGTTCAGGGCTGCAATGTTTTAGCGATGATTTCCAAAGTCAGCCATTGGATGAGCAGTGGCGAGTATTCAGTAGCAGTGGTAACTTTACGCCTTCAATCACCAATAATCGCATGCGATTAACACAAGCGGTGCAAAACCAAGCCACCGCTTCAACATTCCAACGGATTTTCCCAGCGGCAGGGAACCGTGTAGAGGTTGAATTTGACTATTTTGCCTATGGCGGTAATGGTGCTGATGGGGTGGCGATTGTCTTCTCTGATGCCTCTGTCACTCCTCAAGTTGGAGCATTTGGTGGTCCTTTAGGTTTTGGTTATAAAGTCAATGAGCAAAAACCCGGATTTGCGGGCGGCTGGTTAGGCATTGGATTGGATGAATATGGTAATTATTCGATTGAAGGTGGCGGGAATGGCCCAGGTCGCAGGCGGCAAGCTGTTGTATTAAGAGGTTCTGGTTCCGGCTATAGCGGTTATAACTATTTAGCAGGCACGTGTAATAACGGCACAACCAATACCAATGGAGATTGCCTAAATCCGAGGGTAGATAATACCAATGGTAATCCTCAGCACCGCTACCGAATTGTTATTGACTCAACTCAAGCTTCAACGTCGCTGGTGACCGTAAGCCGTAAAGTTGGCACTGCCAGTTGGAAAACTTTAATTGGGCCAGTTGATGTGATGTCATTTGCGGCGCAACAAAATGTTCCTACGGATCTGTTTATGTCCATTACAGGTTCTACAGGCTCTTCGACTAATAACCATGAAATTGATAATTTCGAAGTCTGTGCGCTCAATTCTCGTCCAGTTGGCGAGCAAATTAATCACTTTCGCATCTCTTTGCCTGCACAAGGTTTAACTTGTGCAGCTTCTGACGTGTCTGTGACGGCGTGTGCCGATGAAAGTTGCAATAACTTATTTACCGATCCGGTTATTGCTTATTTAGTCCCTAACTCTCTACCTAGTGCAACGGGCGGTTGGGTGAATGGTTCAACTATCTCATTTAGTAATGGGGTTGGTAACACCCAACTTAGGCGTAACAGCGCAGGTAATGTCACCGTTGATGTTTCTGGTTCCGTTCCCACGGCTATGTCTTTCAATAACACTTTATGCAGCCACAATGGGAATGCTGGCCCCTTTTTGACCAGTAACTGCACGATGAACTTTGCTGACAGTGGCTTCATTTTGGATGTACCCAATTCCTACGCCAATCAATCGGTAACTGGGACCATTAAAGCGGTACGAAAAGATAACGCTTCACAACTGTGTTTGCCTAGTTTTCAAAATGTACAGAAACCCGTTTCCTTTTGGAGTGATTACTTGAGCCCTAATGGGGGGCAAGGTTTTAGAGCTTTATCGGTTGGTGTGAATAGTGTGGCGGTAGGGCAGTCATCCAATACTGCGACGCCAGTGGTGCTCAATTTCAACCAAAATGGTGAGGCGAGTATTAACGTCTCCTATCGTGAGGCTGGCAGCCTGGCTTTGAATGCCCGTTTAACGGGAAGTGGTGATGAGCAAGATTTGCAACTAACAGGTCAAACGACTTTTATACGAGTTCCTCGTGCTTTAGTACTCAGCGCGACCAGTTATTATGGTGTTAGTGGAGCGTGTCCTAATGCCGATATTAGCTGTGATATTTTTGCTAGGGCGGATGAAAACTTTAATCTCAATATCAAAGCGGTTGCGAAGGCACCGATTGAGGATAATGATTTCACTAACAATTTAGGAGTGACAAATTATCAACAAGCAAACATTGAGCTTAAACATACTCTAATCGCACCAGCGACAGGCGTGCCGGGTAATCTTGGCGAGGCGGAATATAGTCATCAAATGGGCAGTTTGACGACTGTACAACAAAGAGTGAGTGAGGTTGGGGTGTTTGATTTCTCGCTGAACGCGCCAACGACGTATCTTGGACTCGATTTAGCGAGTGAGAATCTGCCGATTGCCGTTGCCTCAACGGGCCAGATAGGTCGTTTTATCCCAGCCTATTTTTCTCCTTCTTCGGTGGTGACCAGCTTACAGGCTGAGTGTGAGGTGACTTCTCCTAATGACGAATCGTTCAGTTATTTAGGACAACCGTTTGGATATAAAGAAAATCCGGGTATTTACTTACACCCAAAATCCGCGTCAGGCAGTGAAACGGTCAATTATTTCGACAGTGCTTGGTGGCGTTATGATCGGCAGTGGGACAACCGAATATATAACGATACTGTGAATAGTTTACCAATCAGCTTTGATAGCGATTTGACGAGTGTGAACCGAGTCAATGGCGTTGATTCTCGCATTGAACTCTCTGGGGAGATATTGATCTACCAAAAGCCACCACAACCAATAGTGCCTTTTAACAGCAAGTTAGATCTTACCCTCTTGGTATCCGATCTTACAGATCTTGATGGAGTTTGCTACCGCGAAACAGCCAGCAGTCCTTGCATAGACTATACGATTACAGATATTGATGATGAGATGAAATTGCGCTGGGGAAAACTGGTGATCCACGACACTTATGGTCCAGAAACGAGTGCGCTAAGTCAGCCAATCACGAGTGAATACTTCACTGCCAATGGCTTTGTTACTAATAGCTTTGATCGCTGTACAAGGTTACCAGATCTTACGAATTTCACTTTAACGCCGACCGATCTAACTTTAGGTTCCGGTGGTGCTCCTGAAGTTTATCCTACTTTAGTCAGTCAAACGCTCGCCTTGGGTGCCGCTAATATCAACTTTACGGCTCCGGGAGCGGGTCATCAAGGATTCATTGATACTTTGCTTGATCTCAATGCTCATGGGTTGCCTTGGTTGCGTCCCTACAATGATCAAAATAGCGCGTTTGAAAATGAAATCTCAGGCCGAGTACAGTTTGGATTGTACCGAGGCAGCGACCGGGTAATCTGGTGGCGTGAAAAAAATTAACCGGATAATTCACACAAATTCATGAAGATTTTTCTACCTAAGTTAGGAATCTGTTAGAAATTGCGTGTTTCAGTCCATGTTTATGCGTCAACGCCTTGCTGTGATCGCAAGGCATTGGTACATTTAGTGCAATTTTCTATCTTCTAATTCTTGCAGGACGAGCGAAGAATATGTTCAAAAAACTGCGTGGCATGTTTTCCAACGATCTATCGATCGATTTAGGTACCGCCAATACTCTTATATACGTTAAAGGACAAGGTATTGTCCTCGACGAGCCTTCCGTTGTTGCTATTCGCCAAGATAAAGGTCGTGGTGGAAAAAGCGTTGCTGCTGTCGGTCATGCCGCTAAGCAGATGCTTGGTCGTACGCCGGGGAATATTTCTGCAATTCGTCCTATGAAAGACGGCGTGATTGCGGATTTCTACGTGACCGAAAAAATGTTGCAACATTTCATCAAGCAGGTGCATGACAACAGTGTACTCAAACCAAGCCCTCGCGTTCTTGTGTGTGTGCCTTGTGGCTCCACCCAAGTTGAACGCCGTGCGATTCGTGAATCAGCACTCGGTGCTGGCGCGCGTGAAGTGTATTTGATTGATGAGCCTATGGCGGCGGCCATCGGTGCTGGTCTGCGTGTTTCTGAACCAACGGGTTCAATGGTGGTCGATATCGGTGGTGGTACGACTGAAGTTGCCGTTATTTCCTTGAACGGTGTGGTTTACTCTTCCTCTGTGCGTATCGGCGGTGATCGTTTTGATGAAGCGATCATCAATTATGTGCGTCGTAACTACGGCAGCTTAATCGGTGAAGCGACCGCAGAGAAAATCAAACATGAAATTGGCTCGGCTTACCCCGGCGATGAAGTGATGGAGATTGAAGTTCGTGGTCGTAACCTTGCTGAAGGGGTCCCTCGTAGCTTTACTCTTAACTCCAATGAAATCTTAGAAGCACTGCAAGAACCGCTTTCCGGTATTGTTTCTGCGGTGATGGTTGCGCTTGAACAGTGTCCGCCAGAGCTTGCTTCTGATATCTCAGAAAATGGTATGGTATTAACCGGTGGTGGAGCGCTGCTCAAAGATATCGACCGCCTCTTGACCGAAGAAACGGGAATACCAGTCGTGGTTGCCGATAATCCTCTAACCTGTGTTGCCCTTGGTGGCGGTAAAGCGTTGGAAATGATCGATATGCACGGTGGCGACCTATTTAGCGAAGAATAATGGCTTTGGGAGCCGTAAAGCTCCCATCATGACATCTAGGATTTTTATAGAATGAAGCCAATATTTGGTCGAGGACCATCTCTTCAGCTACGTCTCTTTTTTGCCGTGATTTTATCAGCCAGTCTTATGCTGGCTGATAGTCGTTTAGGTGCTTTTTCCAACGTTCGTTTTTTTCTTAATAGCTTAGTGGCTCCCATTCAATACATGGCGGATTTACCGCGCAGCATGTTTGATGATCTGTATGAGCGATTCGCCACTCATCAAAAACTGATTGAATCGAATCAACGTTTAAAACGAGAAGCGATCACCTTGAAAAGTGATTTGATCTTGTTTGATCAATACCGCGAAGAGAACCAACGGTTACGTAAATTGCTTGGATCTTCTTTTGTTCGTGATGAAAAGAAGGTTGTCACTGAGGTGATGGCGGTCGATACCTCACCTTATCGTCACCAAGTTGTGATTGATAAAGGGCGAACGGATGGCGTTTACGAAGGGCAACCCGTTATCAACGACAAAGGTATTGTTGGCCAAGTGACTTTTGTTGCGGCTCATAACAGCCGGGTGTTGTTGCTGACTGACACCAATAGTGCGATTCCAGTGCAAATTATTCGTAATGATATTCGAGTGATTGCTTCAGGGAATGGCCAGGTGGATCGTATTCAATTGGAACACATTCCCACCAGCACTGATATTGAAGTGGGTGACTTGCTCGTCACATCAGGTTTAGGGGGCGTATATCCTGAAGGTTATCCTGTCGCACACGTTTCGGTGGTCGACAAAGATACCCAGCGTGAATTTGCGTCGATCACCGCCGATCCCGTGGTGGATTTTGATCGTCTACGCTATTTGCTGTTGATCTGGCCTAACGAAGATAGGCAGCAGAAAGTATTGCAAGTTACGCCAGAGAAAATGTTAGAGGAAGCAACCGATGGCCAGTAGTGTCGTGAAAAGTAAATTGGTGATTGGTGCATCATTTCTCTTTGCTCTGGTTTTACAAACTATCCCTTGGCCGGGTGAGCTGGATCTACTGCGCCCATCGTGGTTACTGCTGGTGACATGCTATTGGGTTTTAGCGTTGCCGCATCGAGTCAACGTAGGGTCGGCTTTGATCCTTGGTTTGTTATGGGATCTGCTGCTTGGTTCAACATTGGGCATTCGTGGCATGATGATGGCCATTGTTGTCTACTTAGTGGCGATTAACTTCTTAGTGCTGCGTAATATGGCGTTATGGCAACAAGCCGTAATTATTGGCGTGTTATCTATGTTGCTTGAAGTGCTGATCTTCTGCGGCGAATATTTAATTCAAGATGTGACATTTAACCCGCTCTCGCTATGGGTTGGTATGATCAATTGCATATTATGGCCTTGGATGTTCCTACTGCTTCGTCGTGTGCGACGCCACTGGCACCTTAGATGATGAATAAAAAAATTGTATTAGCTTCTGGCTCGCCAAGAAGACGAGAGTTACTGACTCAACTGGGTTATCAGTTTGATATTGTGGTGCCCAACGTTGAAGAGTGCCGTAATGAGCATGAAGCCCCAGCAGCGTATGTTGAACGTTTATCACGTGATAAGGCACTGGCTGGTGTTGCTTTATCCAACCCTGCTTCGATAGTTATTGGGTCTGATACCATAGTCGTGCAAGGCGAAACAGTACTTGAAAAACCTGCTGATTTTGCTCAAGCACAACAGATGTTACGCAGCCTATCTGGTACAAAACATCAAGTGATGACGGCCGTAACCGTAGCAACACATGATCATTCTAAATCCGTCGTGGTAACGACGGATGTATGGTTTAAACCTTTGTCAGATGAAGAAATAGAACAATATTGGCAATCGGGTGAACCTTGCGATAAGGCTGGCAGTTATGGCATTCAAGGATTGGGTGGACGATTTGTAACGAAGATCGAAGGCAGCTATTACGCTGTTGTAGGATTACCATTATTCGAAACTGACCAGCTCTTGCACGAATTTATATAATTAAAAACATTGAGGTGTACTCATGAGTGCAGAGTTGCTACTAAACGTCACCCCGAGTGAAACTCGAGTGGCGATGATTGAAGGCGGAGTTCTTCAAGAGGTCCACATTGAGCGAGAAGCGAAACGCGGCATTGTGGGCAATATTTACAAAGGAAAAGTCAGCCGAGTTCTTCCCGGAATGCAGGCCGCCTTTGTCGATATTGGTTTAGACAAGGCCGCTTTTCTTCACGCTTCTGACATTGTTCCTCATACTGAATGTGTGGCTGAGAACGAAAAACAGCAGTTTCAAGTTCGTGATATTTCAGAGCTAGTTCGTCAAGGCCAAGATATCGTGGTGCAAGTGGTTAAAGATCCATTAGGCACTAAAGGCGCCCGTTTAACGACAGATATTACCCTACCTTCGCGCTATCTCGTTTTTATGCCCGGCGCAAGTCATGTTGGTGTCTCACAACGCATTGAAAGTGAATCAGAGCGTGATCGTCTCAAAAAAGTCGTGTCTCATTATTGTGATGAGCACGGTGGCTTCATTATTCGTACCGCCGCTGAAGGGGCTGATGAGAAAGAGCTTTCACAAGATGCCGCCTTTCTTAAACGGCTATGGCTGAAAGTGTTGGAGCGTCGAGTTAAATACAAAACACGCTCGACACTGTATGGCGAATTGGGTTTAGCTCAGCGTATTTTACGAGATTTTGTCGGCACCGATTTGACGCGGATCTTAGTCGATTCGCGCCTTGAATTTGAGAACCTCAAAGAGTTCACCTCAGAGTTTGTGCCTGAGTTAACCGATAAGCTTGAACTGTATGAAGGTGACAAGCCTATTTTTGATATGTACGACACCGAAAACGAGGTTCAGCGTTCTCTCGAGCGTAAAGTGGAGCTCAAGTCTGGTGGATACCTTATCATCGACCAAACCGAAGCCATGACCACGATTGATATCAATACTGGCGCGTTTGTTGGCCGTCGTAACCTCGAAGAAACCATTTTTAATACCAATGTTGAAGCGACTCAAGCCATTGCCCGTCAGTTACGTTTGCGCAACTTAGGGGGCATCATCATTATTGATTTTATCGATATGATGTCTGAAGAGCACCGTAAGCGAGTGCTCAACTCCTTAGATGCCGCACTGGTTAAAGATCGCGTCAAAACGAATATTAATGGTTTTACGCAGTTAGGCTTGGTGGAGATGACGCGTAAGCGCACCCGTGAAAGTATTGAACACGTGTTATGTTCAAGTTGTCCAACCTGTGAAGGCCGCGGCAGTGTGAAAACCGTTGAAACCGTCTGTTTCGAAATCTTACGTGAAATCACGCGTGTCAACCGTGCTTACGATGCGGATAAATTTGTGGTTTACGCATCCCCTGCGGTGGCAGAAACCTTGCAAGGTGATGAGTCTCATGCTCTTGCTGAGTTGGAAGTGTTTATTGGAAAAGAAGTGCGTATCCAAGCGGAGCCACTTTATATTCAAGAACAATTTGACGTTGTGATGATGTAGTAGGGCTTTTGTGATCTCAACTTTTACGCGCCTTTGGCGAATAGTATTGTGGTTTATCGTTTGCGTGCTAGTGGTGCTGGCTGTTGCTGTCACCACCTTGCGTGTGTTTTTGCCACAAATGAATCGTTTCCAAGGCGAAATACAAACGTTGATCAACCAAAATTCAGGTTTTGAATTTGAATTAAGTGAGGTCACTGGTTTTTGGCGTAATACTCACCCGTCAATTGCACTTAAGGGGCTAAAAGCAAAGCTACCTGATGGATCGCAAATTCACTTTTCTGCGCAGCAAATCGATGTTGAATTTGACCTCATTCAGTCAATAATGCAAATGCAACCTGTGGTCGCGGATCTCAGTATTCATCAACTCAAATTGGATATTCGCTCGGTAAACTGGCTTGAGCTACAGGCTGAAGATAACCAACAGAGCCGCACACAAGGCAATGTCATTCAACGTTTAGACAACCTACTGCTGCGGCAATTGGATGATTTTGCGCTACTCGACTCGACGGTTTTCTATCAATCTGTCGCGGGGGAGATTCGCCAGTTAGATATTGAACGTCTTCGGTGGAAAAATAACGCTCAGCAACATAAAGCTGAAGGCGTGGTGAGTATCGCTGATACCAGTATTAACTCTCTGTTAGTGAGTGCTAACTTTGAAGATCATGGTTCACTACGCGATATTTCAGGTCGCTTCTATGTTAGCGCTGACAATATCAAAATAAACCCGTGGTTGACTCGTTATCTCAAAGACGAAACCGGCATTAAGAAAGGACAGGTGAGTTTTAATGCCTGGCTGACCTTAGAACATAACCAACCCAAAGATGGCTATGTCGAACTTAAGCCCTCGGAACTGGTTTGGGGTGAAGAGCGTCAGCATGAACTGTTGTTAGAGTCGGGAATCATCAAACTGTTACCTATTGAACAAGGATGGCAAGTTAACGCTTACTCACTTCAGTTGCGCACGGATGACGAAGTGTGGCCTAAACTTGATGCCGCGTTTGAATGGCAACCGACGCAATGGCGTTTGAACTTGTCGCAGTTAGACATAAAAACTTTGCTTCCCTTTGTGAAAATGATGCCCGATTCCAGCAAAACGAACGAGCTTTTGCAGCAATTGGATTTGGGGGGCACCTTAGAAGATATTCGGCTCAGCAAAGGAGATAGCCTGCAATCGCTTCGTTATTCGGCCGAACTCAGTGATGGCGCCATGGCGCAATGGCAGTTATTGCCACAAGTACACCATCTCAAAGCTTCCATTGCAGGTAGCATGGAGAGTGCCCGCGCCAAAGTGACGCTGATTGATGACGTGTTACCTTATGGTGATGTTTTCCAAGCACCATTGAATATTCGTCAAGGTGAAGCTGATGTTGTGTGGCAAAAGCAAGCCGATGGCTGGTCATTGTGGGCCAGTAAAGTGACTGCGGCGACGCCAGACTTACAAGTGCTTGGATCATTTCGTCTCGATTTTCCTGAAAAACGCAGCCCTTTACTTTCATTTTATGCGGAAGCGGACTTATACAATGCAGGTGAAACTTGGCGTTATTTGCCCACCTTAGCATTGGGGCGCAAGTTAACAGACTATCTCTCTACTGCGATTCAAGGTGGTAAAGCCAACACTGCTAAACTGCTTTGGTATGGTGAACTTGGCGATTTTCCCTACCAACAAAACAATGGCGTATTCCAAGCTTGGGTTGGTTTAAAAGAGGCGAAATTTAGTTTTGATACGGCGTGGCCGCCGATCACCAATTTGCAACTCGATCTGCTGTTTGAAAACGATGCGATGTACCTTGATTCACACTCTGCGACCTTAATGGATGTCACTGCCCAGCGGATCACAGGGCGAATACCTGAGCTAGCCGAAGGTGGACACATCGAAATCGAAGCCAGTGCAACAGCCCAAGGCAATGCCGTACGCGACTATATGACCTCAACGCCTTTAGTGGATTCGGTGGGAGCGGCGTTAACGGCGATCCAAGTCAGTGGCGAAGTGCAATCTGAATTTCAGCTTCGTATCCCTTTTGATAGTGAACAGGAACCCCGAGCATGGGGTTGGGCGAATTTAAATAATAACCACGTGGAAATTGATGCACCGCCAATGGTGCTTGAGGGTGTCTCTGGCAAAATTGAATTTGATAATGACGTTGTGACGGCAGCCGGTTTGTCGGCTGATCTGCTGACTCAACCGATCGCGATTGATTTTAAAGGTGAAAATGCCAGCCAAGGTTACGCGGTGAATATTGATGTGGTGGGAGACTGGGATATTAAACCCCTGACGCCTTTTGTCGGTGAGCGCTGGCTAAACCGTTTAAAAGGGCATGCTCCTTGGCAAATGGGCGTTGATATTCAGCTCAATGATGTCGGTTTCACTTATCAAATCGACACCTTAGCCGATTTAAAAATGGTAGAAAGTGATTACCCTTACCCGCTAAAAAAAGCCTTCAACGTGGCAGGCAAAGCTCACTTGCAAGCATCGGGTAACCAAGAGTCGATCACCGCTCGCCTACAATTACCACAAGCGAAATACCAAGCTGAAATCGATATCACATCGAAAAAACCACGCCTGACAGCCACCAATCTCATAGTAGGGAGCGGCAATTTCAAAATCAGCCCAGTGGTTGGCCACCATGCGCAGATCCGCAGCGATACCTTTAATTTGGATGAATGGTTGAGTTTGGCCAATGAGCCTCAACCGAAGAAAAAATCAGCTCTAGCGGAGATGAATACTCCTGAGATCCCACCACCAGAGAGAGTGGACATCAACGTCAAAGCACTTCTACTAGCGGGAATTGAATGGCACGATGTTGATTTTAATGCCAGACGTAAAAATCTCGGTTGGTACGCACAGCTCGAGAGCCAAGAAGCAAAAGGCCAAGCGAGTTATATTGAACCTTATGATTTGTCCGTCTCGCTTGAACGCTTGCACGTTTACATTCCTGAGTTGGAGGACAGCTCCAAAAAATCACTGTTGGTTGATCAAGATCGCCAGTCTGAGCCGCTTATTACTGATTTTGACCGACAGTTTCATCGATTGGTGCCAAACTTAACTTTGGCCATTGATGATTTTTGGTTGCAGGGTTACAAGGTGGGCAAGATGAATATGGACTTCCAACGGCAAGGTGATACTTTGCAATGGAAGAAGATTGATATCAGTAGTGGTTCAAACCAAGTCAATATCAGTGGTGCTTGGACGTTGAATAAAGACGCACAAGGTGATGAGCGTAGCCATACCCAACTGAATCTCACCATGAAAGGTGACAATAATAGCGATTTGATGGAGCGCTTTGGCATCAGCTCCGGTATCCAAAGAGCGCCATTTGAAATGTCGAGTCAAACCGAATGGGATGGCGCGCCTTGGTCAATGAAGATCGACAGCTTAGAAGGCAAGATAGAGACTACTATGGGTAAAGGGGTAGTTTCTGATGTCAGCGGTGCCGCTCGTTTACTCGGATTATTCAGTTTAGATTCCATTATCCGTAAAATGCAGCTCGATTTTAGTGACGTGTTTGATAAAGGAATGGCCTTTAACTCAATTACGGGCAGTGGTGAAATTTCGCAAGGGATTTTTGTTACCAACAACATCAAAATGGATGCTGTTGCCGGTGAAATGACCATTAAAGGCTTAGCGGATCTCAATAGCCGCACCGTCGATGCTGAGGTGAATTTTGTACCAGACATCACATCAGGAATTCCCGTCTTGACGGCTTTTGCGGTGACGCCGCAAACAGCGCTGTATGTCCTAGCTATTACGACCGTGATTGCACCTGTGGTTGAGGTCTTTACCCAAGTCAATTATGAGGTTAAAGGACCAATTAATTCACCGGTTGTTAAAGAGCTTTCACGTAGTAGGGGCGAGTTTAAATTGCCAGAAAAGTTGAGAAAATTGACTGAAAAATAGGGAAGTAGGCATGGATCGCGTTGGACTTATTCAAATGACGTCAAGCTCTGAACCTGCGCAGAATTTGGCCTATATCGAACAGCAAGTGTCACTACTTGTGGCGCAAGGTGCGAAGTGGATTGTCACGCCGGAAAATGCACTGGTGTTTGGTACGCGGCAACAGTACCACCAACATGCCGAGCCATTGGGGCAAGGGCCCTTGCAGAGCCAATTGGCTGCTATGGCTCGCTTTCATCGGGTATGGCTGTTGGTGGGCAGCATGCCTATCCGTCGTGAGGTTGGGGTAACGACTACCTCCTTGCTGTTTGACGCCAATGGCGATCTTGTCGCGCACTACGACAAATTACACATGTTTGATGTAGATGTCGCTGACGGCCACCAGCGCTATCGAGAATCGGAAACTTTTACCTGCGGCACAAAGCTGAGTGTTGCGTCGACGCCATTTGGTCAAATTGGCCTTTCCATCTGCTATGATGTGCGCTTTCCGCACCTCTATTCCCAATTAAGAATGCAGGGTGCTCAGATATTAGTGGTTCCTGCGGCCTTTACGGCGGTGACCGGAAAGGCACATTGGGAAGTCTTGTTAAGAGCCCGAGCGATAGAGAATCAGTGTTGGATTGTTGCGGTTGGGCAAACTGGGCTTCATCCATGTGGGCGCGAGACATGGGGTCATTCGATGGTCATCAGCCCTTGGGGTGAGGTTATTGCAAGCTTAAACCAGCAAGTGGGGAATTTAGTCGCCGATATTGACTTGGCTTACGTTGAGCAAGTTCGACAAAAAATGCCCATTGCTGCACACACCCGATTCACCAATCAGTTTATAGATAATAAGAGCAAACTATGAGTATTAACCGCATTGAAGATGCACTATTAAAACCTGCAGGATTAACCGAGCAAGATATTGCGGATACACTAGCGACAATTGCCACTCGTCAAATTGATTATGCCGATATCTATTTTCAGTCGAGCTGGCATGAATCTTTAGTGCTCGAAGACAGCATTATTAAAGACGGCTCATTTAATATCGATTGCGGTGTTGGTGTGCGCGCCATCACTGGTGAAAAAACGGGTTTTGCTTATTCAGATCAAATCCAATTAGAAGGTTTGAAACAGAGTGCAATAGCCGCACGAGGTATTGCGCAGCAAGGTAAAAGTGGCTGTGTTCAAGCCTTTAAACGTAGCGATAATCAAGCCTATTATGCGGCGGATAACCCACTAGCCAGTTGGAAAAAAAAGCAAAAAACAGAATTACTGCAAGAGCTGGATGCTTACATTCGTACCAAAGAGCCTTTGATCCAAGAAGTCTCAGTGAGCTTAAGTGGTGTGCATGAACAGATGTTAGTTGCTGCAACCGATGGGACTTACGCAGGCGATATCCGCCCGTTGGTCCGTTTGTCGATCAGCGTGTTAGCACAAAAAGGTGATCGCCGCGAGCGAGGCAGCTCTGGTGGTGGTGGTCGTTTTGGTTATGACTTTTTCCTCACCGAACAAGATGGCCGTAAAGTTGCGTTTCAGTTTGCCGATGAAGCTATCCGACAAGCCTTAGTCAACCTTGAAGCTGTCGCAGCTCCTGCTGGCGCGATGCCTGTTGTGCTCGGTTCTGGTTGGCCGGGCGTCTTGCTTCACGAAGCGGTAGGGCATGGCTTAGAAGGTGATTTTAACCGCAAAGGATCTTCTGTTTTCTCCGGTAAAATTGGCCAGAAAGTAACCTCAACGCTTTGTACGATTGTTGACGATGGCACACTGAAAGATCTGCGTGGCTCGCTCAATGTCGACGATGAAGGTGTCAATGGTCAATACAACACCTTAATTGAAAATGGCGTGTTGAAAGGCTACATACAAGACAAACTCAACGCACGTTTGATGGGGGTGAACCCTACGGGTAATGGGCGTCGTGAATCGTACGCACATTTACCGATGCCGCGCATGACCAACACTTATATGTTGCCGGGTGAACATACGCCAGAAGAGATCATTTCAACAGTGAAGAAAGGCGTTTATGCGCCCAACTTTGGCGGTGGCCAAGTGGATATCACCTCGGGTAAATTTGTGTTCTCTGCCTCTGAAGCCTATATGATTGAAAACGGCAAAATTACTTATCCAATCAAAGGTGCAACCTTGATCGGTTCTGGCATTGAGGCAATGCAACAAGTCTCGATGGTGGGTAACGATTTGAGCCTTGATCGCGGCGTTGGAGTGTGCGGTAAAGCAGGACAAAGTGTGCCTGTTGGAGTAGGGCAACCTACGCTTAAGCTAGATTCGCTCACTGTTGGTGGCACCGAATAACGTTGTTACTCGCTCAGAGCTGACGTGGTTTGTATCGCGCAGCGTAAGCAAATAAAAAGCGGCGTTTTGATGCGCCGCTTTTTTATCTCTTTTATTCACTGCGTTGAATTGAAAAAGTTAAATATCATCTCGCTCGATCGGGCAACTCATGCAGCGCGCGCCGCCTCGGCCTCGGCCGAGTTCATTGCCGGGGATGGTTAATACTTTGATGCCTGCCTTATCGTATTTCTCGTTAGTGTAGACATTGCGCTCGTAGCCAATCACAACTCCGGGTTTAACCGTTAGCACGTTGTTGGCGTCATTCCATTGCTCGCGCTCAGCCTCATAGCTATCACCACCAGTGGTGATGATTTTGAGTTTGTCCAAACCTAACGCGCGTTCAATCGCATTAACGTAACTTGGCATTGAATCGACGTTCATCCCGCCATCGCCTTTCGGCGTTAAACGCCATGTTTCTAAATCATGACGCATAATTTCTGGGTAAACAGAAAAGGTGTCGACATCCATATGTGTCATCACCGTATCTAAATGCATACAGGAGCGGTGTTTAGGCAGGTTAACGGCAATTACCTCTTTGGCCTGCCCATGTTTAAATAAACTCGCAGCAAAATTTTCTACCCCTTGCACAGTCGTGCGTTCGGAAATACCAATCAACACCGCACCTTTACCGATCACCAGTACGTCGCCCCCTTCAATATTGGCATTATCGTAGTGCAGATCTTCATCACCGAAATACTTGATAAAATTCTCTCCTGCAAATACAGGATGCCAACGATAAATGGCGCGTAAATGGTTGGTTTCACGTTGGCGTGCTGGTTTCATCATCGGATTAAGCGATACGCCGCCATACACCCAGCAAGAGGTATCGCGGGTAAAGAGATGATTAGGCAACGGTTCAATCACAAAATCTAACGGACGATGCATTTTAGGTAGCATCGAAGAGGAGTGGATGGGCAGTTCGGAATAAGCAAGACCACCGAGTAGCAGAGTGGCGAGGTGTTCGTTATCCATGTCAGCTAAATAGCAGCGCAGATCGCGCGCCAAAGTGGGACCATAGCGAAAATCAGAAATTTGCGTATCGAGCAACCACGCTTTGGCATCGGCAACGGCTAAGGTTTCGACTAAGAGATCATGTAGCAACAGCACTTCAACATCTTGGTCCTTCAATGTGTTGGCAAAGGCATCATGCTCTTTTCCTGCATCTTCTACGGCAAGCACATCATCAAATAACAGTTCATGACAGTTCGACGGTGTGAGATGAGTTAAGGCACGCTCTGGCCGATTGAGTAATACTCGGCGCAGTTGCCCAACTTCAGATCCAACGTACAGCTTATTCATTTTGTATCCCTACTCTTATTTCTCATGTTCTTTATGACAAGCTTAAGCGAACGATGCAAGTCTACTTAGTGGTGGTATTAGCTGTTATTTTGTGAACTTATAGTTGTGTATGCTTTAAAGTGTGCGCTTATTAAAAAATAACTCCAAAACTAGCCAAATAAGCCTAATAACGACAAAGTGCTTTGTTATGCGTTTTTGGCTCAGAGGAGGGTGAATTAAGCATGAAGAATAAGTGATTTTCTATGCGGTTATTTACATAAAAAGTGCATAATGCGGGCATGTTTAGCCAAAGCGACCTTTTTCGCTATGCATGAATGTTTGATAAACAGGCAGTTTAATGCGGTGAAAGAGCAAATCATCAGGCAGATAATCTACTGAATTAGCAAAATGAAAATAAATTGTTAAATTAAAGTGTTTTTTATTTGATCTGTACTTGATTGAGCAGTGATCCTTTAGAAAGATAAAGATCGCGGTACGTTGTTGGTGGCAATTTTAGGCGAACCATGCCATATTTCGTCGAAATTCATTTATACCCTTCCGACGTGAAGTTGCAGCGGTGCTGGCTACGTTTGCTCACCCCAATCACATAGTTTATCTATGTTCATGGGGATGAACTCACTTGCCGCCTACCTGCAACGCCAAGTTGATGGAGTATAGTCTACATTTAGCCAAATCTGGAGCACCTTATGTCTCAACCTCAGCAAGATGACTACGTATCCGTTGAAGAGTTAATCGAAATTCAAAAAGAAGATACTCGCGACATCATTCAAGCCCTGCTCGAAGATGGCAGTGATCCAGATGCGTTATATGAGATAGAGCACCACCTATTTGCTGAAGATTTTGACACGCTAGAAAAAGCGGTTGTTGAAGCCTTTAAAATGGGTTTTGAAGTGCTTGAAGCAGAAGAAACAGAAGATGAAGACGGCAATAAACTATTGTGCTGTGACGCGACTATGCAATCGGTACTGAAAGCCGAAGCGATCGATGAACAGGCAGAGAAGCTTATTCAACTTGCTGAAAAATATGACATTATTTACGACGGCTGGGGCACTTACTACGAACACCCCTACGATTCTGAAGAGGGAGACGAACCCTACGACTCTGACGAAGAGTAAATATGAGAATTATTGTGAACCTCGCCACATGGTGAGGTTTTTTTTCACCCTAACTTCACAAGTAACAACCATACACCATTAAAAGGTGAGAATGTATGCTAGATCAATTGTTAACCAGAGAATGGGTTTGAGGTATTCAAGTGACTGAAATCATTTACGACATTAAAACCAAAACATTAAAACAATTCACTTACAGAAAACCAGTGGTTTTCGTTGATGATAATGGCGAACTTCAATATGAATACTCTCGCAACAAAGGAAGTGACGTTTACATTAAGAAGGTGATCTTCTTGAACTTAGTTGGTTATGAGAAGCTGAAGCAGCTTGATGAGAAGGGTAAGCCGATGAAAGATGAGCGTGGCAATACCATTTTCATCAAGGGAAAGCTACTTTCATATGAGCCTCTGGATTGCGTTAACGAATACATTCTTGCAAAACATATTGAGAAGGATGTAGAAGAATCTCAACAAGCCTCTAAGGCTTTAACTCACTACTTCAGGTTTATCTTGGACGCTCAAGCAAGATGGGACAGTAAATATGATAATGAAGATTATGATCCTTTTATCGACCCACCCCGTCCTGCTTGGGATAAGTTTGCTGTTAGGAAGAATCTACGCGCCACGTTCATGTACCGAGATGCAATCAAGGCGACAACGATAAATGGTACAGGGTTAGCTAAATCTGTTGCAGTAGCATATGTGCGCTCAGTTGTTGATTTTTACAAACATCATCTCAGACAAGGCATGAAGTTTAACAACCCTCCGTTTGAATTCGAAACCTACCTAATTAACATTGAAAACAGTGGCACTCACATGAGCGCTTACAGGCGTAAAGAGATTCAAACCACTGATTTAAAGCTGAGTTTCCCAAAATCAAAGAAGAATGACGGTGGCAAATTACCTAATGCAAGGCGCGACCTAAAGCCGCTGACAAACAGTGAGTGGAAAGAGATTAAGAATATTCTGGTTAACACCAAACGAGTTATTAAAAACGTCAATCGTGAAGAGAAACTTGTAAGTCTGCCTGAAGAGTATTGCTTCTTGTTTTGCATCTACCGCTATACAGGGCTTCGCAAAGAAGAAGGTGCAAGTTTGCATTTGGGGCAAATAGCTCGCCCTGATATGAGTATCGCTGCACTAAGGCTTGGGGTGGGCGACCAATATGGCTCTCTCACTAAAGACCCTAATGGCGGTTATAACAATAAGTCTCGGCGCACAATCATTCCTAGCTCACTGATGCTCGAACTATACAACTACAGTCACTCACCAAGGTACAAAAAACGCTTAGCGAAATTTCAACAAAGATGCAGAGCAGAGAGGGAGGCAGGTAACGATGCCTATTTTGATGGGGCTGATGGTGTTGATGAAAACAAACAATACCTGTTCATTAGTAACTCTGGCGTGCCGTTCTTTAAAAAGCTTGAAGAAATAAACACACGATGGAATGAAGTCAGGAAAACAGCAGCCGTTAATTTACCGAACGATATTGATTCGGTGGTGCACAATCTACGCTCTACCTTTGCAGTCTCCGCGTTTCGTGCATTGTTGAAGAAAATGGATGCAGACGACGCTCTGAAATACGTATCAGAATTGCTTGGTCATGAAGATTTGTCTACCACATTGCGGTACCTACAAATTGCTCAGGACAAGCCAACTGGGGATGAAATTTGGGAAGATGTGCTCGATTTCATTGGAGTATTCGATGAAGAAAACGACTTGGACGATTTACCTGAGTTCGAAGAAGCGTCTAAAAAACTAGAGGGATAAAAGAAAAAATGAGCCGTAAAGCTAACTCCAAACCAGTTTTCCTTGATGAAGAATTTTACGAGACACCATCTGCTAATGTTGAGCCGCTTCACTTAGATAAATTGAAACTGAAGTGTAATGGCCGTACATCTCATTTTATTCAATTGTTATATAGAGGTGTTCCTAACTATTCCCAGAAAGGAAAAAAATAGAGTGTGTGGATTATATACCTGTTGAGGGCAGAGAAGCTTTTGTTCGTGATATATACCGTATTCTAAAAACAGATTTCAACACAACAAAGCAAAAACATTTTTACGAACTGAGAGGATACATTCGCTGGATGGACGACCATCACCTAGAGCCCACCAATGGAGACTACTTTGCGCCTGATTTATACACTGCTTTCATGGATTATCATCAAGAAAAATGTAACCGAGGTGAGCAAAAATTAGCAACGTGGAGTGAGGCTAAACATATGCTGAGTTTCTTTCTTAAAGCATATGACCGATCCAAAGAGGCAAAGCATTTAAAATCAATAAAAGGAATACAAAAACAAACCGATTCACATAAGGGCATCGATGTTGCTGGGGAATTCAAGCCGCTTGTTCGGCGCTTTATTTCGGCGTTTGGGGAGTTTAGACAACATTTCTTAGAAGACACCAAGCCCGACATGCATGCACTTTGGGATGAAGAGCTGTTCAATCAAGAGGCAGAGAAAAACAAGTGGAGCAATCAGGAAAAAGGGGCCAAAAAAAGTTCCTTTAAGAAGGCTGTAACCAGCGATAATGCTACACGTAACCACTTCTCCCGGCTGGCGGCGATGCTCGCCTTTTGCTTCACAGGGCAAAACACAACCCCCATTTTAAAACTTCGTTTTAGCGACATTCGATTTACTGCTAAATCAAACGGCAAAGTCTATGTAGTGGCATAGTGAATTTGGTCACTTAGTTAGAGGTGATATCATCACCTCATAAGTTAACAGGTGACATTATGACAAAACATACAAGACGACTATTTAGCGCAGAATTTAAGTTAGAAGCAGCGC
>NZ_CAWPGB010000005.1:0-54752 GCF_963887575.1 Vibrio sp. 3-2(1) | reverse complement strand
AAACTGATACTATCTAAACTCAATTTTTAGGAAAAATAGCGAAAGATAGCTGTTTTTCTGGAAAAGGCTATCACGCCTTATCATTTAAACCTTTCCAGATTTATTTCAGAAACCACCTGTGTTGGTACATCATTACTATGCGTTGATCGGGAAATCGGTCAGGCTTAACCTTTCTACCAATACTGCCAATACTGCCAAGCGTTAAGTTAGCAGGATAACATCAAGGCCTTGAGTTCGCTCAAGGCTTTTTTAGAACCCGACTAAAGTAATTTTCCCTTGGGCTAACACCCCCATTTGGCAGGAAAAATCGACCCGTTTATCCGCTTCTTTGGCAAATAGGGTTTCTAGCTTTTCAAACGATTGAGGGATAAAACTGATATTTTTTAACTTCAAGCTTTTGCGGGTTTGATTATCAAGAAACGCTAATGCGGAGGCACTTAACACTTTCTGGCAAGTATCGAGAATATCTTTACTGACCATTTTGCTGTGTACCGCTTGTTGTAGTTGCTCTTTGGTAATGCTGGGGTTGCCTTTAGCAAAGACACAAACGGCGTAGATATCAAGCAGTGCCACCGCGCGCGGCTTTTGCGTTTCGCCATCTTCATAGACTGCCATCAAGCAAGGGATTTTACTCTCATCAAACGATTGGCGACGAATATTATTCAGCACGATATCAGCACCCACCGTTCTTTTTAGCAGCTTTTCTAGTTGCGAAAGCTTTGGTAATGCTAATTCACCTTGCAGTTCAACCATTTCATCTAATTCAATGCAGCTCTCTTCCGCTCCTTGCACTAAGGGAAGTAGTTTTTGGTGTAGCTCACCGTCGACAAACGGTTTAGACAACACAAACGACGCTCCAGCTTTAAGCGCCTGTTTGATTTGTTGCTCATCGGCTACAGTGGTGAGCATCGCCACCTTTATCCCGAGCTTACGTTTGGTTATCGCTTGTGTCAGCTCCAGCCCCGTCATGCCGGGCATGTGCCAATCTGTTAAGACAATATCCGGCTGCCAACTGCCAATCAGCTTGAGTGCGGCCTTACCATTGTCTGCCTTTTGAATGGACAAACGTCGGTAGCCAAACGCCTCTAAGGCTCGTCTGACTATTTCAAGTGTCGCTTTACTGTCATCAACAATGAGAATCTTCACAGCACATTTTTCTATGACCTAACTTGTTCAAAGTATAGGCACATTTTTTTACAACAACTAAACTTACCTGAAAATACAGCAACAAAAGTGGGTTTATGTGATGCCAATACAAGAGTTCCTCACCGAAAAGGTTTTATCGCTCTTAGCGATCGATCTCGGGCTTATTATCTTGTTGGCTTGGTTTTTTATCCTGCTGCTGATCCTGCGTGAATTTAGGAAATTTGCGCATGGTTTTACTCGTAATAAAAGTGATAGCGATGAAGACACGCTTCATCTATGCCAACAATCGGTTGAAAATGCGTTGAACTACACCGCAGAGCATAGCTCGACTCTGAATGATTTAATCATCATTCAAAAAGCGCTCGAGCAACAGGTTTCTCTCATCAAAAATTCCTCTTCTCAGGGCATTAGTGCCGAAGATCAGGCTTCAATTGATGAGCTCAATGAGAAATTGAGTAAATCGCATAAGTTGATCCGCAAACTGAAAGGCGATCTCGATAAAAGTGTGAAAGGGCTACGAGTGACTCGTAAAAAACTCTTTGCTCAAACTGATACCGTTGACAGTTTGAAAGAAGAAAAAGCCACCATCGAAAAAGAGTTTGAACAGTTAGAAGCGGAATACATCAAGATCAGTAAAGCAGGTGATTTCTACGAAATGGCAAAAAATTATCAAGCCGAGAAAAAAGAACTACTAGAGACCATTGAGAAATACAAAGAGCAAGCCAAACAAGGTGGCACTTCTGTCGATGTCGAAGCGATGAAAAAACAGTTGTATCACATCAGTAAAGAGAAAGATTTTATCGAACAACGCTATCTACAATTACTCGAAGAGGGAAAGAAAGAGTAGCGCTGCCGCCATTTCTGACGGCAAACTGAGACACTTATTTAACGCAAATCACATTGAGTAATGAGGAACCTTTCAGTTGGCTGACTTTACCGTTGGTAAAAAGCCCTTTTTGCGACCATCCCCAATAAGGTAAGTGCATTGGCCATTGGTTACTGTCCATCTGTTTTGAATCCAAAAGGCGTTGCCACTCTTCTTCCGTTACCAAGCGCATCGCCATTTTTTGGCAGGTTTTTTCTGCCACCTCATAGTTTAGACGGCTCCATGCTAAGCCATGTTCCATATAGAACTGTTCATCACTCGAACGTAAATGAGGCACCACAAACTGCAAACCGTTTGCGGTGGTGCTCAAACGAATTTCAACCGCTGGCGGAACATTAAGAGCTGGCGCTTTGGTTGATGGTTTCGTTGATAATGGCGAACTCGCCATTTCCACTTGTGGTTTCGGTAAAGACTTTTTGGTGATTTGTTTTGCGGCAGACGTTGCTTGAGCGGAAGTTGTCTTTTTTATCGGCGAGCTAGACTGTGGGCGCCCTTTGACAACCTCACGAATGAAAGCTTCTTTGTAACCGGGGATTTGCTGGATAAGAGGCAGTTCTTTTTTTACTTGCTCATAATCAGTATAAGGACCGATTAAGCAACGATACGTTTTCGCTTCTGGTTTTAGCCATACATCGGTAGAAATATGGGCATAAAATGCTTTGGCTTTCAGCAAAGATAATGGCTTATTTAACACACCACACTGAATCCAAAAAGTGGATGATTGCCCTTTAGGCTTTTTCTTTCCCCATAAACCTTGCCCTATTGGGCATGCTTTATCAAGAATGGGCAACTGATCGACAGAAGCTTGAGTCGCATCACAAAGAAAATCTTCCGCCCAAGCGGGTTGAAATAAAGCCAGCGACGCCAACACCGTTAGGCTTGATGTCAAACACAGGGTCGTTTTCCGCATCAGGGTCATCATATTGAGTCCATATACTTGCTTAATAGTAGTGACAACATTACCGATTCAATGTTCCCTAGTTCAATGGATTTGGGTTGGGTATAACAAAAATACTAGCAAAAAAAGAGCCGCATTTGACGGCGGCTTTTAGTTTAGGGATTTTCTTTAGCAAAAATCAATTGCCACATCACCCTTTGTAAATTTTTGGGTTAAAAACATCGCGTAGCCAGTCACCCAACAGATTGATCACCAACACTAATGTGACTAGTACAAAACCTGGGAAAGCCGTAATCCACCAAGCGCCAGAGAAGATGTAGTTAAAGCCCATGCTAATCAAAGCACCCAATGATGGCTGATCGACTGGCAAACCTAAACCTAGGAAAGAGAGTGCCGCTTCAGACATGATCGCATTGGCAATTTGTACAGTTGAGATAACCAAAATAGGCGATAAACAGTTAGGTAAAATATGGCGAAACATGATGCGTGGCGATTTAAAACCCATCACACGAGCCGCTTCCACATACTCTTTTTTCTTCTCGGCGAGCACGGACGCACGAATTGTCCGCGCGTATTGTGGCCACTCAGCCACGCCAATAATAACCACCAGCATCACAACCGCATACTGACTATAAAATTCACTCCCAAAACTGGCTTTGAAAATTGCCGAAACAATGATCGCCACCATCATGGTTGAAAACGATAGCTGTACATCAGCAAAACGCATCAAAAAGCTATCAATACGTCCACCAAAGTAGCCAGCAGAAAGGCCAATCACGATACCAAGTAGCAACTGTAAACCGACCGCCAAAAAGCCAATCGTCAGTGATAGACGCGAACCATACAGTATGGTCGACAAAATATCGCGCCCTTGCTCATCTGTGCCGAGAACAAAGCGCTCATCGGCTCCGTCCATCCAAGAGGGAGGTAATTCTGCATCCATCAGATCAATCGATGATAGGTCGTACGGGTTACTGGGGGCAATGAGTGGCGCAGCGACAGACAAAGTTAAGAATACCAAAAAGATGACGAAGCTGGTCATCGCCACTTTATCACGCAAGAAATAGTACAAAAAATCAGACTGTTTAAAACGCTCCCAACGAGATGGAGCAGCAGCAAATTGGCTCATGATTAAGCTCCTTTTCCAGTAAGGTTCACAGTCGGGTTAATCAGACCGTATAACAGATCGACAATGGTGTTGGTCACAACGAAAATCAGGCCAACAAAGATGACGTAAGCAGTGATCAGCGGAGTATCAACTCGGTTGATCGCTTCAAGGAAAAGAAAGCCCGTACCCGGCCACTGAAAAACGGTTTCGGTCAAGATGGTGTAGGCCACCATAGTCCCAATTTGTACACCGCCGACGGTTAGCACCGGTAACATGGTATTTTTAAGTGCATGTTGGTAGTAAATTTTGTTCAATGCCAAGCCTTTAGCTTTAGCAAATTTGATGTATTCCGAGCTCAGCACTTCCAACATTTCAGAACGCACTAAACGAATAAACAGCGGCAGCATGATCGATGCCAGTGAAACACAAGGCAGCACCAAGTGTGCTAATCCATCAGCCGTGAAAAAGCCAGATTCCCAACCCAACCAATTGGCGGTTTCCCCTCGTCCATACGATGGTAACCAACCTAACGTGATCGAGAAAACGTACATCAACATAATCGCAGTTAAGAACACTGGGATAGAAATACCAATACTGCTGCCCGCCATCACCACTTTGGTAAAGAAGCTTTTGGGATGAATAGCGGTGTAAACCCCTAATGGAATGGAACAGACAATGATGATTACGGTCGCACCGAGCACAAGCTCTAACGTTGCGATTAATTTATCGAGAATAACGTCTACCGCAGGACGTTTGAAAAAGTAGGACGTGCCTAAATCACCCTGCACCGCGGCCGTAATAAAACGAGTATATTTGGCAATGAAAGGATCATTCAGTCCAAGTTCATCGCGCAGCGCTTGGCGCTCGCTTTCTGAAACAGACTGCCCAACAAGCTCACGCAATGGGTCGCCTAAGTTATCCTGAATGGCAAACGCCACCAGACTGATCACAAACATCACTATCAGTGCCTGAAACAGGCGCTTGACCAGAAACGAAAACATTCCTTGCCCCTTAAACTATCCATGATGGTTCTTTTTAAAATTGAATTAACTTTAATAGGAACGAAAAAATTCAGCCTAAAAAATGACACTCGACCCGACTGAAATAAAGCAAAGTGCAGAGATCTTAATAAGGCATCCAAGCGGATGCCTTGAGTGACTTAAGCGCCGCCCACATTACATGAGCGGCCAACTTAAGAAATTACTCGCTAACGACTAGGTCGCCGAAATAAGGGAATTCCATCGCGTTAACAATCGGTTTGATATCTAAAGTAGATTTCGCACCCCACGCTAGGTTTTGCCAATGCAGTGGAACAAATGCTGCGTCGTTGTACAAAGTCACTTCGACTTTTTGCAGCATCTGTGCACGTTTCGTAGGATCGGTTTCTACGTTTGCCGCTTCAACCAACTTATCCACTTCTGGATTTGAGTAGTGACCACAGTTGTACTGGCCTTTACCACTCTCTTCGTTACGTGTCATGGTTAAGAACTCGGTGAAGTTTGCTGAGTCTTCAGTATCTGAGTGCCAGCCAATCATTAGCAGATCCGCGGCGCACTTATCAAACTCAGGCCAATATTGCGCTTTTGGCATGGTTTTAAGATCAACCTTAATACCAATTTTCGACAACATCGCCGCTGCAGCTTGTGCAACTTTCGCATCGTTCACATAACGGTTGTTTGGCGCGATCATGGTGAGCGTCAGCCCTTTCTCATAACCAGCCTCTTTCATCAGCTCTTTCGCTTTTTTCAAATCAAAACGAGGCACAAGGTTCGCGTCATAACCAGAATAACCCGCTGGGCCTTGTTGGCCAGCTGCTGTCGCAAAACCTTTCATGATTTTGTCAACGATACCTTGGTTGTTGATGGCGTGAACAATGGCTTGACGCACACGAACATCTTTCAGTGCTTCATTGCTGTTTTGGTTCATTTGGAAGGTGATGATGCGCGTACCCGGTAAGGTCACAAGATCAATACCTTTGGCTTCTTCCACACGTTTATGATCGTTTGGCGCAACAGGTGCAATCATATCCACATCACCCGAAAGGAGCGCCGCAACACGAGTGGCATCTTCTTTAATCGGTACTAAGGTCAGTTTGTCTACGTTGCCTTTTGATGCGCTATCCCAATAATCTTTAAAGCGTTCAAATTCCACTTTTACGCCTTGTTCGCGGAAAGTCACTCTAAATGGGCCAGTACCAGAAACGTTGGTCGAAGCAAACGAGTTGCCGTGCTTCACAATTTCAGATTTCTCTTTACCATCAGCCGCTTTGCCCGAATAGAACTTGCTGTCCATAGGGAAGATGTAGGTTGCGGTTTGCAGAACCAGCGGATAAGCGCCTTTGGATACGATCTCGACGGTGTAATCATCCACTTTGACCATCTTTTCATACGGTTCAAAAATAGCTTTGAAATCAGGAGAATCTTGTAAACGATCGAACGTCCAGACCACATCGTCTGCCGTCATTTCGTTACCTGAATGGAATTTCACCCCTTTACGCAGCGTAAAACGGAACGTTGTATCATTGACACGTTCCCATTTCTCAGCAAGGCGAGGTTCAAAATCAAATGTCTGGGTGTAACGAACGAGAGGATCAAACACCATGTGAGACATTTGTAGCGTACCACCAGATAGCTGCTCATGCGGGTCAAGTGACACTGGGTCAGCATCATAAGCGACGGTAATATTGGCCGCGCTAGCTGCAAAGCTTAAGCCTGCCGCCATCAAAGCTACTGTTAGTTTGCTTTTCATGGTTTTCATTGCATAACTCCTTATGCGGGAATCCAAATCCCTAGTTGTTGTAATTGCTTCTGTTTATTCATTCCAAGCACGCTTGGTCATGATATCTCTATCTGTAACTTTTTTGGCTTACGCCGTTACTACATCTTCTCTTAAGCCCGTAAACTCAGGCATTAAAGAAATCAAATGCTGGCTGTATTGGTGTTGAGGTGACTTAAACAACTGCTCTGTAGGGGCGACCTCCAGTAAGGTCCCCATTTGCATGACCCCGACACGATCGCACATTTGGCGGATCACAGGTAAATCATGGCTGATGAACAGCATGGTCAAATTGAGCTCATCTTGCAGATCTTTCAATAGGTTTAAGATCTGCGCTTGCACAGACACGTCGAGCGCGGACGTGGGTTCATCACAAATCAATAAGCGAGGACGCGTGGCGAGTGCACGAGCAATCGAAATACGTTGACGTTGACCGCCGGAAAACTCGTGCGGATATTTCACTCCCGCCATCTTACCTAGCCCTACGTGCTCTAAAAGATCATGCACAATTTGCCGTGTTTCCGCTTCGCTACGGGTTAATTTATGAAAACGAATCGGCTCGGCAATGATATCGAAAATCTTCATTCTCGGATTCATTGAGGTATAAGGGTTTTGAAACACCATCTGCATCTGGCGGCGCATCGGACGGCGCTCGTTTTCCGATTTCAACGCAGTAAGATCAATCCCTTCAAAACAGACTTTGCCTGAATTTGGTGCGTACAAACCAGCAATCACGCGTGCGATGGTTGATTTACCGGAACCTGATTCCCCAACCAAACCAAAAGTTTCCCCTTCAAACACCTCAAAACTGACGTCATTTGAAGCTTGGACATATTCACGGCGACTTTCAAACAATGAGTCTTTAGTCGTAAAGCGTAAATTCACGTTTTCTACTGTCAGCAGTGGGCCTGTGTATTGGCGATTATCTTGGCTCTGACCCAACCAATGGTTTTTAACATCCAGTGGTTTTAACTCACTTGCCTCTTCGATATAGCTCACCAGCGGAAAGCGATCGAGTTTTTTATCTGAGCGAGGAACGGCGGAAATCAAACTGCGCGTATAGGAGTGATCCGGAGCGCCCAACACTTTAGCTGTCGGTCCAAATTCAACCAAGTCACCGCGATACATCACCGCGACGCGATCCGTCACGTTCGAGACCACACCCATATCATGGGTGACCAGCATACAACCAACATTGTTTTTAATGCATAGCTCGCGGATGAGGCTCAAGATTTGATCTTGAATAGAAACGTCTAATGCCGTGGTCGGTTCATCGGCAATAATAAGATCAGGTTCACCCGCCAGCGCAATGGCAATCACAACACGTTGACGCATGCCACCAGAGAATTGGTGTGGGTACTGCTTCAAACGGTTTTCAGGCTGAGGAATACCCACTTGCTTCATCAAAGAAAGTGCACGCTGATACGCTTCTTCCTCAGTCACTTTCATATTGGCGTGGATGGTTTCTGTCAGTTGATGTTCAACCGTAAATAGTGGATTAAGCGACGTCATTGGGTCTTGAAAAATAAAGCCAATTTTAGAGCCGCGAACTTGGCGCATCTGCTCAGGCGATAGGCCTGAAATCTTCTCACCATCTAAGAACACATCGCCACTGGCAATGAGACCGGGTGGGCTCAATAAATCGATAACCGCATTACCTACGGTCGATTTTCCGGCGCCTGATTCTCCCACAACCCCAACAATTTCACCCCGCTCGATATTAAACGAAAGCGATTTCACAGCAACGTGAACACCATGACGCGATGGGTATTCAATACGCAGGTTTTTTACTTCTAAAAGTGACATCCCAGACCTCTACGACTTGGGCAGTGTTGTGCCCTGTCTGTAACTACCTTTGAACAACAAAGCGTTCAAAGCCAGTAAAAATGAATCCATTCATACCAGTACAATATTCTGGTAATTAACAAGGCCATCAATTTGGCAAATATTTCACAGAAAAGCAACATCGATAGGATAAAAAGTCGATATCAAATCAAACCAAAGCAGTAACATCGTATTTTTATGCACCAAATATGCATTAATCATTGGTATGACCAATATTCTAGCACGCAGTAATACACCCCAAAACATAGACGTTAAGCCTAAGAAAACGCCAATTTACCATGCATTCTAAAAAAGAATGCAGAATAAAATTTCAAATTATATTTCGGCATATCACGTAACACATTAGAAACAAAAACCAGAATAACCAACAAAATGCCAGACTAAAAACTAATGATAAAGCAGAAAAGCAGTGAATTCATCTGAACAGAAAATTTAGGGTTTAGCCTTTAAACATGATAATTCACTGACTTAATGAGATAGGAGCCAATAAGGAATCGAACATTGAATAGAGAGAATGGTCTTTCGACTGAGGCTTATTAAGATGGCCGGTGAAGAGCCCGGTTTTGAAAATCAGACGAACCCCACTTTGGCTCTCATTACCTTGATTAAGGCTCCAAACACCAGATGTTAAAAAGCCCCAGTCTTTCGACTGAGGCTTATTAAGGTGGTCGGTGAAGAGCCCGGTTTTGAAAATCAGACGAACCCTACTTTGGCTCTCATTACCTTGATTAAGGCTCCAAACATCAGATATTAAAAAGCCCCAGTCTTTCGACTGAGGCTTATTAAGATGGCCGGTGAAGAGCCCGATTTTGAAGATCAGGCGAACCCTACTTTGGCTATCATTACCTTGATTAAGGCTCCAAACATCAGATGTTAAAAAGCCCCAGTCTTTCGACTGAGGCTTATTAAGGTGGTCGGTGAAGAGGGATTCGAACCCCCGACCCTCTGGTCCCAAACCAGATGCGCTACCAAGCTGCGCTATTCACCGATATATCTCTTTCTTCTCGATTTTCACCAAGAACGGAAACCGAAGTTACCGAATAATGGGGTGGCTAACGAGACTTGAACTCGCGACAACCGGAATCACAATCCGGGGCTCTACCAACTGAGCTATAGCCACCATCAAACTTTGCAATAACCGCTTGCTTGCCGTTATTTTTCTTTTCATTTTTAACCAATGAGAAGAAAAGAAAAGTGGTCGGTGAAGAGGGATTCGAACCCCCGACCCTCTGGTCCCAAACCAGATGCGCTACCAAGCTGCGCTATTCACCGATACAAATTCATTTTTTGGAATAAACGAGAGAAAACTCTCTGCTCCGCTATTCCTAACATCATGATGCACTATCAAACTAGTCTATTCATCGATGTAAATCTTTTTTCTCGACTTTCACCAAGAAAGGAAACCGAAGTTACCAAATAATGGGGTGGCTAACGAGACTTGAACTCGCGACAACCGGAATCACAATCCGGGGCTCTACCAACTGAGCTATAGCCACCACTGTTTTGCCAATTTGCTACTTATTTACATAAGCATCCGGATGGCGCGCCCGAAAGGATTCGAACCTTCGACCTTTGGCTCCGGAGGCCAACGCTCTATCCAGCTGAGCTACGGGCGCATGCCCTATCGGCGGAGTGGAATAATACGGAGTTCACACTAGGGCGTCTAGTACTTTTTCAACTTTTTTTATCGTTTGACGCCTTTTTCATCAGATAACCATTATTACCTCTATAATAAGGATGTGACTCACCCCTTGAAGATCGCAACTTGTTGTTTATTGCAACAACTTATCGGGATATAATCACCCAATATTTACATTGATTTAACAGCTTGAATGGCTTTTAAATCAGCCACACTCTAAATCTAAGTATAAATAGGTAAGCATGAACTTACCTTTGGAATATAAAGTGAGTTTAATGGATATGTCTCGACGAATCATAAGCGTGTTATTCGCTGCTTTAACCTTTTCTAGTGTTGCATTGGCAACCAGCCAAGCTGAATACGATGCCATTGCTGATCGCATTAAACCTGTAGGTGATGTTTACTTAGCGGGTAGTGAACCCGTTGCGGCAGAGCCGACAGGCCCTCGTGATGGCGCGCAAGTTTATGGTACATTTTGTATCGCTTGCCACTCTACAGGCATCAGTGGCGCACCTAAAATTGGCAATGCCGAAGAGTGGGCTCCACGTATCGCCCAAGGTAAAGATGTATTGAAAAATCATGCACTGCAAGGCTTTAATGCCATGCCAGCTAAAGGAACCTGTATGGATTGCTCTGACGACGAAATCGTTGCCGCCATTGAGCATATGATTGCAGGTCTTTAATACATTAATTCCTATAAAACAAAGGTTTGGCTTTAATTCCAAACCTTTGTTTTTATTATTTTTTAAGCACTATTTCTTAAACATGGCAGCGCGCAAATTAGCAATATGACTTTGTCCTTTCGCCATTCGCTCTTCTTGACTTACTGGCTTTTTGCTCTGTTCCCACTCAACATCGTCAAAGGGTAATTCATCCAAAAAGCGACTTTGTGTGGGTTTAAGCAGTTCCCCGTATTGACGACGTTCTTTACACATAGTGAAAGTCAGTTCTCGCTGCGCGCGAGTTATCCCGACATACATCAAACGACGTTCTTCTTCGACGTTGTCCTCATCGATACTGGTTTGATGAGGAAGAATACCCTCTTCAGTGCCAATCAAATAAACGTAAGGAAATTCAAGGCCTTTCGATGCATGCAATGTCATCAACTGAACGGCATCACTCTCATCCTCTTCTTCACTTCGCTCCATCATGTCGCGTAGGGTTAAGCGCTGTACAACTTCTTTGAGTGATTTTTCTTGTTGGTCATAGTTGTCACCTTCAAGGTCGGCCACAATCCAAGAATAGAGATCAGAGACGTTTTTCATACGCATTTCGGCCGCTTTGGGGCTGGAAGAGGTTTCATACAGCCAATCTTCATAATGAATATCTCGGACTAATGATCGCACCGCTTCAACGGTATTGCCTCGTTCAGCTTGATCTGAGATAGCCACTAACCATTGCGTAAACTGACGCAAGTTGTCGAGCCCTCTTCCAGACAAATGATGCTCTAAGCCAAGTTCAAAACTGGCCGAAAACAAGCTTTTGCCACGCATATTGGCGTAACTACCCAATTTCTCCAACGTGACTGGGCCAATTTCTCGTTTTGGCGTGTTCACAATGCGTAAAAAAGCATTGTCATCGTCAGGGTTCACCAACACTTTGAGGTAAGCCATGATGTCTTTAATTTCGGCTCTGGCAAAAAATGACGTTCCACCGGATAACTTATAAGGCACGCGGTTTTGCAGCAGCGATTTTTCAATTAAGCGTGACTGATGATTACCGCGGTACAATATCGCGTAATCACGATATTCGGTGCGATTGAGAAATTTATGCGCAATCAGTTCACCAGTGACCCGCTCCGCTTCATGATCTTCATTTTTCGCTAGCAGAACTTTGAGTTTTTCACCCTCAGGGATCTCAGAAAAAAGCGTTTTCTCATACACGTGTGGGTTGTTGGCAATCAGAATATTGGCCGCTCTCAAAATACGGCTGGTTGAACGGTAGTTCTGCTCAAGCTTAATCAGTTTAAGATTTGGGTAATCTTGCCCCAGCAACACGAGGTTTTGCGGTTTCGCCCCTCGCCAAGAATAGATGGATTGATCATCATCACCCACCACGGTTAAACGGCCACGTTCTCCAACCAACAATTTCACTAACTCGTATTGACTGGTATTGGTATCTTGATATTCATCCACCAGCAAGTAGCGAATGCGGTTTTGCCAACGCTGACGAACTTCGGCGTTGTTTTGCAATAACAGCACCGGCATTAAAATAAGATCATCAAAATCGAGCGCGTTATACGCTTTCATTTGCTTTTGATAAAGATCGAAGCAGTAAGCGAACTGCTGTTGTTGCTCACCTTGAGCAAAACCTTTCGCTTGCTCTGGCGTCAACATGTCGTTCTTCCAGTTGGAGATGGTGCTGAGCAATTGGCGCAGCAGATCTTTATCGCCCTCGAGCTGTTTCTCTGTCAACTCTTTGAGCAGCGCAAGCTGATCTTGGTCGTCAAACAGAGAGAACCCCGCTTTCAAGCCCAAAAATTTATATTCCCGACGAATAATATTGAGGCCTAAAGTATGAAATGTGGAAACGAGCAGCCCTTTTGATTCAGCTTTTCCAAGCGTTTGTGCTACCCGCGCCTTCATTTCTCGAGCGGCTTTGTTAGTAAATGTAACGGCAGCAATGTTGCGCGCTTTATAATCACACTGTTGAACCAAGTAAGCGATCTTGTTGGTAATTACGCGCGTTTTACCCGAGCCAGCCCCCGCCAATACTAGACATGGGCCCGATACATATTTGACGGCTTCGTCTTGTCTTGGATTCAGCTTCATGAGGTACTCGTATCACTTTTATTTGGGCCGTCTATGATAATGCCGCGCTTTACCGATTACTACGTCATTCACCATAAGATTTTTGTCATTTTACTACACTAGTGTATTGCATAAGGGGCTATAGTTTGGTCTATAATGAATGAACGTTCATTCACTGTGGGATGTCAGCATGTCTAACTGTATTCACGTGGATAAGTACCAGCAGATATTGGTGGCCGCTGAAAAGCTGATCGCTGAATCTGGATTTCAAGGCTTATCGATGCACAAATTAGCCAAAGAAGCCGGTGTCGCAACGGGAACAATTTACCGTTACTTTGATGACAAAGATCATCTTCTCGTGACAGTTCGCTTACACGTTTGTCAGCACATTGCTGACGCGGTGCAAGCCAATATTGATGATGAGATGCCTTTGAAAGAACGCTTTAAAATGATGTGGCTTAATATCTGGGAATTAGCACAATCAAGCAGTGCAACACTCAGCAACCGAGTTCAATATGAATCATTGCCAACAACAATCAGTTGCAATGTTAAGGAACTTGAGCGAAAAATGTTTGCCAAAGTGGATTTACTATTTGATCAAGGTAAAGAGCAGGGATTATTCAAGCCGTTGGATAACCAGATTTTGTCTGCTTTAAGCTTCGAAACAACGGTCGCCCTTGCCCGTAAAAAAGCGATGGAATGTTATCAACTGGATGACAGCGCACTCAGTGCTGTGATTGACGCCAGTTGGGATGCAATTACTCAACACTAACTTGGAGTTCTGACTAGAATGAAAAAGTGGACATTCTTTATGTTACTTATCGCCTTCCTACTGTTTGGTAGCGTGATAGGTTTTAATCTGTTTAAACAACAAAAAATTGCCGAGTTTATGGCCAACCGTCCTGAACCTGAATTTCCAGTGACAGTGACCGATGTAACTCCTGTTGATTGGATCCCAGTGATTGAAGCGATTGGTTTTATTGAACCTAATCAAGGCGTGACACTGACATCTGAAACCAGCGGCGTGATCGATAAGATTTCATTTGAATCAGGGACACAAGTTGAGGAAGACCAACCTTTAGTTTTGCTTGATTCTGCGGTTGAGAAAGCGAATTTAAAAAGCTCACAAGCTCGCCTACCTGCTGCAAAAGCGAAATACGAACGCTATAAAGGTCTATTTGCTAAAGGGTCGATTTCAAAAGAAGCTTATGATGAAGCCGAAGCAAACTACTACTCTTTGTCTGCAGATATTGAAAGTTTAAAAGCTTCTATTGATCGTCGTGAAATCAAAGCTCCCTTTGCTGGTGTGGTGGGTATCCGTAATGTGTATTTAGGCCAATACCTACAGCCAGGCACCGATATTGTTCGCTTGGAAGATACCAGTGTAATGCGTCTGCGCTTTACCGTTCCACAAACGGATATTTCACGTATTTCATTAGGCCAGCAAGTGGATATTTTTATCGATGCTTATCCTAATGCAGCGTTTACAGGATCCATCACTGCGATTGAGCCTGCCGTTAGCGTTCAAAGTGGTTTAATCCAAGTGCAAGCCGATATTCCAAATAGTGACGGTAAACTACGCAGCGGTATGTTTGCTCGTGCCAACATCATCCTGCCGAAATTAGAAAACCAAGTCACGCTTCCTCAAACCGCCATTACCTTCACCCTGTATGGTGATAATGTTTACGTGTTGAAAGAAGAAGATGGCGTTAAACGAGTAGAGCAGCGCGTTGTAAAAGTAGGTGAACGCAAAGGTGCTGTGGCGCATATTTTAGAGGGTGTACAAGATGGAGACATCGTGGTCACTTCAGGTCAAGTGCGCTTAAGTAACCATTCGAAAGTTCGGGTAGTCGAAAGTAATGCGACTACACCACCTGATGAAACACCGATGCTGTAATTGGAGGAATCATGCGTTTTACTGATGTTTTTATAAAACGTCCAGTGCTCGCGGTATCGATCAGCTTTTTGATAGCTCTGCTTGGTTTTCAAGCTATTTTCAAAATGCAGGTTCGTGAATACCCTGAAATGACGAATACCGTTGTTACAGTGAGTACAGGCTATTACGGTGCAAGTGCCGACTTAATCCAAGGTTTTATCACTCAACCTTTGGAACAAGCAGTCGCACAAGCCGACAACATTGATTATATGACTTCTTCTTCGGTATTGGGTAAATCAACGATTACCGTAACGATGAAGCTCAATACCGATCCCAACGCTGCACTTTCAGATGTGTTAGCAAAAACGAACTCGGTACGCTCACAGCTTCCTAAAGAGGCCGAAGATCCGACGGTAACTATGTCTACCGGCTCAACCACCGCGGTGCTGTATATTGGTTTCACTAGTGATGAACTTAGTTCAAGCCAAATTACTGACTATCTTGAGCGTGTATTTAACCCTCAAATATTCACCGTCAACGGCGTCTCTAAGATTGACTTGTATGGTGGCATGAAATACGCCCTTCGCATTTGGCTTGATCCAGCAAAAATGGCAGGACTACAGCTCACTGCGGGCGATGTGATGAACGTGCTGAATGCCAACAACTATCAATCAGCAACAGGACAAGCCACTGGCGAATTCGTGCTGTATAACGGTAGTGCCGATACGCAAGTGTCAAATGTCGATGAGCTGAAAAACCTGGTGGTTAAAACGGGCGACGGCAATGTTATTCGCCTAGGTGATATTGCAAACGTCACGCTAGAAAAAAGCCATGATGTTTACCGCGCAAGTGCAAACGGCCGAGAAGCGGTTGTAGCAGCCATCAACGCAGCACCTAGCGCAAACCCAATCAACATTGCTCAAGATGTGCTGGATCTGTTACCGCAGTTAAAGCGTAATCTACCAAGTAACATCGAAATGAACGTGATGTATGACTCCACGGTGGCGATCAATGAATCGATCCACGAGGTCATAAAAACCATCGCTGAAGCCGCCTTGATCGTACTTGTCGTCATTACCCTATTCCTAGGCTCTTTACGTGCCGTTATCATCCCGATTGTTACCATTCCACTCTCCTTAGTTGGTGTTGCTATGGTAATGCAGGGAATGGGCTTCTCATGGAACTTGATGACACTGCTAGCGATGGTATTGGCTATCGGCCTTGTGGTGGATGATGCAATCGTTGTACTAGAAAACGTTGACCGCCACATTAAGCTGGGTGAATCACCATTTCGTGCCGCGATTATTGGTACTCGTGAAATCGCCGTTCCGGTAATTGCGATGACGCTGACACTGGGCGCCGTATATGCACCGATAGCGATGATGGGTGGCATAACAGGCTCACTCTTTAAAGAGTTTGCACTCACGCTGGCTGGTGCTGTATTTGTTTCAGGTATTGTTGCACTGACACTTTCACCCATGATGTGTTCTAAAATGCTTAAAGCGCACGAAGAGCCCAACAAGTTTGAACAAAAAGTGCATGGATTACTTGATTCAATGAGTAACCGCTACGCGAAATTACTCGAGAAAGTAATGCAGCGCCGTCCTGTCGTGATTGCCTTTGCGGTAATCGTGTTTGCCAGCCTGCCTATGCTGTTCAAATTCATTCCAAGTGAGCTTGCCCCTTCTGAAGATAAAGGCGTGGTCATGTTAATTGGTACGGGTTCTTCGAATGCGAACTTGGACTATTTACAAAACACCATGAATGACGTGAATACGATTCTGTCTGAACAGCCAGAAGTTCAGTTTGCTCAAGTCTTTACCGGTGTTCCAAGCTCCAACCAAGCGTTTGGTATTGCCTCGATGGTACCTTGGAGTGAACGCCAGGCAAGCCAAGCTGAGGTTGCCACTCGAGTCGGCACCTTAGTGCAAGATATTCCAGGCATGGCCGTAACGGCCTTCCAAATGCCTGAACTTCCCGGCGCAGGCTCTGGATTGCCAATTCAATTTGTCATCACTACACCCAATAGCTTTGAAAGTTTGTTTGCTATTGCCACTGAAGTGCTAACAGAAGTGAAAGCAAGCCCGATGTTTGTGTACTCCGATTTAGACCTCAATTACGATTCTGCGACGATGAAAATTAATATCGACAAAGATAAAGCTGGGGTTTATGGCATCACGATGAAGGATATTGGCACGACATTAGGGACCATGATGGCGGATGGCTATGTCAACCGCATCGATCTCAATGGCCGCTCTTATGAAGTGATCCCGCAGGTTGAACGTAAATATCGCCTCAACCCTGAATCGATGAATCACTACTTTGTGCGTGCCGTTGACGGAAAAATGATCCCATTAGGGAGCCTAATTACCATTGATGTGATTGCAGAGCCGCGCTCACTGCCGCACTTTAACCAGCTAAACTCGGCAACCGTCGGAAGTGTACCGGGCCCAGGAGTTGCAATGGGTGATGCGATTACGTGGTTTGAGGATGTTGCCGCGACTAAACTGCCCGCAGGCTACAACCACGATTATATGGGTGAAGCACGTCAATACGTGACTGAGGGAAGCGCACTCTACGCGACCTTTGGTTTGGCACTCGCCATCATCTTCTTGGTACTGGCGATTCAATTTGAGTCGTTAAAAGATCCATTGGTTATCATGGTATCTGTTCCTCTCGCCATTTGCGGAGCATTAATTGCACTAGCTTGGGGCGCAGCAACCATGAACATCTACTCGCAAGTAGGGTTGATTACACTGGTTGGTCTTATCACCAAGCACGGTATTCTTATTTGTGAAGTGGCGAAAGAAGAGCAGCTACACCATAACAAATCTCGCATCGAAGCGGTGATGGAGGCAGCCAAAGTGCGTCTTCGCCCAATTCTAATGACGACAGCAGCGATGATTGCAGGTTTGATCCCGTTGATGTACGCAACGGGTGCAGGTGCAGCTCAGCGCTTTAGTATTGGTATTGTGATTGTGGCAGGTCTTGCGATTGGTACACTATTTACGCTATTCGTACTGCCTGTAATTTACAGCTATCTAGCCGAAAAACATAAGCCACTGCCTGTGTTTGTTGAGGATAAAGACCTCGAAAAGCTAGCCAGAGTTGACGAGGCCAAAGCAGCACAACGCCGACTCGCTGAAAATAAATAACACAATATAATTAAGACTGCTTCAAAAAAGGCCACCTCAGTGGCCTTTTTCTTACCTTGAATAACGACATTCTCAGCTCAATTGCTTAGAATGGAGACAAACTGACAGGAGTGTAAGCCGCTATGTTTGACCCTAAAAAACTTGAGCAAATTGCCAAACAAATTCACGATTCAATGCCTCAACCCGTAAAAGATTTGGGTGCCGACGTTGATCAAAAAATCCGCCAAGTGATCCAAGGCCAATTAAATAAATTGGACGTGGTGAGCCGTGAAGAATTTGATGTACAGACTCAAGTATTGATGCGTACTCGCCAAAAGCTCACTGAAATGGAGCAAAAATTGGCCGAGCTAGAAGCGAAAATCACCGCCAAATAATATTGCCCGGTTGAGATAAAAATTTCCCAATAAAAAAGGCTTGGTCAACGGCGACCAAGCCTTTTGTTTTATATTGTGTTTGCTTTTGTATTTATTCTCTCCAGTCAGTCTGGAGCTTTACGTCATCATTCTCGTCATTGAAAAGGGGCGAACTCTCGGCCCCTTCTTAACCACCGGAAGGTGAATTAGCCTTTAGCCACCGACAGCAATGCGTTTCATATCTGTCATGTAACCGCGCAACTCTTCACCGATGTACTCAACCGGATGGTTGCGAAGAATTTCGTTCACTTCAATCAAGGTCGCGTTATCAACGAAATTCGAGCTTTCACCAAGGCCTTTACCAATCACATCAGTAGATACTTTTGGCATGAACTTTTCGCGCAGTAACGGTGTTGCGACATTGGCAAACAGGTAATTACCATACTCTGCCGTATCAGAAATAACCACGTTCATTTCATACAAACGCTTACGTGCTACTGTGTTGGCAATCAGTGGCAGCTCATGCAGGGATTCATAGTAAGCTGACTCTTCAACAATACCGGAAGCCGTCATAGCTTCAAATGCCAGCTCAACCCCAGCACGAACCATGGCAATCATCAAAATACCTTTGTCGAAGTACTCTTGCTCAGTGATCTGTACATCAGACTGTGGGTAGTTTTCAAACGCAGTTTCACCGGTTTCAGCACGCCAGCCCAGCAAATCAGCATCATCGTTGGCCCAGTCAGCCATCATAGTGCTAGAGAAATGACCAGAAATAATGTCATCCATATGTTTGTTGTACAGTGGGCGCATCAAGTCTTTAAGCTCTTCAGACAGCTCAAACGCTTTGATTTTTGCTGGGTTTGATAGGCGATCCATCATGTGAGTGATGCCACCAAATTTCAGCGCTTCGGTTACCGTTTCCCAACCGTATTGCAGTAGTTTACCTGCGTAACCTGGGTCAATACCTTCTGCTACCATCTTCTCATAGCACACAATCGAACCCGCTTGTAGCATGCCACACAAGATGGTTTGCTCGCCCATAAGGTCCGATTTTACTTCGGCAACGAAAGAGGATTCCAAACAGCCAGCACGATGACCGCCCGTTCCGGCCGCCCAAGCTTTTGCGATATCCCAACCTTCACCTTGAGGGTCATTTTCTGGGTGAACAGCAAGCAAAGTCGGCACGCCGAAACCACGCTTATACTCTTCACGCACTTCGGTTCCCGGGCACTTAGGCGCCACCATCACAACCGTGATGTCTTTACGGATCTGCATCCCTTCTTCAACCACGTTGAAGCCGTGAGAATACCCTAATGCTGCACCTTTTTTCATCAGCGGCATGATGGTTTCGACAACATTGCTGTGCTGTTTATCTGGCGTTAGGTTAATGACCAAGTCTGCTTGAGGGATGAGCGTTTCATAGCTACCCACTTCAAAACCGTTCTCTTTAGCATTTTTATAGGACTGACGCTGTTCGTCGATCGCTGCTTGACGCAATGCATAAGAGACATCAAGGCCAGAGTCTCGTAAATTCAGGCCTTGGTTTAAACCTTGTGCACCACAACCGACAATCACCACTTTCTTACCTTTGAGGTACTCGGCTTCGCTTTCAAACTCAGAGCGATCCATAAAGCGGCAACGACCAAGTTGGTCAAGTTGTTGGCGTAGATTTAGGGTATTGAAATAGTTAGCCATGTTAGCGCTCTCCTTTAAAGATTCTTTCCATCAGGTCGGTTTCTAGAACCGAATAAACTGATACTAAAGCAGACATCAAGTTGCTTAAAGTGATATATTCACAATTAGTTATTGCAATTTATGCAATGTGACGTGGTTAACTTATGAACATTAAAAACCTGCAGATGTTTATCCATCTGTGTGAGAGTAAAAACTTCAGTAAGACCGCCGCCGCGATGCACATCAGCCCATCCGCGCTCAGCCGGCAGATCCAGAAGCTGGAAGAAGAAACTAGCCAAAGCTTATTTGTGCGTGATAATCGTAGCGTTGAGCTAACGCCAGCAGGCAGTAAACTGGTTCCTGTTGCACTCAAAATCATTACAGAGTGGCAGCAATATAACGTACAAATGAAAAACCAAAACAGCGTATTACAAGGGGAAATTCGCTTGTTTTGCTCAGTCACCGCCAGCTATAGCCACCTGCCTCAGTTACTGTCCGATTTTCGAGTTCGCCATCCGTATATTGAGTTCAAACTCTTGACTGGCGATCCTGCTCAAGCGATTGATAAGATTTTGAATGATGAAGCGGATATTGCCATTTCAGCCATGCCCGAACAGCTACCAGCTCGCGTTGAATTTGAAACGATTGGTGAAATACCCTTATCGGTGATCGCGCCGCTCGGGATCAGTAGCTTTATCGAACAACTGCAAAATGACACACCCGATTGGTCAGTTGTCCCTTTTATTGTTCCTGAAGCGGGAACGGCAAGAGATAGAGCCAATGCATGGTTTAAAAAAATGAAGATCAAACCCAATATTTACGCGCAGAGCTCAGGGCATGAAGCGATTGTCAGCATGGTCGCGCTCGGTTGTGGTATCGGCATTGCGCCAGATGTGGTGATCAACAATAGCCCGGTGAGAGATAAGATCCAGCGCCTTAAATTAGCACCCGTAAAACCATTTCAGCTCGGTGTGTGCTGCAAACGCTCACAGCTTGATAACCCATTAATCAAAGCATTGTGGGATGTTGCAGCGAATAAATACCTGACACCATAACTCATCCCTCTTTTCAAAGAAAAAGCCACTGACGAGCAGTGGCTTTTTGATTCATGGTAAGGACGTTAAATTACCCGCGAAAATTGTTGCTGACGAGCACGAACACGCAAGTATTTATCAAAGCACATGCAGATGTTGCGGATCAACAACCGCCCACGCAAAGTAACGCGGATCTCTTTTTCATCGACTTCCACTAACTCATCATCAATAAAAGTTTGTAGCAACTCAAGATCTTGCTTGAAGTAGTGATTAAACGTCACGTTAAACTGTGCTTCAATTTGGCTTTTATCCAGTTTGAAATTGCAGATAAGCTGCTTGATCACTTCGCGACGAAGTAAGTCATCACTATCCAGTGCCACTCCTTTCCAGAGTGCATGACGTAACTCATTAACTTGCTCATAGTATTTTTTCAGCTCTTTTTGGTTCTGCGCATACGCATCCCCAATCATTGAAATGGCTGAGACACCAAAGCCAACTAAGTCGCAGTTACCTTGCGTGGTATAACCTTGAAAATTGCGATGTAAAATGCCTTCACGCTGCGCGACGGCCAACTCATCATTGGGCAGAGCAAAATGGTCCATGCCAATGAACTGATAACCAGCACCCGTTAAGGTCGCGATCGTGTCTTGTAATATGGCCAGTTTTTCTTCCGCCGTAGGTAGATCTTCATCTTTAATCTTACGCTGCGCAGCGAACAGCTGCGGCATGTGCGCGTAGTTAAATACCGACAATCGACCCGGCTTCATCTCCAACACTTGCGCTAATGTTTTAGCAAAAGAGCCTTTAGTCTGCTTAGGCAAGCCGTATATGAGATCAAGGTTGGTTGAGCGAAAACCCAGCTGTTTAGCTCGTTCCGCCATAGCAAAAATAAAGGTTTCATCTTGCTCGCGGTTCACCAGCTTTTGCACTTCTTTGTTGAAATCTTGTACGCCGATGCTCAGGCGGTTAAATCCTTCGCTGCGCAGGTGATCAAGCATCTCTAACTCGATTTCACGCGGATCAACTTCAATACTGATTTCTGCGTCATTTTCAAAGCGGAACTCACCACGCAAAATGGCCATTAAACGGCTAATTTGCAATTGAGTTAAAAAGGTTGGTGTGCCGCCACCGAAATGCAGTTGTGTGACTCTACGGCCATGCAGCAAAGAGGCTCGTTGGCGAATCTCATGTTCGAGCACATCCAAATAGTCGTCAGCTTTATGCGAATGACGGGTAATCACCTTATTACAACCACAGTAGTAACAAAGTTTGTGACAAAACGGGATATGAATATAAAGCGAAAGTGGCCTGTCAGGGTATTGGGCACACGCCATATCATAATCGGCAATAGTAAATGCTTCATGGAATTCAAGTGCTGTAGGATAAGAGGTATAACGCGGGCCTGAATAGTTATACTTATCTAAAACAGCTTGATCCCATACGATCTGTTGGCTGGGTACGACTTGCGAAGACATGCTGTGCTTTCCGTTCGAAACTTTGACGGGCTATTTTGCCACATGACAATGATGGACGTCGGGTGACAAAACGAAATTTGTGTATAAATGTTCTAAACTGCTAACGCGATCACTCACTCGAAAGAGGCAGTCGAGCCATTACATCATTTGAATCGGAATTTGACTATTCAAAGGGGCAATGCGTTTTTGCAGAACTTTTAACTCTTCAACAATCGCATCCATTAAACGGGCCTCCGCCTTTTGGCGCACTAAGTTATGCTTCATTCGCTCTTGTTTAGCGAGTTGGCTGCGCTCTTCGCCACGCGGCATATCCTTCACTATATAATACAGTTCGGAAATAGCGGGATACGAACTATCAAAGTCGATTCTCTGTTCGCCTTGAACATAATCCATAATGCAGTAGACACGGATGCTGATCTCGGAGAGATCACATTGGCCTTGAATCCCAGCCATGCAAAGCGTATTTACGCTATCAAAAATATTTGCATTGCGTTTTTCAATGGCCAATGTTTGATGTTGAAGCTGCAAATCCTTTTGCTTTTTCAGTTGCAGCAGAAGGTAACCAGCGTAAGACGCTAAGCCGAGAATAATGATTCCACCAGCAATGGCTAACAAGGTTACATTCATGGCACTTTCTATCCTTTTAAATCATTTAGGTCGAAGCCTTCAAAATCTGATAATAAATCATCATCTGAACGTGATTTTTTGGCACTACCGCCAGTCACGATTGGCTCGAAAACATCTTCTTGCTCTTCAGCATACAGACCAAGTTGCTTCATCAGTGCTTCAATACGATCGAGTTTCTCATCAACGTATTTTTGCAAGCCGGCACCTAGGTTTTCTCCATTATCAATACGATCGAGCAACACGTTCAATTGCGCATCATTTTCCAGCATTTCGAGCTCTTGCTCAGCCGACAAACGACGCTCTTGCTTGGTCATTTTCTTCGCTGGCTCAACCACCAGAGGAATTTTTTTCTTGCTGCCTAAACGTGGATCGCGCGCTTTAGCGGCTTCTCGCTGCTGCTGATCTGAACCATCGGAATGGCGGCTACCCGCTTTCAGACCTTTCTGTTTTTTAACTCGCTTACGCAAACGGCCTTCAACATCTGCCTCACTGCGATTACGCGTGACAATCACGTCGCCTTCACCGGCTGAACCCGGTTTTCTCGATTTTTTACTACGGCTCATTACTGGGGTTTCCTCAGTAAAATTACATCATTACCAATAAATTCAAGTTCAAGCTCATCCCGCTTGGCCAAGTACTGGAAGGTTTCACGACTAAAAAAGATCACATGTGTGAGATCATTTTTGTAGTGCCACCCAGCAAACGCCTCCACGTCTTTGACTAGTTTGGTCATTAACCCAATCCAGCCTCCTGGCTTAACTAAATTTAACCATTGCTGCCAAACTTGGTGCGGCTTATGTAAATGCTCAATCACTTCAGTGGCAGTCATAAAATCATAGGTCGCCTGCAACACCTTTTCATCTGGATGAAAAAAGATATCGTATAACGACATTGTGTGCCCAGCCTCTTCCAACATAATGGATAAGGTTGGCCCCGGCCCACAACCAAAATCTAACCCGTTAGATGCCGGAGAAAGCCTCTCCAACATCGGCGCACAAACGCGTGACAAAAACTGGCGATAACCCCTATCCTGCGGGTTATTTTCATGCAAATCATAAAATGCTTTTTCCGCTTTTTCGTCAAGACGATGTTCAGGACTAACAAACACAAGTGCACAGTGTTGGCACTGCAGATAAGGGCGAACTTTATCGGCAAAATAAGGAACTATTTGTTCACTAAAACATAATGGGCAAATGTGCATGTAACATCCTCAAACAGGGATGCGCAACATACCAGAAAGTGGCATTAGAGTGGAGAGTCAGCGCGTATTTTTTCACCAGCTAGGCAAAAAAAGATAAAAAAAGCGATAGGTAAGCCGATCATTGAGCAAAAAATTACGTTTTCTTCAGCACAAAAGAAAACGCCCTAGCTCAGTGCTAAGGCGTTTTCAAACAACAGTGCTCGAACGGTGTAGGGTTTAGTGAAGGCCGCCAACGTATTTAGAAAGTATTTCGATGTCAGTGTCGCTGAGCTTTTTCGCGACATCACGCATCATGGCATTCATATCATTATTACGAGCGTCATCGCGGAATTTTTGCAGTTGAGCTTTGATGTAGTCAGCATGCTGACCAGAAATTTTAGGGAAACCTGAAAGCTCAGTACCATTACCACGTGGACCATGACACGCAATACAAGCGGTTAAACCACGCTCTGCATCACCTGCGCTATAAAGTGCTTTTCCTTTCACTGCAACGTCTTCAGGCGTTGAGTTCGCTGAAATAGTTTGTGATGCAAAATACGCTGCAAGATCAGCTATATCTTCGTCGCTAAGAGGCATCGCCATGGCACTCATTACGGGATCGTAACGACCTTGTTTGCCACCGCTTGTCATTCCCAGCTTGAGATCATGCAATTGCTTCTCTATGTATTTCTCATGCTGACCAGCAATTTTAGGATAAATTGTAAGTAGACTATTGCCATCAGCACTGTGACAGGCAACACACGTTTGGGATTTTGCTTTACCAGCTTCAATGCTGCCTTGGGCCCACACTGAGCAGCTGGCTAAAAGACTCAAGATTAGCGCTAATTTCTTCATGACATTCCATTTATAATTATCAAGCTTCCAGTACCACTTTGCAGTTGCTACTCACTCTCAGTGGCGACTCATGGTACAATAGGCGACCTTATGCCGAGCACGGTTATTTTACACAATTTCACAAAAAAGTAATCAATCGACTACACAAAGTCGAGATGGAGTTAACAGTGAGCGTAAAAATTCATTATCAAAACACGCATTTCATTACCAGTGCGCCTGACATTCGTCATCTACCTGATGATGAAGGGATCGAAATTGCGTTTGCAGGACGCTCCAATGCAGGTAAGTCGAGTTCGTTGAATCGCTTAACGAATCAGAAGAGCTTGGCTAAAACCAGTAAAACTCCGGGTCGAACCCAACTGATCAACCTATTTAAAGTCACTGAAGGTTGTCATATTGTGGATTTACCGGGCTATGGTTTTGCTCAAGTTCCTTTGGAACTGAAGAAAAAATGGCAAAAATCATTAGGTGAATACCTACAAAAGCGCAAAAGCTTAAAAGGGCTGGTTGTGCTAATGGACATTCGCCATCCGATGAAAGATCTCGACCAACAATTGATTTCTTGGGCTGTCGATTGCTACATCCCAGTACTAGTACTACTGACTAAAGCGGACAAGCTAAAAAGTGGCGCACGTAAAGCTCAAGTGCTAAAAATTCGTGAAGAGGCGCGCTCTTTTGGCGGCGATGTCACTGTCGATGCTTTTTCATCATTGAAAGGCTTAGGCGTCGATGTGCTGCGTAATAAATTGGATACGTGGTTTGCACCCGCACTCGCACATTTAGCTGAGCAAGAAACAGTGGAAGAGATGGATGAGTGTGATTCAACTCACTTAGAAGAGATAGAAGAGAATCCAGACCATTCTGCACAACACTAATTCTGTAGAACACTAAAAATCGTGACTCCAACAGAGCCCTACCTAATCGTGGGGCTTTTTTATAGGCTTTAAATCCAAATGCGAATGGTAAAAAGAAAAATCCCCACCATCCTGGTGGGGCAACGGGAGAGAAGTAGGAGGTAATTTATTATTGTTTTGCTAAGCATTCCTTAATCCCTCCAACTTTTCAATAGGTCAAAGAGTCATCAATTCACTCACCCACAGAACACTCCTCTGGCTCATCCCAATAAAATCAACATAACATAATGAATACTAATGATATTTAAACATATTCTTTGCGTTTGAGGCGAACTTGATTTCTCATTAGAAATAATCAAAGTGTGACTGTTAGCCAGTTACAGAATTGGGTGTTTATAAAAGAAATAAAGTAACTACTCAGCAATAGAATAGTGTGTTTTTATCACCTAAATTCTCGTAAAAAACAGTGATGAATATTTTCTTTGGCCCAATAAAAAACGCCCCAGTCAAATACTGACTGGGGCGGCTGAATCAGCCTAATCCAATAACGTGAAACAAAAGGTCTGAAAGATAGAACATCTTACCTCTGTACCCTACGAGAGTTAATGTATAACAAATGGTCAGAAATGAAAACTATTTTTGTAGTTTTTTTTCATGAAAATTTTATTAAACAACACAAAGTTTAAAATCAAGAACACTTGTTTCTAGGCCATAAAAAAGCCGACATTTGTGCGTCGGCTCATATAAATTAGCTAATTCTGCTCAAAAAACAACTAATGCGCCTGATCCCAGTTGTCTCCATGACCAGTATCCGCGACCAATGGCACCGCTAGCGTTGCCGCTGATTCCATCAATTGTTGTACTTTAATTTCAATTTCGGCTAAAGCCGTCTCTTGCACCTCAAACACCAGTTCATCGTGCACTTGCATCAAGAGTTTAACGCGTCCCTGTCCATGCTCCTCAATCCAAGCATCGACTAATAGCATCGCTTTTTTGATGATATCCGCCGCCGTACCTTGCATTGGAGCATTGATCGCGGCACGTTCAGCGGCTTTGCGGCGCATCCCATTACGCGATTTAATTTCAGGCAGATGCAAACGACGACCAAATAAAGTTTCAACATAGCCAAGTTCACTAGCCGTAGAGCGTGTATCTTCCATGTATTGCATCACGCCAGGATAACGCTCAAAGTATTTATCCATATATTCTTGGGCTTCATAACGAGGAATGCCGAGCTGCTTAGCTAAACCAAAGGCGCTCATCCCGTAAATCAAACCAAAGTTAACCGCTTTCGCACGTCGACGTTGCTCACTGCTGACTTGCTCAATACTCACTCCAAGAATTTCAGCCGCGGTCGCTGCATGGATATCTTTCCCTTGCTGGAATGCTTCAAGCAGCGCTTTATCGCCGGACAAATGCGCCATAATCCGCAGCTCAATTTGCGAGTAATCGATGGCCAGAATTTTCCAGCCATGAGGAGCGATAAAGGCTTGACGGATCCGGCGTCCTTCTTCGTTACGGATCGGAATGTTTTGCAAATTTGGATCGGTTGAAGACAAACGACCAGTGGCGGTTACAGCTTGGTGATACGAGGTATGCACTCGCCCTGTGGTTGGGTTGATCATTTTAGGCAGTTTATCGGTATAGGTTGATTTCAACTTAGCTAAACCACGATGTTCAATGATCACTTTAGGCAGAGGATAACCGTCGAGTGCCAACTCTTGCAGTACTTCTTCATTGGTGGAAGGTGTACCTGTTGGCGTTTTCTTAATCACCGGTAGCCCCATCTGTTCAAACAAAATGGTTTGCAGCTGTTTTGGTGAGCTTAGGTTGAAAGGTTGACCCGCGATATCAAACGCTTGCTGTTCTAGTTGCTCTAAACGAGCAGCGATTTCATGCGATTGCGCACCAAGCAACATATCATCAATCATCACGCCTGTGCGTTCCATACGTGACAACACGGGAACAAGAGGTACTTCTATCTGTTGGTAGATGCGATTGAGCTTCTCATCTTGCTCAATATGACTCATCAAACGGTGATGAAGTCGCAAAGTCACATCAGCATCTTCCGCAGCGTACGGTGCCGCTTGCTCAAGTTCGATTTGGTTGAAGGTCAGCTGGTTTTTACCTTTTCCCGCCACCTGTTCGAATGAAATACAGCTGTGTTGCAAGAATCGTAGCGCCAAACTGTCCATATCATGTTTGCCACCGACGCTGTTGTACACATAAGATGCGAGCATCGTATCGTGCTTGATGCCTTTCATATTGATACCGTAACGCGCAACAATACTGGCATCGTATTTTAGGTTCTGCCCCACTTTGGCTTGGCTTTCATCTTCTAAAATGGGTTTAAGTTGGGCGAGTACCCAATCACGGTCCAGTTGCTTTGGTGCGTCAAGATAGTCATGCGCAACAGGAACATACGCTGCAACGCCCTCTTCGGTCGCAAAAGAGAGGCCAACTAAATTCGCTACCATATAATCGAGGCTGTCGGTTTCCGTATCAAACGCAAACACTTCTGCCGCTTTCAGTTTTTCTAACCAAGTATTAAATGTCTCTTCATCTAAAATGGTTTGATATTGGCTGCGATCAATCGTGGCGGCGGTTGTATCCATCTCCCTTGCTTGTGAAGAAGAAGTGTTTACCGCACCCACTTTTTCATCAGCGTCAATCACCCCATTACCACCATCCAGCAATTCTGTTAACCAAGATTTAAACGTGAGCTGACCATAAAGTTTAATCAACTCATCAATATTGGGCTGGGTTTTGCACAAGGTTTCTGGTTTCTCTTCCAAAGCGACATCCAGCTTGATGGTGGCTAATTGGTAAGAGAGAAAAGCGTTTTCACGGTTATCCGCCAGTTTTTGCGCCATGGTTTTAGAGCCTCGAAAACCCAATTGCGCAATTTTATCGAGGTTATCGTAAATTTGCTCTAGGCTGCCAATGCCTTGTAGTAACGCAATCGCTGTTTTCTCACCGACACCCGGTACACCAGGAATGTTATCGACTTTATCGCCCATCAAAGCCAGATAGTCGATGATAAGCTCAGGAGGGATACCGAATTTTTCAATCACCCCTTCACGGTCAAGTACCACATTCGTCATGGTATTGATCAAGGTGACATTCTCGTCCACCAGCTGTGCCATGTCTTTATCACCAGTGCTGATCAGCACTGGCATGCCGGCTTGTGATGCTTGAGAGGCTAGCGTACCAATCACGTCATCGGCTTCGACACCTTCAATCGATATCAGCGGTAGCCCCATCGCACGGATAACATTGTGCAACGGCTCAATCTGACAACGTAGATCATCAGGCATTGGTGGACGGTTAGCTTTGTATTGTGGGTACATATCATCGCGGAAGGTTTTTCCTTTCGCGTCAAAAATAACCACCATACGCTCAGCGGAAAACTGGCGCATCATGCTACGGAGCATATTGACCACGCCATAGACAGCATTAGTTGGAATTTCGCCATTACTCATGGTGCCTGGGTAGGCATGAAATGCACGGTAAAGGTAAGAAGAGCCATCAATCAGAATGAACGGGTTGTCAGGTATGCGAGCCATAGTCTTTTGCAATCCAAAGCGAGTACGAAATGTAATGACTAAGGATGCCATGACTGTCTTGAGGATTCCACGCCAATGCACCTTGAGCAACGAAACATTTTGCTGATTTGTCCACCACCGCAAATGACATTCTGTGGATAACTCTGTTCATAGTTTTTATCCACTGGTTATTAAACAGTGATTAACGAGGAAAACAATGGTATTAACTTATTGTTTATAAATGAATAAAACAAAGATCGAACATTCCTATTATGATCTTTTTACGATCATTGATTGTGGAAAAGACTATCGATGGCCTTTTATTCACAACAAAAGCATCCTCTTGAAAATGAGCGATAAAAAAAGCGACACCCGAGGATGTCGCCTAGCAAAAACAGGTAAAACTAAGTGAAGTGATTCATTCAGCCTTACGATAAAGCTATAAATTACACTGGAAGCAATGTGAGCAATGTCGTGTCAAAAAGAACTTGCGCAAGTTCGTCGCCAATTTGTCTTGTTACTTTTAACACCTAGCAATTCGTTAATCGTAAACTCGACGTCCTTGTGAACTTCGCCATTCCCTAAGACATGGTTAATAATAATGATTCTCATTTAATTATCAACCCCTAAATGAGAAAAAATCTCATTTATTTTCTAATCATGCTAAAAACACCTACCCATCTATTTCATGAAATCTTTTTTTGATTTATTTTCAAATAGATAGAAAAATTCGCTCCCCTGTCTAAATTCACAACTTAGTTGTCTTGATGTAAATATTGTGCCGTTTTGGCGTTATCTTCTGCCAGCCACTGCGCAACGTCTTTAGCAAAATAGGTTAAAATGCCGTCTGCCCCAGCGCGTTTAAAGCACAATAATGACTCCATTACGGTTTCACGTTCTTTGAGCCAACCATTTAAAATGGCCGCTTTATGCATCGCATATTCGCCAGACACTTGATACGCAAACGTAGGAACTTGTAATTCAGATTTCACGCGGCGCACCACATCAAGGTATGGCATGCCGGGCTTCACCATCACCATGTCAGCCCCTTCATTGATATCCATCGCCACTTCGTGCATGGCTTCATCGCTGTTGGCCGGATCCATCTGATAGTTTTTCTTGTCTCCCCCTTTCAGGTTCGAAGAGGAACCAACCGCATCGCGGAATGGACCGTAATAACATGACGCGTATTTCGCAGAGTAAGCCATGATCTGTGTGTGAATAAAACCCGCCTCTTCAAGCGCTTCGCGGATCTTACCAATTCGTCCATCCATCATATCGGAAGGGGCAACCACATCGGCACCGGCTGCAGCGTGAGACAGCGCTTGTTTTATCAACACCTCGGTGGTCTCATCATTCATCACATAGCCACTTTCATCGATGATGCCATCTTGGCCATGGGTCGTGAAAGGATCCAGCGCGACGTCGGTAATGACACCCATTTGTGGTATATGCTCTTTTAATAATTTCACCGCACGTTGCACTAAGCCGTCAGGATTATGTGCTTCAGCAGCACACAAGCTTTTAGCATCTTGATTAACCACTGGAAAAAGTGCGATGGCTGGCACGCCGAGATTAGCCAAATACAGCGCTTCTTCGAGCATTAAGTCGATAGAGAGACGCTCAATACCGGGCATAGACTCCACTGGCTCGCGGCGATCTTTACCCATCAAAATAAACATGGGATAAATTAAATCATTAACCGATAACTGATTCTCAGCCATCAAACGGCGGCTAAAATCATGCTTGCGTAAGCGACGCATGCGACGCCCTGGGAACTGACCTTGAATGGATACTGACACTCTCTTCTCCTTGTTTATACGCGGTGTGAGAAAGCATTCTTTCTTCACTACCGCTATCGCTCAAGTGTGGCGAAATCATATCACTCTCGCTTTTTGACGCTAGCGCCAATCGACAAAAATCAGAAAAATGACCTCAGGCTCACACTTCCGTATACTGTTCTCCCATTCTCTGTTTATCGAGATACACCATGATTGACACTCACGCTCACATTTATGCCACTGAATTTGATCACGATCGAGATGAGGTCGTGCAACGCGCTAAGGCGCAAGGCATTGAGGCTATTTTGTTGCCCAATATCGATCTTGCCTCCATTGAGCCTATGCTTAAAACAGAAGCGGCTTACCCTGAACTTTGCCGATCGATGATGGGGCTGCACCCATGCTATGTGGATGGAAATGTGAAGCAAACGCTAACGGTTATCGAATCTTGGCTAGATAAACACCCCTTTATCGCCATTGGTGAAATTGGCATTGATCTGTATTGGGACAAAACCTTTCAGCCCGAACAAGAGATGGCTTTCGTCACTCAACTTAGTTGGGCCAAAGAACGCGATTTGCCTGTTGTCATCCACACCCGTGATTCCATCACTCAAACTCTACAACTGCTGGAAAAAGAGCAAGATGGCTCACTTAGCGGTGTATTCCACTGTTTTGGCGGCACGCTTGAAGAAGCTAAAGCAATTAATGAGCTAGGGTTTCATCTTGGGATTGGTGGTGTATCAACGTTTAAAAATGGCGGTATGGATAAAGTATTACCGCATCTCGATATGAACTTTGTTCTGCTAGAAACAGATTGTCCCTATTTAGCCCCTGCCCCTCACAGAGGTAAGCGCAACGAACCAGCTTACACAACGCTAGTTGCCAAACGCATCGCAGAACTCACCGAACTCTCGTTGGTTGAAGTGAATAACATTACAAACACTAATGCTAACTCACTGTTTAAATTATAATTTATAGAACTATAGATAGAGTGACATACACATCAGCGTGATATATGTCACAAAAATAATCACCCAAACACTATAGTATGCGGCAAAATTTTAATACATAAACGTGGCTAATATGTGTGAACATGGTAATCACTTACAACGTCAACATCGAACCTTCTGGCAAAAACTTCTGGGCATCAAGGAAGTCTATCGATGCTCTCAGTGCGGTTATCTTTTGAAGATTAAATAGTCCACTATCTAAATAGTCCACTATCATAGGTACAAAAAAAGCGGCTATTCGCCGCTTTTTTCATGTATTAATGACTTTCATCTTCCTGCTCTTCCTCATCTTTGCGCACATAAAAACGAGCAAAGAAAAGTCCAACCTCAAACAATAAACACATCGGAATGGCGAGCAAGGTTTGCGACACCATATCAGGCGGCGTCAGTAACATACCCACCACAAATGCCCCAACCACGATATAAGGCCTTTTCTCACTCAAGGTTTTCGGCGTCGTCGCCCCCGTCCAACACAGTAAAATGATGGCGACGGGAACCTCAAAGGCGATACCAAAAGCGAAAAAGAGCGCAAGCACAAAATCGAGATAACTGGCAATGTCCGTTGCAAACTCAACACCGCCTAAAGAGATGGCCGTAAAAAAGCCAAACACCAGTGGAAATACCACAAAGTACGCAAACGCCACACCGCAATAGAACAACAATGAGCTTGAAAACATCAATGGCATGACTAAACGGCGTTCATGCTTATACAAACCTGGAGCGACAAAGGCCCAGATTTGATAAAGGATAAAAGGCACCGCGAGAAAAGCGGACGCGATTAAAGTAAGTTTGAGTGGCGTGAAAAAGGGCGAGGCAACATCGGTCGCAATCATCGTCGCCCCTTCAGGCAAACGCTCAACCAATGGTTTGGAGACAAAATCGTAGATGTCGCTAGAGAAATAGACTAAGCCGATAAAAATCACGATCACCGCAGCTATTGAACGCAATAAACGATCGCGTAGCTCTAGCAAGTGACTGATTAAAGGCTGTGTCTGCTCAACGGAAGACATATCGAACCTCGTATAAATAGAGCATAAGAGGAGGAGTTACAGTGGTAGCAATAACTCCTCCTACAGAGATGAGTCGGCTTTCTTATCGGCCGTTTCAGGCGACGAAATCGTTGTAGCGGGAATCACTTCAACGCTTTGTTCATCGTGCTCTGTTTTTGTTTCAGAGGGCGATGAGTTCGCATAAGGGCGTTGTACATCTTGCGCAGCCTGCTTGAGCTGATCCACAGAAGATTTCAGCTCTGGAGATAAATTTTCCATCCCCATTTGCTCTGCTTTACGCAAGTTTTCTTGCAGCTCTTGAATTTTGAGCTCATGTGCTAATTCATCTTTGACACTGTTCGCCATGTTCTTTGCCGTGCTAACAAATTTTGCCACACTGCGAATAGCATGAGGTAAACGCTCAGGGCCAAGAACGACCAACGCGACAACCGATATTAATACCAGCTCCCAAAAACCGATATCAAACACGTGTTAGGCCTGCTCTTTATCTTTTTTAGTCTCGGCAGTCGCTTCTGTCTTCTGCTGCTCTATATTTTTAGGTTCAAAATCTGCGTCTTTCTTGGCAGGCTCTTCATCGCTCATCGCCTTTTTGAACCCCTTAACCGCACCACCGAGATCACTACCGATACCACGCAGTTTCTTGGTTCCAAATAGTAATACAACAATTACGGCAATAATTAGAAGTTGCCAAATACTGATACCACCCATTCTCTACACCTCAGGAATTTCTCAACAAATTGATTTCAAATAAAAGACCGCTTAACGACGGTAAGCACTCCAACTGAGTAGCCAAAATACAACACCTGCAATCGCACTGGTTATTGCAAACGGCTGATAAGCACTGGTCACTAATATCGCCGAGCATACGACCAAAGTGGCGCCAATACCAAATAAAAACTTTCCTGTTGCCTGTTGACGCTTACTGGCTCGATAACCTTGGTACAACTGATCCAACCTTTGGTTCATTGCTTTACCTTGTTTGAGGCTATCGTAAAGCAGCTCTGGCAATTCAGGTAATTTTTCAGCCCAAAGCGGAGCTCGCTCTTTCACTGCGCGGATAAACGCTTGCGGCCCAACTTGGTTCATCATCCATTTTTCTAAAAATGGTTTAGCGGTTTGCCACAAATCCAATTGAGGATAAAGCTGACGCCCTAACCCTTCGACATACAATAACGTTTTTTGCAGCAAGACCAATTGCGGCTGCACTTCCATATTGAAGCGACGAGCCGTGTTAAACAAGTTTAGCAACACATGACCAAATGAGATTTCGCACAATGGCTTGGCAAAAATTGGCTCACAGACCACGCGAATAGCAAACTCAAATTCATCGATGTTGGTTTCACGTGGAACCCAACCAGAATCAACGTGCAATTGTGCCACTCGGCGGTAATCTCGGTTGAAAAAAGCTAAGAAGTTTTCGGCTAAATAACGTTTATCTTCACTGTTTAAGGTACCGACAATACCACAATCTAAGCCAATCCATTGTGGATTGTCAGGATGCGCGGGATTAACAAAGACATTACCCGGGTGCATATCGGCATGGAAAAAACTGTCGCGGAACACTTGGGTAAAGAACACGCTCACCCCGCGTTCAGCAAGCAACTTCATATTAGTGCCGTTGGCCGCTAAACCTTCAATATCAGAAACTTGAATGCCGTATATTCGCTCAGAAACCATGACAGTTTCATTACTAAAGTCAGGAATTATCTCTGGAATGTATAACTCTTCACTATTTTCAAAGTTACGACGCAGTTGAATAGCGTTGGCTGCTTCTCGGCGTAGGTCGAGTTCAGCAAGGAGAGTTTTTTCGTATTCACGTACCACTTCAACGGGCTTCAGTCGCCTTGCTTCAGGTAATGCTTTGGCAACAATTTTCGCCATGCGATACATGAGTTTGATATCGGCATCAATCACTGGCCGAATATCTGGCCGAATCACCTTGAGTACGATTTCCCGGCCAGATGATTTGAGTTTGGCGGTATGGACTTGAGCAATCGACGCAGAAGCAAGTGGTTCAATATCAAATTCATCAAACCAAGTTTCTAAAGCGCCGCCCAACGCTTTTTCCATCTGAGTTTTAGCAAGTACACCATCAAACGGAGCGACTTTATCTTGCAGTAACGCAAGTTGGTCTGCGATGTGCGATGGAAACAGGTCACGCCGCGTTGACATCATCTGACCAAACTTAATCCACACTGGACCAAGCTCTTGCAAGGCTAAGCGCAAGCGCTCACCTAATGGTTTGTCCGCATGCTGATTTTTAATCCAGAACAATCCTTTGCGCGCTAATATTGGCGCTTTGGTGAGTTGATGTTCTGGCAACAGTTCATCTAGACCATATTCCAATTGTACCTTGATAATTCGGTACAACCGCTTGAGTTCAGTTGGCGTCATGCTTGCTCCAACAAGTGTTGAATTTTGGCTTCGATACGCGCCGCTTGGCTATTGAGATCATCCACTTGGTCACAAAAATAAGCCACCTCGAGCGAGCTGGGCAATAAACACCACTCTTCCGTTAACACTTGGCTGAGATGGTTTTGATGCTTGCTTCGTTGTGATTGCAGCGCTTGGCCTATGTCTTTCACACCCTGCACTAAAGCGTGAGCCAGCACATCGCCCGTCAGGCGTGACAACCACTCTTCAACATCCGGCTTGCAATCGGTGATCAACTGGGCAAATTTTTGCGCCAGTTGAATATCGCCCTCCAGCACCAACTTATCTTGTTTGATCAGTTGGGTGATGTTCGCTTGCTCGCGTAGCTCGGGCAAAATGGAAACATTGAGCGACAGGTAGCAATTCGACTCGCCTTCGTAAGCCGCTAACACATCAATTTGCTGGCTAAAAATGAAGGTCAGCGTTTTATTGAACTCTTTGAGATGCACTTGGATGACTTGCCCTTTCAGGCGTGATAATCGGCGCACCAACTCAGGATCGTCTTGAATTAAGGTGTTGAGTGTGGTCTCAATCGCGGCGGTAACTAAAGGCTCAAACGGCATGCCCAATCCTTAGAATTTGTAACCACGGTGCAGCGCAACAATACCGCCCGTTAAGTTGTAGTAACTCGTTTGCTCAAAACCAACCTGATCCATCATCCCTTTTAAGGTTTCTTGATCGGGATGCATGCGGATAGATTCCGCAAGATAGCGGTAGCTGTCGGCATCATTGGCAATGATTTGGCCCATTTTCGGCAATAGATGGAACGAATACGCATCGTATACTTTGGATAATGGCTCAAGCACTGGCTTGGAGAACTCAAGAACCAACAAACGGCCACCCGGTTTTAAAACGCGGAACATCGAGCTCAGCGCTTTATCTTTATCGGTTACATTACGCAGGCAAAAACTGATGGTGATGCAGTCGAAATAGTTATCTGGAAAAGGCAGTTCTTCGGCATTGGCTTGCACGTAATGTACGTTGCCCACTACACCTTTATCACGCAATTTATCGCGTCCGACATTGAGCATCGAGTTGTTGATATCAGCCAGAATAACATGACCTTTTTCGCCCACAATGCGTGAAAATTTGGCGGTTAGATCGCCCGTACCACCACCAAGATCCAAAATACGTTGGCCCGGGCGAGCGCCACTGCAATCAATGGTAAAACGCTTCCATAAGCGATGAATGCCACCAGACATCAGGTCATTCATCATGTCGTATTTGGCCGCAACCGAGTGAAAAACTTGCGCGACTTTGGCGACTTTTTCTTCTTTCGCTACGGTTTCAAAACCAAAGTGAGTGGTATTTTGTGTCTCTAATGCTGTTTTTGATTGCACGCTGGTATCCGTCATGAAGGTTCCTCTTGGGCAGCACTGTTTTGTTAAAGGCGACTGCGAGCGATCAGTTTACTTTATCCTCAGCGTGATGTCTTTCTACTAAAGGTGCATTTTCCACCGCACTGTCTGCCCATGCCTCATTTTGTGCTTGTTCGACCCATTCACTGTTTATGGAACGTTTTATCTCGACGCCAAGCTGTTTAAAACTTTCGGCTTGACGCAGTGCGTTGCCGCGCCCTGTCGCGAGCTTATTCATCGCCCCTTGATAGTTTTGGTTTGCACGGTCTAACGCGCCACCAAGCCCTTCCATGTCCTCCATAAACAAGCGTAATTTATCGTACAATTTGCTGGCCCGCTCAGCGATCAACTTCGCGTTCTGGTTTTGTCGATCATTGCGCCATAAATTATCGATCGTACGCAGCGCAACCAACAAGGTGGTTGGGCTAACCAGCAAAATATTTTGCTCCATCGCCTCTTTTACCAAGCTGGGATCAGCTTGAATCGCCACTTGAAATGCAGGTTCGACGGGAATAAACATCAGCACGTAATCCAAACTTTGTAGCCCTTTGAGCTGATGATAATCTTTCTGACCGAGTCCTTTTATATGGGCGCGCAGCGCAAGTAAATGCTCACTTAATGCGCGAGCACGTTCACTTTCAGTTTGAGCATGGAAATAACGCTCATAAGCCACCAGCGCCATTTTCGAGTCAATCACCACCTGTTTGTCGTGTGGCAAATTGACGATCACATCCGGTTGATAGCGCTTACCAGCCTCGTTTTGCAAACTGACTTGAGTGTGATATTCGTGCCCTTCACGCAGGCCCGATTCGGTCAGCACCCGCGCGAGAACCACTTCACCCCAATTGCCTTGCTGTTTATTGTCACCTTTCAGCGCTTGGGTCAAATTGAGTGCCTCTTGCGCCATCTGTTCATTGAGGCGTTGCAAGTTTTTCAATTCATGAACCAACGTATGGCGCTCTTTCGCTTCATGATTGAAGCTGTCATTGACCTGCTTTTTAAACCCTTCGAGCTGCTCTTTCAGTGGAGAAAGTAGCCCTTCCAAACTTCGACGGTTCTGCTGATCCACTTTCGCAGTTTTGACTTCAAATAACTGATTGGCTAGCTGCTCAAACTGCTGCTTTAGGCGTTCCTCAGCGTGTTCAAGTAACTGTAGTTTTTCTTGGCTCGATTGAATTTGCTGTTCATGCCGCGCTTCTTGCTCACGCAGTTGAGCCTCAAGTTGCGATTTCTGCTCACGCAGAGCGTGCGCATCTTCCATGCTCTGTTGCCGCTCTTGCTTAACCACTTCGAAATAGCGCAACTTTTCCATCGCGGCCATGAATTTCCCGTGCGATTGCTTAAGCTCAAATGCGGCTTTATCTCGTTCTTCATCCAGCTCATCCAACTCTTGTCGCGCCTGCTGCAAGGCTTGTTTGAGTTCGATTATCTGCTGCTGATGATGGGCTTGATGAGTCTCTAACTGCTGTTGTAATAGCTCACTTTTCAAATTGAGCTTCTGCTTAACCCACCAGCCAGCCACTGAGCCGCTCAGCACGGCGCTGCCTAACGTTGAAAGCACTAACGCTTGATTTTCGATAATCCATTGCATGATAACGGGTTAACTCATTTTATCAGTCATGGACAAATGGTATTTCGATACTGGATAAATGTCCAGTTTGTACAAGTTAACAGCAAACTATAGACTTGCGCCGCTGAACACTATTTCAACAATTATTCTAACGAGGATTCATGGACGAACGACGCGCACTCGGCTTTGGCTTATCTGCCGTATTATTGTGGTCAACGGTTGCCACGGCTTTCAAACTTACTCTGGCTGAATTTACGCCGATCCAGATGCTGACGGTTGCGAGTGCTGTCTCTGGGTGCGTACTGCTGGGCATTTGCGCGCTGCAAGGTAAGCTCAACCAAGTGGTGAGTACCTTTCTCGCTAACCCTTGGTATTACTTATTGTTGGGCTTAATTAACCCTCTCGCATACTACCTCATTCTGTTTAAGGCCTACTCACTGCTGCCCGCCTCTCAAGCGCAAGCGATCAACTACAGTTGGGCCATCACCCTGACACTGATGGCCGCTGTATTTTTAGGACAAACCATCCGTAAACAAGATTGGATAGCGTGTGCACTGAGCTATTTTGGTGTAGTGGTTATCGCGACTAAGGGTGATATTTTAGCCATGCAGTTTGATAGCCCGCTGGGTGTTGGGCTGGCACTACTATCAACGCTTCTTTGGGCTGGCTACTGGATTCTTAATACCAAAAACACCGCCGACCCCGTGATTGGCGTTTTACTGGGGTTTTTGATCGCCATCCCTTTTGCGATTGGTTTAAGTTGTTATGAAGGTGCAAGCTGGCATCAGATTACGATTAAAGGATGGAGTGCGGTAACTTATGTCGGCTTGTTTGAAATGGGGATCACCTTCGTGCTGTGGTTGAGTGCATTAAAACTCACGGCCAACACCGCAAGGATCAGCAATCTCATTTTTGCTTCACCTTTCATCTCACTGCTGTTGCTGGCTACTATTATTGGCGAAACTATTCACCCCACCACTCTGATTGGTTTAGTGCTGATCATCACAGGGCTTGTCGTGCAGCAGTTTAAAACGCCTAAAACGATCACTCAATGACAGCGACCCAAATTGACGAAAAGCCCAAACGGACAGATTGCATAGGTTTACAAAGTAATTTGATCGCGGTAAATCTTAGGGCTCACACCGGCCTTACGTTTAAAAACACGAGAAAAATAGAGTGGGTCTGAATAGCCCACAATTCGACCAATGTGATTGACCGAGTAGTTAGACGTGACCAGTAATTGTTTGGCTCGGCTGATCCTTTGGTCGTCGCGCCATTGGGTTATGGTCATCTCCATTTCAGAACGAAATAGATGGCCTAAACGCGATGGTGATAAACAGATATGGGCCGAAACATCCTCGATAGTGAAGTCTTGATTGAGGTTTTGCGTCATATAATTCATCGCTTCCACCACCCTAGGGTCAAGCGGTTTGCTGACGACATCCGGTTGCAGTGTCTTACATCTAATCAATAATTGTTCGAGCAAGTTAATCGATAAATCATTTCGATAAGGGACATCTTGTTTTGAAGTGTATTCAATATCGATAAACAGGTTTTCAATATATCGAATGGTATTCTCATCCAACCCTTGCGTTAAGTAGACGCCATTTTTTTGCTGTTGCCATGTTAGCCAGTCATGCCAAAAGGCTCGTGGCCGAAAATAAACCCAACGGTGAAACCAAGAAGCACAATCTTTTTTTCGATGATAATAGTGAGCCGCTGTTGGAGGGAAAAGAAGTAAGTCTCCAGGTTTCACGTGAAACTCATCTTCGCCATAAAAAATGGTTCCCTCGCCTTTGCTCGTAAAATTGACAATAAAACCTTTCATGCCATTAGGTCGATCAATCGTAAAATCCAGTTCATCTCCCTCAATAATTGGCGTTAGTCCAGCCACTAAATGAGCATTAAAGTTATATCCAGGTTTTAGAGGGTTATTCTGCATGGGGCAATATTCACTGTAATTTACGTGTAGTGTAAGCAACCTCTTCGTTAAGTACGATTTTTCAGTTCACACTTTTCATCTAAGACTATCCATTGGGTCGCAGAAAAAGCCTCACAGAAGCCATGTCCTACGGGTTCGATTAAGTATTCACTGGGTTGGTCATTACGTTTTCTTTGCCAACCTTTAATCGAAGAGATGATGTCTTCAGGTTGCGTGGCCAGTTGGTGGCTAACGTCTGTTTGAGTAATGTGATGTCGAATATCAAGCCGAGTTGGGATGCTATTTCGCGCAAGATAATCAATCACCAATGCACCTTGAAAAAAGGTGTAAGTCATACTCAATGAGAGTGTTTCGTTAAGCTGAATGTTGCACCACTGCTCTAAATGGTTTTGCTTAGATCTGAAATGCCAAACCACAGAGCGCATATCAATGATAAGCCCATTGTTGATCAGCTCAAGCTGCCCAACGAATACAGGTTTATCCTCACAACACAGCTGAAATTGATCGGGTGTATCGGCTTTTAATTCCAAATACCACTCTTTATAACGCAGTAATGGTAAGCCAGTGGATAAAGGAAGAGCATTCATGTTCACACCATAGCCTAATGAACACTCCCTCAAATGAGGGAGTGTTCCGCGGGTTTAAATACCTGAAGATAAACGGTAATAAACGCTGTTTGTTTTGAGTGCGGACTTGAATGGATACAAGGAGGTTTGGTTATCGATTAATACCATTTCGATCCCCGCCATTTCGGCATAATCCGCTAACATCTCAACACTCACCGCTTGGCTGTATACGGTATGATGCGCGCCACCCGCATGGATCCATGCTGCGGCCGCCGTCTCAAGGTTGGGTTGCGGCGTCCATAACGCATGCGCCACGGGTAATTTAGGTAGCGATTGTGGTGGAGCTTGAGTATCGACCGTATTGACTATCATGCGAAAGCGATTTCCAAGATCAATCAAGGATACGTTTACCGCAGGCCCCGCTTTTCCGCTGAACATCATACGAGCAATATCGCATTTGCAGCCAATAGTGTGACGATGAATTTCAATCTTTGGCTTGTCTTGAGCAATAGAAGGGCAAACTTCCAGCATATGAGCGCCGAGCACTTGGCTTTGCTGACCAAAGTTGTAGGTGTAGTCTTCCATGAACGATGTTCCGCCCACTCGGCATTGCCCCATCACTTTCATAATGCGAGTCATCGCTGCGGTCTTCCAATCCCCCTCACCGCCGTACCCGAAGCCTTTTTCCATCAAGCGTTGTGTGGCCAAGCCCGGCAGGTTCGAAATACCCGATAAATTTTCAAAGGTGTTGGTGAATGCCTTCGCGCCCACGGAATCCAAGAAACGCAGCATACCCAATTCCAACTTCGCTTCTTGGGTTAGAATATTGATACTTGCGCTGTCTTTGAAAAGTTCAGGGCTCATGGTGTAGCAAGAAGCGTATTCATCCATTAAAGCCTTAGCATCACTGTCTGAAACTTGATTGACGCTCTCGCTCAGCTCACCCAAACCATAGCCATGAACTTCATAACCAAATTGAATTTGCGCAGAGACTTTGTTTCCTTCCGTCACCGCGACTTGACGCATGTTGTCGCCAAAACGCGCTACTTTAAGCGACTTCCCTTCATGAATAGCAATCGCTGCACGGCACCAATCATCCACCTGTTGGTGAACAATCGGGCTCTCCCAATGCCCCACGACTACTTTTCGATCAATCCCCAGTCGCGTGCCAATAAAACCAAACTCACGACAACCATGGGCACTTTGATTTAGGTTCATAAAGCCCATATCAATTTCATCCCAAGGCAGGGCCGCATTGAATTGAGTATGAAGATGCAAGAACGGCTTATTGAGCTGGCTTAACCCCGCAATCCACATTTTTGCAGGCGAGAATGTGTGCATCCAAAGCACGAGACCAATACATGAATCATCATTATTGGCTTGGCGACAAACCTCTAATATCTCATCTGGCGTCTTCACTGTACCTTTGTTCACCAAAGGAACCGAAATGGCTGGAGAGTGATTTAAACCATGGATAATTTCTTGGCTATTTTGCGCGACATTTTGTAATACTTGAGGTCCGTAAAGGTGCTGCGACCCAGTGACAAACCACACTTGTTGATTGGTAAACGTGTTCATTGTTATCCCTTATTTATTTTTTACATTACTTTGACCGTAATAAGCATTAGCTCCGTGTTTACGTAAGTAATGTTTATCCAGTAGGGCTTGATTGATGAATGTCACTTGAGGGTTGATCTGCAAAGTTTGCAGTGCCATTTTGGCGACAACCTCCATGACAACTGAGTTATGAACGGCGTGATCAGCATCCTTACCCCAGCTGAATGGGCCGTGTTCATTAACAATAACCCCAGGAATGGCCAACACTTCACCACCACTGATCGTTTCAATGATGACCTTGCCTGTATGGTGTTCGTAGTCGGTTGCGATTTCGGCATTGGTCAAGGGGCGAGTACAGGGAATGCTGCCGTAGAAATAGTCAGCATGAGTAGTACCCAATGCTGGAATGGCTTTACCTGCTTGAGCCCAAGAGGTGGCATGAGGAGAATGCGTGTGCACAATGCCGCCAAGTTCTGGGTAAGCGCGATATAAGGCCAAATGGGTAGCTGTGTCAGAAGAGGGTTTAAGATCGCCCTCGACAACTAAGCCATTCAGATCAACCACCACCATATTGCCGGCATTGAGTGCTTCGTATTCGACGCCACTTGGCTTAATCACAACTAACCCTGTTAAGCGGTCAATGCCTGATACATTGCCCCAAGTAAAGGTAACTAAACCGTGGGTCTGTAGCGCCATATTGGCTTGCCATACTTGCTGCCGAAGCTCACTCAGACGTTGCTTTGCTTGTGGGTCGCTCGCTAAATCGAAGCCTAGAGAAGTCTTAACACTCATCAGTACACTCCTATGCCAACAAGAATTCAGAAAATTGTTCGATCTGCTGCCCTAACTGGCGATAAGCATGATAACGCCATTCGCTGGTCCCTTTGGTGTCAGCATCCGGGTAGTAAACATCGCAAATTGGGCTCGCCATTTGAGTTTGAGCTTGCTCGGCATCGCTATAAACCCCGGCCGCAACAGCTGCAAAAATGGCCGCACCTAATGCACAACACTGCTCTGAAGCGACAACGGCGATTTCTCGCCCAATGACATTGGCACAGGTTTGCATCACAAATGGTGACTTCTGAGAAATTCCGCCAATGGCGATGACACGTTTCACTTCGACACCTTGCTCAACGAAACAATCGACGATTGATTTCGCACCATGAGCCGTTGATTCCACCAGTGATGCAAAGATATCTGGTGCACTAGAGCCTAAATTCAGCCCCGTGATTGCGCCCTTGAGACGTTGATTGGCATAAGGCGTTCGCCGCCCGTTATGCCAATCTAAGGCAAGAGGCGTTTCCAGTTGCAGACGTTTTGACTGTGCTTCCGCCGTAAGTTGAGGAATTAACAAGGCCTCAGCGGCGTCCAGATCAACTCCTAATTGTGGGTTTTGCTTAGCCAGTTGTGCGATTGGCCACAACATCACACGTTTGTACCAAGCATAAATATCACCAAATGCTGATTGCCCAGCCTCCAGTGCCATTAAGTCTGGCATCGCACTACCCGCAACTTGGCCACATATTCCATGAATGGTTCGATCACCGATACTTTGTGCATCCACCATCAAAATATCGCATGTTGACGTACCAATAACTTTCACTAAATCATGTTCGCCAGCGCCAGCGCCCACCGCGCCCATATGGCAATCAAAAGCACCAATGGCAATGGCAATTCCCTCTGGTAAGCCTAACCGCTGCGCCCACTCCGCACTCAGATGCCCAGCTAATTGGTCTGAGGTGTATACCTCAGTAAACATTCGATCTCGCATGTCATCGAGCGTGGGAGAAATGGCCGATAAAAAATCTTGCGAAGGTAAACCGCCCCAGCTTTCATGCCACATCGCCTTATGCCCTGCAGCACAAATACCGCGGCGTAAATTTGTAGGATGCTGACACCCTGCAAGGAGAGCTGGAACCCAATCACACAACTCAACCCAGCTATGGATATAAGGAACAAGCCCTGCATCTTGTTCCGCTACCCACGCGGCTTTCGCCCAAAACCACTCCGATGAATACAATCCCCCGATGTATTTGGTGTAGTCTGGAAAAGTGTGTGAATGGGCCAGCTCATTAATGCGTTCCGCTTTGGTCACGGAAGTATGATCTTTCCATAAGATAAACATGGCGTTGGGGTTATGCTCAAACTCAGGAAGCAACGCCAACACATTGCCCTCTTTATCGATAGGGGCTGGAGTTGAACCCGTACTGTCCACGCCAATGCCAACAACAGATTGTGCGATCTCTGTGGAAACCTGCGCCAACGTTTCTCGGACAGCAATGGTCAGAGACTCAATATAATCAAGAGGATGATGACGAAATTGAGATTGGTTCGAGTCGCTGTATTGTCCTTTTGCCCACCTTGGGTAGTTAGCCACGCCAGACGCAACCTCTTCACCATTGCGAGCATTCACCAATAAAGCTCGTACAGAATCAGAGCCAAAATCTAAGCCGATCACGTAAGGTGAATCTATATTCAAATTATTCATGGTCACTCCACATCAGACCGATTAACTGCCTATTTTTATAACGGTCTTACGTCAATATCACCATGAACCCAATAGCTAAAAATATGGATAAATTAGTCGACACACTCATTCTGTGCTAATGGTTTTAAAATCATCACTTCAGCTTTTTTCCAGAAAAAAGCGCATAAAAACACTAAATAGCCGATGTTAATATAAAATTAAACACATAAAACTATAAAAAGTGAGAGGTACTTCATGCCCTACCTCGCTACATAAATGGACAAAAACGCTACATTTTTCTGCTGTGATTTTCATCACTTCAAAGCTCGTCAACTTCCTTAAGTATGGAGATGAAACAACCCTACCAGTGGACGGACAAATAAGATGAAAAGCATAAAAACCACACTCGCTGCCGCAATACTCACCGGAACCGCATTATTCAGTATTTCTGCTAATGCCTTTTTCGGTAGCAACGATGAACTCAAATTAGGTTATTTGGTAAAACAACCTGAAGAGCCTTGGTTCCAAACAGAATGGAATTTTGCTGAGCAAGCCGGTAAGCAATATAACTTTGAAGTGATCAAAATGGCGGTGCCTGATGGAGAAAAAACACTGAACGCTATCGATACGCTAGCGGCAAGTGGCGCCAAAGGCTTTGTCATCTGCACACCTGACCCTAAGCTTGGGCCTGCAATTATGGCTAAAGCAAAAAGCTACGATTTGAAAGTCATCACGGTTGATGACCAGTTCCTTAATGCGAAAGGCGAACCGATGACAAACGTGCCTTTGGTGATGATGGCTGCCAGTGAAATTGGTTATCGCCAAGGTTCTGAACTGTACAAAGAGATGACAAAACGTAACTGGGATACCGCAACAACGGGCGTTATGGCCATAACCGCAGACGAGCTGGATACCGCGCGTCGTCGTGTCGATGGTTCGATTAAGGCACTGAAAGAAGCGGGTTTCCCATCCAACCAAATTTACCGCGTGCCAACCAAAGCAAATGACATCCCTGGCGCTCTGGATGCAGCAAACTCGCTACTGGTGCAATACCCAATGGTCAAGCAGTGGCTTATCGTCGGTATGAACGACAATACCGTTCTCGGCGGAGTTCGTGCGACAGAAGGACAAGGGTTTAACGCAAGTAATGTTATTGGTGTTGGCATTAATGGCGTCGATGCTGTCAGTGAATTAGCTAAATCGAAACCAACAGGGTTCTATGGTTCTCTTTTACCGAGCCCAGATGTACACGGCTTCAAAAGCATCGAATCACTTTATAAATGGGTGAAAGAAGGTGTTGAACCACAAAAATTCGTTGAAGTGACGGACGTTGTCTTAATTACTCGCGACAACTACGAAGCAGAACTGGCAAAGAAAGGCCTGTAAGGCGTTCGTCGTCAATGGCTAAAAGCGGTACAGCTTCTTCGTACCGCTTTCGCGAAGTAAACAGGAGTACAGACTATGGCAGCTTCACACTCTTGCTTAGAGTTTTGCCAAATATCAAAACACTTTACGGGTGTTAAGGCACTGACCGACATTAGCTTTCGCGTTAACAGCGGTAGTGTTCATGCCTTAATGGGAGAAAATGGGGCCGGGAAATCGACTCTATTGAAAACGCTAAGCGGGCTGCATCAACCCACTCACGGCAAGCTGCTCATTGATGGGCATCCAGTAACATTTCAATCAACGGTTGACGCATTAGAGCAAGGTATCGCCATTATTTATCAAGAGCTTAATTTGGTTCCTGAACTCAGCGTGGCAGAAAACATTTTCTTAGGGCAACTTCCCACTAAACATGGCCGGGTCGATACCGAAACCCTCAATCGTAACGCACGTAAACAGCTATTGCGCTTGGGGGAAAATTTTGACCCCTCTCGCCCATTAAAAGAGTTTTCTATTGGCCAGTGGCAAATGGTTGAAATTGCTAAAGCGCTAAGTCGCAATGCACACATCATCGCTTTTGACGAACCAACCAGTAGCTTGTCTCAACGTGAAATTGAAAACCTATTTAAAGTGATCCGCGAATTGCGCGACGACGGCAAAATCATTCTTTACGTTTCTCATCGTATGGAAGAAATATTCGCTCTGTGTGATGCAATCACCATCTTCAAAGATGGTACCCATGTGCAAACCTGTTATGACCTTTCGACTCTCACTCATGACCGTTTAGTTGAGTTAATGGTTGGCCGGGAAATCAATGACATTTACAACTACCGCTCTCGTCCTCTTGGTCAAAGTGGATTAGCGATTAAAAACCTGATGGGCAGAGGGCTCACCGCTCCTCTCTCGCTAGAAATAAAGCAAGGCGAAATATTAGGTTTGTTTGGTCTGGTCGGTGCGGGCAGAACAGAACTTACCCGTTTGATTTTCGGAGCAGAAAAAGCCACCGCGGGCGATGTTTATCTTCACGGACAAAAAATACGGATTACTAAACCTGAAGATGCCATTCGGGCGGGCATTACCTTATGCCCTGAAGATCGCAAAGCAGACGGTATCGTGCCTATTTTATCGGTGCAAGAAAACACCAACATTAGCGCTCGTCCATGGCATCTAAAGCTTGGCGGGTTAATCAACTTCCAGTGGGAGTCGAGCAATGCCCTCAAACAAAACCAGTCATTAAACGTCAAAACTGCTTCGTTAGATCAACCCATTGGCGAGCTCTCCGGTGGCAATCAACAAAAAGTGATCCTTGGTCGTTGGTTATCTACCGATATGAGCGTCATTTTGCTAGATGAGCCGACGCGCGGCATTGATGTTGGCGCTAAGTCTGAAATATACGAGTTGATCTTCAAATTGGCAGAAAATGGCGTGACTGTCTTAGTTGTCTCTAGTGACATGCCTGAAGTGCTTGGTATCGCTGACCGATTACTGGTTATGAAAGATGGCAAAGTAACTGGTGAATTAACACGAACTGAATTTAACGAACAATCTGCGTTACGTCTTGCCATGATTGGCAATGACGTCGCTGCGTAAAAAGGAATATCCTAATGGCTGTAACGAGTTCAACCAAAATAGACAATACCGAGAGCCCGACTCGCTCTTTTAAGTTCTCTTCCATCTGGGATAAGTTCGGCATGCTGATGGTCTTTGCTGGCCTATTTTTGCTTTGCAGTTTATTTGTCCCTAATTTTGCTACATTCATTAATATGAAAGGGCTCGGTCTGGCTATTTCCATGAGCGGCATGGTTGCGTGCGCCATGCTCTTTTGCCTAGCCTGCGGGGATTTAGATCTCTCGATTGCTTCGGTTATTGCCTGCTCTGGCGTAGTCACGGCGGTAGCGATTAACGCAACCAGCAGTGTGGTATTGGGTATCGGCGCAGGCTTACTTTCAGGTGTACTCTTTGGTTTGCTAAATGGCTTCGTTATTGCCAAATTGCAGATCAATGCGCTGATAACGACTCTCGCAACGATGCAAATCGCTCGAGGTCTTGGTTATATCATCTCTGACGGTAAGGCGGTTGGGATCACTGAAGAACATTTCTTTACCCTAGGTAACTCCTCTTTACTTGGTATCCCAATGCCAATTTGGTTAACCATAGTCACCTTCGCTATTTTTGCCTTTTTGCTAAACCGTACGGTTTATGGGCGCAATACATTAGCGATTGGCGGTAATGAAGAAGCCGCACGATTAGCGGGTGTCAACGTCGTAAAAACTAAAATCATCATTTTCACTATCTCTGGCTTTATCTCTGCGCTCGCTGGGGTTATTTTAGCCGCGCGTATGACCAGCGGTCAGCCGATGACTTCCGTCGGTTTTGAGTTAGTGGTCATCTCTGCTTGTGTGCTCGGTGGGGTATCGCTCAAAGGCGGGATAGGTAAAGTATCTTACGTTATTGCGGGTGTGCTCATCCTCGGTACGGTAGAGAATGCGATGAATCTACTGAATATGTCACCTTTTTCTCAATACGTAGTGCGAGGAACTATTTTGCTCGCGGCGGTTATCTTTGACCGCTATAAACAAAATAAATCCAGCTAGAAGCAATTCATTGCCACACAACAAAAAAGAAGGGCTAACCTGTGCAGCTCTTCTTTTTTCTAAAAAACTATCCATTGGTTTGACAGTGCTCTTCAGTGACATTTATCGCTAAGGATGGCTTCTATCGCAAAACTTATTCTTGACGTACAGGTAACGGCCTCTAGATACACTGACCTATCAGAGGGTATCTAGACTTAAAACGTCAAAGGTTTTGACAGAATCGACCACTTAGTTATAGTCGTAATTGGGGAATTGGACGTTATACCGCACTAGCCCGATTAGAGTGTTAAATGCCTCCATCTGTAAATGTTTATCGTTTTTACTAGTCGTTCGACCATCTTGTAAAGCCTTGACAATTTCGTCAGGATTTTTTCCTGTATAGAGCTCTATTCCCGCTCTTGAGGTCACAGTGATCGTATCTAATAATGGAAGAAGCTCTTGAAACTTATCGACACTTTCCATATCGCTATAGGCTTCATCATGTTTGTTCAATGGCGTTCTTCTAGCACCATCAGGGACTAACTTTCCTTCTCTAATACTTTTAAGTGCTGACTCATACCTTGTGAAAACCCCCATCATACTTAACGACTTATCAACGGCCAGCACCGTCAAATGAGTCTTAAAGCCATGTTTTTTACAGTCATCCAGAACGTGTAATATTGAGTGTTGCTGATCTAACATGGAGCGCTGTATCACCATGTTGAATTTTTTTTCAAGTCCGTACTTTATTAAACCTTCGCAGAGAAACAACGCCGTTTGTTGGCAGTTTGACACCGTGCTTGGGTGCCCATTGCTTGCTAACTCCGAATAACCTGGAATGTATTTTTCCAGTTCATCATAATCAACCACCACACAGTTATTCTTGAGCTGTGACGAACATGCTTTTATCGCGGTCGATTTCCCAGCGCCCATTTGCCCTGTAACAACAAAGGCGCTTGGTTGTTCTTGAGGCGTAACCCCTTGGCATAGCTTCTCTTGCACATGTTTTAATAAGTTAATTTTATCACTCGGTTCAGATAGGAACCGATTATCATCCATATCTTTTACTCGGCGCTGGCGAAGCTCCAAAGCGCTTTGCGTTGCACTGACTGGTACATTCTTTACCTGTTTAACAAAGAATGGTTCTTGTAGTGATGTTGCCCGTTCGAGGGAATAGCTTTGAGGCTCCGTAAATGTAAAAGATCTTTTCATTTCAAATCCTTATAAAATTAGGCTTTGTTCAAACGATATCTAAGCGAACCATAGTCAGCACAGTGGAAGGCGCTATATTATCACCGCGGTATGATGTATAGAGATGCATCTTATTGGACGTGAGGATGAGTAAAAGGTCATGTCTTTATTTGTGAGTAAATGTAGAAGATTGATTTCATCCAGATGAGTTTACATCCGTTGTGAATATAATTTTTAGCCGTTTACTGGTTCAATAAAATGCACATTTATTCATACTTTTACAGCATATCGAATCACATGCTTTGAGCTAAAAGTGATAAGCATGAAAAAGCCGTTGCTATGTTCAATCTTCGAGTAAACAAAAAGCAGAAGGATAGCGCGAACTTTTTATGATTTATGGTTATGATTTTTGGATATCAAAGGGTAAGTACAAAGAACCAACCATTTGATATGCAGACGCATTCGCTTGAGTAATGTAGGGGCGAGAAGATTTTTCCTGATATTGCGTCTGGTGCAAAAACCAGCCGACCTTCTTTGAACAACGCCTTGCCCCGTTGCGGGCAAGTGAGGCTATCAACGCCTACAAATGAAACAGGCTAGTCCGTTCGTGAAAGCACTGTGTAGAGATAATAAAGTTTGTATCCTTGGGGTGATCCTCGTCACCCCTTTTGGGTCTTCTCTACACACTTGTGTAGAGACAATAAAGTTTGCCCGTAAGAGCATTTTGAGACGATAAAGTTTGCCCGTAGTAAGCAGTGAGAATAAATTAAACATCATATGCTAGAAGTGAGTTCGGTGGCTCCGCCCTATCTGCGTATTCCACCTCACCCGATCACTTATTCTGAGTAGCGCGATCACACCCCATTTCAGATGCCCGAACAAGAGAATATTCTGCTCTAACCGATCATTCCTTTATGATTGTGGGTCTCTGCTGTCTGACGCGACAGACGCAAACCAGAGAACTTTACTCAGTGGCAAATTGTGTCACGAAAATCGCTGTACTTTAGCTCATAGTTGCCGTTAAACATGTGGTGGAAGAAAACTCACAGTTCCATTCAAAAGCGGAGTTCCTAGCCCGAAATCAGCATCTGTATCGTTATATATTCCTAATTAAGGTACGACAGAATCGCTTGGTGATCACACATTCCTGCTTAGGTATGTAACTCAGAACTGGACAAAACCATCTTACAAAATTTTCTAAATTAGGATTTATCGGATTAGCTGAAGTATTACAAACCTTCGTTTGATCGGTCACAGTTACCCATTTACTTTAAATTAATACTTTATAGCTCATCCGCAATGTGGGAGGGTAACTATGTATACTTGACCAAATTTAATATAATCACATACATACTGCTCTAGAGCGAGCCTAGATGATACCTCTAACCAACCTAAGTGAGCACTCATGAACTCTACCCTATTATTACGCTTTCGCGATCTTTCCTGCCCTAAAGGAGAAACCATTAAAAGACACTCCGACCTGATTGATGAAAAGGGATTTGCGTGGTGGGGGTGGTGGAATAAAGGGCACGAAAAATTACCTTTTGATACTCTAACCAACTTAGGGCTAAAAGAACCTAAGGGAAATAAGTACATTTATCTATTCGACAGCGCGCAAAAAACTTTCTACAAAGCTAAATTGAAAGGCTACAAAGCTGAAGTTGATAGTGAAATACCAACTCCAGACAAAAATCACACCCCTAGCTACTACGAAGAAAACCATCACCAAATTTGGTTTAAGTTCAATGAGATAGAGACAGTTGAGCCTTCTAAAATCATTGAAAGCAAATCTTATGAATCTATGAATGACCTATTTGTAGAAGAATCTCACTACGAAATCTATGACAACAAAATCATAGCGTCTCCAGAAGAGCTAGTTGATCAAAATCGTACCATGTGGAGAATCAGAGACAGACAAAATGGTGATAAAACCAATGAAATCCGCCTAAGAGGTATGACTGAGCTCCAACCTAGACACTTTGATAAATCATACAAGGTTTCTTCGAAAGACAGTCTACTATGGCTTTCAGATTTACACTTCACTACAGCTGGCTTTCATGAATACCCGCTAGAAGATAGCCCGACTAAAAAGACTCTTGCACAAACAATACAGTCTGCATACTTCAGCGCGGATAAGAACATAGCTTCTCTATTAATCTCCGGAGATCTCACTTGGAAGGGAGATAAGAAAGAATTTGAACTTGTGGGTGACTTCATTGATCACCTAAACAGTGTAAACGATTTGGATAAATCTTGGTTATCGATTTGCCCGGGGAATCACGACTTATCATTCTATGAAGGGGCAGATAAAACTGACTCAAAAATTATTGGCAATAATTATGAAGAATCTCGTGCCGCTTATAGTGACTTATATGCAAAATACTTCGATTTAAAACCAAATGATTCCATGAGCTCAGGTAGGAGATTGCTTCTAAATGGTTCTATTCCTGTAGAAATCGTATTACTCAATAGCGTGACACTCCAACAGACTAAAGGTACTTTTCAAGGACATGGCTACATAGGGCAAAAGCAACTAGAAACTGTAGAACAAGAGATGGGGTTAGGAGAAGATAAGCCAAGAAATGTGACACGCATCTGTGTTATGCATCATCACTTAATGCCTGTTTCTCTAACAGAAGAACCTTACCATGATGCGAAGTATTCAACTGTCTTAGATGCGGAAAGGCTTTCACGTTGGCTTACTAAGCACCAGTTTGATTTTTTACTTCATGGACACATGCATCAGAACTTTTATTGCACGATTGAACGAGCAGTAGAGACACATAGACCTGCTTGTAAAAATGACAACCCGACTAATAAACTTCATGTACTTTCACTAGGTAGCAGCGGCGTATGTATGACGCATACAGGCGAGTCAAAAGGCAATTGGACCTGTAGAATAGAGTTCGGACATGAAAAAATCATTTTCCACTACGCTAAAATTAGTCCGGAAGATGCTACGTTATCAGATAATTACAAACTGGAGTTCGACTACAATGCCTAAATTACTGATAACCGACTTAGACAATACGCTTTATGATTGGGTATCATTTTTTTCTCAATCATTCGAAGCTATGGTTGACTCTATTGTTGAATTGACCAGCATAGACAAATGTATATTGCTTCGAGACTTCAAAGATATCCATCAAAAGTACAATAGTTCAGAGAGACCCTTTGCCGCGTTAGAGGTCAAAGCAATCATCGACTACTTTGGCACTACTGACAAAGATATTCTTAAAAGAGAACTAGCCCCTGCTTTCCGTAGTTTTTCTGAAAAAAGAAAAGAAACTCTGAAGTTATACGACGGCGTAACTGAAACTTTAGCCAAGCTCAGAGAACAGGGCGTTGTTGTCGTTGGGCATACTGAGTCGTATGAAGTTAATGCAGTCTATAGAGCCAAAAAACTAGGTCTAGATAAATATCTAAATCACCTTTACACCATTGGTTCACATTCTTCTTCTCACCCAGATCAAGACAAACCAATGATTGATCCTAGTGATGCAGAGTGGGTTGTAAAGTTACCTGAAGAAGAAAGAAAGCCTAACCCTCGCCTTGTTCTAGACATATGTGAGAGGGAAGGTGTATCTCCAAGTGACGCATACTACATTGGGGATTCAATAGTAAAAGACATATCTATGGCTAACGCCGCTGGTGTTAATTCAGTTTGGGCTAAATACGGAAAGGACTTCCAAAGCGCCAACTGGAAATTATTGGTTAGCATCACTCATTGGACAGATGAAGATGTAAAAATAGAAGAAAATTTAAAAGCAATGTACTCAAAAGAAACTCCGTTGTTCGAAGTGTCGTCTTTCTCTGGACTACACAAAATTTTTAAAGTCTGAGCCTATACACTATAAGGGCTATCATTCATGTAGCCCTTTTTTAATCCATACAGGCTAGGACCAAACGCTCTAAAAAGATTATTTTACACTGAACAATGAAAAAACATCGTCACGCCGTGGCTTTGCTCGCCTAGAAAATACAGACACCATAGCAACAACATACTGCTCTGTATGTCTTATCCTTCCTTGTGCTCATAGATTGCAGAGCATGTCTGTATAATAGTGATTGTTCAACTAGAATCATAATCTGCCATTAAGAAAAGTGTATGCGCCCCATAATCCCACGGGGCGTTTTAATTTCAGTGTGAGACGTTCCAAGGCAGAAGAGAGTTAATATCAGGCTCTGGCTTTGCCAGTTCTTTCATACATTTGACCATGTAATCGTAGAGTA
>NZ_CAWPGB010000004.1:0-63629 GCF_963887575.1 Vibrio sp. 3-2(1) | reverse complement strand
CATCGCCAGGCTTTGAATATTGTCTAACCAGACACGCTGCGGAGCGGTAGTTCAGTTGGTTAGAATACCGGCCTGTCACGCCGGGGGTCGCGGGTTCGAGTCCCGTCCGCTCCGCCACTTATTAAGAAGCTCTGCTAGTAATAGCAGGGCTTTTTTCGTTTGAGCAAAATAGCATTTTATTTTTTATCACTCTCAGGACCGTCGTGTGGTAGCTACACTTTGTTCAATCTATTCTTATTCTTTTCGGTCTCTATGTCTTAGGTATAAAAAAGCCGATGTATTAAACATCGGCTAGAGAGGTATGGTTCAGGAGATTTAGCTACGCAAAGCGGCTTTAGCTGACAGTGCTTTTTTATCTGAGTCTGAAAGAAAGGCTAATTCTAATCCGTTAATTTGCGCTTGTCTGATCTGCTCTTGAGAAAGGCCTGCTTGAAGTGCTGCAACTTCATATTCATGTGGAAGTTCAATACCTTCAACCGCTGGGTCATCAGTATTTAAACAAGCAAGTACCCCGTGCTCTAAAAACTGTTTTATAGGATGATGAGCAAGAGAGTTTACTGTGCTCGTTTGGAAGTTTGACGTTAGGCAAGACTCAATGCCAATACGGTGTTTGGCAAGATAATCCATTAGCTTAGGGTCATGGACGGCTTTTACTCCGTGTCCAATGCGTTCTGCACCTAGCTCTTTAATTGCTTGCCACATACTTTCTGACCCCGCCGCCTCTCCAGCATGTACTGTAACTCTTAGTCCTGCATCTCGTACTTGTTTAAAGTGAGAAATAAATCGCTCGCCCGGCTGCCCAAGTTCATCGCCCGCTAAGTCGACTGCAACAATGTGCTGCTTTTGAGTCAAAATAGCGTCTAGCTCCTGCTGACAAGCATCGGTGCCAAAAGTGCGGCTCATAATTCCTATTAGGTTAGCCTGAATACCGAAGTCTCGAACGCCCGCTTGTACCCCATCAACTACAGCCTCAACAACGCCAGCGATAGGCAGTTGATGTTTCATAGCCATATAGTAAGGAGAGAACCTCAGCTCGGCATAATCAATTTGAGCATTTAAGGCATCTTCGACATTTTCGTAGGCGACTCTTCGGCAAGCATCGAGATCACCCAATACGGCAACTCCCCAATCAAGTTTTGATAAAAAGGCGACCAATGATGGTTCTGCTTCGACGATTTGTACATGAGGTGTGAGCTCTTCTATGTTGCCAGCTGGCAGCGCTACACCAAATCGTTGCCCTAGTTCTAAGATAGTTTTGGTTCGAATGTTGCCGTCAAGATGGCGATGCAAATCAGTAAGCGGTAGATTTTTAGTTATCATTATGTTTTTCCGAAAGTGTGTATGGCATCAAGTATAAAAATCAATGTGGCCAGTGTCAGCTAGCAAAGAGTATTAAATCACCCAATTCTGTTTATTTGGCTTTTATGTTTACCATATCTGTTGACCATTCGTTAAAAGGGATGGCTTTACTAAACAGAAAGCCTTGTCCCTGAGTGCAGTTAAGCATGGTTAGGAGATGGACTTGCTCTTTGGTTTCAATACCTTCTGCTACAATTTCGACATTAAACCCACGAGTCATGTTGATGATTGCCGCAACGACTGAGCTACTGAGATTTGTCTGTTCGAGCTGCGATACAAACGCCCTGTCTATTTTTAGACAATCGAATGGAAGTTGATGTAAATAAGAAAGGGAGCTGTATCCGGTACCAAAATCATCTATCGCGATATGGATGCCCAGCTCTTTGAGTTTGTTCATGTTTGCTAAAATAACTGGGTCGTTATCAACAATTCTTGATTCTGTGATCTCTAAAGCGAGGTTATTGGGTTCAAGCCCCGTTCTTTCCAAAGTCGCTTTGAGTTCATGAACAAACTGAGGTTGAGATAGCTGGTTCACTGAGAGGTTGACGTGCATTTTAAACGTCGATCCCCATTTACCCATCTTGATGCCTTGCATCGTGTCAAAACACGCTTGATACAAGATTTGCTCACCAATCAGGCCAATGAAGCCGCTTTCTTCAGCGATAGGAATGAATTCCAAGGGGGGAATGATATCACCGCTTGGTGTCACCCAGCGTGCCAAGGCTTCAGCTCCGATGATATCTCCCGTTGATAAGTTTACAATTGGTTGATAATACGGAATATATTCTTTGTTCTCTATGGCAAGCTTAATTTGAGTGAGCATTTGCGTACGTTTACGAGAAACATCGTCCATCTCTGGAGAGTAATAGCAGATCCTTGAACGCTCTTGCTTGGCGTGGCTGAGTGCGATGCTACCATTACGTAACCATAGAGCCATAGTATGGAGTGTGTCATTAGGGAGTACGATGCCAATGGAGGCATTGACGACCACTTTTTCATTATGCATTGAGAATGGGACAGCAAACATTTGTAATATGCTGTTAGCCGCGGATTGGGCTTCATTCTTTTGTTGTAAAGAGGGGATGTAAATAGCGAATTCATCACCACCTGTACGAGCAATACATGAGGTGCTTGCAAATAGTGTGCGTAATTTTTCAGCAATAATTTGTAATAGTAAGTCACCTTGCTGATGCCCCAAGCTGTCATTAATATCTCTGAATTTATCGATGCCGATAAGCAATAGGCTGCCATTAATTTGATTTAATTGACTAAAGTTATCAATTAAACCTTCACGGCTATAGAGCTTGGTTAGGGAATCGTAGATCAATTGGGAATGCAATGCCTTAAATGAGGCTTTTAGGTTGTTGGCCATTTCATTGAATGAATAAACAAGCAAACTCGTTTCATAAATATTGCCAGCTTTCGGCATGTTACTTTCCCAATCCCCTTTTGCTAGATGCTGAGCAGCCGCCGCGGTAGCGGTAATTGGAGTGGTGATTCTATTAAAGGCAATGAGCCCTATACCGATGCCGATAAGGCTGACAATGCTGCCAATAATCCAACTATTTTGTTGGTTTTCTGGCAATCGACCAAGTAGATCGGTTTCTGAAATCGAGACGCCAATAAACCATTCGATGCCATGTTTATCTTTAAAGGGAGTGAGATGATTAAAATAGCGGGTGCCATCAACTACCGTTTCGAATTTGTTGAGTGTTGCTGACAGCATTTTGTCATGGTTATCAATATAATGTGCACTGGCTTGGATCACTGGGTTGGCATTTTCGATAGCCAGTAGTCGCTCTCCTTTTGCCGACAGTTCGGTCCCCCAAGAGACAACGGTGCTGGTATTGGAGTGAGCTACCAATCTTTTTTCTGGATCAATAATATACACGTTGGCATGAGTTTTCTGTTGCAGTGAGGCCAGAAACGCATTGAACGTATCGATTTTCACATCAGTCACCAAAACACCGATGAATTTGTTCATAGAGAAAACGGGTGCTAAAGCAGAGAGCGTGATCTCTTGGCGTTCATCAACATTAGTGTAGATTGGCGACCAACTTGGGCTTAAACTTTGTGCAACTGGAGTATACCAGGGGCGAGTTCTTGGATCATAATCGGCAATGGTGGAGCGAATATCTTGATTGATGGTTTTTCCTGAGTAGATCACCAAGTTTTGCTGAGTTCGATTATCTTTCACCATCAAGGTGAAACTATCGCCAATCTCTTTGCGAAAGCCCACGTACTCCGCCTGTTCGCCACCAAATCCGATCACATCAATTTGTTCTAGCGGTCGATAAAGCGTTTCAAAACTGGCAAGCAGATATCCTTCTATTTTACTGACATCGTCCGCAGAATAGAACTGACTAAAGCCGATCGTGTGGCTTAAAGCGAGGCTGGCTTGAAAAGGTTCATCGAGAAAACTGATCAGCCGCTGCTCTACATTGGCATTTAATGATGAAAGCTGCTTGCTGCTAATGTCATCAACCATCTCTTCATAACTGTATTTTTGTACACCCACAATCACTCCAATCGTTATGAGGAAAATCATAACAAATGGTAGAACAACGGCTGTTTTCAACGTTATTTGATTCGTAAATGACATGTCGTGTCTTCTGCATCCATACAAATTATCGGTAAAACACGCAAGGTGGTGGGTGATTGCATTGTGCCAGAAAGTGAATCACTGCACCTGATCATTAAAAAATTATCAGTAAAGTTCTTTTAACTTCCTTGTCAACGTATTGCGCCCCCACCCAAGCACCTTAGCTGCGTCTTGTTTGTGACCATTGGTGTGATGAAGTGCTGCTTCCAAAAGTATACGTTCAAATTCAGGAAGTGCATAAGAAAGCAGCTCTGTTTCTCCTGAAGCCAATGAAGATTTAGCCCAACTTGCGAGTTGTTGTTGCCAACTTATAGCACTATCAAAGTCACTATTTTTCTTTTCCGACAATAATTCGGGAGGAAGATCACTGGGTAGCACCTCGCTGCCACTGGCCATTACAGTTAACCAGCGACACATATTTTCAAGTTGTCGTACGTTTCCCGGCCATTCAAGACGATTCAAAATTTCAATGCTCTTAGGATGCAGCGTTTTCATTTCTACGCCTAATTCTTTTGCTGCAGAGGCGAGAAAGTGCTTGGTCAGTTTTTCTATATCTTGGCTTCGCTCACGCAGTGCTGGGATATGAATACGAATGACATTGAGACGGTGAAAAAGGTCGTCACGAAACTTTCCTTGATGAACGAGCTTTTCTAAGTTTTGGTGAGTAGCGGCGACAATGCGGACATCCACTTTGATTGCTGAATGCCCTCCTACGCGGTAAAACTGACCATCGGCTAAAACACGCAGTAGCCGAGTTTGAATGTCGAGCGGCATATCGCCAATTTCATCTAAGAATAGAGTGCCACCATTGGCCTGCTCAAAACGCCCTTGGCGGACATTGTTTGCACCAGTGAATGCTCCTTTCTCATGACCAAACAGTTCTGACTCGATGAGATCTTTTGGAATTGCAGCCATATTGAGGGCAATAAACGGTTTTTGGGCGCGTGGGCTATGGCGATGAAGCGCGTGAGCGACTAACTCTTTCCCGGTTCCTGATTCACCATTGATCAAGACTGAGATTGAGGAACGTGATAAACGGCCAATCGCCCGAAATACCTCTTGCATTGAAGGGGCTTCTCCAATGATTTCCGGTGTACTATCAACGCCAATCTGTTGATTGGATTGTTCTTTGCGCTGCTCCTGACTATGAGCAATGGCACGTTCAACCAAGGTGAGGGTTTCATCGACATCAAAAGGTTTAGGCAGATACTCAAAGGCACCCTTTTGATAGGCATTCACCGCGGCATCAAGATCTGAGTGGGCAGTCATGATGATGACGGGCAACTCAGGAGATCGTGAATGAACTTGGTTTAGCAGCTCAATACCATTCATGCCCGGCATGCGAATATCGGAAACGAGTACATCGGGCGTTTCTCTTTCTAGCGCCAGTAACACACTTTCGGCATCGGAAAACGTTTCGCATTTTATGTTGGCTGATGAGAGCGTTTTTTCCATCACCCAGCGGATCGAACTATCATCGTCCACCACCCAAACGTATCCTTTACTCATAATGTTTATTCCTTAGCAGCAAACCCAATCAGACATCGGTCAAATGGGTAAATAAATAGTAAATGTGGTTCGACCTGGCCAGCTTTCAACATCGATTTTTCCATTGTGCTGATCGATCAGGTTTTGTGAGATAGAAAGACCCAGCCCCGTTCCACCTTCACGGCCGCTGACCATGGGATAAAACAGTGTGTCTTGTAATTCGGTAGGAATGCCTGGGCCGTTATCGCTGATTTCTATGCGTGCCACTAACTTATGGCGCTGTCCGTGAATATTGGCTTGGTGCACTGTTCTGGTGCGCAGTGTGATTTTACCATGCGGATCATGAGATAAAATCTGTGCCGCATTGCTGACGATATTCAGTAATGCCTGCTCGATTTGATCGGTATCCATCAAAATATCGGGCAAGCTGGGGTCATAATCTCGTTCAATCACCAAGTGTGTGCTGGCTTCTAGCTCAACCAATTGGCGGACTTTTTCCAAAATTACATGGAGATTTTCAGAGCACTTCTTGCCCGGTTTTTGTGGGCCGAGCAAACGATCAACGAGCGCGCGCAGTCGATCGGCTTGTTCAATAATAATTTGGGTGTACTCAGTGAGACTGTGGTCCGGCAACATCTTTTCTAGCAGTTGCGCCGCGCCACGTAGCCCACCTAATGGGTTTTTAATTTCATGCGCCAGCCCGCGAACTAAGAGTTTTGCCGCTTGCTGTTGGGCGTGCTGATTGAGCTCTTGTGTTAACCGTCGTTGTTGACCAATTTTGCGCATTTCGACCAAAAGCATCAGCTCGCGTTGCCAAGATATAGGGCTCACGGTCACTTCCAGCATCAGTGGCTTACCATCGACCACAAACGTAACATCGCTATCAGTAATACTTTGGCCACTTTGCAACGGCTGAGAAAGCAGCGCTAAATCAAGAGAAGCGTGCTGGATGAGTTTTGACAGTGGTTGGTTGATAATTCGCTTAGCACTTTGGGAGAAGAGTTGTTCAGCCGCTGGATTGGCATAACGGATACAAAGAGACTCATCGAGCATCAAGGTGGCGGTAACGATATTATTTAAAATCGTTTGGCTTAGCTCACAATTCACGTTTTCATCCTTGTCCGTGTTCCCAAATGATGCAATGCACAACTTTGGTGCATTGCATGGCTAAGTATGGCGCATCGGTGTCAGAAGAAAAAGTGAAACCTGTTGTTATATCGAGCTTATTGGCGAAGAGTTCATCACTTGATGCTGGCTCGATGTAAATGCACCGTCACAGGGTTAGACGATGCAATAATCTTGCCGTTTACAACTACTTGAATTAAAAAGCGATGCGTTCCTCTATCTAGATTTTTCAGCGTCCAAGTAGGTTGAGTGGCGGGGGCGCCATAGGCCTTGTCATTCATGACCAATTGCAACTGTTCATTGACGGTTAAGTTGCGATTGAGTTCGGCGTTGATTGAAATAACGCCCGCATTGCTGCGTAAGGTTTCATCGTCAGCCGGAGAGCGAATTGCAATGGTCAGCGGTTCTATTTTGTTGACATGGGTTGCGGATTTTTCCTGTGGCAGATTTTTGGTGAGCTCAGTGACGGGGTGAGAGGTTTCAAAGGTTGGCTCAGGCGCATCGGCCTGAAAATCAGGAATCGAAATTTGCTTTGCTCCCTTATCTTGTGGGACATCGCTAAGATGCAACACGCCGTTCGCATCCACCCACGTATAGACGTTTTGTGCAATTGAAGTCGCGGAATAAAGCATGATGAGTGTTAGGAGTAAAGTTCGGATCAGATTCACAGTCATCCCCCTATATAGAGATGTTTTCACGTTAAGGGTATCGGCTTTTGAGTGCCGTTATTGTTGTAACGCTAATGTTACGACGTCCGGAATTAACCCCAAATATGAAAAAGGCTCACCTGCGAGGCGAGCCTAATAAATCCATAACCTAAGTTACATTTTGTACTAAAGCTAAGAATTATACCGAGTAGTACAATTCAAATTCTAGTGGGTGAACGGCCATGTTGACGCGTTCTACATCTTTTGCTTTTAGCGTGATGTATGAGTTGATGAAATCATCAGAGAATACGCCGCCAGCGGTCAGGAATTCACGATCTTCATCCAGTGCTTTTAGTGCCACTTCAAGTGACTCGGCTACTTTTGGAATCTCAGCGGCTTCTTCTGCTGGTAGGTCGTACAAATCTTTATCCATCGCTTCTCCTGGATGGATCTTGTTCTTGATACCATCAAGACCAGCCATTAGAAGAGCGGCAAACGCTAGGTATGGGTTCGCTGCTGGATCTGGGAAACGAGCTTCGATACGACGTGCTTTCGGGCTTGGTACTACTGGAATACGGATAGACGCAGAACGGTTACGAGCCGAGTAAGCTAGCATTACCGGTGCTTCAAACCCAGGGACAAGGCGCTTGTACGAGTTTGTTGATGGGTTAGCAAATGCGTTGATGGCACGCGCGTGCTTGATGATACCGCCAATGTAGTAAAGCGCTAAGTCAGATAGACCGCCGTACTTGTCACCAGCAAATAGGTTTACACCATCTTTTGCAAGAGATTGGTGAACGTGCATACCTGAACCGTTGTCGCCAACAAGAGGCTTAGGCATGAAGGTCGCTGTTTTACCAAAGGCGTGCGCAACGTTGTGCACCACGTATTTGTAGATTTGGATCTCATCGGCTTTCGTGGTTAGCGTATTAAAGCGAGTGGCGATTTCGTTTTGACCTGCGGTCGCTACTTCATGGTGGTGAGCTTCAACGACGAGGCCCATCTCTTCCATGATCAAACACATGGCTGAACGGATGTCTTGTGATGAGTCAACCGGTGCAACAGGGAAATAACCACCTTTCACACCAGGGCGGTGACCTTTGTTACCACCTTCAATTTCAGCGCCAGTGTTCCAAGCCGCTTCGATATCATCAATTTTGAATGAGGCACCAGACATATTGTTGGTGTATTTCACGTCATCAAAAAGGAAGAACTCTGGCTCTGGACCGACAAGAACGGTGTCTGCGATCCCTGTTGAACGCATGTAATCTTCTGCGCGTTTTGCGATAGAACGTGGGTCACGATCGTAGCCTTGCATGGTTGCAGGCTCTAGAATGTCACAACGAATGTTAAGTGTTGCGTCTTCTGTGAACGGGTCAAGAACTGCACTTGATGCATCAGGCATCATCACCATGTCAGACTCATTGATTCCTTTCCAGCCAGCAACGGATGAACCATCGAACATCTTACCTTCTTCGAAGAAGTCTGCGTCGACTTGATGAGCAGGAATAGAGATATGTTGCTCTTTGCCTTTCGTGTCGGTAAAGCGCAGGTCAACAAACTTAACTTCGTTTTCTTGGATCAGCGATAGAACGTTTTCTACTGACATCTTGGATAACCTCCAGTGTTATTAAAGCGGTAATGGCCCGAATCGAATTGAAACTAGCATTGATTAATTTCATTCTAAACTTATTAATCGATGCTGTTTCTAATAAAGCTAAATTCGTGCCAATTAAATTAATCCTTTAATTTCAAGTGCTTTGGTTGTTCTTTGTCGAATTTAAATGCTTCTCTGCACCAAAAAGATCCTTATTTGCACTATTTTGGTGCCTTGAGTTTTATGTTGCACCATTAACTACCAAAGCGCACACTATTCAGCCTAGGTTTACTAGGCTTGTCAATGCTGATTTAGTCCATTTTGATGCAATTTGTTTTAAAGCAAGTAGCGGACTAAGCTTGTGGTGAGCGAAAATCAGCGCGATAGATCACATATTTCTAGGTTTTTCGCCAAAATCTGGTACATTATTGACCGTTTTTTTAATCAAGTTCTATGCTCGTTGCGGCCTCATGCCGAAGCGAGTTACTCCCTTAATAAGTGAAGCAAAATCCATGGCTACTCCACAGATTGATAAATTAAGAAATATCGCGATCATCGCACACGTTGACCACGGTAAAACAACGTTGGTTGATAAACTGCTGCAACAGTCAGGTACGTTAGAGTCTCGCGGTAATACGGAAGAGCGGGTCATGGACTCGAACGATATCGAGAAAGAGCGCGGTATCACTATCCTTGCAAAAAATACAGCCATTAACTGGAATGATTTCCGTATCAACATCGTAGATACTCCAGGACACGCCGACTTCGGTGGTGAAGTTGAACGTATCATGTCAATGGTTGACTCTGTTTTGCTGATTGTTGATGCGGTTGATGGCCCAATGCCACAAACTCGCTTCGTAACACAAAAAGCCTTTGCTCACGGTTTGAAACCAATCGTTGTTATTAACAAAATTGACCGTCCTGGTGCTCGCCCTGATTGGGTTATGGATCAAGTGTTCGACCTGTTCGACAACCTTGGTGCAACGGATGAGCAGCTCGACTTTAAAGTGGTTTATGCCTCTGCACTGAACGGTTGGGCGACACTTAACGAAGGTGAAGTTGGCGAAAATATGGAACCTTTGTTCCAAGCGATCGTTGACAATGTAGAGTCACCACAAGTTGACCTTGATGGCCCACTACAAATGCAAGTTTCTCAACTTGATTACAGCTCTTACGTTGGTGTTATCGGTGTTTGTCGTGTGACTCGTGGTAGCGTAAAAGCGAACCAACAAGTAACAGTCGTCGGTGCTGATGGTAAGAAACGTAACGGTAAAGTTGGTACAGTTCTGGGCTATCTTGGCCTTGAGCGTAACGAAGTTGAACAAGCTAACGCTGGCGACATCATTGCGGTAACAGGTTTAGGTGAACTGAAAATTTCAGACACCATTTGTGACCAAAACTGTGTTGAAGCCATGGTGCCGCTATCCGTTGATGAACCGACAGTGACCATGACTTTCCAAGTCAATACCTCACCGTTTGCAGGTAAAGAAGGTAAATACGTGACTTCACGTAATATCCTTGAGCGTCTGCAAAAAGAGCTTGTTCATAACGTAGCATTGCGTGTTGAAGAAACCGACAACCCAGATCGCTTCCGCGTTTCAGGTCGTGGTGAACTTCACCTATCAATCCTGATTGAGAACATGCGTCGTGAAGGCTTTGAGCTTGCAGTTTCTCGTCCTGAAGTTATTTTGAAGGAAGAAGACGGCCAGAAAATGGAACCGTTCGAAACCGTAACGATCGATGTGATGGAAGAGAGCCAAGGCGGCGTGATGGAGAAAATTGGCCTACGTAAAGGTGAGCTGACGAACATGACTCCAGACGGCAAAGGCCGTGTGCGTCTTGATTTCATGATGCCTTCTCGCGGTTTGATTGGTTTCCAAACAGAATTCATGACCTTAACTTCAGGTTCAGGTTTGCTTTACCATACGTTTGATCATTACGGCTTGCACAAAGGCGGTAACATTGGTCAACGTAACAACGGCGTGTTGATCTCTAACGCGACAGGTAAAGCGTTGACTTACGCTCTGTTCAACCTACAAGAGCGCGGTCGCCTATTTACTGAGCACGCAGATGAAGTGTACGAAGGCCAAGTTATCGGTATCCACAACCGTTCTAACGACCTAACAGTGAACTGCTTGAAAGGCAAGCAGCTGACAAACGTTCGTGCTTCTGGTACTGATGAAGCGCAAGTATTGTCACCTGCAATCAAGTTTACACTTGAGCAAGCACTTGAGTTTATTGACGACGATGAACTAGTGGAAGTGACCCCACAGAGCATTCGTATCCGTAAACGTCATTTGACTGAAAATGATCGTAAACGTGCAAGCCGTGGCTAATACCGTCATGGTATAAGTTAACGAGTTAATCTAAGGGCGAGGAGTGTACTTCTCGCCCTTTGCTTATCTGCAATATAGTCAGTTTTAGGTATAGAATGGTGATTGATGATAAAAATAAGCAGGGAGAAGGCATTTGAAAATTAAAAAGCTTGGCAAACAATGTTTACTGTTTGCGCGTTATTTACTCAGCCGGATGGATCATGACCGCGTCAATGTTAATGCGGGCTATTTGGCTTATATCACGTTGTTGTCGATCGTACCTATGCTTACCGTGCTGTTATCAATTCTCTCCTCATTTTCTATTTTTGCCAATGTCGGTATGGTTATTCAAGATTTTGTGATCACCCATTTTGTGCCTGCCGCAGGCGATGTAGTGCGAGAGGCGTTGCTCGAATTTATCGCGAATACAGGTAAGATGACGGCCGTGGGCGGGGCATTTTTATTCGTTGCAGCTTTAATGCTGATTTCCAATATTGACAAGAATTTGAACTACATTTGGCGAGTTAAAAACAAACGGCGCATGGTGCTCTCTTTTTCAATGTATTGGATGGTTCTTACGCTCGGGCCAATTTTAGTCGGCGCAAGTATTGCGGCAACCTCGTATATTACCTCACTCAAGGTTATTGACAGCGAAGCACTCTCTGGTGCTTATAATTTGTTGCTGCGCTGGCTACCTTTTATTTTGTCATTCTCTGCTTTTGTCGGTTTGTACCTGCTGGTGCCGAATAAAAAAGTGCATCTTTCACACGCCTTGGTCGGGGCAATGGTGGCGGCTATTTTATTTGAGTTCAGTAAAAAAGGGTTTGCTGCTTATATTACTCAGTTTCCCTCCTATCAACTGATTTACGGCGCACTGGCGGCGATCCCTATTCTGTTTGTGTGGGTCTACTTATGCTGGATGATTGTGCTCGTTGGGGCGGAGGTGACGGCGACTTTGGGTGAAAAAGAGCACTGGAGCAATGAGCAAGAAATGCTAAACTCATTGCCTATCTCCGAGCAAATGATAAAGGGAAATCAGAGTGATAGCGTTGATCCAGAGAGTGAGTGAAGCGGCGGTACGTGTTGATGGGGAAGTGGTTGGCGAAATCAATCAAGGCTTACTGGTGCTACTTGGGGTCGAAAGAGATGACGATGAGGCAAAGGCCAAACGTCTAGTCGAACGCGTGACTCAGTACCGCGTGTTTGAAGATGAAGAGGGAAAAATGAACTTGAACGTGCAACAAGTGAACGGTCAGGTTTTAGTGGTGTCTCAATTTACATTGCCAGCCGATACCAAAAAGGGGACGCGTGCCGGATTTTCAAAAGGTGCACACCCTGCTGATGCTGAGCGTCTGTATGATTACTTTTCGGATTTGTGTGAGCACATTTTGCCAACTCAGCGTGGCCGCTTTGCACAAGATATGAAAGTCTCGCTGATTAATGATGGCCCAGTGACATTCTGGCTTCAGGTTTAATAAAGAAATGGATAGAGCCTCCTTCGTTGGGATCATGCGGAGTATGAGAGGCTGTGATTTAGGGATAACCAAATGTTTAAACTGATTACGCCAAGTACCGACAACCAACTGAATAAATACTACCATTTTCGCTGGCAAATGCTGCGTGAGCCATGGCATCTACCGATCGGCTCGGAGCGCGATGAGTATGATGGCATGAGCCATCACAGGATGATTGTCGATGGTCGTAACCGACCGATTGCCATTGGTCGCTTGTACATTACGCCAGATTGCGAAGGGCAAATTCGCTATATGGCGGTTAAAAGTAGCCGTCGCAATAAAGGTATGGGCTCTTTGGTGCTGGTGGCGCTAGAGTCGCTGGCTCGTCAAGAAGGTGCAAAGCGCCTAGTCTGTAGCGCCCGTGAAGATGCGATTGCATTTTATGAAAAGAACGGCTTTGAACGCCGGGGCTCGCTCAATGATGAACGCGGTCCGGTTCGACATCAACAAATGGTCAAACCGCTCGATCCCATGGCCAATGTGATTCGCAAACCTGAATGGTGTACTGAACTGCAAGAACGCTGGGCCACGCACATTCCTATCAGCGAAAAAATGGGCATTAAGGTGACTCAATATACGGGCTACCAATTTGAGTGCAGCGCTCAGCTCAATCCGAATTTGAACCCACACAACACCTTATTTGCAGGCTCGGCATTTACCCTTGCCACCTTGACCGGATGGGGAATGGCATGGTTGCTGATGCGTGAGCGAAGCCTGAATGGCGATATTGTTTTGGTTGATAGCCGCATCCGCTATCGTCACCCTGTGGTGCATAACCCTTTAGCCTTCACTTCATTGGATGGCATCAGTGGCGATTTAGATCGTTTAGCCAGTGGACGTAAAGCGCGTATCGTCGTCAATGTCACTATCACCAGTGGCGGTAAACCCGCCGTTGAATTTACGGGAACCTATATGTTGATCCCCAATTACAAGGCATTGTTAGCCGCCGCATCATCGGCTGAGTAAGTATCGGTTTCTGGATCACACGAATAGATGGTGTGCTGTGTGTTGTGGAGCAGTTCGAAGTGCATCTCACGGCACATCTGCTGGAGGTTAAGGTTAAGTTGTCCTTTCTCCAACTTGACCAAATCCACGTGACCATCAAGGTTTGCCTTGAGCGTCTTTCCAACCAGCGGCGTTGTATTAATCATCATCCGCCCTCTGTCTGAGTGAATGACTAAACCTTCGAGCGTAAACGGCTCATGGCTGAGGTTTTGCTCAGGATCGCTTAGCGTTAATATGCCTTGTCGAATATTGAGCGTTGCTTCACCTGTGAGGGAGTGGGCGAAGGTGGCGTAGTCTCCGGCGAGGCCGTTGACCTGCGCTTCCAATTCACTGATACCCTCTATGGTAAAGGGAAGCTGGGTGACTTTATTGAGCACCGCTAGCGGTAGCCCATCGGCATGAATGTTGGCTTGCCAAGGCTGACTCAACGTTTGGAAATTCCAACGTGCAGTGGCATCGATATAGCCGTTTTCTAACGGCATGAATAAACGATCTAGGTACCATTGGCCTTGTTCGCTGCGCATCTCAACGACGCTTTGCGTGCTCAATAGTGAATCGTAGCTGGCGCTGTTTGCGCTGATATTGAGCGTGCCTTGCCACAATCCCAAGCGTTTCTCTTTTACGAGAGTTAGTTGCTTCCCTTTGGCATGGACACCAGACAATTGCCAATAAGGTGGCGCAAACAATTGAATGAGTTGGCTATTGGCGATGGTGAGTTGCTCGATGGTGAGGTTATCAACCCACGGCCAATGCTGGCTCAGCGACGTAAAATCATCTTTGCTTTCGCTCACCCATTTTACACCGCGAATAGTGAGCTGTTGCAGCGATGCTGAGGTTGGGGTGATAACACCCGCCCATTGAATATCACCTTGCTTAAATTCACTACTAAAATCCTCAATAATCAGTTTACCCGGCTCGGTGCGCAGGCTAAAGGTCGGCTCCACCCACTGCTGACCTAGCCAAGTTGCATCGTCGGCTCGCAGCGATAATTTACCTTGTTGCTGCTGCCAAATATTGCTGTGTGGATAAATGTTCTCCAGCGAAATATCGACGTTACGCAAGCTGATATCCGCAAGCTCGATCTGACTGTTTAAAATATCTAAGCTATTGATATGGTCTATTTTGTCAAAGAGCTGAAACCAACCCGATTGGCGTAAGGAATGACTCATATCTCGGCTAAGATTGAGTTTTTCCAGTGTCACATTGATCAGCGACCAACCTTGAGGATACTGCTCGGCTTGACCTGAAATAGCCGCGCCGCGCCATGACAACGAGAGCCCATAGACGGTGCTGTTGGCAGGTTTGTAATCCATATCGAGCAGTAGGTTATTCAGCGCTTCTCCTTGCCAATAAAATTGTTCAGCTGAGAGTTGTATCTCGCCGAAAGGCAGAGCTGTTGGATCATCCGACCAATGTGGATTTTTAATCTGTAGGTTAACACCGCGCGCTAGCCAACCTTGTTGGGCGATGTCGGCGTGATTGAGCGCGATTTGGCTCACCGAAATGGGCCATGATCGCAAATCGGTAGGAAGGCCATTTTGTAGACTGATACCACTAAGTAGCACGCTATCAACGGCGATTTTTTGGTCGCGAATGAGCTGTGGGCTGAGCCAAATATCGGCTTGCTCTATCGGGATATGCTGCTTATTTTGCCGCAGTGTTAATTGGTTGAACTGAAAATGCAAAGGATACTGGTATTGAAGAGATTGAAACGTCACGTTTCCTTTCGAAAGCCGTTCAACGAGAGTTTGAGCAACGGGAGTAGCATAAGAGGTATGTAGCAGTGCAAACATACCCAGCATGAAAGTGAGAAATAGCGCGATGATCGCAATCAGCAATGCCAAAGCCTTGTTCATGGTGTCCTTACTCGTAAATCGTTACCTGCGACAGAGTGAAACAAATTACCTCACGCAGCAACAAAAAAAGCCCCTTATCAAAGGGGCTTGCTACTGACTTATCAGTTTTAGTCGAGTTGTGGGCCTGCGGCCACTAATGCTTTACCTTCTGCGTTATCAGTATACTTGGCAAAGTTATTGATAAAGCGCGAGGCGAGATCTTCAGCTTTGCTTGTCCATTGTAGAGGATCCACATAAGTATCGCGTGGGTCGAGAATGGTTGGGTTCACACCAGGTAGTGAGGTTGGCACTTCAAGATTGAAGATTGGAATATGCTTGGTTGCTGCTTTCTCAATCGAACCATCTAAGATAGCGTCAATGATGGCGCGGGTATCTTGAATCGAGATGCGTTTACCGCTACCGTTCCAACCAGTGTTGACTAGATAAGCTTCAGCACCAGCTGCTTCCATACGTTTTACCAACACTTCGGCATATTGTGTTGGGTGGAGCGTTAAAAACGCTGCGCCAAAACAGGCTGAGAAGGTTGGTGTTGGTTCGGTGATGCCACGTTCAGTACCCGCTAGTTTTGCCGTAAAGCCAGACAAGAAGTGATACTTGGTTTGCTCTGGAGTCAATTTAGAGACTGGTGGAAGCACACCAAATGCATCCGCAGATAGGAAGATCACTTTATTGGCGTGACCACCTTTCGATACAGGCTTAACGATGTTTTCGATGTGGTAGATAGGATAAGAAACACGAGTATTCTCGGTTTTAGAACCATCATCAAAGTCAATCGAACCATCGCTACGTACTGTGACGTTTTCCAGTAGCGCATCACGGCGGATCGCGTTGTAGATGTCAGGCTCGGCTTCTTTGGAGAGCTTGATGGTTTTCGCGTAGCAACCGCCTTCAAAGTTAAAGACACCATCATCATCCCAGCCGTGCTCGTCATCGCCGATTAACGCGCGTTTTGGATCGGTAGAGAGTGTGGTTTTTCCTGTGCCAGATAGGCCAAAGAAAATCGCCACATCGCCATCTTTAGCCATGTTGGCTGAGCAGTGCATTGAAGCAATACCTTGCAGTGGAAGGAAGTAGTTCATCATTGCGAACATCCCTTTCTTCATTTCACCGCCGTACCAAGTACCGCCGATCAACTGCATTTTTTCCGTTAAGTTAAACACAGTGAAGTTTTCTGAGTTCAGGCCTTGCTCTTGCCATTTGTCATTGGTGCATTTGGCACCATTCATGACCACAAAATCAGGTTCGAAGTTAGCTAGCTCTTCTTCTGTTGGGCGAATGAACATGTTTTTGACGAAGTGCGCTTGCCACGCCACTTCAGTAATGAAGCGCACGCAAAGGCGCGTATCTGCGTTGGCACCACAGTAACCGTCAAGAACGAATAGACGTTTAGCGGATAGTTGACGACCCACTAGTGCTTTTAGATCATTCCATACTTCTTGGTTAATCGGTTTGTTATCGTTTTTCGCTTGTTCAGATGTCCACCATAGGGTATCGCGTGTGGTGTCATCTTTGACAATGAATTTATCTTTTGGTGAGCGGCCTGTAAAAATGCCAGTATCAACGGCAACAGCGCCAAGTTCAGTGACGACGCCTTTTTCGTAGCCTTCAAGGTCTGGGCGAGTTTCCTCGGCAAATAACAGTTCATAGCTTGGGTTGCGAACCACTTCGACTACGTTGGTTATTCCGTATTTGGTCAGGTCTAGTTGTGCAGCCTTTGTATGTTCCATAACGGTCATAGGTGCTCCTTGTAAGAGATTTTGTAGGGATTTTGTAATAATGTTTGTAATTGTTATCTGCTCACCATGCTAGCAACGGGTGGGGGATAAAACAGGGACACAGTTCAAAAATTGCCCATGACACTCCTGTGGTTTTAGGTGTCCCGTCACATATTGGCGCAACTATTTTATCGCGTACGCAAACCTTTGCGCTAGATCAATAAGATTAATACTTTTAAAAAAATAAGTACGCCATTCTGTTTGTTTAAGGCTTGATTTTACTGGGTTTTGATCACAAAAAAAGCCAGCATAAAGCTGGCTCTGATACGTTTTCTTCGTGCTTGTTAATTCATGCAAATTAATGAATTGTGTCGCTTCCTGAGGAGGCTTGTGCGTAGAGTGTTGCGATCTCAGCCTCTTCAAATGAGTAGTTGGTGCCACAGTAATCACAATGTAAAGAAACGGATCCTTCAGACGATAAAATGTCGTAAATTTCCTCTTTGCCTATTGTGATGATGGCCGCCCCACTGCGTTCACGTGAACAACCACAATGAAATTCCACGGGTTGTGGGGTGAACAACTGAACTTTCTCTTGGTTATACAGGCGATACAACAGATCAGTGGCTTCTAAGGTGAACAGCTCTTCGTTTTTTACGGTGTTAGTTAACTGCTCTAAGTGCTCAAAATCATCGGGCGTACCCGTTCCATCTGGAATAGTTTGCAGTAACATGCCAGCGGCACAGGCTTTTCCATCTTGCGTACCAATGCGTATCCAAAGGCGTGTTTTCAACTGTTCAGAGCGGATGAAGTAACCTTCCAGCACTTCCACTAAGTTATCACCCTCTAAACCGACCACACCTTGGTAGCGCTCGCCTTTCTTGGGCTCGATAGTGATAACTAAATGACCTTTACCCATCAAAGTGTGTAGGTCGGCATCATCGGCAATATCGCCTTTCCAGCGTGCGACACCACGCACTTTCTGTTCATTATCACCATTGATAACGACTAAGGAAACTGGGCCATTGCCTTGCAATTGCATGGTAATTGAGCCTTCAAACTTCAGCGTTGCGGTTAGCAAGGTCGTTGCGACGAGCAGTTCGCCCAAAAGTTTTTGTACTGGGGCTGGATATTCCTGGCTCGAAAGGATGTGTTGATACGCGTCGTCTAATTGTACCAACTCGCCACGTACGGATAGATCTTCAAATAAGTAGCGATTTAAAATGTTATTTGCCATTTAGCTATTTCCTCGGAACATGGTCCAGCTTTTATTGATGTTTAAATTTAATGATGTCACGACGCTCTTTTTTGTCTGGTCTGCGTTCGGGGCTTGGGTTGTGTGCGTTGAGCTTACGTTGCTCGGCATGATGGGCACGTTTGGCGATGCTTGCTGCGGTTTCCGAATACAGGGTTTTTGCTTCTGGCGCGCTGCGCCTTTGCCCTAACAGATTGATCACAGTGACGATTTTCTCTTCTTGGCCTTGGCGCAAGGTAATCGTTGCCCCAAGCTCGACAATTTTACTTGGCTTGGTGCGTTGGCCATTATAATGGACTTTACCACCATCGACCATACTGCGTGCGATCGACCGCGTTTTATAAAATCGTGCTGCCCATAGCCATTTATCCAATCTTATTTGCTCTGTCGCAGAACTCATACTACAAATGTGCCTCAAAGGGAGTTAGTCTTGTACGTTTTATGGCCTTTACAATGGTGTTTTGGTTCCAGATTTTCAAGCTACCCGACAAAATAATGTCAGTAAAAATGACGAGAATGTCTCCTATGATATATTAATGTGTTTTTGTAGCGCGATCTTCGCGGTCTTATGTATCTGTTCCATTTAAATGGAATTAAATGGAAGCATAGTTTAAATGAAATGGAAGTATAGTTTGAGGCCAATACGCCGGTTTTCGTCTGGCTAACGGCTCATGAATGTGAAACATCATGGTTGAAGTAAGAAAATATCAGTAAGGACATCTTTTGAGGCGAATCGATTTTAGCAGTATGACCTCATCTCGCTTATGGCAAGCAGGTTTGCTACAAAAAATACCGCAATGGCAGAAACAAATCAGCCAATTTCTTACCTTAGTATTGCTGGTCACGTCGGCTTGGATTCTAGGAAAAATGGTGTGGCTGATTCAGCAAAACGCGGTTGATATAACGCCTTGGTCTCCAAGAGCAATCGCATCAACGCCGAATGCGGCGCGTTCGCTTGATCTCTCTTCTTTACAACAAGGAAGTTTATTTGGTCGCTATAGCGAGCAGAAGGTCGAAGCCGCACAGCCTGTGGTCAAAGATGCACCTAAAACCAGCCTTAGCTTATTATTGGTTGGGGTGGTGGCGAGCAATGAACCGAGTAAGAGTCTAGCGGTAATCGCAAATCGTGGTAGCCAAGCGACCTATGGTGTTAACGAAGTCATTGAAGGAACCCGTGTCAAATTGAAAGCGGTGTTCAATGATCGCGTCATTATTGACAACTCAGGGCGCGATGAAACCTTGATGTTGGATGGAATTGACTATCATAAACCGAGTGTGGCAACGCCTGAGCGCGTTGTTGCATCGAATGTGCGTGGTAATAACCCAGCGTCTGCAGAAGAGAAGTTGGATGACATTCGCGCCGCTATTGCCAGCAATCCGCAAGAAATCTTTAAATATGTACGCTTGTCGCAAGTGAAACGTGATGACAAAGTGCTTGGATACAGAGTGAGCCCTGGGCAATCTCCTGAGTTGTTTGAGTCGGTAGGGCTACAAGATGGCGATGTCGCAATCGCGTTAAACGGTCAGGATTTAACGGACCCGGACGCCATGAATAAGATTTTTCAGTCAGTCTCTGAGTTAACCGAAATGAACTTAACAGTCGAAAGAGACGGGCAATCCCATGACATTTATATCCAATTTTAGACAGACTGATGCATGAGCATGAGTTTAGGGAGTAAGACGTGAAGCATTGGTTAAACAAAACGACGTGGTTATTGATGGGTGGCTTGTTGTCATCGCCGTTAGCCATGGCAAACGATTTTAGTGCCAGCTTTAAAGGCACCGATATTCAAGAATTCATCAATATCGTGGGCCGTAATCTTGAAAAAACAATCATTGTTGATCCTTCCGTTCGGGGGAAGGTTGATGTCCGCAGCTATGACACACTTAATGAAGAGCAATACTACAGCTTCTTTTTGAATGTATTGGAAGTGTATGGTTTTGCCGTGGTGGAAATGGACAACGGCGTGCTCAAAGTGATCAAGTCGAAAGATGCCAAAACGTCTGCGATTCCTGTCGTTGGCGATGAAGGAAAAGAGAACGGTGATAGCGTGATCACGCGCGTTGTTGCGGTGCGGAATGTTTCGGTACGAGAGCTTTCACCTTTGCTGCGCCAGTTGATCGATAACGCAGGAGCGGGCAACGTAGTGCATTATGATCCGGCGAACATCATTTTGATTACAGGTCGTGCTGCGGTCGTCAACCGTTTAGCCGATATCATCAAACGAGTTGACCAAGCCGGTGACAAAGACATCGAAGTGGTGGAGCTGAGTAATGCATCTGCCGCTGAAATGGTGCGTATTGTGGAGGCATTAAACAAAACCACGGATGCCAAAAATACCCCAGAGTTTTTGCAACCTAAGCTGGTGGCCGATGATCGTACCAATTCGATTTTGATCTCAGGTGATCCTAAAGTTCGTGCACGCCTAAAGCGATTGATCACTCAGCTTGATGTCGAGATGGCGACCAGAGGCAACAACCGCGTCATTTATCTTAAGAATGCGAAAGCGGAAGATTTGGTTGATGTGTTGAAAGGGGTGTCTGACAACTTGCAGGCTGAAAAACAGTCTGGGCAAAAAACGGGGCAAAGTTCACAACGCACCGAAGTGATGATTTCAGCACATGCGCCGACCAATTCGTTAATTGTTACCGCCCCACAAGACATCATGAAAGAGCTAGAAGATGTGGTTGCGCAGTTGGATATTCGTCGCGCTCAGGTATTGATTGAAGCGCTGATTGTTGAAATGGCTGAAGGGGATGGCATCAACTTAGGCGTGCAATGGGGCTCACTCGACAACGGTTCTGTGATTCAGTATGGCAACGCGGGCGCGCCAATCGGTAAGGTAATGATTGGTTTAGAAGAAGCCAAAGATACCACCACCAGTAAAGCTGTTTATAATTCTGATGGTACTTTCTTGCGTAATGAAAACACCACCACCAAAGGGGATTACTCTACTTTGGCGTCAGCGCTCGGTGCGGTCAATGGTGCAGCCATGAGCTTAGTGATGGGCGACTGGACCGCGCTGATCAGCGCCGTGTCGAGTGACTCCAACTCGAACATCTTGTCATCACCGAGTATTACGGTGATGGATAATGAAGAAGCCTCCTTCATCGTGGGCGAAGAGGTGCCTGTTTTGACAGGTTCGAGCGCGGGCGCAAATAACGATAATCCTTTCCAAACCGTAGAACGCAAAGAGGTCGGTATCAAGCTGAAAGTGGTACCACAAATCAACGAAGGCGACTCAGTTCAATTGAAAATTGAGCAGGAGGTATCCAACGTATTAGGAGCGAATGGTGCCGTCGATGTCCGTTTTGCAAAGCGCCAATTAAACACATCGGTCATCATTCAAGACGGGCAAATGTTAGTGCTGGGGGGGTTGATTGATGAGCGCGCGGTCGAAAGTGAATCCAAAGTCCCACTATTAGGCGATATACCGGTTTTAGGCTATTTGTTCAAATCGACCAGTACCCAAGTTGAGAAGAAAAACCTGATGGTATTTATTAAGCCGACCATCATTCGTGATGGGATGACGGCCGATGGCATCACTCAGCGTAAGTACAACTACATTCGTGCTGAGCAGCTCTATAACGCTGATCGCGGTTTGAAGTTGATGGCGAACGATAATATCCCTGTGCTGCCCAAGTTTGGTGATGAGCGCACCCATTCTGCGGAAGTACAAGCCTTCATCGAACAAATGGAAAAACAGCAATGACCGAAGTTTTGTCGCAACCTCACTACCGTCGCTTACCGTTTAGCTTTGCCAATCGTTTTAAATTGGTATTAGAGCTGGTAGAAGACAACGAGCTGCCGACGTTATTTTATGTCGCACCGCTGGCTATCGAATCATTAGTCGAAGTGAAACGAGTCGTGAAACAGCCGCTCAACTTGGTTGAAATTTCACTGGCCGAATTTGAAAGTAAGTTGACCCAAGCTTACCAACGAGACTCGTCAGAAGCGCGACAATTAATGGAAGATATTGGTGCTGACAGTGATGATTTCTTCTCATTAGCCGAAGAGCTGCCGCAAAATGAAGATTTGTTAGAGTCAGAAAACGATGCGCCCATCATCAAATTGATCAACGCTATGCTTGGCGAAGCGATCAAAGAGGGCGCGTCGGATATTCACATTGAAACCTTTGAGAAAATCTTGTCGATTCGTTTTCGTGTCGATGGAGTACTGCGTGAAGTGTTAGCGCCGAGTCGTAAATTAGCGCCGTTGCTGGTTTCACGCGTCAAAGTAATGGCTAAGCTTGATATCGCTGAAAAACGTGTACCACAAGATGGACGCATTTCATTACGCATTGGCGGCCGAGCGGTTGATGTTCGCGTGTCCACCATGCCTTCGTCTCACGGTGAGCGTGTGGTGATGCGTTTGCTAGATAAAAACGCCACGCGCTTAGATCTGCACAGTCTAGGAATGACGGCCGCCAACCACGAAAGCTTCCGTCAATTAATCAAACGACCACATGGCATTATTTTGGTGACGGGTCCAACCGGTTCAGGAAAATCCACCACCTTGTACGCTGGCCTGCAAGAACTCAACAGCAACGAGCGTAATATTTTAACCGTTGAAGACCCGATTGAGTTCGATATTGATGGTATCGGCCAAACTCAAGTCAATCCTAAAGTGGACATGACTTTTGCGCGAGGATTACGTGCTATTTTGCGTCAAGACCCGGATGTGGTCATGGTTGGGGAAATTCGTGATTTAGAAACCGCGCAGATTGCGGTACAAGCGTCTTTAACTGGGCACTTGGTGATGTCGACTTTGCACACCAATACCGCCATCGGTGCGATAACACGTTTGCGCGATATGGGAATTGAACCCTTTTTGATCTCATCATCGCTGCTTGGCGTATTGGCACAACGCTTAGTGCGTACCTTATGTCCCGATTGCAAAGAGGCCTACCAAGCAGACAATGAGCAGAAAAAACTGTTCAATTGTAAGAAAAAAGAGTCGCTGACACTGTATCGTCCGAAGGGCTGTGACAAATGCAATCACAAAGGGTATCGAGGCCGAACGGGTATACATGAATTGTTGCTGATTGATGATGAGGTACAAGCCTTAATTCATAGCGAAGCCGGAGAGCAAGCGATTGAAAAAGCGGTGCGGGCGAAAACACCGAGCATTCGTGATGACGGGCTTGATAAAGTGCTGAAAGGCATTACCTCACTTGAAGAAGTGATGCGAGTGACGAAGGAAGCATAATGGCGGCATTTGAATATAAAGCGCTCGACGCCAAAGGCAAACAAAAAAAGGGTATTATTGAGGGGGACCATGCTCGGCAGGTTCGCCAGCGCTTAAAAGAGCAAGGGCTTATACCGATTGAACTCATTGAGACGCAAGCGAAAGCGGCTCAGCGTGAGCAATCGCCTTTGAGTTTTAAGCGCGGTATCAGTACACCGGATTTAGCGCTCATTACTCGCCAGTTATCCACTTTAGTGCAGTCAGGCATGCCATTAGAAGAGTGTTTGAAAGCGGTATCTGAACAATCGGAAAAGCCGCGTATTCGCACCATGTTGGCCGCTGTTCGTTCCAAAGTGACTGAGGGGTATACCTTGTCAGACAGCTTAGGTGATTACCCACATATCTTTGATGACCTGTTTCGTTCGATGGTTGAAGCGGGCGAAAAATCAGGTCATTTGGATTCGGTGCTTGAGCGTTTAGCGGACTATGCTGAGAATCGCCAAAAAATGCGTTCCAAGTTACAACAAGCGATGATTTATCCAGTGGTGTTGGTGGTGTTCGCGGTGTGTATTGTGGCTTTTTTGCTGGCGGCTGTGGTGCCTAAAATCGTCGGACAATTTGTCCAAATGGGGCAAGAATTACCGAAGTCGACTCAATTTTTACTCTCCTCAAGTGATTTTATCCAGCATTGGGGTGTCCAATTGCTGGTGCTATTGGTGATCTTGATTTATCTCGTCCGATGGTTGCTAAGCAAGCCGAACTTGCGGTTGAAGTGGGATAAAAAAATCATCGGCATGCCGTTGATTGGCAAAATCACTCGCGGTCTCAATACTGCGCGTTTTGCGCGAACTTTGTCGATTTGTACCTCCAGTGCGATTCCTATTTTGGATGGGATGCGTGTGGCGGTGGATGTGATGTCCAATAAATACGTTAAGCAACAAGTGTTGTTGGCGGCTGACAATGTTCGCGAAGGGTCGAGCTTGCGTAAAGCGCTTGAGCAAACCAAGTTATTTCCACCGATGATGCTGCATATGATCGCCAGTGGTGAACAAAGTGGTGAGCTCGAAAGTATGCTGACGCGCTCGGCCGATAACCAAGACGCGAGTTTTGAATCGACGGTCAACATCGCATTAGGTATTTTTACCCCGGCACTGATTGCATTGATGGCTGGGTTGGTACTGTTTATCGTGATGGCGACCTTGATGCCGATTTTAGAAATGAATAATTTAATGAGTCGTTGATCATGACTGAATTCTGCAATGATAACGACCAAACTATGTTGGAGGTTGGAATGAGAACAAAAACAAATAAACAGTCGGGCTTTACTTTGCTTGAAGTGATGGTGGTTGTGGTTATTTTGGGTATTTTGGCGAGTTTTGTGGTGCCTAATTTGCTCGGTAATAAAGAAAAAGCTGACCAACAAAAAGCGATTACCGATATTGTCGCACTCGAAAATGCGTTGGATATGTATAAATTAGACAACAGCGTGTACCCAACGACAGATCAAGGCTTAGAAGCGCTAGTGACCAAGCCGTCGAATCCTGAGCCACGCAACTACCGCGATAACGGTTATATTCGCCGTTTGCCAAATGACCCTTGGGGCAACCCTTATCAATACTTAAGCCCTGGTGATAACGGTACGATTGATATCTTCACGCTGGGTGCTGATGGTCAAGAAGGCGGCGAAGGCGCCAGTGCCGACATAGGCAACTGGAACATGCAAGATTTCCAATAAGAGAGAGGGCGGCCTTAGCCGCCCCATTTATCTGATGCTATCTCAACGCGGTTTTACCCTACTCGAAATACTGCTGGTGCTCGTGCTGCTCTCGCTCAGTGCTGTGGCCGTTATATCGACGCTACCTAGCACGAACAACGATGATGCGAAACAGTACGCGATGAGCCTTTATCAGCGTCTACAACTGAGTAATGAAGAAGCCATTCTCAGTGGCAAAGATTTTGGTTTGCGGGTCGATGAAAAAAAATCGCATCTGGTTTTCCTATCGATGGAGGACAAGGGATGGAAGCCGCTAGAGAGCAAGAAAATGGCTTCACAGCTCCAACTGCCTGAGGGGTTATCTCTCCAGTTTGAGCTGGGAGGAAGTGCATGGAAAAACGACGATCGACTCTTCAAACCGGGCAGTCTGTTTGATGACGATAAGTTTGCTGATGAAAACGAACAGAAAAAGCAGCTACCACCACAAGTGTTTATTTTATCGAGTGGTGAGCTGACCCCTTTTGTCCTGAGCATCCATCTTAATCAGCAAGATGCAGAGCAAGGCTGGCGAGTGGTAGTGAAAGAAAACGGGGAAATCACGCTGTTCGCTCCGGGAGATGCGATCGATGGGTAAACAAAAAGCGATGACGCTGTTAGAAGTCTTGGTGGCGCTGGCTATTTTTGCCACCGCTTCCATCAGTGTGATCCGTTCGGTCAGCCAACACATCAATACCGTGAGTTATTTGGAAGAAAAAGCGTTTGCCGCCATGGTGGTCGATAACCAGATGGCGCAAGTGATGCTTACTCCTCAAAACGTACAAGCGAAAAATGGCAGTGAGGTATTGGCGGGCCGAACCTGGTATTGGAAAGTCACTTTAGTACCCACTGCGGATAATTTATTGAAAGCTTTTGATGTCAGCGTGGCTAGTGAAAAAGAAGGATCACCTTTGGTGACAGTGAGAAGTTATGTCGCCAAATAAACAAAACAAAGGCTTTACCCTGATTGAAGTGCTGGTGGCGATTGCGATTTTCGCTAGTTTGAGCGTTGGTGCTTACCAAGTATTGAACCAAGTCCAGCGCAGTAATGAGATTTCAGCCCAACGTAGCCAACGTTTGAACGAATTGCAGCGCGCCATGGTGTTAATGGATGGCGATTTTCGGCAGATGGCAACGCGTCAATTTCGCACCAATGGTGAAGAGCCAAGTCAACAGATGCTGATTTGGAAAGAGTACTTGCTCGACTCCGATCAAAAAGGAGTGCTGTTTGCACGATTAGGTTGGCATAACCCACAGCAGCAATTTCCACGCGGGGAAGTCACTAAGGTCGGCTACCGAATTAAAGAGGGCGTGTTAGAGCGTATATGGTGGCGTTATCCTGATACTCCTGCAGGGCAAGAAGGGATCATCACGCCATTGTTACATGATGTTGAGTCACTATCGCTGCGCTTTTATAACCAAGATAAATGGAGTGAAGAGTGGAGTGATGCCTTGAAAATCCCACGGGCGGTGGCCGTGAAATTGGCGCTGAAAGATTATGGCGAGATTGAGCGTATCTACCTTACTGCTGGTGGTGGCATCAATTCGACCAATAAAGAGGCTGATAATAATGGCGCACCCTAATCGAGCCCAACGCGGTGTGGCGTTAATCGTTATCTTGCTGTTGTTGGCGATTATGGTGTCGATTGCCGCAACCATGTCCGAGCGTTTATTCACACAGTTTCAAAGAGCGAATAATCAAATTAGTTACCAGCAAGCCTATTGGTATAGTGTGGGTAGTGAAGCTTTAGCCAAAGTTGCTATCGAGCAGAGCTACAAAGACAACGAAACGATTAACTTAAGTCAACCTTGGGCGATGAAAGAGCAAACGTATCCATTGGATTACGGCACTCTGAAAGGGCGCATCCTTGATAAACAGGCTTGTTTTAACCTGAATGTACTCTCGAGAGCCAGACCTGCGGCAGGGAGTGTCGAAAAACCCTATTTAGTGCAAGTGTTGCAACGGTTATTGGAAGAGCTTGAGGTTGAAAGCTATCAAGCCGAAGTGATTGCCGATTCGGCTTGGGAGTATATTGATGGCGATTCAGATGTGCAGTCCTCTTATGGCGTAGAAGACAGCCAGTATGAATCAATGTCTCCTGCTTATCTGGCGGCGAATAGTTTACTTGCGGATAACAGTGAGTTGCGCGCGGTTCAGCAGGTGAGCGGTGATGTAATGAATAAAATAGCGCCTTATATCTGTACTCTCCCCACTGATGATTGGCGTTTGAATATCAATACCTTGGAACCCGATCATGCCAAGTTATTGGTGGCGATGTTCAGCCCGCACTTAAGTGAAGGGGATGCAAAAAACTTACTCGAGAGCCGACCATTTGATGGCTGGGCTTCGGTAGACAATTTTCTCGCAGAGGCCGCATTGGCTGCTGTGGAGAGCAAAGTGAAAGAAGAAGCGAAACAGTACCTAGCTGTCGATAGTGCTTATTTTGAACTGGATGCTCAAATCTTGGTTGATGACTCGCGAGTTCGTATTCGCAGTTTATTGTTTAGTGATAATAGAGAAACCGCAACGGTCATACGCCGTCGCTTTGGAGGGATCAGTGAGCGAGTTTCTGACCGTTCGGCTGAGTAGTCAACAAGACGCTGAAATACCTTGGCTGGTGTGGTCAACACAGCAGCAAGAAGTGATTGCCAGCGGTGAAATATCCGGATGGGAGCAGCTATCTCAGCTCTCTAGCTATGCGGCTGAACGCGCCACGATTGTGCTGCTCGCTGCCAGTGATTTAGTTCTGACTGAGGTCGCGATTCCATCAGGGGCGGCTCGTCGCTTAGAGTCAATGTTGCCTTATCTAATCGAAGATGAGATCGCACAAGATGTGGATGAGCTGCATTTTTCAATTTTGCATAAAACCGCTTCCACCGCTTACGTTGTCGGGATGGATCGTGCTTGGTTGCGTACCCGCTTAGATGAGCTCAAAGCCGCGGGTTTTGACGTGAAAAAGGTATTACCGGATGTGTTGGCTATACCTGCATTAGAGGGGTTGTCGGCACTGCAGATCGGCCAAGAATGGTTAATCCGTAAAGGTGAGTATTTAGGGGTGAGCATTGAACCGCAGTGGTTAACGCTGTTTAGTGCTTCAGAATGGGTCAAGCAAGAGGGGCACTATTTACCTCTAGAGGCGTATACCCCGCTCCCTGAGCTGACATTGGCTGAAGGGCAACATTGGCAACAGGCCGAGCCTCATTTAGTCATGGCGTTGCTGACTCAGCAAGCAATAGCGAGCAAAGTGACTTTACTGACGGGAAGTTTTAAAACCAAGTCCTCGTTTTTGAAGCATTGGCAAGTATGGCAAAAATGCGCATTAGCGGCCGCGGTGTTGATTGTAATTTCAACCAGCCACCATCTTTTGCAAGCAGGGCACTACGAAGCGCAAGCCGATGCTTATCGAGCGGAGAGTGAACGTGTTTTTCGCGCGGTTTTCCCTGATAAACAGAAAATACCCACCATCAGTTACCTGAAAAGACTGATGAATGATGAAGCGGCTCGACTCTCTGGCGGTGAAGCCAATGGTTCGATGTTGGAGTGGTTGTCGAAGTTGCCCAGCAGTATCGGCAGCGTACCGAACATGCAGTTGCAAAGTGTTAAATATGATGGCAATCGGGGTGAAATTCGCCTTGAAGTTCAAAGTAATGATTTTGAAAGCTTTGAACAAGCGCGCCTTAAATTGGAAAAGCAGTTTGTGGTTGAGCAAGGGCAGTTAAACCGCTCGGGTTCTGTAGTTAATGGTACCTTCATACTGAAAAGCCAGTGAGGTTAGTGACATGAAAAATAGCCTGAGTGCACTTCAACAACGATGGGCGACCTTTTCCCCTCGTGAACAGAAATTACTGTTAGGTGGTGTGTCGCTGTGTGTGGTTGCGATCATTTACTGGGGCATTTTAGCGCCACTTAATCAGAAAACCGAGCTTGCGCAAGCCCGGATTATCAGTGAAAGACAATTGCTTAATTGGGTGACGGATAAGGCCGATGCCATTACTCAATTGCGCGCACAAGGTGGTGGGGTGGCAACGACGCAACCGCTCAATCAAGTCATCTCATCAAGTGTGCAGCGTTTTCAAATTGAGCTTATTCGTATTCAACCGCGTGATGAAATGATGCAGGTTTGGATACAACCACTTCCTTTCTCTAAATTGGTGGATTGGCTTGCCTTTCTAAAAGAGCAGCAAGGTGTCGATGTCGAGTTTATGGACATCAACCGTGCTCAGCAAAGTGGCGTTGTCGAAGTAAAACGCTTACAACTGAAGCGAGGTGGTGAGTGAAAAAGAAATTGCTCTATAGCGGGTTCCTTGTAATGGTTTTTCTCATCAGTGTGGTCGCGCATATTCCGGCTTCCTTGGTGATGAATCAACTCTCCTCTTCCGAAGTCATGCGTGTCACTGGTGTTGACGGTACGGTGTGGTCTGGTAGTGCTCAGCAACTCTTTTGGCAAGGGCAAAATGTCGGCGATCTCAACTGGGACATCCAAGTATCACAACTGCTGATGGCCAAGTTTGAAGTGGCGGTACGCTTTGGACGCGGTAGTGATATGGGAGTTCGTGGCAAAGGCAATCTTGGTCTGGGGTTTTCTGGCCCTTATGCAGACAAGGTTGTGGTTTCTGTCGCGGCTAATAAATTAGCGGCGCTGTTTCCGCTGCCTGTACCAGTGACTTTTCAGGGGCAAGTCGAGTTGTCCCTGAACCATTACCGCTATGATAGCCCGTGGTGTGAATCTGCCGAAGGCTCACTTGCGTGGACTCATGGCCGAGTTGACTCACCTTTAGGAGAGCTCTCGCTTGGTCCGGTAGTGGCAGATCTGCAATGTCAAAGCAATCAGATGACATTGAACGGTCAGCAAAACAGTGAGCAAATGAGCAGTGAGTTTGCCCTGCAGCTGCAACCAGACATGAGTTACAGTGCGAAAGCATGGTTTAAACCTGAAGCGCAATTCCCACCCGAAATGGCGGATCAATTACAGTGGATTGGAGCGCCAGACAACCAAGGTAAATATCAGTTTAATTATCAAGGCCAGCTTTGATTGGTTTTTTTAACCGTAATCATTTCATACCCCCAATAAAAGTGCTGAGTCTATTGATCAGCATTTTTATTGGTAATGGCCGTTATGGTTTGACTTGTAAAATGGTATTCCAAGGCAAATCAGCATCCCCTAACACAATAAAGTTGGGGTTTTCTAACGTTTCACGCTCATTGTAGGACAGCGGTTGCAGTTGCGTGTTGAGGATGCGTCCGCCCGCCTCTTCTACGATGCATTGCGTGGCGGCGGTATCCCATTCACCGGTTGGGCCGAGACGCAAATAGCAGTCGACAGCACCTTCTGCGACTAAACACGCTTTCAGCGCTGCCGAGCCCAGCGGCACTAGCTCATAATTCCATGCGCTGCTCATGCAACTTGTAATACGGTTAATATCTTGGCGGCGACTGATCGCAATCGCGATGGATTGCCCAACGGTTTCGTGCTTGTGTGTTTCAATACGCAAGCTTTCAGACATGTCGGGGATCTTCCATGCGCCTTTGCCTGCGTAGGCGTAGTAGGTCACGCCAGAAACGGGCCCATAGACGACGCCCATCACTGGTTGGTTTTCTTCGATCAGTGCGATAATGGTGGCAAAGTCACCACTGCGCGCAATAAACTCTTGCGTACCATCAAGCGGGTCAACCAACCAGTACCGCTGCCATTGGCTGCGTTTTTCTAGGCTAATGTCCGCCGCCTCTTCCGACAAAACAGGAATATCTGGCGTGAGTTCACTCAGTCGTTCGCAGATCAGTTTATGCGCAGCAAGATCGGCACTGGTGACAGGGGTGTGGTCACTTTTGGTGAACGCTTCGTAGTTTTTCTTTTCGTAGATATCGAGAATCAATTGCCCGGCAGAGCGAGCGATTTCAATTACGTCAGGCAGTAAGTAAGATAAATTATTGGCTGTTGGCATCATCAATCCTATAGCTCTACTTTGTTATTTTAGGCTGCGCAGAGCAAGCAGTAGTGCGGTAATGCTTCGGGCTTCACAGAAATCGAGGTGAGTCAGTAGCTCTTCTGCTTGGGCCAGAGGCCAGCGAATGACCTCTAAAGGTTCGGGTTCATCGCCTTCCATTACTTCTGAGTATAGATCTTGTGCTAAGAAGAGTGTCATTTTGCTCGAAAAGTAAGAGGGGGCAAGTACCACCTCTTTTAAGGGGGTTAAGGTGCTTGCGCCAAAACCAATTTCTTCTTTGAGTTCACGATTTGCTGCTTGTTGCGGGCTTTCTCCTTGGTCAATCAAACCCTTAGGGAATCCGAGCTCATAGCGTTCAGTACCAGCGGCATACTCTCGAACCAGCAGTAAATCTCCTTGTGCCGTTACTGGCACCATCATGACTGCATGCCGGCCGCTCGGTTTCATTCGTTCATAGGTGCGCTGTTCGCCGTTAGAAAAGCGTAAATCTAATGATTCGATGGTAAACAGGGTCGATTGGGCTGCCGTTCTTTGGGCTAAAATTTCGGGCAGTTTTTTGGTTGGCATACACTAATTCCCGTAAGGCAAATGACTTTTCTAACTATATGAGAAAATGACCTTAATTGAAAAGGACTTGAGCGCGGCAAATGATTTTAAGTATAAAAAAGCCGAGAATCTCATCTCGGCTTCGTTTTTCTGGAATCCACGAATCTAGTGAGTCACTAGTAGTAAGAGTGCTCACCACGATCGTGTTCAGTAGCATCGCGCACCGCGGTTAATTCGCCTTCAAATTGTTGAAGCAGTTCTTTTTCAATGCCTTCTTTGAGGGTGACATCGACCATTGAACAACCGTTACAGCCGCCGCCAAAGGCGACAATCGCAATACCATCTTCGGTGATTTCAACCAAGCTGACATGGCCACCATGGCCAGCTAACTGCGGGTTGACTTGAGTTTGAATCGCATATTCCACACGTTCAATCAGGCTTGCGTCATCAGACACTTTACGCATCTTCGCATTCGGAGCTTTAAGTGTCAGTTGTGAACCCATTTTATCAGTGACGAAATCGATCTCTGCGTCTTCTAAAAACGGCAAGCTCAGTTCATCGACATACGCAGAAAAACCTTCAAAGGCAATTTCAGTATCAGTCGCTTCTACTGCCTCGGGTGGACAATAAGAGACGCCACACTCTGCATTTTGAGTGCCTGGATTGACTACAAAAACTCGGATGTTAGTACCATCAGGCTGTTGCCCAAGCAACTTGCCGAAATGGGTTTGGGCTGTTTCGGTAATAATAATAGAATTTGACACGACGAATACCTGAGTAAATTTATAGGTTATTACTTGCCATTCTACTCCTGAAACACGGCGGATCCAGTCCTTTTTACGCGCTAAATAAAACCGTGTTGGTTAATCTTTAGGTTCAGGAGTGCGGCATATGCAGTAAATATCAATCCTTTCGACACCGACTTCAAGCAGTAATTGACAGATTTGCTGCACGGTGCTGCCCGTGGTCACTACATCGTCAACAAGTGCAATGTGCTTGTGCGTGGGGAGGTGCCGTAGTGTGAATACATGTTTGAGATTTTGTTTGCGCTGTAATTTAGAAAGCCCTTGCTGCTGGGGCGTTGCGCGATTGCGTTTGATCAACTGGTTATCGCAGCTAGCCCCCAGTTGTTGACTTAATTGAGAGGCAAGTAGTGCACTTTGATTGAAGCCGCGTTTTAAGCGCCGTTGCCAGTGTAACGGAACGCTAGTGATGAGCGGGGCGGGAGTGTCGATACGTGGCGTCAGTAAGGCACTCAAATGGCGAGATTGCCAAAATTGACCTTCATATTTGAGTTGATGAATGGTGTGACTGAGCGGAAAAATATAGTCGCCGACACAGTATAGGCGTTGCCAAGGCGGAGGATTCGCTAAACATTGCCCACATTGAGGCACGGTAATAAGCGTTGGCAGGCCGCACTGTTGGCAGCGAGGTTGCGGTGCAAAATAGGTTAGGCAGGTCTTACACCAAGCCCCAGTTTGGTGAGTTTCAATCGGTAAACGACACAGTAGACACTGACGGCTTACCAAGCGAGTGATGGTTTTTTGAACCCAATGCGATAACATAACTCAACCAAAGCTGTGAAACGAAGTATGGTTATACTCTTGCAACTTGAATCAGTCTTTGTGTTGACCGTGATTTCAAGTCAGTGAGTGTATGATCGGTATTTTTTCAGCGAAGAAGTGTGAATTTAGTGGGGGAATTTGTGAGCATGGCCACAGCGTTATATTGGCAAGCCTCAGGCGAGGGCGATGATCTTGTCTTGGTGCACGGTTGGGGGATGAATGGTGCAGTATGGCAGCAGGCGGTCGATGTGCTTAAAGGACATTTTCGTGTACATGTGGTTGATTTGCCTGGTTATGGGCACAGCGCTGCTAGCCACGCCGCTGATCTAGAAGAGATCGCGCAAGCGCTAATCATGCAAGCGCCTAAACAAGCCATTTGGGTCGGTTGGTCTTTGGGTGGGTTAGTGGCGACTCATATGGCACTGCATCACCCAAGTTATGTGAGCAAATTGGTCACTGTGGCGAGCTCTCCCAAATTTGCGGCACAGAAACCGTGGCGTGGCATTCTCCCTCAAGTGCTCAGTGCCTTTACTGAACAGTTAATGGACGATTTTCAGGCTACTGTTGAGCGCTTTATGGCGCTGCAAGCGATGGGCAGCCCTCAGGCAAAGCAAGATGTCAAATACCTAAAACAAGCGGTGTTATCACGGCCCGCGCCGAACCCACAATCATTGTTAGCGGGTTTGGTCATGTTGGCGGAGGTGGATTTGCGCCAGCCGTTGACAGCACTCTCGATTCCCATGCTTCGTCTATATGGTCGGCTTGATGGTTTGGTGCCGGTTAAGGTGGCGCAAGAGTTGCAAAAAACCTTGCCCAATAGCGAGCAGTACATTTTTGGCAATTCCTCCCACGCACCGTTCATCACTGAACTGGACGATTTTTGCCAGCAGCTCATCGCCTTTGCACGTTAAGGCATTGATACCCATGCAATGTCTTTCTACTTAAAGCTACAGCTGTGTTGGCTCACCTCAATCACATCGTTGCTCTCTCATGGGGATTCACCCGTTTGCTGTCTTTATCTGTAGCGTCCTGAAACGTCAAGCCGTTGGGTACAAATGTTAAATTAAAAATAAATTTGCTAAAAGTTTGAGCAATCTGGTCGATATAAAGTCTAACCCAGTAGTGCTGAGCGAAAGCAGGTCTATCGGGGCGGGCGATACTGAGGAGGTTTCGGCTATGATGGTGTCACCAACGAACGTAAGTGTGCCACTTATCGCCCCATCGGTTAATGTGCAAACGGAACAGGCCGCGCGTGACAATCGGATCCGCGCCCCTGTGATGCCAACCGTCGAACTGGCTAAAACCAACGCTGAGCGTAAGGTAAAGGCGGATGATAAAAGACGAAAACAGTCGTCATGGGACCCTTCAGAGCACCCAAGCTATGAGGTTGGCACCGAATACGAAACATCGACTTCTTATCAAGAGGAGCAGAAAAGCGAGCTCGAAAGGCTGTTTGACTTGCTCGCTCTCGCCACCTACAGCAAGGATCAAGGTAAAAGCTATACGATGCGGTTTAGGTTACCTAAACACATTATTGATGCTGCGATAACCGAAGGCAAAATGGCGCGCCGGCGAACTGTAATTAAGTACTATTATGGTCACGCGGTTGCACCCAATACGCCTTCTGAAGTGATTGCGGTGTTGTAGGTCGATGAATGCGACTTATCGCGATAAATAAAATCCCCACTTAGGCATTGGCCGCAGTGGGGATTTGTGTTTTTTGCGGCTCTGATATGAGCGACGTGGTTAGGTGCTTTTCACTGTGATTCGTTTATCCAGTAAGTTACGCATCGCCGCTATTTTTTCGCTTTAGCAAAGGCGGCGGCGAAAGCTCCACCCATCGCAGCGTTTTGTTGTGGCTCTTCACGACGGCGTTGCGGTTGGCTACTATTTTGATGCGAACGCGTGTTGCCACTTGTTGCGCCAGAGCGTTGGCTGCGGTTATCTTGACCCGGCTCATCGTTTAAGCGCATCGAGAGTGCAATGCGTTTTCGCTGCACATCGACTTCCATCACTTTGACTTTGACTATGTCGCCCGCTTTCACCACTTCACGCGGGTCGGCAATGAAACGATCAGTCAGCGCAGAGATATGCACTAAGCCATCTTGGTGAACGCCAATATCAACAAAAGCACCAAAGTTGGCCACATTTGATACCACGCCTTCCAAAATCATCCCAATTTCCAGATCTTTCATTTCAGTCACGCCATCAGCAAAGGTCGCGGTCTTAAACTCAGGGCGTGGATCGCGGCCCGGTTTATCGAGCTCTTTGATGATGTCAGTGACAGTCGGTAGGCCAAAATGCTCGTCGGTGTAATCGACGGCGTGTAAATTGCGCAAAAATTCACTATTGCCGATCAGTGCTTTGATCTCTTTGCTGTTTTTTTCGGCGATGGCTTTCACCACTGGATACGCTTCTGGGTGAACCGAAGAGGCATCGAGTGGATTTTTTCCATCCATAATGCGTAAGAAGCCCGCACATTGCTCAAATGCTTTTGGCCCTAAGCGCGCGACTTTTTTCAGTGTAGCGCGTGAGGCGAAGCGTCCATTTTCATCACGATAATCAACGATGTTTTGCGCCAGTGCGTTAGACAAGCCAGCCACGCGTGTTAACAGCGCGGCAGAAGCAGTATTCACATCCACGCCTACCGCGTTGACGCAGTCTTCAACAATCGCATCTAAGCGTTTGGCGAGCATCGACTGGCTGACATCGTGTTGGTATTGGCCCACACCGATCGATTTTGGATCGATTTTCACCAGCTCGGCAAGTGGGTCTTGCAGGCGGCGAGCAATCGACACCGCGCCGCGTAGCGACACATCCATATTGGGGAACTCTTTGGCCGCCAGTTCAGAGGCTGAGTAGACCGAGGCCCCTGCTTCGCTGACAATGATTTTCTGCACTTTCAGGTTGCCGCGCTTAATGACATCGGCGACAAAAGTATCGGTTTCGCGCGATGCGGTACCGTTGCCAATCGCAATCAAATCGACGTTAAATTGGCGTACCAACTGCTCAACAATTTTCGCTGATTTGTCATGTTGGTTATGCGGTTGATGCGGATAAATCGTCTCGGTCGCCAGTACTTTACCCGTGGCGTCCACTACCGCAATTTTCGAACCCGTTCGCAAACCAGGATCCAAGCCGAGAGTGGCGCGTGGACCAGCCGGTGCGGCCATCAACAAATCTTTTAAGTTGGTGGCAAACACTTCAATCGCTTCGATTTCGGCACGCTCTTTCATTGCGCCCATCAGTTCGGTTTCCATGTGCATTGACACTTTAATGCGCCACGCCCAACTGATCACTTGTTTGCGCCACCCATCGGCAGGGGCGCTGCTTAAGTGAATGCCATAGTGTTGTGCAATCAGCGTTTCGCAATACGATTGGCGCACTCCCTCTTCTTGCTCTGGGTCGGCATTCATGCTCAAACTTAAAAAGCCTTCATTGCGGCCGCGAAGCATGGCCAATGCTCGGTGTGAAGGCACTTTACTGAGTGTTTCGTTATGCGCGAAGTAATCTTTAAATTTCTCCCCTGCTTGCTCTTTGCCTTCGGCCACGCGAGAGACCAATTCGGCACTGCGCGTCAAATGGCGGCGCACTTTGTCCAGCAGGTTGGCATCTTCAGCAATGCGTTCCATGATAATGGCGCGTGCACCATCCAGTGCTGCTTTAATATCACTGATCCCTTTCTCGGTGTTCACATAGTGTGCGGCCTCGGTTTCAGGGTCGGTTTGCGCTTCATTCCACAGCTTGTCTGCCAGGGGTTCAAGCCCTGCTTCAATCGCAATTTGTCCTTTAGTGCGACGCTTAGGTTTGTAGGGTAAATAGAGATCTTCAAGGCGAGTTTTACTGTCTGCTTGGTTGATCTCTTGTGCCAGCTCGGCGGTGAGTTTGCCTTGTTCTTGAATCGATTTTAGAATGGTTTGGCGGCGATCATCGAGCTCGCGCAGATAGGATAAACGGCTGTCTAAGGTACGCAGTTGGGTGTCGTCTAGCCCACCCGTGACCTCTTTACGGTAACGGGCGATAAAAGGAACGGTGTTTCCGTCATCAATAAGTGTGACAGTCGCTGTCACTTGCTCAAGACGCACATTTAGCTCTTGTGCGATCAATTTGCAGATAGCTTGGCTCATCCGTGGTTTCTCTTTTGTAGTTCAGTAGCACCACCACTCAGGGTGGTTTGAATAGGGTAACTATTGGGGCACGTTAGACTTATTTCTAGTCTAACGGCGCGCTGTTATGAGATTAGTGAGATAACCTTCTACCCGATTGTGCCAAAGAGGTCACGTAACGCGTGTGATTTTGATGTCATTTTTCAGCGTTGGCAGCGCTAAAACCGAAGATGAGTTTGGTGGCTAAAGATAAGCTCAGTCAGTTGGTGCCGAGCGAAAATGACAGTATAGTAGCAACAAGCCATCGTGATGAATGTATAACCTGCGGCTACCTTGAATGTGCGGCGGTGTGTAATGGGAAAAGATCTTGAAGACCAAACTGATTACCCGTGAGGGCTACAATAAATTAAAGGCAGAGCATGACCATCTTTGGCATGAAAAACGGCCAGAAATTACCAAAATAGTCACTTGGGCTGCTGGCCTAGGGGATCGCTCTGAAAACGCAGACTACACCTTTAATAAGCGTTTACTGCGCCAAATTGATCGCCGAATTCGTTTTTTGAGAAAATTTTTACCGGAAGTGACGATAGTTGATTATTCGCCTCAACAAGAGGGGAAAGTGTTTTTCGGTGCTTGGGTGGAAATTGAAAATGAAGCGGGTGATGTAAAGCGCTTTCGCATTGTGGGCCCAGAAGAGATTTACGGTGACGCGAAAGATTACATCTCCATCGATTCACCGATGGCGCGTGCTCTGCTGAAAAAAGAGGTTGATGACGAGGTGCAAGTGCCCACGCCCACCGGTATCAAAGAGTGGTTTATTAACTCGATTGAGTATGAAAAAGGGCAGTGAACGGAGTATTCGGTTCAAAATATTCCTCGGTCGCTCATTTTTCTCATCTCACTTGCTTCGCAACGCCTCTAACGGCTTTTTCAACACGGCGGGTAGCGAGTAGAGCAGCAGTAGCCGTAGGGCGTGGTTGATCATCACAAACGCGGGTTCCATGCCCAGCAGTAGGGCGACGGCGGTCATCGCTTCTACGCTGCCGGGGACCCAAGCTAAAAGTAATACCACCCAAGATTTATCCAGCAGTAACGCAAACAAGCCAGACATGGCGACGGCGACCAGCAGACCAATCAGTGTAACCATCACACCTGCGCGCGAATAAGCCATGGCTTCGCGCAATGTGGTATCGGCAAGGCGTGCGCCAATCAAAATACCCAGCAGTGCGGTGGCGAATACCACCATCCATGTTGGAAGTTGTAGCGCAATGCCTGTCGAAAAACTATTGAAACTGGCCGTGACCAGCAGTGCCGCCAACATATAGGGCGCGGGAATGCCGAGCAAGGTCGAGCCTTTGCCCAGCAGTAGACTAAGCAGCGCAAGCGCAAAGAAAATCAACCATGCGTAAATCGTCAAACTGCTCTCAACGGGGGCAGCGTCGGGTGTGCTATTGGAGATAAAAAGGGCCAGTAACGTGAGGATCATCAAGCGCACCGAGTGCGAATAAACCACTTTGGTTGAAGGAGTCAGGCTTGATTCGCTGATCACCAAAATCGCTGCCATCGCGCCCGGTACCGCACCGAGTAGAGATTCAAACGGTGACCAACCTTCTCTTTTGCGGAGCCAAAGAAAGCTGCTGGCGATCTGCAAGCTTAAGCAGCAAACCAAACCGATAATCACCGGTAGGGTTAAGGTTTCGCCCAATTGACTTAAACTGATGGTCGCCCCAACGCTGATGCCGAGCACAATTTGCACCGTCAACAATAACCCGTTAGGAACGTGGATGGATAAGAGGCGTTTTTTATGCAGCACAATGACTAAAGCTGCGGCAATAAACATTTCAGAAAGCGGAATGGCGAGCAGGCTTCCCACACTTGCCGCAACAGCTGCGATCACCACAATGTGAATAAACAGAGTAAAAGAAGCTCTTTCGAACATTATGTCTTTCCTTAATAAATTGTGCAGCGTAAATGCCACCGCTCCTCTAGCACTTCACGTTGTAGTGCTTGCGTTTGGCTTTCTCCCGTATCGATATGACCGTCGGGGATGATGACTTAGGCCATCGCAGGGTTTAAACGTGTCCAGCTTACTAACAATAATGCAGCGAATGCCAACCACACCAAAGTGGCACATACCAGTGTACTGGTGAGAGGTAGCCAATAACTGAAGTAGTATACTGCCAACAGATATGCCGCATACGGGATAAGCGAGTAAAGGCCAAACAACGCGGTGGTGCGCAGGTCTTCCATCGTGCGTTCGGTGCCGACAATGTAATGCGCAATCAGAGCGAAGGTAGGAAACAGCGGTACAAGACCAGCAATAAAAAAGCTTTTGCTTTTGGAGAGCAGGGCGATGATCAACACGGCAAGCGCACCAAGCAGGCACTTGAAAAACAGAGCTGCCATGACATTTCCTTTTGTCAGAATAGATTAAGTGTTGCTCACTATAAATCACTGACAGGTTAACTAGAAATGTTCATTGATGGGTTTGTTATTTTCTATGCAACATTTCTTCAAATCCAAGTAAAATGGCCACCACTCTTTTTATTCGGCGGCGTGTTGTATCATGCGGCTTGGTTGGGCAAAGATGAAATTAGGAAAACGGCTCACGCAACTAGTACAGCAGATCAACCGTCACTACGATCATATTTGGGATTGCTGCTGCGATCACGGTTTGCTTGGCGCGGCATTACTGAAGCGCTGTCCAAATAGTGTGGTGCATTTTGTTGATATTGTGCCAGCGTTGATTGAAAAGGTGACGCTCGATTTAACGCGCTATTTCCCTGCAACGGCGGCGTTACCGCGCTGGCGTACACATTGCCTAGATGTGCGCGATTTGCCGCTTGATAGCCATTCTGGCTCGCATCTACTGATCATCGCTGGGGTTGGCGGTGATTTAATGAGTGAATTCATTGCCGCGCTGGTTGAGCGTTATCCGCATCGCTCGTTCGATTTTCTGCTTTGTCCTGTGCATCACGGCTACACCTTACGTGAACAGTTGATGACACTGGGCGCGAGATTACAACAGGAACAACTGGTGGAAGAGAATCGGCGTATCTACGAGCTGCTGAACGTGCAGATTAATCCGCCTGCAGTACGAGGCAAAGAACCAAAATTACCCCTCCTTAGTTTGGCCGGCGAATCGATCTGGCAAGTGGCCAATGATGAGCAAAAAATGATTGCCCAGCGTTATCTGACGCAATTGCAACAGCATTATCAGCGTAAAGCGCAAGGCGGCGATGTTAGCGCGCAAAAGTGTTGGCAAGCCTATCAGCCGATTAATATCACTTGTCATGGAAATTTTCGCGATGGAAATAGCCCAATAGGCGGAGAATATGAAAGCACTCAATGATCTGAACTTGTTTGTCGAAACCGCACGCCAAGGCAGTTTTTCTAAGGCGGCCAACAGCGTATCGCTGACCACGGCCGCGGTCAGTGCCGCCATTCGCCGTTTAGAAGAGCAGGTGCAGTTTCCGCTCTTTGTCCGCTCGACACGTCATATGCGCTTAACCCAAGAGGGGGAGATTTTCCTCGCCAAAACTCAGACAGCCCTTGCCACGTTGCAAGAAGGGCTCGATCAGATAGCATGCGCGCGCGGTCAACTGGCGGGGAAGCTGCACCTCAGTGCCCCTTCGGATTTGGGGCGCAATTTACTGCTGGATTGGATCGATGAATTTATTGCCTTGCACCCGAACGTCATCGTTAAACTGGATCTCTCCGATCGCTTAGCGGATATGTATGCTCACCCGATGGATATTGCGATTCGTTATGGCCATCCTGCTGATTCCAATTTGGTTGCGATGCCGCTGTGTGAATCAAACGAGCGCGTGTTGTGCGCCTCGCCAGAATATTTGGCAACGCATCCACCTATCCTCCATCCTGACGATCTGCAACATCACAATTGTCTTTGTTATATGCTGGCCGACACGCTGCATAACAAGTGGGTTTTGAGCCGAGAGGGCGAAACGCAGAGTGTGGTAGTGCAAGGAAACCCCGCATGCAACGATGGTGACGTGGTACATCGATTGGCTGTTAAAGGCAAAGGCATTGCCAATAAGTCATTAATGGATATCAGTCAGGATATTATTGATGGGCGCTTAGTACGCATTTTACCGCAATGGGAAAGTGGGCCAGTGCCAATTTATATCGTGTGCGCAGATCGACGTTTGATCACCCCAACCATTCGCGCTTTTCAGGAATTTATTCGTGGAAAAGGCTGCCAGCAACGACAAGCGGTACTGACAGCCATCAAACAGCGTGAGAGTTAATCCCGCATTAGCCAACAAACGTTAGCGGGCGGATTTGTAGGTATTCCAATGCCTCTTGCTCGCTAAGCTGTTGTTGAAAGTGCTGAAAATGCGCACTCTGCTGGTGTTGTTGCAAGCTCTCCTCTGAGCACCAAATCTCCTGCATCAAGAATAAGCCGTCAATCGAGTTATCACGATAGAGCTCATATTGGCAGCAGCCTGTTTCGTTGCGGCTCGGTTCAAGCAGCGCTTCAAGCATGGCTTGCACTCGCTCTATTGAGTCGGGAAGGGCTTTGATTTCGGCTAATAAGTGGATCATGGCTTATAACTCAGTAAAGACGGTTTGCTCTGGCCAGCGAGATTTCGGCAGCTTGGCGTTAAAATCTTCTTCGCTGTGGTAACCGAGCGGTACAATCACTAAGCTGGTGAACCCTTTTTCAGTCAGGCCAAACTCTTGGTTGAGCACCTCGGCATCAAATCCTTCAATGGGGACAGCATCAATGCCCATCGCAGCCGCTCCGAGCAGCAGTGTTCCAACATTTAAATAAACTTGTTTTTGCATCCAGTGTTCGGCGTCATTGAGCGTTTCTCGATGCAAGTTAACAAAATAGCTGCGTCCACCGTGCATGCCTGTTTTGGCTTCTTCATTGGCAAAGCGGCCATCTTTCTCTTCGTTTTCCAGCAGCGTCAATAAGTAGTGATCATCAATATCGGTTTTGGCGCAAAACACCATCACGTGAGACGCATCCAAAATTTTGCGTTCGTTAAAGGAAAATTGACCTTGCGCCGCTTTGGCGATACGCGTTTTGCCTTCCTCGCTAGCCGCCAAAATAAAATGCCAAGGCTGCGAATTGACGCTAGAGGCGCTCATGCGTACCAGTTCTTTAATATCAGCGACTTGCTGTTCAGTCAGTTTACGGTTGGTGTCAAACGCTTTGGTGGAATAGCGCGCTTGCGATGCTTGAACAATATTCATTTTTCCCTCCTAGGGAAGATAACATTCGAGATGGCGCTAAGATAACGGACTGAGTCCAAACAAGAAACCGCCTCTTGCTTAATTCATTTTCAAAAAAAATTTGATAATCCGAATTTGAAAACGCCCTAGCTTGCGGAAAAAGTTAGCACTATCTCATGATATTTCTGAATTAGCGCATACACTTAATGTGTACGGTAGATCATCATTAAGGGATATGGTCACTCACTAAGCGTTAATGATTGTCTAATATATTCAAAAGGTTGCTTTGGCCGGAGAGTATGCATGACGGAGTGTAAGTGCATTTGTTGGTTTATTCTCTTTTCTCTTCCCATCCCCTCGGCGTGGGCGGACATTGACTACGGGCCTGCGCAAAGCTATGTGCAATCGCCACTGCATACCAATAGCCTTTCTGCACAACTTCGCTCCGGCTTTTCGATGCAAGAGGAAGAAGTGGAGCTCTACACCAGCGCGACTATCGCCAGCATTTGGGCGATCACTCCCCACTATAGTTTGGATTATTACCAGAATCAGCTTGCAATGGGCGGTAAATGGCAGCTCACTTCGAAGTGGCAGGTTGAGCTTAATTATCGTTGGAACTTTGCTGCCAATAATCATTTAGATGGATTAACCATTGCTTTTCATGACTGGTTTGGCATTGATCAAAACGGGCGTGAGGATGTCGATAACGATCGCTTCATCATTCAAATGCCAGAGTACGGCATTGATCAGGAAGCGTTCCGAGGCGAGACATTGAGCCGTGCGTTGACCAGTTATTTACAGTACCAGCTGGTGGATAAGCCTCATCACGGTTTGTCATTGGGAGTTTCACTCTATTACAACGATCCACACCATGGAATATTCAACCTGTCTGAGTTTGAACAAGCGGTGCAGCTTAATTATGGCTACCGAAGAGGTAAGCATGCACTTGATACGCTGTTGGCTATCACCTTTCGCAACCCGACCAATGTACCAGGCCAAACACAGTATCATTCGAGTACTTGGTCGATGGGTACCAGTTATCGATATCAGTGGTTAGAACGCCATTATCTGATTGGGCAGGTCTCATTCTATCAAGGCCTTTCAACGGGGGAGGATGACTTTTCTAAACCATCGACCGAGTTTATTTTGGGGTATCGTTATCAAATGAGCCATTCAGCGATTGAAGTTACTGTGGTCGAGAATATGTTTAATGCCAATAACAGCACCGATATTGCCTTTGGTTTAGGCTATCGCTATCGCTTTGGCCGCTTTGATAAAGAGCTGAACTGACAAACGATGTCATCCGCTTAGTGTCTAACAACGAAGCGCGACAAAAGACATAAACGTTAACAATTCTTTGCATGATTTTAGCCGCAACGGTGTTACATTTTACTCGCTCGGTTTGATATTGGCTGAAGCTCAGAATTAGGTGGGATCTCAGATGCAAGAAAACTATAAAATTTTAGTGGTGGATGATGATGCGCGTTTACGTGCATTGCTTGAGCGTTACTTGTCAGAGCAAGATTTTCTGGTGCGTAGTGTCGCCAATAGCGAACAGATGGATCGCCTGCTCACTCGTGAAAACTTCCACTTAATGGTGCTTGATTTGATGTTACCGGGTGAAGATGGTTTGTCTATTTGCCGCCGCTTGCGTAACGCCAATAACATGTTGCCGATTTTAATGCTGACCGCTAAAGGCGACGAAGTGGATCGTATTGTTGGCTTGGAGGTGGGTGCGGATGATTACCTGCCCAAACCGTTTAACCCGCGTGAACTGCTGGCGCGAATCAAAGCCGTGCTACGCCGCCAAGTGATTGAAGCCCCCGGCGCGCCAAGTGCTGAAGAATCGGTGGTTGAGTTTGGGGAGTTTCGCCTGAATTTAGGTACCCGAGAAATGTTCCGTGGCGATGAGCCGATGCCGCTCACTTCCGGTGAATTTGCCGTATTGAAGACCTTAGTCACCAATGCGCGTGAGCCAATGTCGCGCGATAAGTTGATGAATATGGCAAGAGGGCGTGAATACTCCGCAATGGAGCGCTCGATTGATGTGCAAATCTCGCGTTTACGTCGCATGCTTGAAGTGGATCCAAGCAAACCACGCTACATACAAACGGTGTGGGGCTTAGGTTACGTCTTCGTTCCAGATGGTAAAGAGTCTTAAATTTCAATCAGCTCCTGTCGGTTAACCCACAGGAGCTTTTTTGTCGCCTTTTTGATAGTACGTTCATAGCGGGTTTTCCTATGCGCATTCGCAGTTCCTTTACTCAATCGATTTTGCTCTTCTTTTCATTGCTGATCGCCAGCCAAGTGTATTCTTATTACGCCGTATTTAACTATGCTTTGATGCCCAGTTTGCAGCAGTTCAATAAGATTTTGGGCCATGAGATCAACCTAATGCTGGACGATGCGGCGAACAATACATCGAAGCTGGGAATGGACGCCTTACAGCGCCGCCGAGTGTTAGAACAATTGGGCGTCACCATTCATAGTGAAGAGAGTGAGATGGCCCAAGAGTATCACGATGCCATCAGCATTGATTTGATGAGCGAGGAGATGAGCAATGAGCTCGGCTCGCCGACCGATGTGCGGATGATTTTGGGTAAAGAGAGTTATATTTTATGGATGAAAGTGGACTCTTTTCCGGGGTCATTAATACGCATCCCTCTCTCTGAGTTGCAAAAAGAGGATTTTGCGCCACTATTTCACAATAGTTTGGTGATGGCGTTACTGATCGTATTAGGGGGATGGCTGTTTATTCGTCTGCAAAATCGTCCTTTAATTGCCTTAGAAAAAGCCGCCAAAGCCGTTGGCCGAGGTGAGAACCCGCCGCCATTGCCGCTCAAAGGCGCTTCTGAAATTCGCGCGGTGACGTTGGCGTTTAATCAAATGTCGAAAGGGATCCAAGCACTTGAAGAGGATCGCTCATTATTGATGGCGGGGATCAGCCACGACTTACGTACGCCGCTGACTCGTATTCGCTTAGCCACGGAAATGATGTCTCCAGAAGAGAGTTATCTCGCCGAAGGAATCATCAGTGATACGGAAGAGTGTAACGAGATCATCAGTCAGTTTATGGACTACCTTAAACCCGTCAATAAACAGACCTTTACCGCCGTTGATCTCAATGAGATCGCCAATGATGTCGCCACTGCCGAAGGGGGCTACGAAATCAAAATCGATGTCGCGCTGCATTTACCAATGCAGCCAGCCTTTGGCAATGCGATCGCCATTAAACGCGCGGTGAGCAACTTAGTGGTGAACGCCATTCGTTATGGTAATGGTTGGGTTAAGGTGAGTACGGGCAGTACCGCAGATAACAAAATGGCTTGGGTTTGTGTGGAGGATAATGGCCCGGGTATTGATCCTAGCCAAGTGAGTAAAGTGTTTGAACCTTTTACGCGTGGTGATACCGCGCGAGGCAGTGAAGGCACAGGACTTGGTTTGGCGATAGTGAAACGGATTGTTAGCCAGCATCATGGCAGCGTTGTGGTGAGTAACCGCAGTGAAGGTGGACTCAAAGCGCAACTGAGCTTCCCGACCAAATAGGGGCTTATTCACTAAATAACACAATGGGCTCAGTTGAGCCCATTGTGTTTGCGGTTTATGTCTTTTCGGCTGCTGACCGAAGTTTTTGGGCCCATCCATGCAATCAGTTGGTTTTGAGCTCTTCGAGTTCTTCTTCTTCGCGTGGCAATTTTTCTGGCAGTAGCAAGTTGAGCAAAATGGCGGTGATACCGCCAGCCGCTACGCCGGATGAAAAAATGCTCTTAATGAACTCGGGCATAAATTGCAGAATCTCTGGCTTTTGCGCAATGCCTAACCCCATCGAAAACGACAGCGCCATGATTAAAATCGCGCGGCGGTCGAGATCCACACGGGAAATAATACGCACACCCGCGGCTGCAATGGTGCCGAACATGACGATGGTTGCACCGCCAAGTACCGGTTCAGGAATCAATTGTACAAAGCTTGCCACGCCCGGGAACAGGCCGAGCAACACCAGCATGGCGGAAATAAAGTAACCCACATAACGGCTGGCAACCCCGGTGAGCATAATTACGCCATTGTTTTGGCTAAAGGTCGAGTTGGGAAAACTGTTAAAGACCGCCGCCAGCGCGGAGTTCAAACCATCAGCTAGCACACCACCTTTAATACGCTTCATGTAAATCGGCCCTTTGACAGGCTCGCCCGACACTTCAGAAGTGGCGGTGATATCACCAATCGCTTCCAATGCGGTGATCAAGAAAATCAGTACCAGAGGAATAAAGAGTGACCAATCAAAACCTAAACCAAACTGCATAGGTATTGGTAGGGCAATCAGGGCAGTCTCACTCAGTGAATCAGTGTTCACCATCCCCATCAAGTAGGCCATGATATAACCGACGAACATCGCAATCACAATCGATGCTACGCGAATGTATGGGTTACTTGAGCGGTTGAGCAGCACGATAAGTCCAAGCACGGTTCCCGCCAGCGCCAGTTTGTCTAAGCTGCCAAAAGTGCCATCGCTGAGCGCAGCATAGCCGCCACCCATAGAAACTAAACCAACTTGTACCAGTGTTAAGCCTATCAGGGTGACCACAATGCCTGACACTAGCGGCGTGATCACGCGGCGCGCGTATTGCAGCACTCGTGATAATAGGATTTCAGCAAAAGAAGCGACTAAAATGGTGCCAAAGATCGCCGCCATCATAGTGCTGATATCTGCACCACCCGCTTTTAATGACAAGCCTGCGCCAATAATTGGCCCAAGAAAGTTAAAACTAGTGCCTTGGATAGAAAGTAAACCGGAGCCAATCGGGCCAATGGTGCGGATCTGGATAAAGGAGGATAAGCCAGATGCAAACAGCGACATGCTGATGATGGTGTTGGTCTGTTCGGCAGAAACACCAAGTGTTTGGCAAATAATGAGCGAAGGGGTGATGACCGCAACAAACATGGCTAGCAAATGTTGTAAAGCGGCGAAAATGGTTTGGGGTAGCGGTGGCCTATCGTTGAGTTGATAAACCAAATCAGACTTACGCGAAGCGTTGTGGATAGTCATACTGTTTTCCTAATGGTGCGTTGTTGTCTTAGCGTTCGCTGAGTGGGAGCACTAAGTGGAGCAGACACGTCATCTGTGATTGCTGTTAATCAGAATCTGCTCGGACTGGATAAGTGAGTAGTTCACTAAAAAAAATTGGCGAAATTATAGATGGTTTACGCAAGAAAGCAAACGTTTGCTTTGCTGTGTAAGGGAGAGGGGAATACAGAACGAACAATCTTATGCTTTGGCGTAGATGTCCTTCTCTCCTAACCAGCGATCGATAATGGCGGTCGCGTGGCTTGGATAATGGTCGTGTAAGTAGCGAGCAATGCGCTGTACTTCAGGAATTAAACGTTGGTCACGGACTAAATCCGCAATTTTGAAATCCGCGAGGCCGGTCTGTTTGGTACCAAGCAGCTCACCCGGACCGCGAATTTCTAAGTCTCGCTGAGCAATTACGAAACCGTCATTGCTCTCACGTAGTACGCCCAAGCGCTTTTGCGCGGTTTTCGATAGTGGTGCATGGTAGAGCAATACGCAGTGGCTGGCGACAGAGCCTCGCCCTACGCGGCCGCGTAATTGGTGCAACTGTGCTAAGCCCAAACGCTCAGGGTTTTCGATGATCATCAAGCTCGCATTCGGCACGTCAACGCCAACCTCAATCACCGTTGTAGCAACCAGCAAGTGCAGTTCATTGTTTTTAAAGGCTTGCATCACCGCTTGTTTTTCGCTTGGCTTCATTCGGCCATGCACCAAACCGATTTTGACATCGGGCAGAGTGCGTTGTAGTTCTTGCGCTGTGTCGGCGGCGGCTTGCGCTTCTAGCACCTCAGACTCATCAATCAAAGTACAGACCCAATAAGCCTGTTTTCCTTCACTCAAACAGGCATGACGTACGCGCTCGACGATATCATCACGCTTTGTATCTGGGATTGCGACAGTTTGAATGGGCGTTCGTCCCGGTGGCAGTTCATCAATAACGGAGGTTTCTAAATCAGCGTAAGCAGTCATCGCTAAAGTTCGTGGGATCGGCGTTGCGGTCATGATCAACTGGTGCGGATACGCGCCTTGCTTCGCTCCTTTCTCACGCAGTTCTAAACGCTGGTGGACGCCAAAGCGGTGTTGTTCATCAATGATGACGAGCGCAAGGTGATGAAATTCAACTTGTTCTTGAAAAAGAGCGTGAGTACCCACTATCATTTTTGCCTCACCGCTGGCAATGCGAGTTAGTTCTGTTTCTTTCGCTTTGCCTTTTAATTTACCCGCCAGCCAGCCGACTTGGATGCCCATTGCTTCAAACCAGTTGGCAAAGTTAATTGCGTGCTGCTCGGCCAGCAATTCCGTCGGTGCCATTAATGCTACTTGATAGCCATGTTCGATAGCACGTGCGGCGGCTAATGCAGCGACCAAGGTTTTCCCTGAGCCCACATCACCTTGTACTAAACGCATCATGGGGTGAGCTTGTGCCAGATCGGCTTCGATCTCTGTCACAACACGTGTTTGTGCTTTAGTGGGAGAGAAAGGCAGTTGTGCAAGCAGTTGTTGTTTGAGTGTGCCAGACCCAGCCAGTGGCAATGCGATATCTTGCTGGCCTTGATGGCGTACAGCCAGCATGGAGAGGTTTTGCGCCAACAGCTCTTCCATAATTAAGCGAACCTGCGCCGGATGTTTCCCCTCATCAAACAGTTGCAGGTTAATGCCCGGTGGCGGCCGGTGAATGATGTGCAGCGCTTCAGAGAGCGTAATTTGGTGATCATACAACCCGGCAGGTAGCAATTCTTGTACGGCAGCTTTGTCGAGTAAACTTAATGCTTGATCAGTGAGTGTGCGTAGCGTGAGTTGGCGCAGACCATCGGTCGTTGGGTAAACGGGTGTTAAGTTAGCTTCGACATCTGGCTGTTGCTGAGGAGCATAAAATTTATAATCAGGATGAACAATTTCAAGGCCGAATCCACCACGCTTAATTTCACCGTAAGCGTGCACTAACTTACCTTCAGTAAAATTGTTTTTCATCCCAGCAGTAAAGTTAAAAAAACGCAGCGTAATGGTGCCGTTACCATCGCTTATTTTTACTGTGAGCATTTTGCGTTTGCCAAAAACCGTATCCACCGCCATGACTTTACCTTGCACGGCGGCCCAAAGCCCGGGATGCAATTTAGCGATAGGGTAGATCCGTGTGCGGTCCTCATAACGTAAAGGGAGATGGAACAGCAGATCTTGCACACTGATTAAGCCAACCTTTTCCAGTTTTTCAGCCACTTTAGCGCCCACGCCAGAGAGTGAGGTGAGAGGAATCGCGGACAGTAGCTGTGACATAACAGGGCTCATTAACAGTATCGTTATGTATTATTCAACCATCGAACTGTTTTTTTGTACAGCATAAAATCATGTAATGGTCGATAAGCGGCAGGCCATCGGCTAATTTGAATAGTGACGCCTAAAATGCAAGATGGGGGTAGGGTATCGGAAAATAAAAAACCCCATGAGTGGTTAGCCGCAAGGGGTTTTATTTATTTGGATAGTTTAATTTTTCCGGCGTCGCACTTTCAGTGCATGAGGCATCACACGAATTTTTTTCATGATGTTTGCTAAGTGAATGCGATCTTTGGTGGTCAGCAGCACAGTGACAGTATACAAACGTCCATCACGCTCCTCGGTGGAGAGGCCATGAATGTTGGAACCTGTTTTCGAGATTACATTCGTCAGTTCCGCTAACGCACCTTGGTGGTTTTGCATGTCCACTTTCAGTTCGGTGATGAACTCTTGGTCGTAATCTTTAGACCACTCAACCGCCATGTAACGATCCGGCTCTTTTTGGTAGCCACGAACATTAGGGCAGGTTTCACGATGCACCACTAAACCACGACCCGGAGAGACATGCGCAATGATGTGATCGTCTGGGATGGGGTGGCAGCAGTTAGCAAACGTGAGCAAAATACCTTCAGCGCCGCGGATCGGCAGTTTCTTTTTCGGTTTGCCATCATTGCTTTCCACTTCGGTCAGCTCATCAGCATCGCCAAGCAGACGGCGCGCAATGACAATACTCATCAGTTCGCCTAAACCAATCGCGGCCAGCAGATCATCGACCGTGGCCATTTTAAGCTCACCAATCACATGCTTAATGTTCTCGTCACTGATGTCACTGAGTGAAAGATCACCCAGCGCGTGATTGAGCAAACGTCTACCAAGTGTGATCGATTCCTCACGGCGCATGGTTTTAAGCACTTGACGTATCTTAGTACGAGCGCGAGACGTGACCACATAGTTGAGCCAAGCGGCATTAGGGCGAGCCCCAGGTGCGCTGATGATTTCAATCGTTTGGCCGTTTTTCAGTGATTTACTTAACGGGTAAGGGTTTCGATCAACACGAGCTCCAACACAGGTATTACCGACATCGGTGTGTACCGCGTAGGCAAAATCAACCGCAGTTGCCCCGACAGGCAGCTCAACGATGCGGCCTTTGGGGGTGAAGACGTAGATTTCATCAGGGAAAAGATCCGACTTAACGTTCTCAATAAACTCAAACGAGTTGCCAGCGCTTTGTTGTAGCTCAAGTAGGCTTTGCATCCAGCGCTGTGCTTTAATTTGCGCGGTGGTGCCAGTGCGTTCGCCATTACCTTTGTAAGACCAATGAGCAGCAACACCTTTGTCGGCCATCTGTTCCATGTCTTCAGTGCGGATCTGCACTTCAACTGGGACGCCGTGTGGGCCGACCATCGAGGTATGCAAAGATTGGTAGCCGTTCGCTTTGGGCACGGCGATGTAATCTTTCATGCGCCCCGGGCGAGGTTTGTACAAGCTATGAACTTGGCCTAATGCACGATAACAAGTGTCTGCAGTGTCGACCACGACTCGAAAAGCGTAGATGTCCATAATGGTGTGAAAGCGCTGCTCTTTGGTTTTCATCTTGTTATAGATGGAGAACAGGTTCTTTTCACGGCCGACCACGCGTGCTTTCAAACCGAAATCTTGCAAGCGGCCTTCAATTTCACTGTGGATGCGTTGGATCATCTCTTTGCGGTTACCGCGAGCGGATCTTACCACTTCTTTCAATACGCGATAACGATTTGGGTACAATGCTTCAAAGCCAAGCTCTTCTAGCTCAGTCTTGATGTTATGAATCCCTAAGCGGTGAGCGAGAGGCGCGTAAATCTCTAACGTTTCACGGGCAATACGACGCTTTTTATCCGGGCGCAATGCGCCAAGGGTACGCATATTGTGTGTGCGGTCAGCAAGTTTGATGAGAATAACGCGAATGTCTTGCACCATTGCCAGCACCATCTTACGAAAGTTCTCGGCTTGGGCTTCTTTACGATCACGAAATTTCAACTTGTCGAGTTTAGAAACCCCGTCTACCAATTCCGCCACGGCGTGACCAAATTGCGCTTCAAGATCGTCTTTAGTGACATCGCAATCTTCGATGACATCATGTAATAACGCTGCTTGTAGCGTTTCCAAATCAAGGCGCATATCAGCCAAAATTCGAGAAACCGCAACAGGGTGAATGATGTAAGGCTCGCCGCTAGAACGGGTTTGCCCTTCATGGGCTTCACGTGCGACCACATAAGATTGACGCAGAGCCTCAATTTGAGGCTCTGTTAGGTATTCTTGGACAACGTCTTTAAGGCTATCAAATAGATACAAATTATAGGCCCGGAAGGTTGTTGAATTTGAATGGCAGAATTAACGGTTGTGAGCGATGCTGCTTACGGCGGCCAATTCTGCGGCTTCTTGCTCTTTCTGCTCTTGGCGCTCACGAGCATCAAGCACATCTTTCGTGATAAGACCTTCTTCGATTTCGCGCAGAGCGATAACGGTTGGCTTATCGTTCTCTTCTGGCACCAATGAATCTTTACCGCCAGTTTGCATTTGACGAGCGCGGCGAGCCGCAATCAGAACTAGGTCGAAACGATTGCCCACTTTTTCAACAGCGTCTTGAACAGTTACGCGTGCCATGAGAACTCCAAATAGTTAACTAAAAATTTTTAAATGACGAGAAAGTATACAGTCTAATCTTTGTTTATACTAGCGATAGACTTTGCCTTGTTTGAGCGGGTGATTATTCCGCCAGTAGCGCGTTGAGCATGCTGTTATATTTAGCAGCTTGCTTGTCTTGCTTCAATCGTTCAGCACGTAAAATAGCTCTGAAATCCATTAATGCCACATCGAAATCATCATTTATGATGACATAGTCGTATTCGGTGTAATGCGAGATTTCAGCTTGAGCTTCATTCATACGTTTAGCAATGACGGCTTCACTGTCTTGACCACGAGCATTCAAGCGGCGCTCCAATTCTTCTTTTGAAGGAGGAAGGATAAACACACTTTTTGCATCGGGCATTTTGTCGCGTATTTGACGCGCGCCTTGCCAGTCAATATCAAGAAAAACGTCAATGCCTTTGTTGAGGTTATTTTCAATCCATACCTTAGAGGTGCCGTAGTAGTTGCCAAATACTTCAGCATGTTCGAGAAATTCACCTTTAGTAATCAACTCTTCAAACAGCTCTTTTTGCACAAAATGGTAGTGAACACCATCTTGTTCGCCCGGGCGCATGCCGCGTGTGGTATGTGAAACAGAGACTTTCATCGCATAGGTTGGGTTGGTTTCCAACATCGCAGAGATCAAGCTTGATTTGCCTGCACCACTGGGTGCAGAGACGATATAAAGAGTACCTTTGCCCATCTGTTCTGTTCCACGTTAGGTTAGGATTGAATGCTGATATTTGCGTCTATCAGCATGTTAAAAGATAGCACTGACCCAGAGAGTTTCATCCTAGAAAATGAAAATAAGGCCAGAAAAAATGGAGGCGAAGAGTAGCACGTTCCCATGGATGTCTACAACAAAAAGGTCGGCCTTTAGCTGTGAAAGGGGAATTTTAAAACGGTGATATTTTCTTCAATGGGTAAACGTTTGCTCTTATTTCAAGGCTTGTCGAGGGGGTTTATTGCTGTATAATCGCCCGCCGCTGAGCTCGTGATTTGAATATGATCGCGAGGTAAGCCTATAAATTAATGTAAGACTAATTCTTCGATTTGGGTTCCCTCGCCCCCAAAACAAACTAAAAAGGTACACAATGAGTTACTTTACCCTTGCGCAGCAGCGCAAAGCTTTGGCACTTTTAGTGCTATTTCATTTGATCATTATCGCATCAAGCAATTATCTGGTTCAGTTGCCCTTTACTGTCTTTGGTTTACATACCACTTGGGGCGCATTTACTTTCCCATTCATTTTTCTGGCAACGGATCTCACTGTACGCATTTTTGGTGCAGCGTTGGCTCGTAAAATCATTTTCTTAGTGATGTTACCGGCTTTGATTGTTTCTTATGCACTCTCGGTACTATTTTTTGAAGGTCAATTCCAAGGGCTTGCTCAGCTTCATGAGTTTAATCTGTTTGTTGCGCGTATTGCGATTGCCAGTTTTATGGCGTATTTGCTCGGGCAAATTATGGATGTGCATGTGTTTAATCGTCTGCGCCAGATGAAGCAGTGGTGGGTTGCGCCAACATGTTCTACGTTATTTGGTAATGCATTAGACACGGTCGCTTTTTTTGCGATTGCTTTCTATCAAAGCCTCGATCCGTTCATGGCTGAACATTGGACCGAAATTGCCTTGGTTGATTATGGTTTTAAACTGGTGATCAGTTTAGGCCTGTTTGTGCCGATGTACGGTGTGCTGCTCAATTACTTGATCCGCAAGCTGACAGCGGTCAACCCTGATTTTCGAACCGTTGGGATCAATGCTCAGTAGTTGAAATGTTCAGTAGTGGAGTAGCAAGCCATTATACTAGGAAGATAGAAAATCAAAGCCCGAGCAAGTGCTGCTCGGGCTTTTTCATGTGTCTGCATCTTATAACTATGATGGGTCGATAATGAGTGGCCAACCAATGTCGCTTTGACGGTTTGCTTCAATATCCAGCTCGGCGGTGGTGAGAGGGTTGGCCGCTAACCATTTGGCGGATAACCGAAGAGTCAGTTGGTCACCTTGAGCTTGCAGTGTAAATTTAGGCTGTAGTGCCTCGTTACGACGATGGCTGAGCAATACGGCAAGGCGCAGTAAACGTAACACCCGCTTGGCGCTGTTGCCCGACAGAGCGTACTGCTCTGGCAATGAAGAGAGCTGCTCGCGATAACGACGAGCAATTTCGCCTAGAAAGTGTTTCTGTGCACGGGTATAGCCGGGTAAGTCGAGGTTTTGTAACAGGTAGGCGCTGTGTTCACCGCCTTTTTTTAAATCAATCGCTAACCCTATTTCATGCAATTGTGCAGCGGTAGTGAGTAGCATTTCAGCTTGCGGTTCCGCAATCCAATCTTCCCCCCCACACTGTTTGAGCAGCGATTGGGCAAGTTGAGCCACTTGCTTGGCGTAGTCAACATCAATTTGATATCGCACCTGAACGCTATTGATGGTACGCGTTCGAATGTCATCTTGGCGCAGCTCTTCGACCATTTCATACACTAAGCCTTCACGCAATGCGCCGCCAGCTAAAGTCATCGATTCAATCTCGAGCAGTTCAAAGATGGCAATTAAAATCGAGAGGCCACTTGGGAAAACTAACGCTCGCTCTAAAGTTAAGCCTTCAATATCAAGCTCTTCCAAGTGATCGGCGAGCATCGCTTGTTTTTGCAAGCGTTTTAGTTTGGTATGAGTGATCACCTCATCCATCCCTTGCGCTAACATAATTTCTTGCAACGCTTGTACTGTGCCACTGGCACCCACGCACACATCCCAACCTAACTGTGTGTACTGCTCAAGGATAGGCGCTAACGTCTGTTTTGCCGCATCGATCGCTCGATTAAAGTTAGCCGCGTTAAGCTGTCTGTCTTTAAAATGGCGCTCAAGCCAAGTGACGCAGCCCATTTTTAAACTGGTTAACGCTTTGGCATCGAACCCTTCACCAATGATGAGTTCAGTACTGGCCCCACCAATATCGACAACCAAGCGTCGTCCTAAGCCACCTGAAGTGTGCGCCACTCCTTTATAGATAGTGGCCGCCTCTTCTTCACCGGAAATAACCTGAATGGGGTGGCCGAGTATTTGGTTGGCTTGAGTTAAAAACAGCTCAACGTTGGTGGCTGTACGCAGTGTGGCAGTGCCAACAATACGGATATTGCTGGCGGGTATATCTTGTAGTCGTTCCGCAAATAAACTGAGGCAGTCCCATCCTCGCTGCATCGCTTCTTGGCTAAGAGCGTTGTTATCATCTAACCCGGCGGCCAAGCGTACTTTGCGCTTTATTTTGGCCATCGTTTGTACACTGCCATCAATATGACGCACGATGAGCATATGAAAACTGTTCGACCCAAGGTCGATGGCAGCGTAGAGCGGCGAGGAGACGGCTTTACTCATAAATGGATTACGAACCCTTATTACTTTGATGCGGTTGACGTGGGCGACGACTTTGTGGCTTACGGTTGCCAGTACGAGGGCCATTGTTATTAGTACGGCGCTGCTGAGGATTACGAGAACGCAGACGAATTGGCGGTGGTAAGTCTTCAATCAACGCCGATGCATCGTAATCAGAAACAGGAACCGCGTGCCCGGTGTACTCTTCAATCGCTGTTAGGTTAATGGCGTACTCTTCACAGGCAAAGCTAATCGAGTGACCACTCTCTCCTGCGCGACCTGTACGACCAATACGGTGCACGTAGTCTTCACAGTCATCAGGTAAGTCGTAGTTGAATACGTGTGTGACTTGAGGAATGTGTAAGCCTCGCGCTGCCACGTCGGTTGCAACAAGAATGTCGACATCACCGGTAGTGAATTGCTCAAGGATCTTTTCACGTTTCTTCTGCGGTACATCACCCGTTAGCAGGCCGACACGGTGCCCATCTGCAGCTAAATGACCCCAAATAGAGTCGCAGCGGTGTTTTGTGTTGGCAAAAATGATGGCGCGATCTGGCCAGTCTTGTTCTATCAGTGTCTGTAATAGCGCCATCTTATGTTCGTTAGACGGGTAGAACAGCTCTTCTTGGATGCGATGGCCAGTTTTTTGTTCTGGTTCAACAACCACATGCTCAGGGTTATGCATGTGCTCGAACGCCAACTCTTGAACGCGATAAGAAAGCGTGGCTGAAAACAGCATGTTCAGGCGCTCTTTAGGTTCAGGCATACGGCGAAACAGAAAACGAATGTCCTTGATAAAACCAAGGTCAAACATGCGATCGGCTTCATCCAGCACTACAGCTTGAATATTATTCAAGTTAAACACGTGTTGTTTGTAGAAATCGATGATACGTCCTGTTGTACCGATCAATATGTCGACACCATCTTGCAGCTTAGACAATTGCTTATCGTAGCTTTCACCACCGTAAGCCAGCGCGGCTTTGATGCCAGTACTGGCAATCAGAGGTTCGGCGTCGTTATAAATTTGAATCGCTAACTCACGAGTCGGAGCCATAATAATGGCACGCGGCTGCGTCGGTTTTCGCCCTTCATGTTCAGGGGTTGTTAGTAAGTGGTTAAAAGTAGCAGCGAGAAACGCAAGCGTTTTACCAGTCCCTGTTTGGGCCTGGCCTGCAATGTCTTGGCCGGTGAGCAGTACCGGCAACGCCAAGGCTTGGATCGGGGTACAGTAATCGAACCCTTTTTTTTCCAATCCTTCAACAACTTGAGGATGTAATCCCAAATCGGCGAACTTTTGCTCTGTGATATGTGTCTTTTTCATCGCCATAGAATATCAGCTTAAGCTTGCAATACGAAAGTAAATACATTCCAATAGAGCATCTATTTACTGGTTAGCTTATAATCAGTGCAGAAAAACATATTGGAGTGGAAGATGAGCGATAAGATTTTGCAGCTTACAGATGATGGTTTTGAGAACGATGTAATCAAAGCTGCAGGCCCTGTTCTTGTTGATTTTTGGGCAGAATGGTGTGGTCCTTGTAAGATGATTGCGCCAATTTTGGATGAAATCGCTAGCGAGTACGAAGGCAAACTGACTATCGGTAAATTAAATATCGACCACAACGCAGGTACTCCACCTAAGTTTGGTATTCGTGGCATCCCAACCTTGCTGCTGTTCAAAAATGGCAACGTCGCTGCAACGAAAGTTGGTGCGTTATCAAAAACTCAATTGAAAGAGTTTTTGGACGCAAACCTATAACAGGTATCGCAAAGCCGTACATTTTCTGATGCACGGCTTTGTTTTTTTGAAAAGAAACAAACTCTAGACTAGGCTATTATTTAGTGCTAGTTTATCGCACGTTAATTAGACAAGTGTTCACTTCTTGGTCGATCCTGAGACCAAAATCCATCTTAACTAGAAAATAGATCCTATTTTGACTAAACAAGTATCCACCACAATGAATCTAACAGAATTGAAGAACAGACCTGTGTCTGATCTTGTGAAACTTGGTGAGAGCCTAGGCCTCGAAAACCTAGCGCGTCTAAGAAAACAAGACATCATCTTCTCCATCCTAAAAGCGCACGCAAAAAGTGGTGAAGATATATTTGGTGATGGGGTCTTGGAAATTCTTCAAGACGGTTTTGGTTTCTTACGTAGCGCCGACTGTTCATATTTAGCTGGCCCTGATGATATCTACGTATCACCAAGCCAAATTCGCCGTTTCAACTTACGCACCGGTGACTCAGTATCTGGCAAAATTCGCCCACCAAAAGAAGGCGAACGTTATTTCGCATTGTTAAAAGTTAACACCGTTAACCACGACAAACCGGATAATGCACGTAACAAGATTTTATTTGAGAACTTAACTCCACTGCATGCCAATGAACGTATGATCATGGAGCGTGGTAATGGCTCGACAGAAGACATTACGGCACGAGTTCTAGACCTTGCCTCTCCGATTGGTAAAGGCCAGCGTGGTTTGATTGTTGCTCCGCCAAAAGCGGGCAAAACCATGTTGCTACAAAATATCGCGCAAAGTATTGCTAACAACCATCCTGATTGTGTGTTGATGGTGCTACTGATTGACGAACGTCCTGAAGAAGTAACGGAAATGCAACGCCTTGTGAAAGGTGAAGTGGTTGCTTCTACGTTCGATGAGCCAGCTTCGCGTCACGTACAAGTGGCAGAAATGGTGATCGAAAAAGCAAAACGTTTGGTTGAGCATAAGAAAGATGTCGTTATCCTGCTTGATTCCATCACACGTTTAGCTCGCGCCTACAACACAGTGATCCCGTCATCTGGCAAAGTGTTGACTGGTGGTGTGGATGCCAACGCATTGCAACGCCCTAAGCGCTTTTTCGGTGCGGCTCGTAATGTAGAAGAAGGCGGTAGTTTAACGATTATTGCGACGGCATTGGTTGATACCGGCTCTAAAATGGATGAAGTTATCTACGAAGAGTTTAAAGGTACAGGTAACATGGAATTGCACCTTAACCGTAAAATTGCGGAAAAACGTGTCTTCCCTGCTATCGACTTCAACCGCAGTGGTACTCGTCGTGAAGAGTTGCTTACTAAGCCTGATGAGTTACAAAAAATGTGGATTCTGCGTAAGATCGTTCACCCAATGAGTGAAAGTGACGCAATGGAATTCTTAATTGATAAGCTCGCGATGACGAAAACCAATGATGAGTTTTTTGATGCGATGCGCCGTCAATAATAGACGCTAAGTTTAGTATGACCAACGCCACCGTTTATCGGTGGCGTTTTTGTTTGCATTTGACCCATTAACCTTCCACAATAGGCCAAATGTTACAAGGAGGTTAAAATGCAACAAGGAATGTTGTCGTCGCTTCTCCTCTCGCTATTTTTATTTTGTGCGTGGCCAAGTGCTGCCTCTATAGAAATAACGTCTGATACAGCTCAAAAATGGCTTCAGGAAGAACAAATTCGCCATAAAAGTGCAGAGCTATTGCAGTACGCGGTACATGATGAATTTGATTCTTTGCGTTTTTCATTACAACGTTTAGCGCTATTACCGCAAGAAGCCGCACGTTTTCTGTTGCTGCAAAAAATCGAGCAGTTGGATCTCGCCCTAACGCCGAATATGGTGATATTCATTGAAGAGCAGCAAGCGCTTGCACCCACTTACCAAGTTGTTGAAAAAGAACAAGGCTATGAATTCTCAACTCCAGCTTTTGACTCTTCTGTGATAGCCAGCCGTTTATTAAAGCGTTGGCGGCAGGAACAAACCATTCTCGACTTCTTGGTGAAGGCGGAGCGCCAAGAGCTAGTACTGCAAACATGGTTGTCAGGGACTCAATATCAAGTAAAAATTCGCGAAACGTTACTGATCCGCGAGTTAGATACACTATCCCCAAGTGCTTTGGCTGCGCTCACTGAGCAACTGACATCAGAGCCAGTGACCGGGTGGTTGCCTTCCACACAAGTGATGGTTCGATTAGCTCAAGTTAGTGAAGATCCTAAAATCTATAAACTCCTGTGGCTGATGCGGGTCGATTTCTCCATTCAGCAGGAACTCACACGATTAGCCAGCGTAAGCGATGAATTTGCGATAAAACAGATCATGGCCGCCAGTGAAAATCCAAGTTTAAAAGTACAAGCGATTAAGGCATTAGTTCGCATCAGCCCCATGCGTTCTGATATCCGCGACTTTCTGATAGCCAAAATGTCAATCAATGAAGAGGTCAATTTAGTGGCCAGTGCTTTGGTCGAGCAGGGACACAGCCGCTGGCTAAAGGATTTACTGGTGAGTAATTCTCAGGTGAAAAGTCGTGGTATTTTGCAAGCCCTCTCTCAATAACCCTATGAAATTTGGGGATCGTTAATGGGTTGTTTTTGTTATACTGCCTGCAGTTTAATCAGCGATGTAGTAGGCCTATGAGCTTTAAGGATTTACGTGAATTTGTTGACCATCTGGAAAAAACAGGCCAACTAAAACGCATTACTTGCCCGATTGACCCTCATTATGAAATGACGGAAATTAGCGACCGCACTTTGCGTGCCGCAGGTCCTGCCTTGCTATTTGAAAACCCGATCGGTTATACGGTTCCCGTGCTCACTAACTTGTTTGGCACCGCAAAACGCGTCGCGATCGGCATGGGGCGTAAAGAGGTCCAAGAGTTAAGGGAAGTCGGCAAATTACTGGCTTATCTCAAAGAGCCCGAGCCACCACAGGGCTTCAAAGATGCTATCGATAAATTGCCTTTATTTAAGCAAGTGCTCAACATGCCAACCAAACGACTACGCAAGGCTCCTTGCCAGGAGATTGTTTGGCAGGGCAACGATGTTGACTTAGACAAAATCCCAGTGATGAGTTGTTGGGCCGATGATGTTGCTCCTCTTCTGACTTGGGGGCTGACCATCACTAAAGGGCCAAACAAGAAGCGACAAAATCTCGGGATTTATCGCCAACAGAAACTCAGTAAAAACAAAGTCATTATGCGTTGGTTGGCGCATCGTGGTGGTGCTCTAGATTTAAGAGATTGGATGGACACTCACCCCGGAGAGAATTTCCCAGTTTCAGTGGCTTTTGGTGCTGATCCTGCAACCATTTTAGGCGCGGTGACACCAGTGCCAGATACGCTTTCTGAATATGCTTTTGCGGGATTGCTACGAGGCAGTAAAACAGAAGTGGTTAAATCGCTCAGTAATGATCTAGATGTGCCTGCTAGTGCGGAAATTGTGCTGGAAGGCTACATAGATCCAAACGAATATGCTGACGAAGGGCCTTATGGTGATCACACGGGTTACTATAATGAAGTTGAAAAGCATCGTGTCTTTACGGTTACGCATATCACAATGCGCAGCAATCCTATCTACCATAGCACTTATACCGGACGCCCACCTGATGAACCAGCTGTGCTTGGTGTTGCGTTAAATGAAGTGTTTGTACCTATACTCCAAAAACAGTTCCCTGAAATCGTCGATTTCTATTTACCGCCGGAAGGTTGTTCTTATCGAATGGCGGTGGTGACGATGAAAAAGCAATACCCTGGTCATGCAAAGCGAGTCATGATGGGAGTTTGGTCGTTCCTTCGCCAGTTTATGTACACTAAATATGTGGTGGTGTGCGATGAATCAGTCGATGCTCGTGATTGGAATTCAGTTATCAATGCAATGACAACACATATGGACCCAGTCCGAGACACTTTATTCATCGAACATACACCGATTGATTCACTTGATTTTGCCTCTCCAGTGGTGGGGCTAGGCTCCAAAATGGGCTTAGATGCTACCATTAAATGGGATGTTGAGAGTGACGGTACAAGACAACAGTCATCACCATCAACGACTCCTCAGATCAAAACTGAGCATTTGGATCAGCTTAGAGCTCAGCATTCTGAGATTGTTGATATCTATTTAGTGCCATTTTCTAATGATGGTTTCTTGATGGTATCCATGAACAAAGCGTTTGCTGGTCAATCTCAAGAGCTGTTAAAAAAGATATGGGCATTTTTAGAGACATTTTCAAACCTGAAGTTTGTTGTGCTCTGTGATGATGATGTGAATATCCGAGATTGGAATGATGTGATTTGGGCGATAACCACGCGCATGGATCCGTCTCGGGATACTGATCGTATAGAAGCTAATGAAGGGCAATGTTCCAAGCTCCTGCTGGATGCAACCAACAAACTCTCTGGTGAAGTTCAGCGAGAGTGGGGGACGCCAATCCAAAAAGATCACGAGGTCGTCACCAAAATAGACTCGCTCTGGGATGAGCTAGGTATTTTATGACTTATACGGTGATCTTGCTGCCGAAAGGCGATACTTTTGAAGTGCAAGACGGTACAACGGTGTTGGAAGCTGCGCTCAACAAGAACATCTCTTTTCCACACCGTTGTCAAATAGGTGCATGCGCTATGTGTATGTGCAGAAAATTAGAAGGTGTAGTGGAATATAACTTAGAACCTATGTTGACTGACGAAGAGCAGCGACAAGGTTGGATATTCCCTTGCCAAGCCTTTGCAACAAGTAACTTAGTACTTACTTTTGCAGAGTAAGTCAGAGGAAAAACATGACCACCCAATGTAAAGTAAAGTTAATTGAGCCATTAGCCTCTAATACTTATAAAATCATCCTCCAACCTGAAAGTGTTCTTGCATTTAAAGCTGGGCAATATCTCATGGTAGAAATGGGTGAGAAAGATAAACGTCCATTTTCTATCGCAAGCAGTCCTTGCCGTTCTGGTGAACTAGAGTTGCACATTGGTGCCGCCGAGCACAATGCTTATGCACAGGAAGTGGTTGAGAAAATGAGAACGGCATTAAGCAACAAGGGTTTAGTCAATATAGATGCACCTCATGGTGATGCGTGGGTAAAAGAAAATGAGCGCCCTCTACTACTCATTGCTGGAGGAACAGGTTTTAGCTATGTACGCTCGATTTTAGATCACTGTATTAGCCAAAAGAAAAGTAACGCTATCTATTTGTACTGGGGAGCAAAAGACGTTTACCAACTCTATGCAAAAACAGAACTGAGTGAGATTGCTCAGCAATTTGAGAACATCCACTTTGTACCTGTTGTTGAAACGGCTGATGAAGGTTGGAATGGCAAGGTTGGCAATGTACTCCAAGCGATCAATGATGATTTCGAGTCGTTAGAAGCGTACGACATTTATATTGCAGGTCGTTTTGATATGGCTGGAGCAGCAAGAGAACAGTTTACCCAATACAAAAATGCAAAAAGCGATCACATGTTTGCTGATGCCTACGCTTTTATTTAAGATCGAGAGAGATTAAAGCCTATCAAAAGAGAGCGAAATGCTCTCTTTTGACGCTTTGTGGCTGCTATTTAAACAAAATAGATGTTTTTCTTATTTTTTATTAAAAACCGCTTGCACTCATCTTCGTTCTCCCTATAATGCCGCCTCACTGACACGGCACAGCCAGTAAGGGTTTAAGCCCAACCAGCAGCCAATCAGTAGGTCAAATCGGTAAGACGAAATAATTTAATAAAGTG
>NZ_CAWPGB010000003.1:0-85502 GCF_963887575.1 Vibrio sp. 3-2(1) | reverse complement strand
TGATCTACAAGCAGATCTTTATTTTCATGTGGTTACATTCAATAGTTGGGATTAGTGATAGGTTTAAAGCGGAATCTTAGCATCTTTGCAGCCCTTATATATCAACGACTTTCATGCGGTTTCCCTGCTCTTTCCAGTCTACAGCAAAGTCACCATATTTTTGCTCAAATGGCACGGTAATATACGTTCTTACCATCTTGCGGCCTCGCTTACCTACCTCTTCTTGTTCAACCGCTTGTGCTGCATATTCTGCAAGCTTATCAAAAGCAAATTTCGATTCGAAAAGGGCGTGTAAACGCGGTTGGTTACTTTTCACTGACATTAAGTAATCGCCACCTCGCTCTACTATCTCTTTTGCTATGCTTCGTTGGCAACCCATAGCATCAAGGCTAATTACCCGACCTTTCACTTTGATTAGCTTTAAAATCTCTGGAATCAACGTAATCTCATTGGACTTAACATCGGTTTTTAACTGCCCGAGAACAAGCCCCGCATCTACCGAATAAGCATTGACCATATGGGTTAAGCACTTGTTTTTACTGTAATCATACGTTCCTCTCAAGGACTTACCATCAATCGCAATATGATGAGTTTCAAGCGCTTTTTCGCGCTGAATATCATTACACCAACGGACAAAACACAGTGAGAATTCGTCGGGGTCAATCAACCCAACAATGCGTGCCAACGTATCATGGCTCGGTACTCCATGGGCATAGTCACTGAATTTTCTAAACCACGTTAAATTCTCTTCACCGAATGCTTCAATATCATCCCAAGTCTTCATTCCGCATAACATCGCGGTCACCACTTGGAACATCACTTCGAAGAAGTTATAAGTCGTTTTTCTTTCCTGCCGGGTATCACTCAATATGCTAAAATGCTCTTTAAATTCCATATGATTCATGTTCGGCTTATCCTGCTTTGTAATAAACAGTATAAGATCACGCCTAGTTCGCTAGTTCAACCTGTTTCTTAAAATTTTATTCCGAAAATCGAAGAGAAAGTGCGCCAATAACATGCGCGGGCCCTGCATATTCCACACCTAGCACAACTGACAACCAACTAGCTAAAGAATATTGATAGTGTATTTCTTTTTTAGGTTTAACATAAGGTAAATCGATAAAATACTGAGGAATCGTAGGAGCAACTCTGTCGACTACTAATATATTATCTTTGTTAAAGAAATTATAATCAGCAACGTCTGCGTTAGTTGTAACTAACTTTCGACCCACTCCGAACATTTCAATTGTTCTCATAGTTAGCCCAGACTGCTTAGGGTGTTGAATATCAATAATTATCGATGAATCCAAAACTTTTGATTTCAATTCCTCTTTCGACATTGAAACAAATGAAACTTCCTTAAATTTCAAAAAGTCAAATTCGTCGGTAAATAGCTTTTTAAGAACAAAGAGCAACTTACTAGGACAATAAAAAAAACTGTACGTTTTATATCCCTTCATCTCAATATCATTCAAGATTTTCTTTGCCAGTTTAGCTCTATCACTATGAATAGTGCCTATAAACGTAGCTGTATACTTTGCGTCAGCTACATCTTGTTTAAGTTGACTTGAAAAAAAATCGTTATAAAAGAGAGGAAGGAAACATATACGCTCATCTTCAATACAATCAGATTTATCAAACGAAAAAACTTTGTCAAATACAGGAATTAAGTCTGCTGCATTTTTGTTTTTAAAAGAGTCCCACATATACAGGATTGTTTTTACATTCGGGTTATACTCTTTAATTTTTTTTACTGTTTTACATTCTAGTGTTTCAGGAGAGATAACCAAGAGGTAATCATAACCTTTCTCTCGACTACAATTCGCTACATTTTCATAATAAGCATCGATACGACGTCTTATAAAAAATTTAACATCCAGCCGATTCATTATTTTGGCAAATGAAGACTCAAATGGTCTTTCGTCAAAATAATCAACATCACCGCCCAACTCTTCTATTTTTTTTACGATATCATATTCGTAACCAAAAAAAGATGGAGCAATAAGTAGGATCTTCTTACCTTTTAACATTAACAACCTTTAGTATAAATTTATTACTTATATAATCCTTTGGATTTCATTTCTTCAATAGAATCCTCATATAAGTCATCTTGCACGCTTTGCTTATTTACCCAGTCAGTGAATAATTTCATTCCGGTTTGAAAGTCAACCTTTGGCTCAAAGCCAATTTTACTCTTAATTTTCTTTAGATCAGCATAATTGTGTCGTATGTCACCTAATCGATAATTACCAGACACTTCAATTTTTGAGTCCGATTGGTAGATGTTCTTTAAAGTATTTGCGACCGTGAGTACATCAGTGCATACACCAGAACCGACATTAAAAATTTGACCGTTTGCATTATCATCAAAAATAGACAAGCAGATAGACTCAACAACATCATCTATATATACAAAGTCTCGACTTTCAAGTCCATCTTCAAAAATATTAATATCGTTGCCATTCTTAATTCGAGTTGAGAAGATAGATAATATACCGGTATAAGGATTTGAAAGTGATTGACCAACCCCGTAAACGTTTTGAAATCTTAAAGAAACGGTCGCAATCGATAAGCTTTCCCCGGAAAGCATAACCATTTGCTCTTGAACTTGTTTAGTTATTCCATAAATAGAAGAAGGGTGGATCTTACTCTCTTCATCTGTTGGGCACAATAAAACCTTACTACTACAAACTGGACACTTAACTTCAAAATCACCACTTGTCATATCATGATCATTTCTACTCGTTGGATAAACTTCACCGTGTGTTTCACACAAATATTTGCCTTCTCCATAAATTGAACGAGAAGAAGCAATCACTATTTTTTGGATTCCATGGTCTTGGTTAGCTAGTATATCTAGTAATATTGCAGTCCCGTTAATGTTGCATGTTGAGTACTTTTCAATCTCATACATTGATTGACCTGTACCTGTTTCTGCGGCTAAATGTACAATCGTGTCTACACCATCTAGGGCCTTGTTCCAATCACTCCTAGAAGTAACAGAACCATGGATAAACTCAACTTTTTCATCTAACGAACAATAAAGAGGAGAGGTGTTTGGGTTTTCTCCATGAATTTGAGGAGATAAGCTATCGAGAACCTTGACAGAATGCCCTTCTGAAACAAGCCTTGCAGCGAAGTTTGAGCCAATAAACCCAGCACCACCAGTAATTAAAATATTTTTTTTCATCTTAAACCTATAATTTTTTGCTACTTGTTTGAACCCAACATTGTTCATTGGAATCATAATATTTAATTATTCGGGCTGGGGAGCCAGCAATAACGCAATAATCGGGAAAAATACCTTTAACAACAGAGTTAGCACCGACAATGCAATGCTTCCCCAGTATAGTGCCCGGCATTATAACTGACCCATAACCAATAAAGCAATTGTCACCAATATGAGTACTTTTGACATCTAAGGGCTGCTCCATGATATGAACACCCAAAGCTTCATATTGATGATCAACATCAGAAACAAATACATTAGAAGAAATTGTTGTATCCTTCCCAATTCTAACATTATTGACGCTTACGATATGGAGGTTCTGTCCAATAGAGACGTTGTTACCAATCTCAATACTACCACCTAAAGACTCAATCCTTGCGTTTGGGTATATTCTTACTCTATCCCCAAAAGAGAAGTGTTTAACACCGCTTAGATAACACGTAGGTCCTATATAGCTAAACCAACCGAAACGATGCATAAACGGCTTATAGAATATGGCTCTCAACATCCAAATAAATTTTAATACTCTACTCAACGCATCCACCTTAAAAGCAAACAGCTCCCCGTATACACTCGAGTCAACACCTTGTGGGCCAGACTAAACTTGCTGACTTCACCGCCACTTGAAGCGTTGTGAGAGTGTCGTCGATATAACATCAATGGCTCATCTAAAGTCGCGACATTGAATTTCATTTCTGCGACTAGTGAAATCCAATAATCATGAGCACAGTATTTTTGCTTTTGGGGAAATGGTAATGAACAATCTAAGACTCTTCGATTGAATGCCATACAGGCGCCTATATAACGAGGTTTAACAAAGTTCCTCAGGAAGCCGCTGCTTGTCTGATGTATTGAAAAATGTGAGTTATGGATTGTCTCTAATTTTCCGTTAACTACCTTGCAATCACTAACTACTAAGTCATTATTAGATAATAAACATGACATTCTTTCGACTTTATTTGGTTCCCACACATCATCTTGATCACATAGAAAGATGATATCTCCCGAACAATGATTTAACGCATTTTCAAAGTTTCTTGTATATCCTTTACCTAAATTGTTTGAATACACTGTGATTCTAGGGTCATTAAACTCTTTAACAATTTCAATTGTATTATCTGAAGAATGATCATCTGAAATTATAATTTCATCTTCAGTACCCAATTGAGGGAAGATAGAATTTAATTGTTCTGCTAGATATTCCCCACCATTATAAGTTGCAATACAAACTGAAACTTTCAAATTTAACCTCTCGACATAAAATCAACAAAAAGAACTTTCCTTTCTAAAGAGCAATTTCTGGATAAAAAAACCAAATAACAAAATAGAAGCTATATAGAAAACTGGAATAAGAAATGAAATAATGCTAACAAACACTGCCATGCCGCCATTCAATGACAACATAGAACCAATCTGAGCATACAAGGCAATGAAAAGTGCGTTTTTAGGTAATCTAAAAATAAGATTCGATATAGACGCGACAAAAAATCCAACCCAGAGTGGAGATAGTATCACCCCTCCAATCCCCCAAAGAGCCCAAGCTTCTGAAATGAAGTTACCAACAATTAATCCAGCCTCACCATTAAGGACTGAAGGGTAGTCATATATCTCAAACAGCACCCTACCATACCGTAAGTATTCAACACCAAAAACCTTAGCTAGCACTCCTGATATTGATAAGCCACCAAGAAATTCATGCTTATCGGGAAAATAATCAAAAGATAAGAAAATGGCAGACGTTTGAGCTATAAACAAACGACCTCCTAGTTTTTCTAATGCTTGAGAAAAATCGGAATGACCAATAAGAAATATAAAAAGTAAAAGCATGAATAAAAATGATAACCCACCAAAGATAATTAATGTTTTCAACTTTATTCCATTATTAATGACAACACTAATTAGAAAAAAACCAAGTATATACAAAATAACTGGTGCCTTTTCGAAATTATATGTTAACGCTAAAACAGAAGTAACAAATGAAACAATGAATAGCATGATGGATAACTTACTTTTATCAGTCTTAATAATTACATAAAGTGCATACGAGACTAGGACCGGCAGCTTCAAAGCTATCATATCTTTAATAAATGGAGAGCCGGAAAAATAAAGCTTGGCATTAGTCCTTGATACCTGAATGTCAGAAAAACTTGCTCCCTTTAACAGTTCAATTATTGGTACAGACTCCATACTGATGTAAACATATAAAAGAGATGCTATTGACACTAATAAGAAAAAGAACAATGACAACAGTAAAGATGTGTTACTGAGTTGATATGGATTAAGAACGGTTTTAGTCAGATAACGTTCAAATTGATTCGACCTAATTGAGTAATTAAATAGAAGATTCGATGCCATCATTCCAATTGGGTATGCGATCAAGAAGTAGAGTATTGCATACCAACCAATATTTCGACTTTCGTTACTAACGTCACCTGTGATAGCCCAAAACCTAACCCCAAATATTAAATCAAACTGGGTGGCGACTAAGACTACACCGATAAGAGTCATTAATATTATATCTTTATAGAAAAGATAAGAGTTAATATTTAGCTTGGTTAGACTAAACGAACCCATAGCAAAATAAAATAAAATTAATGACAAAAAAAGAACCAATACTGTAATAGTTAATATTTCAAATATGTTATTCATAGCTTTTAAACACTTACTATTTTTTGGTCTTTATTAAGGAGGAACATAATAATGATTAGATACGCTGCATAAAATACAAACCCAGACATTGCGTGCCCAATAATCATCCAATCCTTCATGTATAACAAGGGAATAATCACACTCATAATTCTAAACAAAGAACCAATAAATTGGAAAACCATTCCTATTTTTTGTTTGGATAAAATATCCATTGAATAAGACACAGGAGAAGAGATCAATTGCATACAAAACCAAGGTGTTAAATATAGTGTATACACACCTGCCATCTTCCATTCAGGACCAAAAATAAAAGGAAAGATATAAGGAGCACTAACACCAATAGTAACTAATGGTAAAACGCCTAGCTTGACTAATTTCTTTATGATGTCAACCGTATAATTATAAAGATTATTTTTCTTTCGTTCTTCATGTGCCTTTGATATATAGACTTGAGATACCGAATTAGATAAAAGCGATAACGGTGCTTGTATAATTCGAATAGCCAACATCAGATAACCTGCATCAGGAGATACTCCATATATTGCAATTATGATAATTGGAACTTGGATAGACGATACATTAAAGAGAGATTGAAATGTTGAATAAAGCGGATAATTTCTGTAGCTAACTGCTGTTTTCTTGATTCTATTAAAATCTAATGACGAAATTCTTTTCGATAGAAAACCTAAATACCTTCTATAACTAAAAACACCCCAAACCACATATAATATATAGCCTATTAGTAAACCACTAGAAAACTTAGTAAAACCAAATAAACCTTGCGAGGAGTTTTGTACCAATGATTGGAGTATTTTGGTTTTTGAAGATAGTTTGAAATTTTTATCTTTAACAACTAGAAAGTCTAACAAGTTAAACAGACCTAACAAAAAAACAGTACAAATAGCAAGAATAACAAATCCAAGAGTGACCCTTGAATCATCAACATAATTATCTAAAAAGTAGGCCAATAGAGCTAAAGTGATAGAAAACCCGGTAAGGGAAAAAAAAGCTAATATGGATAAATCGTTTTTTTCGTTTTCATTTCTAGACAGTGGAATAGCAATTTCAAATCTTAAGCATGCGATAGTAGAGCATATACCAACTAAAGAAAGAAATAGCGATAACTGTGCAAAACTCTCGGGAGTATAAAGCCTAGTTAGAAAAGGAAGAGCTATTATGCTTACTACTTGACCTATAGCAGTACCGCTGGCTAATAGCCCAACATTCCTAAAAAAGTCTTCTTTAAGAATCTTTTTTAACATCTATTTACTCAAGTATCCATGCATGGGAAGACTTAATATTTTTTTTGATAAACTTTCAGCCACAGGAAAGTCTCCTTCGCTATGCCCTAGGTATTCAAATGCACCTTGCAGGTGTAAGCATTTTTCATAGTAAATCATCGTTGGTATGTTCTTCGTAGCGTACTCTTTAATAACTTCTTCTCTACACTCTACAAGAATAGAATATTGAGCCCAGGAACTTGTATAACCATTTGGAACTAACGGTAAGGTGTACTCCGGATTCAAAGTCGAGTTATAGTTTTCAGCTGCTATGTTGCGGTTAACCAATTCGGTTGGGAACTCGGCTAATTTTTCAAGTAAGATAGCGGCTTGGATAGTATCCAAACGACTATTCATACCAATACGAACATTGTCATACTTATTCGAGCCTTTACCGTGAACTCTATAAGACTTAATTAACTCCGCATATTCATCATCATTAGTAAAGATGGCTCCGCCATCACCATAACACCCTAAGGGTTTCGCTGGAAAAAAACTGGTGGTAGCCAAATCACCAAAGCTTCCCGCTCGCTTACCATTGATTGTACCACCGAAACCTTGTGCAGCATCTTCAATTACTTTGAGACCATACTTTTTAGCGATGAGAGTAATCTCAGGATAGTTAGCGGGTAAACCAAACAAATCAACCGAAATAATCGCTTTAGGTTTAAGGAGTCCTTCCTTAATTACTTTCTTAATTTGTTCTTCAAGATCTTTCGTACAAATATTGTATGTTGCACGGTCTGAGTCAACAAACACAGGGGTTGCACCTTCATATGCTATCGTTTCTGCTGTAGCAAAAAAAGTAAATGTAGGACAGAATACCGCATCACCTTCGGAGACACCTATTGCCATCATTGCTAATGTCAATGCGTCTGTCCCGTTAGCACAAGTTATTGCGTGCTTGACTCCCACATACTCTGCCAGCTTATCCTCCAACTCATGTACTTCAGGTCCCATGATATATCGCCCATGGTCAAGCACTTTACGGATGCGCTCATCAATTCTGTCTTTAAGGTGGTTGTACTGGGCTTGTAAGTCGATAAAGTGCATTAAATTTGCCTCCACAATTAGAGATTATCTACAAAAATATAAATTATTATTTTTTAGGCAGTTTTCTTGCTGGATTTCCAAAATAGTTACTATCGTCGGGAACATCTGTTACTACAACAGCACCTAAGCCAATAACAACATTATTACCCACAACCTTTCTTTGAAGAATAGAGGCATTTGGAGCAACCCTAGTATTACAGCCAATTTTCACATATCCACACAAAGCAACCGAAGCAGTAATAGTACAATTATCTCCTATTACACAATCGTGAGCTATATGATTAAGGGCATCCATTTTAGTACCCTTCCCAATAATAGTATTATCGAAGTTTCCTCTAGAGATATTGCAACCTGGTCCAATTTCAACATCATTATTTATTATGACTCCGCCTAAAGAAGGAACCGATTGATATTCATCATCATAGTAAAAAGAATAACTTTCACTACCTATTATGGTATTGGCCCTGATGATACAGTTAGAACCAATAATCGTCCCACCTCGGATAATTACACCATCCTCAACAACCGTATTATTTCCGATAACTACATCATCATCAATACAACAATTTCTACCAATTTTAGTTGTGTCAGAAATTTTTGATTCTATTTTTTTAAAATCAATCTTACTAATAATATCAACTAAACACTTCTTACTATTTTTAACTACAATACAATTATAACCATCAATATTTTTTTGAGTTAGTAATACAACTTTTTCACTTATTTCAGGCAGATCGCCTTTGGTATACTCACAAAGACTATTTTCTAAAGGAAAAGAAATATCTGATATTGATTTTACTTCAAATTCCTTCCCAAAATATTCAAAGTCTTCCAGTAATGCACATATTTCACGTACGCCCAATGAGTGAGAAAAGATATTATTCATAATTAAGTCCTAATAGAATTAAGCAGTGCTTCCTGCATCAACAGTAAAGGTCGACCCAGTAATTCCTGATGCACTATCTGATACTAAGAATACGGCCATACTGGATGCGTCTGAAACATTCGCAAGCCTGCCAAGGCAACTGCGTCTCTTAATCTTCTCCAGCTTTTCCCCTCTCAGATCACCTGTCATGTTAGTCTCCATATAGCCAGGAGCAAGTGTGTTTACTGTAATTTGCGCTTTACCAAGTTCTCGAGCCAGAGATTTAGTAAACCCTGATAATGCTGATTTAGTTGCACCGTATACACTCAGACCATTGAAACCTGTTGAACCAATAATCGAACCAACATTCACAATCCTACCATTTTTATTCAACAACATAGATCGCGATACGTACTTTGTCAGTAGAATTGGGGCTTCTATGTTAACCTTGAGCAATACTGTGATATCGGATTCATGCATTGTTGCCAGAACACCGTCGTGACCTAGCGCTGCATTATTAATCAAGCCGTAGATACGCCCATGTTTTTTTGTTACTCGCTTCACTAGTGAAGCTATTTGTTCAGTGTTTTCGAAATCAAACTCGTAAAAATGCACCGTTTCTGGGTATTCAGCTTTAAGACTTTCGTATTCTTTTGTCACCGTTCTGCTAATGCCAATGACATTATACCCTTCAGCAGCTAACTGAGTTGATATTTCTAAACCTAGGCCTTTAGCTGAGCCTGTTACAATCACATTTTTCATATTTTCATCCTAACTTTCTTTCCAGTATCGTTAGTTCCAATAACTTCAACCTGCTTAAATACTGCCGGTATTTCAAACGCTTCAAGCTTGCCTCGACAAAATGCAATTAGCTCTTTTTTAAGCTCTTTACTAGACATAACCTTACCTTGCTCAGATACAACAATATCAGCGGAAACCAAAGATCCTAACACTGGATTGTTTTTAGCAAACACATTTGCCATTGATACTAAGGGGCTATCTTCAAGTACCGCTTCAACTTTTTCTGGCATTACTTTATTGCCGCCAACATTAATCGAGCCACTTTCACGTCCAAGAAAAAGGATCCTATCATTTTTAACTTCAACCATATCTCCGGTGTTGAAATAATTATCAGCATCCAAATCCAGCTTACCTTTAACAAAATTAGAACAGCCATGCTGACTTCGAATCCAAAGCAAACCATTTTTAATTTTCAAATCGCATGCCAAAGTACTTTCACCGGTGAGGAAATTAGCAGGAAACCCTTCTTTTTTATCTTTAACAGCGAACCCAACACCAGCCTCTGTTGATGCATAAATATGAATTATATTCGCACCAGGGAAACTATTAGATAGGGCATTTAGAATACCTTGATTACTAATCTCGCCCCCTAATGTAATTCGTTTAAGAGGAATACTCTTGTGCGAAGAAACCATTAATAGTTTACGCCAGAAAGAGGGAGTAGCCGAAAGGCAGTTTACATGGTTATTCTCGTACAGTTTGACCAATAGGTCGATAGATTCAATCTTAGATGGAATAACTAATGTTGAGCCAGCGACAAGAGCTTGTAAATAAACCTGAAGGCCAGCAAATCGATTGATATCATATGATAGCCCCCAAATGAACTCCCCACCACGATCAATATTTTTCTGAGCCGTAGCGGTCAAAGAGTTTAACTTATATGACACCAATTTAGGTGTACCAGTTGTTCCAGATGTCGCTAATATATAGTCAGCCACATTTTCATTTTTCTTTTCAGAATATTGAAAACCGGTCACCGGCTCAACTGATGTAACAGAGAAGTTGCCCAATCTAATGATATAGGAAATGCCAGCAGATAGATAAAACTCTACACTATCACCAATATTTTCAGTTGGTTGCAAAAAAACACGATTACAAATGCTATCAACTGCTGGCAAATATACAGCTAACGACTCTCTATCATCAGATATAATCGCACAATTTTCGCCGACCAATTCAGAAAATTCCTCACGGAACTCCGAACATAATTGTAAGATATCACCAAACGTATAGTTCGTATTTTCAAATTTAAGAAAGCATCTTCCACTTGGCACTTTTTGTAAGTGGTGTAAAATTTTATTATTCTGTTCGATTTTCATAAATGTTCAAAAACTCACCAAACGTAATAGGGTAGACTGCATCTTCCATTTCTTGGAATGGGTCAAAATCTAACTCTTCTTCAAGTAAGGCAACTAAAATTGCAAAACCTAAAGAATCTAAGCCACTTTCTAACAAAACTTGTGCGTCATCAATATCTGTATATTGAAGATCAACATTTGTTTGTTCTAATGCTTCATTTAATTTTTCTATTATAATCTTTCTCACGATTAAATATCTCTCAGTCATTCTTTAATAATGGATACAGAAGGAAGGTTCATGGCATTATTCTAAGTTCTCACCTAGAGTCAATCAACTAGGCCATATCCGCAGGAATAAAGGTACGTATACATGAATTGAAAATTACTTCCATAATTACTTTATCAAGTTTCTTAATATTGGATGATGTAGGCTCGGATTGCTAACAACCTCTTGGTCACGTATTTTTTCAACAGTTTCAATTGCCGCTCGGTTTTCGCTTAAACCATAGCCATTACCATTTAGTATGTTTTGGTAGCTTTGGGTATGAAGATCGGTAAATCCTCCCGAAAATTCGAGCTCCTCGTCACCGATGACAATACTACGATAAGTTTTTTTCTCACCTTGTACTGCATTCTCAGGTAGGTGGTTAGCATCGATGGATAAGAACCATTTTACACGAGCACGCTCATACTCAAGATAACCAGAAACGGTTTGCTCATCTTTGTAGTGAACTTCATTTTCTTTAATATCTCCAAAAATAAAATGTAACATATCAAAGAAATGCACTCCTACGTTAGTTGCAACGCCACCAGATTTCTCATTAACGCCTTTCCATGATTTTAAATACCATTTACCGCGAGATGTCATATAAGTTAGTTCGACATCAAATATTTCATCTATTGGTGCATTTTTAACTTTATCACGAAGAGCAATTATTGATGGATGTAAACGCAATTGCAAAATACTGTTAACTTTCGCGTTGTATTTATCTTCATATTTTTTTAACACGTCAATATCGGACGAATTCAAAACTAATGGTTTCTCACAAATTACATCTATGCCGTTTTTCAGAGCAAACTTCATTTGTGATACATGAAGATAGTTCGGTGAGCAAATAGATACATAATCTAACTTATTTCCAGCAATAGCCTCATCTTCTATGAATGCCGAGAAATCTTCGAACTCAGTAAAAAATTCAGACTCAGGAAAGTGCATATCCATAATTCCAACAGAATCATTGACATCCATTGCGACAACAAGCTGATTTCCTGTATCTTTAATCGCATTCAAATGACGAGGGGCGATATAACCAGCGGCGCCAATAAGGGCAAATTTTTTCATACCTAAAGTTCCTTATAATCGAATATCTGATTCATCAGCTGCAAGCACATGCTTCACATCGTATAGTACATGTGCTTCTTTACCAAAAGATCTTAACTTTTCCTCACCCATAACCTTAAATTCACTGTGATCTACAGCTAGAACTACGGCATCATATTTACCTTGCTCTAAACTATCAATCAACTCTATTCCATATTCATTACGTACTTCTGTTGAAGATGCCCAACTGTCATAAACGTCAACGGACATGTTAAAGTCTTTAAGCTCTTTGACAATGTCAATGATTTTTGTGTTGCGTACATCAGGACAATCGCCTTTAAAAGTGAACCCCAGAACCAATATTTTGGCTTCGTCGATATGTATGCTCTTACTAGCTAATTTTTTCACCAGTTGTGTCGCGATATACTCCCCCATTCCATCATTGATACGACGTCCAGCTAGTATCACTTCAGGCCTATATCCAACCTCTTGTGCTTTATGGGTCAAATAATAAGGATCAACACTGATACAGTGTCCACCAACTAGACCTGGCTTAAAAGGAAGAAAATTCCACTTTGTGCCAGCAGCCTTAAGTACATCACCTGTATCGATATTCAATTTATTAAATATTTTAGCGAACTCATTAATGATCGCTATATTCAAATCTCTCTGGGTATTTTCGATCACTTTGGCGGCTTCTGCGACTTTGATTGAAGGTGCTTTATGTGTACCTGCTAAAATAATCGATGAATATAACCCATCGACAAAATCAGCAACTTCAGGTGTTGACCCTGAAGTTATCTTAACAATCGTAGTTAGCCTATTTTCCTTGTCTCCAGGGTTAATACGCTCTGGACTATAACCTGCATAAAAATCTTGGTTGTACTTCAAACCCGATTTCTTTTCTATAATCGGTAAACAAACCTCTTCCGTTGCCCCTGGGTATACCGTGGATTCAAAGATGACAATGTCCCCCTTGCTTATAATACTCCCTAGAGCTGAAGAAGCTTTTTGAAGTGGTGTCAAATCAGGCACCTTATCTTCAGTAATCGGTGTCGGAACAGTGACTATATAGATGTTACAGTCAACAAGATCTGACAACTGGCTTGTGTAAGATAAAAGTGTGGCTTCAGCTAACTCCTCCGGCGAACACTCTAATGTAGAGTCAAGACCCGACGAAAGCTCTTCGATGCGTGCCTGGTTAATGTCAAATCCAATTGTTTGATATACCTTTCCAAATTCAACAGCTAAAGGAAGGCCAACATAACCTTGACCTATAATTGCAATTTTATTATTTTGAAATCTCATCGAAATACCTTAATTTTCACTCTAAATACTTGGGATACATTGTTTATTTATCATACAAATAAACAATGTATAAACGAAATTTGATGCGACGGTGATAAAAAGCAAGTAGCAAATACTAAAACAACCGCCATTAACAATACATCCACATCCAAAACAAATAGAGCAACATAATATCAACATAAACTCTATTTAAATTATATCTCTTAGTTCTGACCATAGTTCAAACACAAACTCAATATATACTTGATTTCGAATACAATCAAAAACTTAAATCGAAATACTCGCAGTTGCTTTCAACATATCTTGGTCGATATAAATACTGAGCACTATTTGCACTATTTCCATTATGGTCGAAATGTATATTTATTTTCTTCATCAGTTCAAAATCTTCAGGAAATTTTTTACCAAAAAATTTTGTATAAGTTGTAGGTAATGCCCTTGCACTCGTTGGTTCCGTTATCAACCATGAGCGTGACAACTCACCACAATCAATACTTTTCATATTCTCAAAGAAGAATTTCTTTGTGTTAGTTAATAGCCAGGGTGTTCCAATTGCCTTTCCATTTAGTAAATAAACAGACATTGGTACCCTACCAGTAAAGTCAAGAATCGGTACGCCTTCGGGAACTAATTCTCTTGTTGCCTTCAACTCTAGAATATAGCTCTCAGTAGCTTCATCCACTTTAATTTCAATATCATCCTTTTTTAATTGAACGCTATTCAAGTGCATATATAGTGGTTGACTTTGTCGATATGGATTGTTTACAGAAACATGTAAATAGAATGCGGTGAATACTTGGCTAACGATGATAAGCGGTATTAACTTTCTGTGAGATAATGCTTGTAAAATTATGAGTCCTGATAATGCCCATAAATAGCTAGCACCAGCTGCCATACTCCAAACATTATTATTCGTGCCGAAAGAATAAATATAAGGCGACACTAAAAGAACAATAAATAACTTCCAGTCAATTGGTAATATATCATTACTATTTTTTTTAAATAAATATTTAAAAGCATATAATAACAATAACGAAGAAATAGGTACTGCTAGTAAAAACAATCCTTGTAACCCGGTACCAGAATAGCCTTCATCGACATTAACTAACAGAAATATAACAATAGTAGTTCCCAGTATATAACAAATCACTTCTCCCCAAACCTTAAATATTTTAGGTAAAAGAAAAAGAAAGGAAGTCATTATCACAGTTGAGAAGAAAAGTTTTACTTCATAAATAGAATATAACAAAGGTTCGAGAGCAAATAAATTTTCACTATGACCTGCACCTAATGCCTTTAAGATCAATAGCCCATTAATGACTCTTTTTACAAACTGACTAACACTCCCATCGATGAGATATGCGCTAGCTAAGAGAAAAACAATACTAAATATAAATATTTTGACTAGAAATTTAAACTCTTTAAGGCAACTAAAATATATTAATATTGTAATAGATAGTAGAAGAAAAGACGTACCTTTGGATAAAAATAGTACAGTTAGTCCTAGCGATATCGACAACAATGCTACAGGATGAAAGCGATTAATTCTAAAAGTCGACAATCCAATTAAAACAAGCAATATTGACTGTAACGTAAGTGAGTTATAACTAGGGGTGGCTAGCCACAAGTTTCCCATTGCGACTGAAGTTATAGCGATACTACTGATACCAAATGAGAATATAATCCTTTCTGATTTTGACATTTTCCCACTATCATAACTAGGCGCCACTAAAAGAAAAGACAATACTCCCATTAAGATAAAAGATATTACATTGCTCACAATTCTGAATAAGACTAGATCACGTTCCAGAAATTCAAATATAGGATTTAGTACAAACCCAAACTGTGTTACTGAATAAGGATATAAATATGGATTAGAAACCCAATTTAGATAAAATCCTTCATCAGTAAAATCAAGCCCATATTGATTATAATTAATTTGAAAAGCCATTATAAAAAATGATGTCGCTGCCATCATTATTAACGTTAATAGTCTTGCATGGTTTGACATTTTATTACCAAATATAATTAGTCGAAATGGCTATTTAATATTAAAATAATCTAAAATAGCATTAGAAATAAAATCTACTTGTTCAGTTGTTAGGCTAAAATTCATAGGCAGCCTTAGTAGTTTCTCACTTTCACTAGTTGTATATTGGTCATGACCAGAAAAATAGCCAAATACCATCCCAGCATCAGATGAATGCAACGGTACATAATGAAAAACGCTGTTAACCCCCTGACAGTCAAGATATTCGATCAAAGATTGACGTACCTGCTCATTCTCGAGTTTAAGATAAAAAATGTGGGCATTATGCTCACAATACTCCGGTACTTTAGCAAATGATATGTTTTCATTCGTCAATAAAGATGATAGTTGTTGGTAATAGCGATCCCACAGCTCTCGTCGTTTATTATTAATAATATTAGAATTATTCAATTGTGCCCATAAGTAAGCAGCTTGTAACTCACTAGGTAAGTAACTGCTACCTACATCAACCCATGTATATTTATCAACAGCACCACGGAAGAACTTGTTCCTATTAGTACCTTTTTCTCTTATGAATTCAGCTCGTTCTACAAACTCAGGGTGATTTATTATCAATAACCCACCTTCACCACCACTAGTGAAATTTTTAGTCTCATGGAAACTATAGGTACCAATATGGCCAATGGTGCCTAATGGTTTGCCTTTATAGCTAGCCATCATCGCTTGGGCCGCATCTTCAACAACAAACAAGTTGTACTTTTCTGCTATTGCCATAATGGAGTCCATTTCGCAGGCCACACCAGCATAATGCACAGGAACAATAGCTTTTGTTTTTGAAGTGATAGCAGCTTCAATGAGATGTTCATCAATATTCATCGTATCTGGCCGAATATCAACAAAAACAATCTTAGCCCCACGCAAAACAAAAGCATTAGCTGTAGAAACAAAAGTATAGCTAGGCATAATTACTTCATCACCCGGCTGAATATCAATTAAGATAGCAGACATTTCAAGCGCAGCTGTGCAGCTGGGAGTTAGAAGTGCTTTCTCACACTGCAAATGCTCTTCAAACCAATGGTGACATTTTTTAGTAAACACTCCATCACCAGATAGATGATTAGAAGCGATTGCCTGTGAAATATACTTCTCTTCTTGACCAGTGATGGCAGGTTTGTTAAACGGAATTTTTTTCATACATCTTCATTCTGTGAGACTATAATACAGTGCGTATAAGGCACCCACTTTTGATGACTAACAATGGACTTTACAGTTTGAAATTTTTCTTTAAGTAACGCAGAATAACCACTTTCGTCACGGACATTCTGGCCACGATCTTTACTTACTAAATAGCGAGAAATAAAATTCTGAGAAGGTGAGTAAGCAGGATCAACGGTAATTAGTTTTCCAGTGGTTTTTAACGAACTTTTAGCTAGTTGAGCTAGGGCTTTAACCTCTTCATCACTAAGGTGATGCATTAAGCCTAAGGCCAAAACGACATCAAACTTTTCGTAATTGCTTACATTAGTTTCAGTAACTAACGCGCAATGAAACGTTCTTTTCCCGTGATACCGTTTCTTCGCTTCAGCAATATATTGCTCGGACAAATCAAAACCTACGTACTCTACGTTATTTAGTAATTCCAAAATTCGAGCGGTTCCACAACCAATGTCTAGTATTCGAATAGTCTTGTCACTATTCAAATAGTTCAAGACAAACTTTTTCCTAAATGATTTAGCTCCCATAACATTTTGTAATAAATCATAAACCCATGGATAGCTTAAAATCTTTCTTAAACCAGTTGTTATTTGTGACATCTACTTATCCGAAACTAAAATCGTTATACCAAAAATAATGATTACTGTACCAATGACCTTACTAATTGTTAATTGCTCACCAAATAAAAACACACCAAATAATAACATTAATACAAAATTCAAACTTATCCATGGATAAGCATAGCCGATCTCAAACTTTGACATAGCTAACATCCATGATATACCTGCGAATAACGTAGCCATGATACTTGATATAATCCAGGGATTTAATAAGACCTTAATAAGGAAAATTATCCTATCTAGATTATCAATTGGCAAGTCATTTAATAATGATGATTTCCATTTTATAATCAACTGGCTATAAACAGTAAAAAAAATCATACTAAATATGTATATATGACTACTGAAAAATTTCATATCAAACTCATTATTTAATATTTGAAGAAAAAACTGTCAATAAGAATATCACTTACAACAATACAAAATGGATTAGACTCATTTTTACTCTTTTATTTTAAGGTTTCACAATTATATTTTTGATAAATCAACCCAAAAACCCAAAGAAAAATCTGAATCATCGAAATTAAGCGAAGGAGAAAATTCATGACTCTCTCTTACAGTATATCTAATTAGAGTTTTCCCTGTTAATAGTTGAACACTGTTTAACAAAACTAAGCACCCGTTACGGAAAACCTTTTGAATTATCACATCAATATTAGAGTCGATTTTAACTATACTCTGCCCTATTATTTCACCGGTATCTACGCCTTCATCAACGATATGACATGTTACACCTGTATATTTGCAGTTATGTCTATACGCAGCTTCGATGGGGGCAACTCCAATTAAACCAGGGAAAAGTGGTAAAATAGAATAATGTAAATTAATTATTTTGTTATGATATAAAGATACTATCTCCTTATCAATAATTTTATTCCAATTACTAACTATGACATCTGGATTAATATCATTTAGTGCTTTTTTTAAATCTTCATTATTATCTTGTTGATAATTTATTATTAAGTTTTTGATATCATGTGTTCTTGCATATTGTAGTGAAGGGCAATCTCTATCTGCAATCAAGTATAACTCTATATTATTTATGATTGAATATTTTTGCGCAAGATGGAAAAACTTAAAATTCCCCCCACCACCCGAGGCCAAAAAGCATAGTTTCATTATTAATTATCATCTTTGTTGAAAGTCAATTCATCCACGACATACATAGGTCGCCCTTTAGTTTCATCAAATACCTTTCCGATATACAAACCTACAAAACCTAAATTTGCTAAAATGATCCCTGATACAAAATAAATAGAAACCATAACACTAGTCCATCCTGCAACAGGAATATCATTAATTAAATATTGAAAAACAAGATAAACGGAGTAGAGCATCGAAAATAATGACATAGAAAAGCCAAATTTTATCGACATTCTCAGTGGTTTGTTTGATTGAGAAATAATATTATCAGAGGCTAGCTGTAATAGTTTTTTAAATGTATAAGAACTATGACCTTGTGGCCTTTGAGCATGATTAACATCAATATTTACACGTTTGAAGCCTAGCCAATTAACGAAATAACCATAAGGCTTGTGCTGTTCTTTCATAAGAAGATAACTATTGACGACTTTCCTAGATATGATACTAAAATTCGCTATAGAATGATCTGTAATGTAGCCAGTCAAGTAATCATATACTCGGTAAAATACTTTTGATGATAACTTCTTTAAAAACGAGTCTTTCCGTTCTGTTCGTTTTCCAAAAACAACATCAAAACCTTCTAATGCTTTTTCATATAATATACAAATATCTTCAGGCTGGTCCTGAAGATCACAATCCATAACAACTACCCATCTACCTTGGCTATGTGCTAAGCCAGCATTTATAGCCCTATGCTGACCGAAATTACGAGATAAGTTTATTCCCTTAACTCGTGGTTCAATTAACGCATGTTCTTTAATAGTTTCCCATGAACGATCAGGACTAGCATCATTTACCAATATAATTTCAAAATCATTTGTTTTAGTTTTCAATGTACTCGTTAGTCTAGATATTAGTTCATCTAAACTTTCACACGCACCATAAACAGGTATTACAACTGAAAGTTCCATAATTACTTCTTAGCACCTTTCATATATTTGTAAGCATTAGGCCCCTCATTAAAGATTAAATCTAATATGGTAACTCCGTGCTCAAAAGGTGGAAATCGTTGCTCGTATTCAGGGTATCCAGAATAATCCATCCACGTAACTTTAATATTATTCTCTTCAAATAATGATTCGTCTAAATAGTCTTTAGCTGCCGGTCCACTAATATATTCATTGGCTCCACAGTCTTTACACAACTTAAGTAGCCGTTCACTTTGACCATCAGTCAATACAAAAGCATTGGACCAAGTTAGTTTTGTCGTTATACCTAAAATCTCATTGATTGCTACAATAAATCTATGATTAATTACACTTAGAGAATCATCTGTACTACCCAAATAAAGATCTTCAAATAAAGACTTATAGTGACTAAAATATCTTGTTTTTGAATAATTTTGACAAATGCTATTCCAGTGCTTTTTTATCCAAATTTTATCACTGACTTTAGTATCTTGAATGGATTGAAAATACTTCCCTTTTACTTCAATAGGAATTGATAACCATCTCACTCCATCAGACGTTTTTATTTTGTTTCTATTTCGCCAATCTCTTTTGGTATATTGCATATCATCGTAAAGGATAAACTCATCGACAGAAGCAATTAAATCAAAGTAACCTTTCCAAGGAATATAGTTGGATTGTAATATTGCGACTTTTTTTCTCATTTCGTAACCCATCATAAATCAATAATATGCAATATATGGTTCTGTACCCGTCGAATTGGTTAGCGCGCTGCAAGAAGTCTTTAATAGTCAAAAATCTTAGATTTAATAGGTTTCATTATCCCGCTCCAATCTAAATTTTCTTGGGCAAAGTCTCTAATCATACTCTTATTAAAATTAGAATAATTATACCATTTAACTATATCTTGTATATCTATCTCACTATCATCGTTTGGTACATTGTAGACAAACTGGCAATTCTCTTTAAAATCTCGGTCTTCACACCCTAAAATAAAAGGAATACCTCGAGCTGCATACTCCCTTGTCTTTAACGAACTGGACACGAATAAGTTTGCTTTATACATAGCTAATGAGTCGACTCCAATATGACATAAGTCAAATAGGCTATCTAATTCTCGTCCTAACTTATTACCATGGAAATATACCGATGACTCTACTCCCAACTCTTTAGCTGATTTTTTTAACGTAGCCAAAGCAGGCCCTTCTCCAACGATATGGAATTCAACATTTTCAGAACAGTTAGCCATTGCAACAAAAAAACGTTCATATCCATGCCATTCAGCTAAATTAGCAACAGCGATAAAACGTATTGTTTTATTATCAATATTATCCTGCTTGACTTTCACAGAACTTACATCTATTCCATTATAAAACCTGATGCTAGGAATATTGAACACATCAAGATCTTCGACACCAATATATGTAACTAGATCTACACAAGCCTTTAGCATTCCAAGGTGACAGTACTCCCATGTATAAAGAACCTTATTTATAAAGTTCAGCTCATTTCGGTAAGGGTAAGTAGGTACTTCTAATACGACTTTAGTACCTCGCCCTTTTATTACCTTCAATGCATTTATGAATGAGCCATTTATAAAGCTTTTCCTAATATATACAACGTCATAATGATTGCTTGGATCGGTCAGATAATTACATAAAGCTTTGGGATAAACGAAGCGATTCTTCAGCCTAATTAAATGTGATTGTTTCTCTTTCCCTAATGAATCATCATTGACCTTGAATTGTTCACCATCTAGGTAAGTTATATCAACTTTGCAACCCAACTTTCTCAAAGCTTTAGTTTGAGCTGTAACTTTCTTGTATATACCTGGTTCATTATTTTTATCAACCACTGTTAAGTATAATATCTTATTCATAAATATCACTTAAATTTTAGACTTTATACATTTTTGGTATCTTATTTACAATATCTATAGCTTCTTTGAAATCTATTCCTAAGGTATCTAAATACCAACGAATATTTGGATATCTAGGTCGATTTTCTTTTTCAACCAAAGCAAGAGCTTCTTCCCTGGTAATATCACCTTCTCGGATTTGATTGCTACGGAATGTATCATGTTCTGTAAAGCCAGCAACGGTGTAGTAGACATAATTGTAAAAAGCAGCAGTACCATCACCGATGCGCCAAGTAGTATCAGTATCAATAGCCTTTTCCCAGTCATATTCATTTAAAAGCGTACTGTCAATAATATTTTCATCCCAGTGCCAGTAGTCATATACTTGATAATAATCTTGCTTCTTTGTACAACTGCGGTGGTACTCCCCAGATAACGTATCCCACAGAGAAGAGTTAAAATAGCTTGGGCTGTCCATCATTGCGCCAAAACGCTTACGCTGATAATGAATCTGTTTCATTAAGCCATTTGAATATACTTGTTCTTGTGCAAAATCAGGTGCTATACCTAAAAATCCAGTTTTAAAGTGTGTTACTTCTAGAGGGTTTGCGCCCCACATATTCAAATTAATACCAGTTTGCTGCTTAATTCTCTCCAAGTATCTAAAGAAATGCTTATCACCAGCGGTGAGTATGCTCATCATGCCTAAGTGTGGCGACTTTAACCATGCTTTCAAATTCATGGAAATATTTTTTCTTTTCTTAGTAATATCAGCTGCAACAATTATATTCTCAACACCCAATTGCGAACACATTCTGCTTATGTTTCTTCGCCCTAAATCGGTAACCATTCCCCAATCATACGTATAAGTTATTGGTTTCATTTTTAGTTCGTTGACGATCAAATGAAGGCTATAACAGCTATCACGTCCCCCAGAAAATGGAACCAAGCAATCAAGCTGGTTACCGGGTCTTCTATACGGTTTTACTAATTCAAAAAGGTTGTCTTTAGGTTTTGGAACGTTACGTAGCTTATAATTATTACAATAATTACACACCCCATCATTATCAAACTTAATATATGGCATTGTTTCCGGCAATATACATTTAGTACACCTTTTTAGGTCATGCTTATGATATTCTAATAACGCTTCTTCTGGCCTAAATTTCAACTCTGGAACTAAATCTACTTCTCTACCTTTAAAATCTTGTACTTTCATGCTCTGTTTAGAAGTCGGTATATCTAAAACAAGACATTCATTAATTATTTGTTCAACATCATTACACCCAAGCAAATTTAGTGCATATGATTCTGATGCAAAATATTTCGTCCCATCTTTATCTCCAAGATAAAGGCTTCCATTATTGGAAAAAAGAACGACTTTGCCAATTTCTGGAATAAACAACGCACATGAGATGACACCTAGGCAACGACTTAGTACTTTTTTCGATAAATCATTAACTTGCGTACCATTATCCAGCTCGTCTTCAACTATTCCTAGTATAACTTCTGAATCAATTTTAAGCTCACGCTTACTAGACAATTCACTCCAAATAGAATCATCATTAACAATAATACCATTATGAATTGTCATAAGGTTTTTCTTGACTACAGGTTGATTATCTTCTTGACCATTTGTAATTAAACGACTATGACCAAAAATAACATTCGTTTCATCCAAGGCAACCTTTCTTTTTAACTTATCAACATTATAATCAGCTCTATATACATTATATTGATTGTCAGAAAAGGTTATCAATCCACTGGAATCTTGTCCCCTTTGTTTTGAGTGCTTAACAAGTACGTTTAAATCTTTTATATTTATTTTTGATTCAGAAATAATTCCAAAAATGCCACACATCAGCTTATACCTTAAAAAAAATTTGTAAAATTCGGTCTATAATAATATTAATAATTTCTATACCCGTGATCATTGAAGATGCTTGATTTTCGATGAAATCAGGATCATGCTACACGGAAAATTCATGAACATCCCCGTCAATAAAGGCTCGCCAGAACCTTCAAAAGGTACTCAGAATCCATCGCACACATCGCTCTTTTGTGTTTAATGCTCGCTTTCAAAGTCGTTTCACTCTTCAACATGTTTAAACACATCTGTCTGATCCTTGCGAAATTTTCGGCACTCTCCTTCGCTCTTTTTCGGCAAGCATCTTCACCAAATGAGTTATCGAGGGACCAATGCATCGCCTCGACCAACCAATGTGAACGCGTTGCATTTAACAATTCCTTAGCATTTAAATCCTTCGAACTAATGTAGTATCTCACCGTGATTTCTGACTCTTTCGCCACCGCTTCTTCTTGTCTCACAGAAACAACAATACCCATTCTTTTTAGCTCGGGCCAGTCAAAGAACACTTAAATCCTTGTTCGTTAGAGCCAGTCTTGTTTCTTGTCTGCCACGCGATTTTTCCTGTGTGCTATCTTGCCATCAATGGCAACCACCTCACCTTTGGTCAACTTACAACAATCTTTCATCCATTCATGTAATCGACTCGCACTTATCATTCCCATCGTTCTTGCTATTGTCGATGTTGAGGGAACGCCTTGACTAAAATCGCCAAATCGCTTCAAGAAATCCAACTTAGCTTCACCGTAAAGGCTAATCGCTTTCCAGTCGTCTTGACCAGAAAGCATAGCACAAATTGTTAACAGAATGATATCGGTTAACTTATGCTCGACTTTGCCTTGTTGTCGGTAATCTGGGATAACATCAAAATGCATAAATGGGTGCTGGTTACTCATTGTTGGACCTCCAATTTATCTATGGAGGTATTAGAAAACACTGAAAATGATCGTCAAATCGATCATCAGGCAATTGATTGTTATGTGATAACGCTAACGAGTGAAATTCAAAAATTGAGAACTCAATACGTCACGAACCCTTTAAACATGGGCATGTTCGTGAATTTTCCCTGGTTATAAGTCGTTTTTCTTTCCTGCCGGGTATCACTCAATATGCTAAAATGCTCTTTAAATTCCATATAATTCATGTTCGGCTTATCCTGCTTTGTAATAAACAGTATAAGATCACGCCTAGTTCGCTAGTTCAACCTGTTTCTTAAAATTTTATTACGAAAATCGAAGAGAAAGTGCGCCAATAACATGCGCGAGCCCTGATACTAATTTTGCCTATTAATCAAATTTAGGCGCATTTTTGAAAGAAAAGCCTTCTGCATCTTTATCAGATAATTGGGGCCCCCCCCCATCTACTGACTGCCATTCAACCCCAATTTCAGGATCATTCCAAAGAATTGAAACTTCACTCGAAGGGTCATAATAATCTGTACATTTATAAACAAACTCAGCTTCATCGCTAGTTACATAAAAACCATGGGCAAAACCTTCCGGCACCCATAGTTGGCACTTGTTTTCTGCTGAAAGGTAAACACCTACCCATTGCCCAAAGGTTGCTGAACTTTTTCTTAAATCAACAGCTACATCAAACACCTCACCAGAAACAACACGCACTAACTTACCTTGTGTATTTTCTGTTTGGTAATGTAAACCTCGTAAAATTCCTTTTTTCGACTTAGAATGGTTATCTTGAACAAAACTTGTTGGTTTTCCGGTAACTAATTCTTCGAATTTTGCTTGGTTCCATGTTTCCATAAAGAAGCCACGCTCATCACCGAACACCGTTGGCTCAATAATTTTCACATCAGGGATTTTAGTATCAATTACTTTCATATTATTATTCCGTGTAGGCTTTAATGTTGTTTAGAGCTGCCTTCCAATCACTTGCTTTAATAGAAAATGCATGCTTGATTTTCTTAGTACTAAGTCGCGAGTTACTTGGACGTTTTGCTGGTGTTGGGTACTGAGCAGTCGAAATGCTAGTTAAGCTTGGTTTTTTTGTCGTAATACCTTGCTCGTGTGCTTCATTAAAAATAGCCTCTGCAAATTCATACCAACTCACATGAGGAAGACCCGAGTAATGGTAGATACCATATTCAACTTCATCGCCTTTTATAATGCATTTTGCTATTTGAATGAGTGCATCAGCAATATCACCTGCATACGTAGGACCACCAAATTGGTCTCCAACAATGCTTAATGCATCACGAGTTGCTCCTAAGCGAAGCATGGTTTTCACAAAGTTATTGCCATTTTCACCAAATACCCAAGCTGTTCGAAGAATGATGTGCTTCTCACAAGCTTTCGCTACAGCAAGTTCACCAGCAAGTTTACTTTTTCCGTAAACACCCTGAGGGTTTGTGTGGTCAGTTTCTTCGTACTCCCCCTGTTTATTCCCTTCGAACACATAATCGGTAGAGATATGTAATATCACAGCACCTATTTCTTGCGCAGCTTGCGCTAGAAACTTTGGACCATCACGATTAATCGCATACGAAAGCTCCACTTGCTCTTCAGCTTTATCAACTGCTGTATGTGCTGCAGCGTTAATGATGATGGTAGGCTGAAATTCTTTCACTGTTGTATTTACCGCATCTTGATTGGTGATATCAAGGCGCTCTTTATCAAGTGCGAGTACTTCTGTGTTTTCAAGCTTGGCAAGTTGTTGAGTCAGGCAATACCCAACCTGACCATGACTACCGGTAATAAGTACTCGCATTAGTTAGTCACCTTTTTCATTGTACCTTCAATCAAGCGGGTTAAATATTGCCCGTATTCGTTTTTCATCATCGGTTTGGCAAGCTTTAGAACTTGCTCATCACTCAACCAACCATTACGCCAAGCTATCTCTTCTAAACAGGCAACTTTTAAACCTTGAACATTCTCGATGGTTTGTACAAAAGAGGATGCTTCGTGAAGGCTTTCATGAGTGCCTGTATCTAACCAAGCAAAGCCACGGCCTAATAACTCCACGTTCAGCGAACCATCATTAAGGTACATTTCGTTAAGCGTGGTAATTTCTAGTTCACCACGGTGAGATGGCTTCACTTGCTTTGCCATTTCAACCACTCGGTTATCATAGAAATATAAGCCAGTGACAGCATAATTAGATTTTGGTTTTTCCGGTTTCTCTTCGATAGATACAGCCTTCATATTTTCGTCAAATTCAACGACACCAAAGCGCTCAGGGTCTTTCACTTGGTAACCGAACACAGTCGCGCCCGACTCTCTCGAAGCGGCACTTTGTAGTGTTTTCGAAAAAGATTGACCATAGAAGATATTATCACCCAGCACTAAACATACACTGTCATCACCAATGAACTCTTCACCAATGATGAAAGCTTGTGCCAAACCGTCAGGACTTGGCTGAATCGCGTACTCAAGGTTAATACCGAAATCAGAGCCATCACCAAGTAAACGCTTAAAACCAGCATTGTCTTCTGGTGTGGTAATAATCAAAATATCTTTAATGCCAGCTAGCATTAATGTCGATATTGGGTAAAACACCATTGGTTTATCGTAAATCGGCAAGAGTTGCTTTGAAACACCGCGAGTCAACGGGTATAAACGCGTACCAGAACCGCCTGCAAGAACAATACCTTTCATTACTTTACCTCACCAGTTACTACACCTAATCGCTCTCGTTGGTAACTGCCATCTTGTACATTTTGGCACCACGTAGAATTATCTAAATACCATTGCACCGTTTTACGAAGACCAGTTTCAAACGTCTCCTCTGGTGACCAACCTAGCTCACGTTGCATTTTCGATGAGTCAATGGCGTAACGGCGGTCATGACCTGGGCGATCTTGTACATATGTAATCTGCTCTGCATATGCTGACTCTTTAGGTACTAATGTGTCTAAGATTTCACAAATAGTATTTACAACCTCGATGTTTTTCTTCTCGTTGTGGCCTCCGATATTGTAGGTTTCGCCCACTTTACCTTCTGTCACAACTTTATAGAGCGCTCTTGCATGGTCTTCGACAAACAACCAATCGCGGATCTGGTCGCCTTTGCCATAGATAGGAAGAGCTTTTCCTTCCAAAGCATTTAAAATTACTAATGGGATTAATTTTTCAGGGAAGTGGTAAGGACCATAGTTGTTTGAACAGTTGGTAACCATGGTTGGCAAGCCGTAGGTACGTAGCCATGCACGAACTAGGTGATCGCTTGATGCTTTTGACGCAGAGTATGGGCTTGATGGCGCATAAGATGTTGTCTCTAAGAACATTGGCAACTCAGCCCCACTTTCCACTTCATCAGGATGTGGAAGGTCACCGTAGACCTCATCAGTAGAAATGTGGTGAAAGCGAAATTCTGCTTTTGCACGTTCTTCAAGTGTATTCCAGTACTCGCGTGTCGCTTCTAACAGGGTATAAGTTCCGACAATATTGGTTTCGATAAACGCCGCGGGGCCAGTAATTGAACGGTCAACATGCGATTCAGCAGCTAGGTGCATTACCGCATCTGGTTTATGCTCAGCAAAAACACGGTCAAGTTCGGTTCGGTTGCAAATATCTACTTGCTCGAACGCGTAACGTTCATTCGAATCGATTTCAACAAGTGACTCTAAGTTTCCAGCATAGGTGAGCTTGTCTACGTTGATTACACTGTCAGATGTATCATTTATGATGTGACGAATAACAGCTGAGCCGATAAAACCTGCACCGCCAGTAACGAGAATTTTCATATTTTTTCCTGAATAACAAAGATCTTAAATATCTAGGAGCTATTGCTCTAAGCACTTTCTTCTCTTCTAAACGCAAACCTAACCAACACAATCGCTACACCCAACATTCCACCTAACAGTGCGCCTAACACTGCAATAAGTGCTCGTTTGGGTTTATCTCTGTTTAATGGCATTTGCACGTCATCTAAATATTGAAATGCAGCAAATTCTATACCAGGGTTTATTTTTGTGTCGTTAATTAGCGTTAGTTTTGAGTCTATCTGCTGTAAACGCGGTTCAATAACGCTCAAGTTTGATATCGTTTTTAACGCATTTATTTTTGCTTCAATGGCAGTGCTTCCTAGGTTAATTGAAAAAATCTCTTTCTCGCCTAAGTTTTGTACTGGTGTATTAACCTTTGCTGCTGTTGCTATTTGCAGTGCATACTCAGCACGTTGAATTTCAACTTCAAGGTTTTGCTTCGCTTGTAAAGAAAGTGCTGTTTTTTGCTGTAATAACTCATTCTTTTTAGTGTTAATAATGGCATTTAGGTTTTGCAAAGCATCTAAGCGCACAATATAACTAATATAATCAATATAGTTTTGTAACATATTATAACTATCTAGTTTTGTTGTTGCCTGAACCTTTAGCTCAATAATATTTTTATTGTTTTTATCAGGTTGTGAAATAGTTAGTTTACTAAACCATTCATTATATAAACGACGGGTAGCCTCATCGGCATCGGCATCGGCATCCAACTTATTCTTGAAATTTTGAAAGACAGCATTGCTGTCTAAAAAATCACGTTTATTTTTATTCGACTCAAAAGCCATGACAAATGACTGAAATAGCTGTTGAGGCATAACTAAACCATCTAAATAGTTATTCACCAACATCGTACCGTCTTCTTGGTAAACGTCAAAAATCGGTTGGTATTGCTTAACTTGAGACTGATATTCCCTAAAATCTTGAACCTGTGGTACCGCAATTTTTGCACTACTGCTCCACCATTCCTGCGCCGTTAGCGCATAAGTAATAGTACCAATCGCAAACACTAAGGTAGTTAAAATAATAATCCACTTCCCTTGCCAAAGAGCGATAAAAAGCTCTTTGAGATCAATTTCATCATTCTGCTCATAAAAGCTTGGAATTTGTGGGTGAGAAGGATTTGGGTTGGATGATTGGTAATGCTTGTTCACAAATTTCCCTTTTTTCTGACATTTAGGTATGCTACCGCCCTTGGGTATGGCCCCAATACGATAATACTTCATCTTGTGTAGCAGTTAGTCACTGCATTAATTGGCGAAATTGTACCTTAATCATACCAAAGTAGCGATAGTCAGATAGCGAGCTCTTAAATCACTCAGAATGAAGTCATTTTTACAGCCCGTTATCTTATCCAATCTAAACTCCATTTTTTTAACTACTCGAAATAACTGTGATGAAACCGACATATCAACAACAGCAATTGCTCACTCTGCAACCAGCTGGTGCTTCATCTATGCCACTCTTCCTAATGCTTCTTGAAATGTTATACTCCCATGTAGCTAACATTTATTCAGGACAAATCTATGATCATCGTAACTGGCGGCGCTGGCATGATTGGCAGCAACATAATCAAAGCACTTAATGAAAAAGGCATTAGCGACATTCTTGTTGTCGACAACCTTAAAAATGGTCGTAAGTTTCAAAACTTGGTCGACCTTGATATTGCTGACTATATGGACCGTGATGACTTTCTTGCTCAGGTTATGGCTGGTGATGATTTCGGCCCTATTGAAGCGGTATTCCATGAAGGTGCTTGCTCTGCGACCACCGAGTGGGATGGTAAATACATCATGCTCAATAACTATGAATACTCTAAAGAGTTGCTTCATTACTGCTTAGAGCGTGAGATTCCATTTTTGTATGCCTCTTCAGCTGCGACTTACGGCGATACCGACACATTCGTCGAGGAAAAACAATACGAAGGTGCATTAAACGTTTACGGTTATTCAAAACAGCAGTTTGATAACTATGTACGCCGCGTTTGGCAAGATGCACAGCAACATGGCGAGAAGCTTTCTCAAGTCACTGGTTTTCGTTATTTCAATGTTTATGGTCCGCGTGAACAGCATAAAGGCTCTATGGCTTCTGTTGCTTTTCACCTTAACAACCAAATGAATGCAGGGGAAAACCCTAAACTGTTTGCAGGCAGTGAAACCTTCCAACGTGATTTTGTTTACGTTGGTGACGTCGCTGCTGTGAACTTATGGTTTATGTACAGTGGTGTATCCGGCATTTATAACCTAGGTACGGGTAATGCCGAATCTTTCCAGGAAGTTGCAAAGGCCGTTATCAAACACCATGGTAAAGGTGAAGTGGAAACCATTCCATTCCCTGAACACTTAAAAGGTGCGTATCAAGAATTTACTCAAGCTGACTTGAGTAAACTCAGAAGCACTGGTTGTGATCACAAATTTAAAACTGTCGCTGAAGGTGTTGCTGAATATATGAGCATTATTAACGCTTAGTGATTTTAAGAGGGAGAAATTAACGTTATATTTCTCCCTCTTTACCAAATGTCGCTTTTCCAGAGGAAAGGCTGCGGGACATTTTTAGAGTTCACCAAGCTATAAAGAGAATGTATGAATATTTTGATGGCCTTGTCCCAGTTGGAAGTCACAGGGGCTGAAGTGTACGCAACAACTGTTGGCGATGAACTGACAAATAGAGGACATCGTGTATTTTACGTTTCAGACACCCTAACCAAGTCACATCAAGGGTTATTCTACAAACTCCGCTTTAATAAGCGTAGTATTCCTCGCCGTTTTTGGCACGTTGGCTATCTTATTTATCTGATACAAAAGCATAACATCCAGTTAGTGCATGCTCACTCAAGAGCATCGAGTTGGAGTTGTCATATTGCGTGTAAAATCACCGGAACACCTATGGTTACAACAGTACATGGTCGTCAGCCAGTGCACGCATCTCGCAAGAAATTTCACGCAATGGGCGACAAAGCCCTACCGGTTTGTGAAGCCATTGAACAACAACTCATTACTGAATTGGATGTTCCACAAAATTCGCTAATTGTTAGTCGAAATGGTATTGAAACTCAAGAGTTCGCTTGGCAAAACGCTCCTCAAAATAGCAAACCTGTTATCAGTATTATTGGTAGGTTAACCGGCCCCAAAGGGGAGCTTTGCTATCGATTACTCGATGAATGTTTAGACTCAGCGAACTACCATATTCAGGTCATATCAGGCTCTAAAATTGAAGCGCGTTTTGATAAGTTTACTTCTGACGTTCATTTTCTTGGTTATTCACAAGATGTTGTCTCAATACTAGCCCAGTCAGACTTAGTCATAGGTGCGGGTAGAGTTGCAATGGAATCCTTGCTGTGTGGAAGACCCACACTAGCAATAGGTGAAGCTAGCGCAGTTGGTATTGTCGATGACAATAATATCACTGCAGCCATGGCAAGCAATTTCGGTGACATCGGCCCTAAAGATCTCGATATTGACTTTACGCAAATTAGCCGACACGTAGAGCAAGGGTTGAAAATGAAGCACTGCTCACCACAGGTCAGCGAGATCATTAAGCATAGCTATAGCTTATCGAATATAGTCGATCAAATAGAAGATATTTACCAAACGGTTTACGTTGAAAAACTGCGTAAAGAGATGCCAATCATCATGTATCACCGCTTTATCAAAAATGATAGTGAAAAAGGTGTGCATGGAACTTATCTTCATATCAATATGCTTGAAAAACACTTCAAGTTACTCAAGCGCATGGGCTTTGAGACTCTGACGTTTAAAGACTTGGTAGATAAAAGGCTGATACACCGCCTTGAACCAAGTAAGCGCTATATCATGTTAACGGTTGATGATGGGTATCAAGACAATTACGAACTTCTGCTTCCTTTATTAAAAAAATATAACTTCAAAGCCGTTGTCTATGTTGTCACTGGTGAAAAATTTAACCGTTGGGATGTTGAGGCAAGCGAGAACCCAGATAAGCCCTTCCCTCTTATGACTAACGAGCAGATTAAAGCAATGGCTGATTCTGGCTACATAGAGATTGGTGGGCACACTCTCTCCCACCCATTCTTAAGTAAACTTTCGTATGAAGAACAAAAGAATGAAATTGAGCAGAACAAGCGTGAGCTAGAGTCAATCACTGGCAAACCGTTAACTTCATTTGCGTATCCGTATGGTGACCATAATCAAGATTCAAAGCTCTTAGCGCGCGAGTTAGGCTATCAATTTGCCGTTGCAACCAACAGTGGTCCTTTAGCTGTCCACCACGATCCGTATCAAATCCGACGTATTGCCATTTTTCCGAAGACAGATGTATTTGGCTTGTGGCGAAAGGTACGTGGTAATTATACGTTTAGAAAATCAATGAAATAATGAGAACTAGCCACGAATGAACAAATACCTTTCCATTAATAATTTTGCATTGTTATCATTATTTTTAGTGCCAGCATTACTGCTATCAACAAATAATTTTAGTGTTGTCGTTGTCGCGCTTACTGTTTTGTTTTCAATTTACTACCTAATTAAAAACAGAACTCATTGTGATTTTAATAAATATGACTTACTGATCATCTGCTGTCTTGGTGCTTACTTTTTCGCCAGCCTACCAATCACAATAGTCGATGGCAGTACATTCAGGTACTTTCAAGGCGGTAGTCGTTTATTGCTATGTATTCCTATTTATTTAATGTTCAGAAAAGCTTTCATCCTCCGCTCGGCACAAGCCTATGAGTGGTTATCTATTGGAATAATAGTTGGTTCTATTGGTACGCTAGTTCTTGCAATTTATCAATTTTTCATCCTCAATATGCCCCGTGTTGACGGTTTTCTCTTTAGTATCAACTTTGGTTACTTGGCATGCTCATTGGCATTTCTATCTTTATGTTTATCTATAAAAAAATCCAAATATAGAGTCTTATTATTTTTAGCATTTATCGCCTCAATCATTTCAACAACGTTAACTTTAACCCGTGGTGCCATTTTTGCTATTCCTATACTTCTAATATTTTGTGCCGTACTAAATTGGAAAAAACTAAACCTAAAATTAACATCAACTGTCATTGTAGGTTTTATTGCTCTATCGTTAGCAACTTACTGGAACTCCGATTCAGTAAAACAACGAATAGATTTTACAGCTTATGAAGTGTCTCATATTATTTCCGGGGATATAAAAGCGGCAATATCTACTGGCACTCGACTCTATTTGTGGAAAGCAGCAATAGAAGCATTTAAACAAAGTCCATTCATTGGTCTACCTTATAATGAACGGGAAGCTCTTAATAAACAACTGTATGCTGAAGGTAAAGTGAATGAATACACTCGAGATTTAAATCGTGGTCATGCTCATAGCCAATATTTCGAAATGCTCGCGAGTAATGGAATATTAGGTATAGTTGCCATTATTATGATGCTTGCAGTACCTTTTGTAGTCTTTACTCAACACTATAGGAAAACCAATAGTCTCTGGGGTTACACAGGTGCGGTTTTTGTCGCTGGGTTCATGCTCTTTTGCTTAACAGAAGCACCATTACAAGCCAACTTAATCAGCGCATTCTATGGCTTTATGCTTGCGACCTTTTTTGCCCTTGTCCGTATAGAAAAGTACAATGCCATTCAACAGCCAAACTGATGAGCAGCAGAACATGAAGATTCTGATTATCGGCCCTTCTTGGGTTGGCGACATGGTCATGTCGCAAAGCTTTTATGCAACATTGAAGCAAAACTACCCTACTGCGATGATTGATGTTCTCGCACCAGCGTGGTGTAAGCCGATTTTAGAGCGTATGCCAGAAATTAACAGTGCGATTGAAATGCCTATCGGGCATGGTGCATTTAACCTCGCAGGCCGCTGGGCACTGGCCAAAGAGTTAAAGCGCAATGGCTACACACACGCATACATTTTACCTAACTCGGCTAAGTCAGCTTTAATTCCACTATTTGCTGGCATTCCATCTCGTACGGGGTGGAAAGGTGAATTTCGTTATGGTTTGCTCAATGATCTTCGCCCAAATCGCAAAGTGTTTCAGTTTATGGTTGAGCGTTATGTTGCCCTTGCCTATTCAAAGACAAGCATGCTTAGTGAAGTTCAACTAGAAACTTGCCCTCGCCCTTCTCTCTCAATTGATAGCACAGCTCAACAGTATGCAATGTCAAGACTAGGCTTATCGACAACCAAACCGATTGTCGGTCTATGCCCAGGGGCTGAGTTTGGCCCGGCTAAAAGATGGCCAGATAAATACTATGCTGAAGTTGCCAACGCTTTGATTGAAAAAGGCCAACAAGTTTGGTTGTTTGGTTCGGCTAAAGATAAAGTGGTAACCAACGCTATTCGTAATTCACTGCCGAAGGAATTACAAAGCTCATGCTTTGATCTAGCGGGTGAAACCTCCTTAATTGAGGCCGTTGATTTACTTGCGGCTTGTCATACTGTCATCTGCAACGACTCAGGGCTCATGCATGTATCTGCCGCCGTTGGGTGCAATATTGTTGCAATATATGGCTCAAGCTCACCAAAATACACACCACCATTGGCAGATAATGTCGAAATTATACACACTGACATAGAATGCCGCCCTTGCTTTAAACGCGAGTGTCCACTTAAGCACCTTGACTGTTTGAACAAGCTATCACCAAACTTGGTAATGGCTGCCGTAAACAAATTTATTGGATAAACTTGATGCAACATCTTTGGTTTGAACGTGGTGCTTATGCATCCAAGCAAGCAAAAAAATACTTAACTCATGAGTTTTCACCCGAGAAAGTGAAAAAGATTGCGATCTTTCGTCACGCTGCATTAGGTGATCAAGTCATTGTTCGCCCCTTTCTTATTGAAGCGAGAAAGTTTTTTCCTAACGCGAAAATCACGCTAGTGGGTGTCTCTAACTATCAATATGGAACACCTTCAGATCTCGCTGATGAAACCATTTTTATGATTGGTCGACACCGCAAGCATGAACTGAACTGGAAGCAGAAAATCCAGCAATTTACGCAATTGGAAGAACAAGACATCATTTTTGATGTAGCTGGCACAAGTCGTTCTTATTGGATGACGTTGCTCAGTAAAGCAAAACTAAAATTTGGCTTCCCATATAAACCTTACCTATGTGGAAGTCTGTACAATATTGCAGTATTTCGCTCCGATTTTCAGCCAGAGCTTGAATGCATGCTCGATATGCTGAAAATGCTCGGACATAACCCACAAAGACCATTAGATTTTGGGTACCCAAGTCACCTGAAACTCTACGATAAAGAGCAAAGCAAACCTAACATTCTCTATTTTAATGGCGCATCAACTCAATCAAAAATTCTGACTCAGGAGCAAATGAAGAGTTTCATTGAACTCGCAATTACAACTTTTCCAAACCATCAACATGTCTATCTAGAAGGCAAAAATGATTTTGAAAAAGGTGATTTTCTTCGTCATTTAGAAGTTAACCGTAATTTCACGATTCAGCCTTGTCTGCCATTAGATGAACTAGTCGAATACATTGCCAAGGCACGCTTAGTGGTGGCTCCTGATACGGGAGTGAGAAATATTGCGGTGTCAACTCATACACCAACCGTTGGTATTTTCTACTCAACCGTGCCATTTAGATACACTCCACTAGAAGGTGATCACCGCATTGTCATGAATGCGAACGGTGATACTCCTAGTAACGAAAAAATTATTGCAGAGATGGCTACTGCATTAACACAAAATAAAGAGACACTATGAATAACTTCCCCATTATGGTTGCAAACCGCACCATCAAGTTGATTGGTAATATTTTTAAAGTGCTTTCATACCCATTTCACTTTATTTTTCCCAAAGTGCGATTCACTATTCCCGAGTATTCGCCAGCCAAAATTCAAACAAAAAATAGCAGTGGAGTGCCTAAAGTTATTTGGCAAACAAACTACTCAAATAACAGTACTCTACCGGTATATCTCAATTATCTATTTAACCGCTTAATGTCATTAAACTACGACTATCGCTATGTCAGCACCGAAGCACGAGAAGAATATTTACGTAAAAATGCATCACAAGAAGTTTATGATGCATATATGAAGTTGACTGATGGTGCTGCTCAAGCCGATTTATGGCGTGTGACCACTTTATACCAACAAGGTGGTATCTATATGGATATTGATGCCACACTGGTTTGGCCGCTTAGTTGGCAGCTAAAAGGTATCAATGACGCGTTATATATCAAGATCAAAAATGGTACCGAAATTACTAATTACTTTTTAGCGACAGCACCACAAAACCCTCATTTCCAAAAAGTGATGGATACGATTGTATATAACATCCAGAACTATGATGTTAAAAAAGGAGTTTACGGGACAACAGGACCAGCCGTATTCAATGATGTTTTAAAAGATGCATCCATTCAATATCGTCGTCGCCGCCATGTTTGTATTCAAGGCACATTTACCAATGAATATTTTCAATATTTAGATAAACCTCGTGGTAAGTGGACTCATCAGAAACCTGAAGATTTAATTAAGAAATAAATGAGGTCATTGTGTTAATTCGTTGGCTATATACACTCCTGCTTACTATTGTGTCTCCCTTTTTGATGTGGAGAGTGTATAGAAAACAAGATGGGAAGCCATCTGTTGGCTATCGCTGGAAAGAACATTTTGGCTTTACTCCGCCAATGGAAACTGATAAATCACCGATTTGGATCCACGCGGTATCCGTTGGAGAAACGCTTGCCGTTTCTCCATTGATAAAAAAACTCAAATCACAATATCCTGATCAGCCGATTGTTATTACCACCACAACGCCTACTGGCGCAGAACAAGCAGCTAAATTACAAGGCATCGCCGAACATCGCTATATGCCATTTGACTTCTCTTTTGCCATTCGTGGTTTTTTAAATGCTATCAAGCCTAGCCAACTACTCATCATGGAAACTGAGCTTTGGCCGAATACGCTACATACTGTTGCAAGAGCGGGTATTCCTATCACTATCATTAATGCTCGTTTATCTGAGCGTTCATGTCGACGGTATGCTAAATTTCAGCCGATTTTTAATTTACTAGCATCTAACTTAACGCGTGTACTTTGCCAATATCCAGATGATGCAAAGCGCTTCATTCGACTCGGATTACCTGCGGACAAAGTGACAGTCACCGGTTCGATGAAGTTTGATATCAATATCGATCAACAAACCATAGAAAAAGGCCAGCAGTTAAGGCATCAACTAGGTAAAGAACGACCAATTTGGATTGCCGCAAGCACTCACCAAGGTGAAGATGAACAAGTGTTAGCAGCTCATGCAAAAGTTCTGAAAAAACAATCTAACGCATTACTTATTCTTGTCCCACGCCATCCAGAGCGATTTAATGCTGTTTTTGAGTTGTGTAAAACACAATTTATTAGTGTGCGACGAACAGAAACAGAGGCTGAACTTGATCCAGAAGTGCAGGTGTATCTAGGTGATACAATGGGAGAAATGCTAGTACTAATGGGAGCTGCTGACATTTGTTTTATGGGCGGAAGCTTACTGGGTGATAAAGTTGGAGGTCATAATATGCTTGAGCCTGCAGCCCTAGGTAAACCAGTGCTAACAGGACCAAGTTACTATAATTTTACGGATATAACAGAACAACTAATCAAAGCTGAGGGATTAGAGGTTGTCACTACAGCGAAAGCAATCTCAAAATCTATATCTCAAGCATTCAATGATAAAAATGTACTTCACTCTAAATCACAATCAGCTCGACTCGTAATTGATAAAAACCGTGGATCACTAGCGAATACAATATCAGCCATTGAACTAAGAATTTAATTAGATTAGTGCTTGCTTTAGCTGTTCCTCTCCGAAATTATTGATGTCTGTAATAGCAATAATAACATTTGCATGTTCAGAGTTAGGGTGCCAGTTACTAAAATTAACCTTATCTTGTTTATAAATTGCAATCTGCTTCTTATTAAAACCAGATGCGATATGCACAATTGATGTATCAACAGAAACCACTAACTTCGCTTTTTCGACAATAGCAATGGCATCATAAATAGAGTCACTCTGATCAAAGTGACTAATGCTTGTAGTAGTAAGGGACATAGAGTCTAAAAGCTCTCTTGTATCAGGAGCCGACAATAGAACCACACTCAATGACTTATCCCACTCTTTGATTGCACTGATGATTTTATTTACCGAGTCCTTGTTCAACTTTCTTTCGCTACCACTACCAAAAGGATTAATTAGCACAAATTTATCAATATTATTTTCACTCAAAAAGTTTTGTGCTTTTTCCATAGAAGAGGGGACAAGAGGAACTATATAATTCTCAGCAGGTTCAGTTATACCTAACAGAGTCGCAATATAGTTAAACTTATCAGCATAATGCATATTTATAATATCATTAGAAACATTGAAATTAATCAAATTTAAATTAGAGTCTAGGCCAATATTTATTTTAGACTTTAACTTGTTCAGTAAATAAATATCCTTCATCTTCATATCAAGATTTAAAGAAACGACTACATCGACCGACCCTACTTGCTCACAGACGTCTTTCATTTCACTGTATGATGGTCGCTTACTTAGATGCACGACTTGATCAACACCAAAATGTTCTTCGAACAGGGGGGCCATCGCAGAGGTAGTCAGCACTTTAATTTTTATTTCTGGGCGGTACTTTTTAAGTTTCTTGAGCACCCCAGAAGAAACAATAGCATCGCCTAGTTTTGCATCATTACGGATAAATAGAATGCTCTTAGTATTAACTAAATCAAAATTGGTTACTTTCTTTTTATCAAATAACCAAACGCCTAGCTGTCTTCTAACAACATCACGGAAGCGCTGCAAACGGCTAACAATAAATCTCATATCTATCCTTTGTATGTTGAAAATAAGATGAGAAAGTCACTTTGAGACCAATGAATCCCTCGCTTACCCACTTCTTTTTCAAACGATCGCTTCAATCGTTCCAGATTTCCTTGTTTCCAGCTATTCCCGCCCTGCTGATAACATTTATCAAAATCAATAATCCATACCTTCTCTTGATCATCAATTAAGATGTTATGAATATTGAGATCGGTGTGATTGACTTGTACATCGTGCATTTTGCGGATTTCTCGACCTATTGTTTCATACATTTCGGTCGGTAATGGGCGTTCTTGTAAAATAGACACCAGATCGCGTGCCTTTGGGATTTTTTCGCTGAGTAAATCTGCTTGATAACAAAAAGTGCGCTTCACTGCTCGCGCTGCAATCGGCCGTGGAACATTCACCCCAGCCTCTCTCAGTGTATTAAGTAATTCGAATTCTTGAAAACTGCGAGTTTTCTGCCAACCTGAAAAAAGGTAGTGGTCACTCACTAACTTACCGAACAATCCACCACGCTTATAATGGCGTAGTGCAGCCTCTATCTTTTCAGCTTGTACAAACCACGTTGTGCCACGCCCAGTAGCACTCCCAGTAACTTTTCCTAAATACTGCCAATATTCTATATTGAAGCATAATCGAGGATCTTCACTCAGCAGGTCCTGATTTAGCCATATAACTTGATTGGAACTTTTTATTTGCTTAAACAAATGCATTCCTCTAAATCGAGCTACTCATATTTACGAAAAGTAGTGTAGAACCAAGACAATCGACAAAAACGATAGAAACGATACACCTCTCGAAAAAGTTTATACAAAATAGGAACTTTTGATTGTGTTTCACTTTGAATGGTACTTACTTCGCTAGATTCACCATTTTTAACAGCGTAAGGTTGGATACCAACACACAACAATTTCGTTCTATATGACTCACCAATATAATTATCGACCGCACATAACCATCTATCACTATGCTTCAGCAATTTCTTTGCCCCTTCTGGACTTATGCTGTAACCACGAGTACCTGCTCGATTGTCTTTCCAAAGCACTAGCTTCAAATCTTTATAAGAATCAATCTCTTTAAACTCTTGATGCTGACTCTCAACACGTAAGTACTCATATCCTTGTTGATGTAATGTTGGAAGGCTCTCTAATATCTCTTTAAAATGCTCAGTTGGTAAGCAGTCATCTTCTAAAATAAGTATAGGCTTATCAAGTTCTACGCATTTTTGCCAAAGTTTATAGTGGCTTGCGTAACACCCTCTTTCACCTGGAGATAGAGGACGACTTCTAAACAAAATTCTGTGCTTGTCATCAGGTAATCCAATCAGATCATCTGGAAGCCCTTTACGCCCATCGACAGCTTCAAAAAACTCAAACTTAACATCAATATGATTAAATGCTTCCAATATCTGCTGACGCCTATCAACAGAAGAAGGTAAGTTAATTACATAAATTTTCATTTCAAAACTCTTATATTAGAAAATAAAAACACCATATAAACTTCCAAGGATATTGATGTTAAACCCAGCCATTTCTCTTGGTATTTTACATTTATCAGCGCTGTCTGCATAATTCTTACTAACTTTCTCTATACCGATGTCACTTATGGCTCTTTTTTCTTCCGCTCCTTGCTCTATTTGTGTATTACGACTGTCAGCTATTGGTGATGTTTGCAATGCAGTAGCCGCTGTGCAGGCGATTCAACATCAATGGCCTGAAACCCAAATCACATGGATCACCGGAAAGCTAGAAGCACAGTTGATTAATGACTTGCCGAATGTGAGCGTGATTGTATTCGACAAAAAACAAGGGTGGAAAGCGTATAAAAAACTGTGGGCAGAACTCAAAGGGCAATCATTCGATGCCCTATTGCATATGCAATATGCGTTTCGCGCCAGTATTGCCACGCTTGGCATTAAGGCTAAATATAAACTCGGTTTTGATGTAGCCCGCAGCCAAGATTTCCAACACCTATTTACCAATGTAAAAGTGACATCGCCTCAAGCACCTCATGTATTAGATGGCTTACTCGCGTTTGCAGAGTGCCTTGGAGTCAAAAAGCAAGAACCTAAGTGGTCACTAACTTACTCGGATTCTGATCATCAATGGGCTAAGCTGCAACTTTCAGATTCAAAGCGTAATTTAGTCGTGGTTCCTGCCGCGAGTAAGGCCTATAAAAATTGGACCGCTGAAGGTTATGTAGAAGTGATAACTCATGCTCAACAACTCGGTTGGCATGTCATTTTGGCGGGTAGCCCTGCGCAAATTGAAATTGATCTAGCGGCCGAAATAACGAGTAAACTTACTCAGCCGATATTTAATCTCGTCGGTAAAAGCCAGCTTAAAGAGATGTTGGCCCTGCTCGACTTAGCCGATTTAGTGATAGCCCCAGATACAGGCCCAACGCACATGGCCAATGCGATGAATACACCTGTATTGGGGTTGTATGCACACCATAATCCACTGCGTACTGGGCCTTATCAATACCGCGATTATGTGGTGTCGGCCTATGAAGAAGCACTGCTTGCAGAAACGGGTAAAACGAAAGACCAAGTAAGTTGGCGTACCCGCGTAAAAGACAAACAAGCGATGCAACGCATTCAACCGCGCAATGTGATCCAAATGTTCGATAAAATGGTCACTGATTTTCAGCTAGCCCCAATTTCAGAGGAATTATTGTGAGCAAACCTACTTTAGCCGTTGCGCTGATCGTTAAAAATGAAGCGCAACATCTGCAAGCTTGCTTGGAAACTGTTCATCAATGGGTAGATGAAATCGTCGTCTTAGATTCAGGTAGCAGTGATAATACCGAAGAGATTGCGCGCCGTTATACTGACAAGTTTTTTGTCAACTCGCAGTGGCCTGGGTTTGGCCCACAGCGCCGCTTAGCGCAGTCTTATGTCGAATCTGATTATGTGTTGTGGTTAGATGCAGATGAACGCGTGACCAAGGAGTTAAAAGATAGTATTCAACAAGCGGTCGCTGCTAATAAACCCAATACACTGTATCAATTTGCCCGTTTAAGTTGGGTTTTTGGCCGCTATATCCGTCATTGTGGCTGGTATCCTGATCGGGTATTACGCCTCTATCCGACTCAATTAACTCAATACAATGATGCCTTAGTACACGAAAAAGTCGAAGTGGCTGATGGAATGAAAGTCGCTAAGCTTTCTGGAGACGCGATTCACTATACCTACAATGATATTCATCACTACTTGGTAAAATCCGCTGGTTATGCTAAAGCTTGGGCGGAACAACGAGAAAAACGCGGTAAAAAAAGCAGTATTAGCCAAGGTCTTTTGCATGCTATTGGCTGTTTTTTGAAAATGTACGTTGTAAAAGCAGGCTTTTTAGATGGTAAGCAAGGCTTCTTGCTCTCTTTATTATCGGCGCACTCAACCTTTGTTAAATACGCCGATTTATGGGTTAGAACCAGTACTGAGCCACCCAAGGATTAAGCTCAGCTAACACTGCATTAATATCAATGCGGCTCATATCAGCCTGAGTTTCTTTGTCCGCTGCTTGCGGTGGACAAAATGCAATGTGGCGGCCTTGTGAGTTCAATGGCCGCCAACGAAGTGGTGTGGCTGAACGTTTGGCGGGGAAAAATCCAACGGTTGGTACATCAATCGCTGCCGCAATATGTAAAGGCCCAGTTGAGCCTGCTATAAAAATATCAGCGCAAGCAATCGAGCGTGAGAAATCAACAAGCCCTTCATTTTTATCATACAGTGCCGCTCTTCCACCTTTTTCTACAATTAATGCGTTTAATTGCGCCGCTTTCGCCTCTTCACCAGGCCCTGCCGTGAGGATAATTTCTTTCTCGCCATCAAGCCCCATCACTAACTGCGTGTATTGCTCTAGCGACAAATTATTCGCCGAACCTCCGCTTCCGGCGTGTACAAACACCCACGGTTTACTGGTATCGAGATGAAGTTGCGCTGCCAGCTTGCTTTTTTGTTCAGCAAGCATCGCTTGGTCAAATTGCAAATAAGGTGCGCTCGGCTCGACAACCTCTTTACCAATATCATGTAAAAAAGCGCGCACCAAATCCAAGTTATATTCATATTCCGGTTTTGCCGATTGAGAACGTTTTTGCTTAATTCGTTTGTTGTAAAAAATTTGAGCAAATTTAGTCGCTGGCGCTAAACGATAAGGAATACGAGACTTCCAAACTAATAGTGCATTGTAAGTGGTCGAGAATAGGTTGATAGAAGCATCAAAGCGTTGCTGTTTAATCGCTTGAATACATTGCTTTTTCTGCGCAGAGGACGCGTTATCTGTTGGGTCGACCATCACTGCATCAATCCATGGGCAAAGCTTTGCCAAAGCTACCGTATAATTGGGCACTAATGCGGTAATATGACAATCAGGCAGCGATGCTTTCAACATTGCAAAACTTGGCCATGCCAGCATAAAGTCACCAATTTTGTCGTTACGGATCACCAACAACTTCTTCATCGTCTCTTCTCTCGTTTTGTCTCGCTGTCTATTGCGGGTTACATCATACCGAGTTCAATAGGTTATTTTGAGTCTTTTTGTTACTATCAATGCGAGCTAACTGTTATGAGTCTTCCGTTGTGAGTCAAAAAAGAATCTCTCGCGTTATTTACCCAGGCACTTTTGATCCCATCACCAATGGTCATTTAGATCTTATTGAGCGTGCCGCCAGCATGTTTGATGAGGTGATCATCGCGGTTGCCGCCAGCCCAAGCAAAAATACCATGTTTACTTTAGAAGAACGGGTCACGTTTGCCAGCCAAGTGACTCAACACCTAGGCAGCGTTACTGCTAAGGGGTTTTCAGGGTTAATGGTCGATTTCGCACGCAATGAAAAAGCCAATGTGCTGATCCGAGGTTTGCGTACTACGGTCGATTTCGAGTATGAATTTGGTTTAACCAATATGTATCGCCGCCTAATGCCAGGGCTAGAAAGCGTATTCCTAACGCCATCTGAAGAGTATGCGTTTATCTCTTCAACTATTGTGCGTGAAGTGGCTATTCATGGCGGCGAGGTGGATCAATTTGTCCCTGAGATCGTCGCTAAAGCGCTACATAGCAAAAAAATCTAACACTTATTGGTCCAACCTACTTTTGGCAAGAAGAGCAAAAAAATGTGTTTCGTTGAGCTATTTTTTGCTCTTCAATTGCTTCACCACACACAGGGCAAGGCTGCTTTGCTTTGCCGTACACATTGAGTTCTTGAGCAAAATAGCCCGGTTTACCATCCGCTTGAGCAAAGTCTTTTAAGGTGGTACCACCTTGTTGTATCGCGCTCGCCAGTACTGATTTTATCTCGCTCACGAGACGAACCCACTCACCCTCTGAGATTGAATTGGCAGGTCTTGTTGGGTGGATTCGCGCATTAAACAGTGATTCACTCGCATAAATATTACCGACCCCCACCACAACTTTGTTTTCCATAATAAATTGTTTAACGGCAATACGCTTACTCTTCGCTTTATGAAGCATATAATCGGCACTGAATTCTTCGGTTAATGGTTCAGGCCCAATATTACTGAGCACCGAGTGACTTTGCCCTTTTTCACACCATAACCACGCACCGAATCGACGCGGATCGTTGTAGCGCAAAACTTTACCATTGGTCAGCTTGAGATCAACGTGATCATGCTTACCCGCAGCAAAATCGCAATCGAGTACACGCAATGACCCCGACATGCCCAAATGAACAATGGCACTGCCAATGTCCGTTTCTATTAACAAATATTTCGCTCGGCGCGAGATGGTGCGAATCACTTGCCCTTCTAACTGTTTCAGCTCTTGAGGGATGGCCCAACGTAATTTTGGCGTGCGAAATGTCAGTTGCTGGATCGTTTGTCCAACTAGATGCGGGCTAATCCCCATTTTACTTACTTCAACTTCGGGTAACTCAGGCATGATACATCTCGATTCTTCATTCGTCGTTATTGGGTATTGGTTATTCGTTCTTGGTTTGTTCAACGCTCAAAGAGAAATAAAGGCTCAGTTCGGAAAAAGAAAAGCTTCTTCTACCGAAAGTGCCACCCATTTCTCTTGCCAATTTTTCAATAACCAAAACTGGGGGGTTTGGTAGTAGGTTATCCTTTGCGGCTCTTCGCGATCCTGATACCACACCTCCACGGTTTGTGGGTTACGTAGTAGAGACGCAAGCGACTCGTAAGTGGCATCATCTACTTCTGTACCAACTAAACTCTGCCAGCGTTGTGCCAATATTTCAGGAGCAACTGAAATTGCTTTGCTTGATCGCCAACGATTTTGATTCAGTTCAAGTGACCAGTCAGTAAAATGCAGTGCTTGCAGCTGTGCATTTGGATTAATCACATAAGGATAAGGGCTAGCAGGCGGTTCAATAAGATAAGTTTTGATGACTGTGGGTAAATTCAAAATGGCAATAAAAGCAATAACAGCCAAGATAAGAATATTATTCCAACGGCGGCGATTGATACGCATAAGTGATCCCTAAGAGTTTATCTTTGAGTAACTTAGCACATTATTGTGAGAGCTGACATTGCAGGGTACAAATTCCAGACAATAAAAAACCCAGCCAAAGCCGGGTCTTTCAATGCTTACAAAGCGTAAAATCAATTACTTGATTTTGCCTTCTTTGTAAAGAACGTGCTGGCGAACTACTGGATCAAATTTCTTGATCTCAAATTTGCCTGGCATGTTGCGTTTGTTCTTGTCAGTTGTGTAGAAGTGACCAGTACCTGCAGAAGATATTAGTCGAATTTTCTCACGAATGCCTTTAGCCATTGCTCAATTCCTCTTAAACGTTTTCGCCACGTGCACGGATATCAACAAGAACAGCATCAATGCCTTTCTTATCGATGATACGCATGCCTTTAGCAGTTAGACGTAGTTTAACAAAACGTTTTTCGCTCTCTACCCAGAAACGATGAGTTTGTAGGTTCGGCAGAAAACGACGCTTAGTAGCATTTCGTGCGTGTGAACGGTTGTTACCCGTTATTGGACGCTTACCAGTTACTTGGCATACTCGGGACATGAATGTCTTCTCCAAATCGTTTCAGCTCGATATCAACCTTGGTGGCCGAACCTCGTTCTCGATGTATTAAGAAGTTTGAGGTTAAAAACCGTTATGGAAAATCCATACAAGGCTATCAAAGGTCGCGTATTATACTAACTTGACATGCATTGCTCAAGACCCGAACAGATCCTTTTTACGGATTTGGCGATCTTTTTTTAAGCAGAGCTGATTTAGGTTGATAATTTAGTGCGCGAATCATACCAGAATAATCTTAAGTCACAACCTAAAATGTGATTCAAATCCACCCTCTTTCTGCAAAAGAAATTACCTCGCCATCGCCCACCACAAAATGGTCCAAAATACGGATGTCCACTAACGCAAGCGCATCGGTTAATCGGCGTGTGATTCTGCGATCGGCTTGGCTAGGCTCAGCAACGCCTGACGGATGATTATGGGCCAATATTAATGCCGCCGCATTATGGTGGAGTGCTCTTTTAACTACCTCTCGAGGGTAAACGCTGGCCGCGTCAATCGTCCCCTCAAACAATACTTCATCACTGATCACTCGGTGTTGATTATCCAAAAACAGAATATAGAAGGCTTCTCGATGGCGATCGCGTAGCACACTCGATAAATAAAGCTTGGTTTGCTCTGGGCTAGTCAAAGCGCCACCTCGTTTGAGCGTTTCGGCCAAATAGCGCTGCGTCATTTCAAGCACCGCCTGCAATTGAACGTATTTGGCTTCGCCCAACCCTTTATGGCGGCAAAACTCTTGCTGGTTGGCCGAAAAAAGCGCTCGAAGTGATCCAAACTCGCGCAGCAGCAGATCCGAGAGAGCGAGCACATTCATTCCTTGAGTGCCAGTACGAAGGAAAATCGCCAGCAGTTCAGCATCCGATAATGCCTGAGGACCGCGAGCAAGCAATTTTTCGCGTGGCATTGATTCTGTGGGCAGTGATTTGAGGCTCATTAAGCACTCCTAGGGCTAAAGGTACTCAGACAACATAGAGAAATAGCCAAGCCTGCAACTTTGCTTCTCTTTATTTAGGCTTGATTCATGGTTTTTTGTAATTGATAAGTGATGAAAGACGCAGAAACACTCGTCCAATATGAAAGGATTGAGCGGATCATAAGGTCACTCGATGCGAGAGTTGTGCTAACATAATGCGCAGAATTTTTGAGGAAAAGATAATGCAAACACTGGCAGGAAAAAAGATTCTGCTCGGCATTAGCGGCGGTATTGCTGCGTATAAATGTGCTGAGCTAACGCGTCGCTTGATTGAACGAGGCGCTCAAGTACAAGTGGTGATGACCCACGCTGCAAAAGAGTTTATAACGCCACTGACCATGCAAGCCGTCTCTGGCAGGCCAGTTTCAGATAGCTTATTAGACCCAGCCGCCGAAGCGTCTATGGGCCATATTGAACTTGCCAAATGGGCAGACTTAGTCCTACTGGCTCCCGCGACTGCGGATCTCATCGCGCGCGTCGCCGCAGGGATGGGTAATGATTTACTCACCACTTTGATTTTAGCCACCAATGCGCCAGTGGCCGTCTCGCCGGCAATGAATCAGCAGATGTATCGCAATATCGCCACACAAGAGAATATTGCCACGCTTAAACGTCGAAGCATGATGATTTGGGGCCCTGCAGCTGGTGAACAGGCGTGTGGCGATGTTGGCCCAGGCCGCATGCTTGAGCCAATGCAATTGGTTGAGCGCTGCGAGTTTTTTTTCCAAACAGAGGTGGCAAACAACACACTGCTCGCCGGTAAGTCACTGTTGATTAGCGCAGGCCCAACCCGTGAAGCACTCGATCCAGTTCGCTATATCAGTAACCACAGTTCAGGCAAAATGGGGTATGCGATTGCGCAGGCCGCCGCTCAATTGGGCGCGAAAGTGACTCTGATCAGTGGCCCGGTCAATTTGCTCACACCGCCACAAGTACAACGTATTGATGTGGAAAGTGCCTGCGATATGCATCAGCAAGTGATGGCGCAAGCGCAATCACATGATGTGTTCATCAGTTGCGCCGCCGTAGCCGACTATCGCCCTGAGATCGTCGCCGATCAAAAGATCAAAAAAACCGATGCGAGCGATCACATGCTCATCACCATGGTCAAAAATCCCGACATCGTCGCCAGCGTAGCTGCATTGAAAGAAAACCGCCCGTTCACGGTAGGCTTTGCGGCTGAAACGCAGCAAGTTGAAAAATATGCCCGCGCTAAACTGCTCAACAAAAAACTGGATATGATCTGCGCCAATGATGTTTCTGTTGCGGGCCAAGGCTTTAATAGTAACGACAATGCGCTGACCGTTTATTGGCAAGGCGGAGAGCAAGCATTACCTTTGAGTTCAAAATCTGCATTAGCTCACGCGCTGATGCAACTGATCGCGAGTCAACTGTAGGCTACAAACAGACGTTCTAAGCTTCTTTTAGGGTTTATAGCGTTTATTGGGTGGTAAAATCACCACCCAGTTCAATCATTTTCATTTTTACGCTACGCAGTCCGAAAACTGTCCGTTAAACTACTGCGCTTAATGGACAATACCCAAACCATCTGAAGGGTATAAATATTTGCTCACAAGCATGTGGTAACTAAAAGGAAATCGGGTCATGGCCGTCAATAAGAAAATCAATCGTCGTGAAGAGATTCTACAAGCACTCGCTGAAATGCTGGAATCTAACGATGGTGCATCACGCATCACCACAGCAAAGCTAGCCAAACAAGTGGGCGTTTCTGAAGCGGCTTTGTACCGTCATTTTCCGAGTAAAGCACGGATGTTTGAAGGCTTGATTGAGTTTATTGAAGAGTCTTTAATGTCGCGGATTAATCGCATTTTGGATGAAGAGAAAGATACACTCAACCGCATCCGCTTAGTGCTACAGCTTATCTTGGCTTTTTCGGAACGTAACCCGGGCTTGACACGAATTTTATCCGGCCATGCTCTAATGTTTGAAAATGAGCGACTGCGTGAACGGATCAACCAACTGTTCGAACGCATAGAAACGTCACTACGCCAAATCCTTCGCGAACGTAAACTGCGTGAAGGTAAATCCTTCCCCGTCGACGAAAGCATTTTAGCCGCTCAACTGCTTGGCCAAGTGGAAGGAAGCCTAAATCGCTTTGTGCGATCTGACTTTAAATACCAACCGACGGCAAATTTTGAAGAGTATTGGGCATTATTAAGCGCTCAGATTCAGTAAAAACAAACCACCACCGTCGTGACAAAGAATCATCATCAGTGAAAGAATCAAGAGTAATGAGCAAAGAAAAATACGGTAAACCTGAGTTTTCCCTCTCGCTACTGCACCCTAAATATTGGGGCGTGTGGCTTAGCTTTGGGCTACTCGCTTTAGTGGTCAACCTGCTTCCTTATTCTGCGTTACTAAAAATAGGACGCAGCATGGGCGCGTTTGGAATGCGCTTTGCTAACAAGCGAGTACACATTGCCACGCGTAATCTACAGCTATCTTTTCCAGAGAAAAGTGCAGGTGAGATTGAGCATATTGTTAACGAAAACTTTAAAAACACCGGCATGGCACTGATAGAAACCGGAATTACTTGGTTTTGGCCGACTTGGCGTTTTGCTCGCCTACTTGATGTGAAAGATGTCAGCGCCCTTTTGCAACTCAAACAAGAAAAACGTGGCGCACTGCTGTGTTGCGTACATGCGTTAAATTTAGAAATTACGGCACGTGCTTTTGGTGTAATAGGCCTTGAAGGCTATGGCGTTTACCGCCCACACAGCAACCCTGCGTATGAATTTATCCAATACCGTGGTCGCACACGCAATGGCAATAAACTTATCTACCGCACCGACATTAAACAGATGATCCGCGTACTCAAACAGGGCGAGCGCCTATTTTATCTACCCGATCAAGATTACGGCCATAACAAATCGGTGTTTGTTCCCTTTTTTGCGGTCAAAGAAGCGTGTACCACCACAGGCACCAGTATTCTGGCTTATACTAGCCAATGTGCAATTGTCCCTGGTTCAGGGTTTCGAAACGCCAACGGAAAATATGAAATCATCGCCGATAAAACCATTGATGGCGACTATCCAAAAGATGACATGACCGCCGCCGCCGCTTACATGAATAAATACGTTGAAGAAGTGATTCTACGCGCACCAGAACAGTGGATGTGGCTGCATAAGCGTTTTAAATCTTTGCCAGATGAAACGTTAACTAACTCTCGCTATTTATAACTAGAAAAAGGTTTTGCTTTCAATGAGCAACAACGAAAACAGCACAGACAAACACTTGCACAACCCCACATTCCAATGGTCTTTTTTACACCCAAAACATTGGGGAACTTGGATTGGGATCTTCTTTGCCGCTCTGTTCGCCTTTATGCCACCCGTATGGCGAGATAGGCTAGCACGCAAATTATCCACCTTTGCGGTACGTAAAAACGGCCGTGTTGTACGCCGCACGCGAGTGAATCTGGAAAAATGCTTTCCTGAAAAATCCCCGCAAGAACGCCAGGCTATTTTGGAAGAAACCTTTGTCAAAGCAGCACAATACATGCTCGGTTATTCGGAGTTTTTGGTTCGTTCCACAAAACACAATCAGCAACGCGGCATCATGATTGGTGAAGAGAACTTATTGCCATTGTTAGATGCTGGCGAGAACGTGATCATCCTCGCACCTCACGCTTGGGCGGTCGATTACCCTGCGGTAATGCTTGCGGCAAAAGGCTATAAAGTAACCACCATCATGAAGCCACAGCGCAATCCTATCGGTGATTGGTTAATGCACGTCCAACGCATGCAATATGGCGGGCGTATTTTTGCACGTGATGCTGGGGTAAAACCGTTTGTACGTTCAATTAAAGATGGATACTTAGGCTACTGGCTGCCCGATGAAGACTTTGGCCCGGCCAACTCGGTCTTTGTTCCATTCTTTGGCACTGAAAAAGCCACGTTAAAAGGTTTTGGTAAAATGGCGCGCCTATCAAAGGCGAAAGTCGTGCCAATTTTGCCTGCTTATAACGATAAAACCTGTAAGTACGAAGTGCATATTTTGCCTGCATTAGAAAACTTTCCAACGGGCGATGAAGAGCAAGATGCACGCGCTATGAATAAGGCGATTGAAGATTTAGTCACACCACGCCCAGAACAGTACATGTGGAATTTATCACTGTTGAAAACGCAGCGTGATGGCTCGGAAATTTACGATAACTCGCACCATGGCGATCAAAGTTAATCGCTAGAATAACTAAACTAATAACAAATAAGCCCCGAGCGACAAACTCGGGGCTTTTACTTTTCAATAAGTGGCTTTACGATTCGCAAATAAGTTGATGCTTAAATTCCGTACTGAGCACGATACGCTTTTACCGCCTCAAGGTGCTTAGCATCTGCCCCTTTCTCTTCAAGGTAAGTAACCAGATCGGTCAGGCTAACAATTGAGATGATCGCGCAACCAAAATCACGCTCGACTTCTTGAATTGCAGAAAGCTCTCCTTTGCCTTTTTCTTGGCGGTCAATTGCTACCAAAACACCAGCAAGATCCGCACCGTTAGCTTGAATGATTTCCATCGACTCACGAATGGCAGTACCAGCCGTAATGACATCATCCACCAGCATAATGCGCCCTTCTAATGCGCTACCGACCAAGTTACCGCCCTCACCGTGGTCTTTCGCTTCTTTACGGTTAAAGCAATACGGCGTATCAACATCATGATGATCAGCCAACGCTACTGCAGTTGTAGCCGCAATTGGGATCCCTTTGTACGCAGGTCCAAATAGCACATCAAACTCAATCCCAGAATCGACCAAAGCAGCGGCATAAAAACGCCCTAAGCGCGCTAAATCACGGCCAGTATTAAACAAGCCAGCGTTAAAGAAATAAGGGCTTTTTCGGCCAGACTTCAAAGTAAACTCGCCAAACTTCAAGACTTCTTTTTCTAGTGCAAATTCAATAAATTCACGCTGGTATGCTTTCATGATTTTCTCTCTCTTAACTCATACACTTTGGTTTATTTCGCTTTCTCAACAAGAACAACCCCCTCCTAGCCTCCCCCTAAAAGGGGGAGGTACTAAGATGATGAATTCCCTCCACTCAAGGGCGATATTAGGAACACTTCCTTCATTCCCTCTCCTTATAGGGGAGGGTTAGGGTTGGGGTCATCACGTACAACAATACAATGAATAAAACGGGCAAAAAAATAGCCCCCAACTGGGAGCTACTTGATCAATCTAATAACGATGCTTTCTGCGCTTCAACAATATCAGCGATGCCTTTCTTGGCAACGGCCAGTAAATCCATCAGCTCTTCATGGCTAAACGGTTCACCCTCTGCGGTGCCTTGAATTTCAATCATCTTACCGTTTTCAGTCATCACCACATTCATATCGGTATCAGCGGCAGAATCTTCCACGTATTCCAAATCACATAAAATGTTTTCACCCAAGATGCCTACTGAGACAGCAGCAACATGGCCCTTCATTGGATTCTTCTTCAATTTACCGCTAGCAACCAGATGAGCAAACGCATCCGCCAGTGCCACACTTGCGCCCGTAATTGATGCAGTGCGAGTACCGCCATCCGCTTGAATAACGTCACAGTCAACCGTGATCATCACCTCTGGCATTGCCTCTAAATCCACCACAGCACGTAAACTGCGAGCGATGAGACGTTGGATCTCCATGGTGCGGCCACCTTGTTTACCGTTGGTCGCTTCACGACGAGTCCGTGAATGGGTTGCACGTGGCAGCATGCCGTATTCGGCAGTAACCCAACCTTTACCCTGACCTTTCAACCAGCGAGGAACACCCTCTTCGACAGTGGCATTACACAATACTTTGGTATTACCAAATTCCACCAATACTGACCCTTCAGCATAAGCAGTGTAGTTGCGAGTGATTTTAATTGGGCGAATTTGATCGGCCGCGCGGTCATTTGGACGCATAGTGCATCTACCTTTTATCGGGTGAGACGGAATCGATTGGGGCGAGATTATAGCGGATTAGCCGCCTTGACGCTAGGTTGGTCACCCTTTGCATTGGCGTGAACCTAGTACACGCGTGAAGCTAGTGCTAACATACCTCTCGTTTGATATTTCATCTTCGTGAGCAAAGGACAAATCAATGATTTACAGCATGACCGCGTACGCGCGTAAAGAAGTTAAAGGTGATTGGGGTACCGCGGTATGGGAAATTCGCTCGGTAAACCAACGTTATCTTGAAACCTACTTCCGCCTGCCGGAACAATTTCGTGGTCTTGAGCCTGTACTGCGTGAACGCTTTCGCCAACGTTTAGCGCGCGGCAAAGTAGAATGTCACTTACGTTATGAAGCAAACCCTGCGGCTAAAAGTGAGCTGAATATCAATGAAGCACTCGCCAATCAAGTGATTAAAGCCGCCAACCAAGTAATGCACATGACAGGCGAGCTAAGCCGCATTAATCCGTTTCAAATCATGCAGTGGCCCGGCGTAATGGAAACACCAGAACAAGACATGGACAGTATTAATAAAGCCTTATTAGCAGGCTTTGATGACGCAATCATTGAATTCATTGACGCACGTGGTCGTGAAGGTGACAACATGAAGGCGTTAATCGAACAACGCCTGACGGCGATCAGTGAAGAAGTAGTAAAAGTGCGCGCACGCATGCCAGAAATCCTGCAATGGCAACGTGAACGTCTATTGACTAAGTTTGAAGAAGCAAAGATTGAGCTTGATGCGACACGCGTCGAGCAAGAGCTGATTTTACTTGCACAAAAATCAGACGTTGCCGAAGAGTTAGACCGCCTCGATTCTCACGTCAAAGAAGCACGTAATGTGCTCAAGAAAGGCGGTTCATGTGGCCGTAAGCTCGATTTCATGATGCAAGAATTTAACCGCGAATCGAACACGTTAGCCTCGAAATCAATCAGCACCGACATCACGGCCTCCGGCGTCGAACTTAAGGTTCTGATTGAGCAAATGAGAGAGCAGATCCAAAATATCGAATAGTTTTTCAGCTTCGGCGATTCAGATTAAGTGGATGACGATGGATAAAAACACGGAAGGCACCATGGCCTTCCGTTATCTAGTTAACTCACAAAATAACCATGTAGGCTACTTACTGACACTGATCATTTCGTTGAAGTACTCGACTTGCTGTTCCATGCTCAGACTTTGATTATTTGAACCCAACGCCCAGATAAAGAAACCACCGTAACCATTCTCTTTTTGCCACTTGGCACGGTTGAGGTTGTTTTCACGGCTCTCCACAAAATTGCCGTTTGGCCCCCACTGGCTATTGATCGTATTGCCCAAAACAATTTTCGACTTATCTCCAATGTATTGAGCGTAATTGGCCATCGCGACATCGTAGAGGAAGTTTTGGCTGGCGTCATAGGTCATGACGTTGAAGAAGTCGAAATCGTTCTTGGTTGCTTGTAACAGATCGATCACTTCACCATGGTGAGACGAGCGACCTGATGGCTCAACGTAAGAACAATTTTCAAACACACTTGAATCCATGCATGCCACAGGATCAGCACCGACATGGTATGTGGTCAGCGACAACACTTTATTGTCTCCCACTTTTTGGCGTATCAGTTTAATCAATGCGGTTAGGTCTTGGTTCTCTTTATCGGTAATGCGCGCGGCTTTCTCGAAGTCGAAGTCAAGACCATCGATTTGCACATAACCCGCTAATTGGTACTTGCTGTAATCACATTGGCCATCACCACCCGTCGCAAGGCAGTCACCCACTACCTCTTCTGGTTTTAGGTTCTTCTTATAGACAGGGAAGGGTTTGTTGACCAATTCAACGAGGCCATTGGCCACCGCCTCCCGATTTACATCGCTACCAATCGCAGACCAAATACTTTCATAAGTTTGACCACCAAACGCGACCATCATGGTGACATTGCTATTATCGTGTTTTAAGGTTGACCACGCTAAGTACTGAGATGGCATCCAATCTGGGTTGTAACTTGGTGGGGTTACCATGTCATCAGAAATCGTAATGTTACCGCTAGCATCCCATTTACCAAACGATAATAAATAACCGTCACCTTCAGAATTAAACAGTTTTTCATAGTCGTTTAATCCCCAAGAAGTGAGATAACTAATGGCACGGTCTGGGTTATCGGCAAGGCCACCACCACCGGTACTCGCTTTCACTGTAATATTGGATGGGGCTGACATTTGCTCTTGATTGGCACTGTTGAGCGCCTTTGCGTAAATAGCGTAGTTACCTGCTTGCGCTCCAATCCACTCATATTCATAAGGTGCTTCGGTGTCTTGATTCAGCACCTTGCCGTTGGCAATAAACGTCACGGACGCCACCTCGCCTTCATAGCTCTTAGCATCCGCTTTGATTGAGATCGCTCGGCCTTCAAAGAAGCTTGAACCGTCTACAGGGGAAGAGAGTGACACCAGCAGATCTTTATCAGTAATGGCAATCGAAATCGGTGCAGTTTGAGCACTTGCACCTTGATCGTCATACGCGGCAACCGTAAGTGTGTATTGTCCTTCAACTTGAGCAGGCACAGTGATGGTATAGAGATCGCCCGAAGAAGAGGTGGATGTTGCAACGACTTCGCCATTCAATTGAACATCGACACGCGCCACTTGGGTATCGTCGCTCGCCTCAACGACCACCTCAAATGGCTGATTGGGTGCTATTTTTTGTCCATTTTCTGGCGATTGAACATGCACTTCAGGAACAGGGTTAGGATCGCACTCACCAACGTCATTCCATGCATCTTTCCATGCATCTGGATAATTTGGATGCCCAGTACCCGGTGTCCATACTGGGTTACCACACCAACCTGCGATTTTACATGAGTAGATATGGCCAATATTGGTTACCTCATCTCCCACTTGATAGCTCACGCCATCTTGGTACTGAGCAACGTCACCGCAACTACCACTCACATCAGTAACCGTAATCGTCAGATTTTTTTGTGTTACATGCCTTCATCATCTTGCGCTTCAACACGTAATGCAGCGCTTCCGGCCGTTTGAGGGGTCCAGTCACAAGAGAACACTTGCTCTGTTTTGGCATCGATACTGCAAACTTCGGTGTCATTAGCAAAAAATTTAACGGTAGCCAGATCATTATCAGCATCGGTCACTTCAGCAGAGATCGTCAAACTTGTGCCTTGTGGGTGGGATGATCCCACTTCTGGGGAAATGAACTCAACGACCGGAGGATTAGGCGCCGTCGATTCTGACTCGACAGAAACAGGCACGCTTTGCTCAGAGAGCTTATCGCCTTCCTCATTGAACGCGATAACTGAAATGGAGGCCGCTCCTATCTCTTGCGGTTGCCACACTTGCTGATATTCGGTGACACCTTGCTTCAATGGTTGTTGAGCAATTTTGTCTTGGTTAGCCCAAAACTCAAGCTTACCGGCACTCTCACCATCAATACGAGCCATAATGCTGACGTCTGTGCCCGTGTATACCACTGAATTTGGCGCTGGAGAGAGAATATCTAGCGAAAAATCGGGCGGTGGTGTGATGCCCCCTTCCATTTTCACAATAACAGAATCTTCAAAAGCACTCAGGTTTTCCAATGAGCCAGCAAAAGCGATCGTCAAGTAGAGTGACTCTGAGGAATTCAGAACGCTGTCAACCCAAGCACCTTCAGGGAATTTAAGCGCCACTGAATGGAGAATTCCGCCCGCTTGAGCAGTATGAGATAAACTCCACGTAGGATGGGATAGCGCCGATGATTGCCAACCTATATCGTTAATCGCAACGGGTAATACAAATTCGATGACCGCATCGCGCATATCCGCTGACTCTGATCCTGTATTTTTAATCGCTAAGGTGTAAGTGCTCCACCATTGCCCCTCTGACTCAGCGACCGCATCCGCGCTAAACTCAACAGCAATAGCCTGAGATATTGGGTTTAGCAATAGACCCGAAAAAAGCATGGTTAGGCCTAAGACCCGGTAATAGTTTTTGTCGGCCATTGAGACTGGCGTGTTTTTTTGATTAAACATTATTTTATACCCTCATATTAAATTTATAATATTCAGTATATTTATTAGCACCACCGTTAATAATTAACATCAACAATTTTAGATTAAAATATTTTTTGGAATGACAATCAATGTTTATTTAAAATCCAAATAATCAACATGAATACATTAAATTATATTGATAATATTTTTAAATAAATTAAAGACATGATAAATTTGAGTTTTTATTATAATTAAATTTAAACATGAACATTATATTACCCATATTTAAATAAGTGACATTAATCCAAGAAAAATATAACAAAGTGATAAGTTTCATCATAAAAATGAGCCCCCGATAGGAGGCTCATTTTATTTTGAGATTGCAGAGGTAGTGCTGGGTAATATCTTAACACTCAGTCGTTTGTCTGCTTGTAAATATTGATTAGCAACATGACGCAGATCATTCGTACTCACCTGATTGATGGCGTGACGAACCTCCTGCCAACGACTATAGCGATGCGGATAAGTTTGAGCTAGCGATGCGATATCAAGCCAAAATACATTCTTTTCTGGCAGGCTATCTAACCATTGTAGAAGCGGTTGTTTCGCTCGTTGCAACATATCAGCATCAATGCCATGATCAGCTTTCACTCGAGACAATACCGCATCGAAACTCTCTTCCACTAATTTAAGTTGCGTTGTGTCTGTCACACTGAACAGCCCCAAATAACCAAATCCTGTGGGAAGAAAATCATTGCTGCTAAATGGGTAAGGTGAGTAACTCGCGCCAGCCTTTTCTCTCACTTCTTCCGTCAACAAAATACTGAGAACCTCTTCAAGCAGCATCAGTTTTGCGTAGTGTTCGGCATTCACCTTATCAGTCGTTGGCCACAGCCAAGCCAGTGCCGCGGCATTGGCTGAACCTTGATGCTCAACAATATGTGAAGCAGGCAATGATGGAAACTCAACGCGCTCAACTTGCAGCTCTTTTTCTGGATGACGCGGCAAAGCGCCCAGTGTTTTAGCAACCGATCGAATCGTTTTCTCTTCGTCAAGATCACCCACAATGGCAATTTCTAAAAGGCCTTTATCTACCGCCGAGGCAAACACTGAAACTAATTCTGAAAAATGACGCTTTAACAGTTCCTCGTCATGGCTACGAAATCGTGGGTCGTCAGGGTGCAATAATTCAGGTAACACCGTCCAAAATGCCTCTTCTGGCGTCGTGTTCTGGCTGTTACTCGCTGCCAGTACTCGTTGACGAAATTGGTTCATCCCCTCTTCTCGCCAGCCCGGGCTCGTTAAAAATGCCGTTTGCAGTGCTAACTGTTGGTCAAGCGACGCTTGATTGGTGAAATCCTGACTCGCAAAACCAAGCGTTCCGACATTGAACCCCGTCGTCACATTGGCAGCAGAAAAGAGATGAATTAACTGCTGAAACGAATGCTGCTCTAACCCACCAGCAACAAAGCCATCATTAAACAGTGCCTGAATTCCCTCTTTTCTAGGTAATGGATATTCGCCAAAACCTAATGAAAGATTGAGGTAGATGACGTTTTTCTCTAACTCGGTTGGCTTGATGTTGAGCTTAACGCCATTGGCAAATTTCAACATCCGAATCCCCGTTTCGGGATCTCGCTTGTCGTGAACGAGCGTGCCCGCCTCACCAAATTCACGGTAGGCAAATGCCTCGACCGATGATATTTGATAAGGCTCTACTGGCTGTTTTTGGCTTTGTTCATATACATCGAGTAGCGTTTGATTGATTTTCTCAACCTGGTATGGCCCAGAAAGATAAATCCACGGCTTACCTTGCCAACGTTCTGTAAGCAGGTCGTGCAATCGAGCGGCGGTGATTTGAGGTTGATAAGCTTCAAAAAGAGCAAGCGCGAACGTCGGTTCAATCGGGACAAATTGCTGAGCATCACTTGTCACTAGGCCTTGCGCAATCGAAAAACTATGCAAGGTATCGCTACTTGCTTCTCTTTGCTGATAATCAGCATGCATTGCCTTGATCGCTTGATCAATTTCGTTCTGATTAAAGCCGTATCGAATCGCTTGTCGCACCGTCTGTTCAAGTAATGTCAGCCCATGCCGCCACTGCTCGGGCAAGGTTACCAGTGACAATTCCATCCGTGATGCGATACCGAAATCTTGTTCAATATGAACAAAAGCATTCGTTATCCCCTCTTGGTCTATCAGATGGGGAAGTAACCGTTGGTAGAGTAAGTTCGACAATATTGATTCAAGGATCATTTCATGGCGACTTTCAACGCTATCTGCCTGTCGCTCTTGTGGTGCAATCACACCAAGCGAAATTTGGGTCGGCAAACGAGCATCAAAGAAAGCATCAGCTTGCAAGTGCGTCCTTACTGCAGGCAACATCAAATGGTCAGCCCGTAGCGGTACCGCATCCCGGTGAGGTACCCAGTTAGAAAAAAGTCGTTTGATCTGCTCTTCGGCCTGAGCAACATCAAGGTCTCCCACCACAATGATTGTGGTGCGCTCTGGCGTGTAAAAGCGTTGATAGAGTGAACGTAACTGCTCTGAGCTAGCATGTTTTACTACATCGAGATCACCAATTGGCAAACGTTTTGACAAAGGGCTCCTCGGATATAAGAAACTAAGTTGTTGACGATAATTCTCAACATCAGCGGAATTTCTCTCTTTCCATTCCGCCACAACAACCGGTTTTTCTTGCTCCAACGCCTTTGGCTCAAGCTTAAGGCGATCCGCAATCTCTCTCATAAGCCACAAACCAGTTGCTACTTTTTGTGAGTCTCCTTGAGCAATATTGAACTCATACACGGTTTGATTGAATTGAGTCACCGCATTGGTATCGGATCCAAAACTTAGTCCTAAGCGTTCAAGTTGGCGAATCATCTCCCCTTCGGCTACAGAGTCCGAACCTTTAAACGCCATGTGTTCTAAAAGATGCATCAAGCCTTGTTCTTGATCTGACTCGACTAAAGAACCACCCGCAATGCGCATACGCATAATGACAGCATGAGCAGGTGTCGTGTTATGGACTAATTGGTACCTTAAGCCGTTTTCAAGCTGACCTTCGTGAATGCGATGACTTTTAGGTAACTCCGTCGATAGCGAACTGGCCGATATGACAAGCAGCAATAATAAGCTCAATGGGTGAAAAAATAGAATATTACGCAAATTAAGATTCTCAGTATGTATGGAACGACACTCATTCGAATTGAGCGCTTATTATCACCCATTTATTGAATTTATAAATACATCAAGACAATTCCATACAAAACAGTACAATATTTTCAACATCATGCAATGGTGATAAAACGCGTACCACGCCCCCTTGAATATCAGCTTGGCTGGCTTATATTGCTCTACAAAAACTTTGTGCAATAACGTAGCCAAATCACAAGAAAACACAGTATTATCACCCCTTATTCCACATACTTCGTGGAGATCATAAACGGAATAATTATGGAAAATATCGTCGAAAAACTACTCTATTCAGCGCGCTGGATTATGGCCCCTATCTATTTGGGGTTAAGTTTAGTGCTGCTGGCATTAGGCATTAAATTTTTCCAAGAAGTGTTTCATCTGCTACCTAACATCTTGAGCACCGATGAAGTCAGCCTGATTTTAGTGACACTTTCTTTGATTGATATTTCATTGGTTGGTGGGTTGATTGTGATGGTGATGTTTTCAGGCTATGAGAATTTTGTCTCTAAAATTGATATCGCCGAAGAGGATGATAAGCTCGGCTGGCTCGGAAAATTAGACACAGGATCGTTGAAAAATAAGGTTTCGGCATCGATTGTCGCCATCTCCTCAATTCATTTGCTGAAAGTCTTCATGAACACTGAAAATATCGACAGTGAAAAAATCAAGTGGTACTTACTGCTGCACATTACCTTTGTCTTATCGGCCTTTGCGATGGGTTATTTAGATAAAATCACCAAAAAATAGCCGCAAGCCCTGTATACACAGGGCTATTCGTTCACACTATCGATGCCAATGGTAAATAGACTGAGCTTATTTTGAACGATTGACCAACAGTAACAGCAAGAAATAGCTCCCACCGAGAATCGCCACGAGCGTGCCAGCCGCAATTTGCATCGGATAAACGATCACCTGTCCGAGCCAATCCGCCCACAACATTAATGATGCACCGACTAAACTTGCCACCAGCAGTTGGGTTTTACTTTGCTGCGCGCCTAGCATCATCGCCATGTGTGGCGCAATCAAACCCACAAACGACACTGGCCCCATCGTCGCCATCACCAGCGCACATAACAGCGCCACAATGGTCAATAAAATCAAACTGGTGCTTTGCGCATTAACGCCGCGCGCACTGGCAAAACGACGACCAATGGAGATTAAAGTCAGCCAACGCGACAGTGCAATGGTGGCTGCGGCCAGCAACAGCACCAAAACGGCCAGCAATAACGCTTGGTCAGGCGTAACGCGATAGGTTGAGCCTGCCAACCACTGTAAAATTCGATAACTGTCTTCTGACCCTTTAGCCAAGCAAAATTGCACTAAGGATTCAAGCAATGCGGTGATGGCTATCCCGGTTAAAATCAAACTCGACGCGGCGTATTGATGGCGCTTACCCAGCACAACTAATGCCGCCAACACCAGCAAACTACCCAACAACGCTGTCACCCAATGAGCGGCTAACAAGCTTTGACCTAAAAAGAGATTGGCAAACACCAACGCAAACGTCGCCCCTGACGAGACCCCTAAAATATCTGGGCTGGCTAACGGGTTGTATATCAAACGTTGCAAAATGCTACCTGCTAGTGCAAGACCAATACCGGCACACAATGCGGTAAGCATGCGCGGCCAGCGTAATGACCACTGATAGCTGCTTGGCAGTGCCAATTGCCAACTGAGTTCGTTCATTTGAAACAACGTATGCAACCCAAGTGCTGCCAGCATCATTAACAACAACCCCAATAATGCGACACGGCTTAATGATGCGCGCGACTGAGGCAGTGAGATAGTCAAGGTATCTTGCGCCTTGAGCTGACGGCGACTAAACCAGATCAATGCGGGCGCGCCAATCGCCGCGGCTGTGATACCGCTGGCGATGACTTGCGTAGTCCATAGGCTCAACCACATTGCGAGCATATCGGTTAATAAAAGCAGTAACGCGCCAAGCAGTAAGCTCGAATAGAGCTCTTGTTTGGGCGTTCTTGCCCCCATAGCACGGGCGATGTTTGGCGTGAGTAGCCCGATAAAACTGATGACGCCCACCGCTGTAATCGAGGCTGAAACCAACCAAATCCCGAGCACCATTAAGATTAAAAATGCAGGAATGACAGGCAGACCACGAGCCGCAGCACCTTGATGACCTAAACGCAATAACGTCAGAACCCTTGGCGCAAACAGTAAGATCAATAAGGAGACCGATAACCGCGGCAGCAACCACTGCACCCAATCCCAGCCATTTTGCGCCAGATCGCCCGCGCCCCACATGAAGACGTTTTTGGCGTATTGTTCATTGAGTAGAATCAGTGCCGTCGCAATCGCGCCAAGTAGCAGGTTCACCACCATGCCTGCCACAATTAACGGCAAGCCCGTCATGTTACGCACACCCGCAATAACCACGATCAACGCAAATGCGAGCAAAGCACCACTCATTGCCGCCAACGCGCTGTAGCTGGCAACTAGGCTTGGAAAACCAATGTTGAGAATAATCAGCGCCAGCCAAGCTCCAGATGAGGTGCCCAGCGTCAATGGTGAAGTGAGGTTATTCTGCGTCAGTTGTTGCATCACATTGCCGACCAAACCTAACATCGCGCCTACCAGCAACGTCATCACCAAACGGGGCAATTGACCATATAGGAAATTGAACTCAGCAAAAGAGCTCGCTTCACGTTGCGCCCACAACAGTTGCCATTGCGTGACTAGATCAACGCCATTGCCAATTTGCACACTGAGCATCGCCGCAAGCAGCAGCGCACTACTCAGTGCGAGAAACACTTTTCCGTTCATGACTTAGGCGCAACCTCAAGCAAACTGCGTGTCAGCGCTTCTGCAATGTATTGTAGTGACATCGCACCGCCGTAGTTCCAGACACTCTCAACCGAGTTCACTCGCGCTTGACGCACAAACGGCATCGCTTGCCAAAGCATTGATTTTTCTAGCTGTGCTTGCTGGGCAAATGGCAAGAAATAGAGCACATAACCTTGCTCAACATACTGCAGATCCGTTAACCGATGTTGCACAATCCCCCACTCTTTGGCGGGCTGAGGCAGCGCTTCATGCAAGCCCAATTGCTTCAACACATAATGAGTGGTGGAGTTTTCACCGTAAAGGAACACCGAGGTTGGATTAGCAAAACGCATCGCCACCACCGCGGGTGTTTGATGAGAAAATGCGATGTCAATTTGTGCTCTTAACTGCGCAAAACGTTCCGTCATTGTGGTCAGTTTTTGCTCGGCGAGCGCTTGCTTGTCAAAGAGCTGCGCTAATTGGCGAAAATGGTCAATCGCGACTGCGCCACTGTTATCATTGGCTTGAAAATTAGAGAAATAGAGTACCGGAGCAATGCGCTCTAACGGTGTGATTAAATCTTGCTGCGGCGCAGCAACGAGAATGAGATCTGGTTTCAGTGCAGCAATTTTTTCCAAATTGGGTTCAACGCGCGTGCCGATATCTTCTACCCCTTGCGGCACTTGGGGTTTGACAACCCAATCTTGATAACTGGCAAGCTCTGGCGCGCCAACGGGTGTGATACCCAGTTCAATCACTTGCTCAAGTAAATCCCAATTGAGCACCACCACACGTTGTGGCCGCTGCTGTAGAGTTTGCTCTCCGCGGCTGTCGTGTACGGTCAATGGCGCGCTAAAAGCGACACTCGAAAAAACAGAGAGTAAGCCAACAACCAGCCAGCGTTTTACAAGGTTTAAGCACATACAATCGCGACCTTATGCGTGTGAGAATCTGAATTGGACATTGGGTGATCCAGCAGTTGGATCGGCGTTTGATAAAGCGCCGATAAACGTGCTTCATCGGCCAATAAAGAGGCATCGCCTTCAAAAGCAACCTTGCCCTGCTTGAGCGCGACAATGTGGGTCGCGTAACGTAGCGCAAGGTTCAGATCATGCAAAATGACGATAATTCCGCAGCCTTGTGTTTGGTTTAATTGCGCAAGCAGAGCCATTAACTGATATTGGTGCTGCACATCTAACGCTGAAGTTGGCTCATCTAAAATCAGCACCGGAGACTGCTGCGCCAACAGCATCGCCACCCAAGCGCGTTGCCTTTCACCGCCAGACAATTCATCTGCCAAGGTATAGGCAAATTCAGTGACGCCGGTTTGGGCGATCGCTTGATCGATGATCACTTCATCCTGATTTTGCCAGCGACCAAAAGGACCACGCCACGGAAAACGCCCAAGGCGCACTAACTCTCGTACCGTTAACCCCGCTGAAGTTGGCAATTTTTGTGGCAAAAACGCCACCGCTTTAGCCAGCGCTCTGGCGCTGAGCTCGGCAATCGGCTGCTGGTTAAGTAACACGTCGCCACGGTCAGGTGCTTGCTGACCAGAAATCAAACTCACCAGCGTGGATTTACCAGAGCCATTATGGCCGAGTACCACAGTTAACTCTGTGGTGGGAATATTCAGTGATTCAATGGATAAAATGCTTCGTCCATCGCGTACCACTTGAACATTTGATAAGGTAAACATCACTCTCCCCCAAAAATCGAACCACCTAAAACACACATCCCCGCCGGCGCGGGAATGTTCAAAAACCGTCAAACTCACCTTCAGCGAAGGTGAGTTCATGCTGACTTACCAGCGGTAATTCACGCTTGCCACCATACGACGTGATTCGCCGTAATAGCAGGTTCCGAAATCACAACCAGCAAAGGACTCGTCATCCAAAATATTATTGAGGTTAACCTGCACATCCCACTGTGTATTGATGGCGTAGCTTGCCATTGCATCCCACAGCATATAAGCAGGCACCTTTTTATCGAGCGAGGCATCCACAGACGTTCCGGTATAACGCACGCCAGAGCCCAACGTCAGCCCCTCAATCCCAAGGCCTGCAAAATCATAGCTCGCTCAGCCTGTCGCTAAGTGGCGCGGAATCATCGACTTGCGCTTCTGGCTCGTTCCTTCACCCGTATGAGCATCGAGATAGGTGTAGCTGGCATTCAGCATCAGATTCTCTGTCACAGCCATGCGAGCTTCCACTTCGAACCCTTGCGTATTGGTTTTTGTGCCCGATTGACTGGTGGTTAACGCGCCATTGCTGCCGACGGTAGAGGCAGTTGCGTTTTTCTGGTCGATATCAAACCACGCCAGATTGACATAGCCATCGAGCCAGCTTGGCATGTATTTCACACCCACCTCGGTTTGGTTGCTCTCGACGGGTTTGTAGAGTTTGTTGGTGGTGAAATCTAAGCTGCTGATCACATAGAAAGATTCAGAGTAGCTCACATAAGGTGACAAACCGTTATCGGCTAAATAGATCAAACCGCTGTTTAATGACAGTTGGCCATCATCAAGCTCATCTTTATTCAAACCTTTGCTTTCAACATCAATTTTGTCGTAGCGGCCACCTAAATTCAGAACCCATTTCTGTTGCCACTTCGTTTGATATTGCGCGTACACACCCAGTTGCTGTTTGACAATCTCATTGTCATACAAGCTGCTTGAGAGATCAGGCACATTGCCGTAGGTCGGATTAAGGCTGTTGATCACGCCCACCTGTGAACCAGTGCCATTACCCAGCCATTTATTTTGGTGATACTGAATGTCAAACCCGGTCAGTAAGCGGTGCTCAAATTGGCTACTTTGCCACTGTGCTTGGGCGTTGTTATCTAAGGTTACGCTGTGTGCATCACCATCATTGATCAAGGTATAACGTGCCAATGTGTATGGGTCGCTGTCTTGCCAAGCATTTTGATAGGCCGAAGAGCTTCGTAGGTACAGATCAACATAGGCGTAGTTGAAGTTTTGCTTGAGGCTCCAAGTGTCGTTCAGTTGATGAGAGAGTTGGTAGCCGAAGGACAGTTGTGTTTTATCGAAATCATCGTGATCCGGCTCGCCAAAGTTGCGGTTAGGCGCAATCGTCTCGCCATTGGGCAGCGCCACTAATGTGCCATCGCTTGGGAAGAAACCGTTTTGTGGCACGCCGTTATCTTTCAAGAAAGTGGCCATCAGCGTTAGCGTGGTTTGATCTGATAAATCGATAGCGTAGCTTGGCGCAACATAAACGCGCTGGCTCTCAATGCCATCCAATTCACCCTCTTTTTGATTAACCATCGCCACCAAGCGGTAGCGCTGGCTGCCATCTTGGTTGGCCCAATCGGCAATATCGACACCCAACTGCTGGTAATTTTTATTCCCCACCGACAGAGATACGGAATGCTGCGCGCCATCAGTCGGCTTTTTCTGCACCACGTTGGCAATACCGCCCGGCATGGACTCACCATACAGCACCGAAGACGGGCCTTTCACCAATTCAACTCGCTCTAAACCAAAGGGTTCAACCGTCCAAGCAAAGAAACCTTCTTTATAAAGACGGTTACCATCGAGATAGACACTCGGTTCAAAACCACGCACAAACATCCATTCGGCGTCGTTATCCGCGCCATAAGGTGAGGTGTACCCCGGCGTATAGCGCAATGCTTCATCCAGTTTTTGTACGTTATGCTGGTCCAGTTCATCACGTTCAATGACAGTGACCGACTTTGCGGTTTCTTGTGTCGGGGTATCGACTTTCAATGCCGATGCCGTTACCACGATCGTGTCTAAAACTGGTGGCGGTATTTGCTCAGCTTGTGCCGTAGCCGAAACCATGAACAGACAAGGTAATGCGCTGATTTTTAATATGTTGTGAATTGCTGTCCCCAGCAAGCTTGGGCGAATGAGATCCATTAAAGGATACCTCCTGCTTTAATTAGTTTGAGAAACGTTTTTATTATCATTATTATTGCCCGTCATTTTACTGATAAATTCAATATTTAACAGATAAAAATAAGAATGAATCTCACTCGCACATCACCATAAGTTGATCACCTATGTTTCAATGGTTTGAAAATCTCACAACGGCGTTTCCTAAAGAAGAGCCGCAACAACCGCCTAACTCCTTATTAGCCTTCTGCCGTCATTACACGCGGGGTTTTGAAGTACCGTTATTGGTCATGTCACTGCTCAGTGCTTGTGTGGCGATTGCCGAAGTCACCCTCATTCGCTATATGGGTGAATTGGTTGATATGCTTGGCAGCCAACAACGTGCGACATTCTGGGCTGATCAGAGTGACCGCTTGTGGGTAATGGCTGCGCTGGTGGTGGTCATTATGCCGCTGCTGGCTTTCTTCCACTCCATGATCATGCACCAAACGCTACTGGGTAATTACCCGATGTCGATACGTTGGATGATCCACCGCTACTTACTCAAACAGAGCGTCAGTTTTTTCCAACGCGATTTCGCGGGGCGGATCGCCACCAAAGTGATGCAAAGTTCACTCGCCGTGCGAGAAACAGTGATGAAACTGGTCGATGTACTGGTTTACATCGCGGTCTACTTCGTCTCGATGATTTGGATGATGGGCGAATCTGACCGCATCTTGATGATCCCGATTCTGATTTGGCTCGTGGCCTACATCATCATTCAATTGTATTTCATTCCCAAGATGAAAAAAGTGGCGACCGATCAAGCCGATGCTCGCTCAACTATGACGGGCAGCATAGTCGACAGTTACACCAACATTGCCACCGTGAAACTGTTTTCCCATTCGCAACGAGAAATGCAGTACGCCAAAAGCAGCATGAAACGGTTTTTGAACACCGTGTACCAACAGATGCGCATGGTGACGTGCCTGTTATGGAGTGTTGACGCCATCAACTATTTACTGCTGTTTTCTATCGCCGCTTTATCAATCAATTTGTGGCTCGATGCCTCAGTGACTGTCGGTGTCATTGCGATTGCGATTAGCGCTGCGCGTACAAGGCATGTCGAAATGGATCATGTGGGAAGTGAGCGCACTATTTGAAAATATCGGTACTGTGGTGGATGGAATGAATACCTTGTCACAACCAGTGACCATAACGGATGTAGCCAATGCGCCGCCGCTGCAAGTAACGCAAGGGCAAATCAGCTTCCATAACGTTCACTTTCACTATGGACAAGAGAACACTGTGTTTGAGGCGCTTAACTTTGAGTTAAAAGCGGGCGAAAAAGTGGGGTTAGTGGGTCGTTCGGGCGCGGGAAAATCGACACTGGTTAACTTGCTGCTGCGATTTTACGATTTGAATGGCGGCAAAATCTGCATTGATGGGCAAGATATTTCGCAGGTCAGCCAAGATTCACTGCGCCAACACATTGGTATGATCACGCAAGATACTTCTCTGTTGCACCGCTCAATCCGCGACAACATTCTGTATGGCAACCCAGATGCCGGGGAAGAGGCGCTGATAGAAGCAAGCCGTCAAGCGCATGCTCATGATTTTATCGCGCAGTTGCAGGATGAGAATGGCAACCTTGGCTACGATGTTCAAGTGGGAGAACGCGGTGTCAAACTCTCTGGCGGCCAACGCCAACGCATTGCGATTGCCAGAGTGCTATTAAAAAATGCGCCGATTCTGATCATGGATGAAGCCACCTCGGCCCTAGATTCAGAAGTAGAAGCGGCTATTCAAGAAAATTTTGAAACGCTGATGGAAAACAAAACCGTGATCGCCATTGCGCACCGTTTATCAACCATTGCCGCCATGGATCGCTTAATCGTGCTGGATGAAGGACGAATCATTGAACAAGGATCACACCAAGAGTTGCTGCAACAACAAGGCGTTTATGCTCAGCTATGGGCGCATCAAACAGGTGGTTTTATAGGCGAACTTGCGTAGTGGATGCTCTTTAGGCCAAAGAAAAGGCCTTTAGACACATCCAACAGAGAAAGAAGATGTGCTAAAGGCCGCGCTATTTCACCCAATACCCTCACTTCTGAGTTTGGGTATTTTGCATACTATTTTGCATACCATACATAGGGGGGGTGAATTAGCTTAAATCGACATCTTTGCAGCCAAAAAAGTAGGTCGCGAGAAAGCCAACAGTGTAGGAGATTAAAAGACCGCCAACAAACACCATCATCCCAGCAAAAATTCCTTGCTCGGAAGTCATCAATGGAATGGCGACAATGCCTGACGGGCCAAACACCGTATTTAATCCTACTGGCAAACCAAGGTAAGAAACTAAGCCGACAAAGAAACCGCCCGCCGCCCCACCAATGCAAGCGGTGACAAACGGTTTAACCCGCGGCAAGGTCACGCCATAAATCAGTGGTTCGCCAATCCCCAAAATACCGGGAATGATCGCCCCTTTCACTTGCGTGCGCAGCAACGCATCTTTATTCGCTTTGAAATAGAGTGCCAGCGAAGCGCCCACTTGGCCGCCGCCCGCCATCGCCAAAATAGGAAACAGAGAGTTAAACCCTTGTACATCCATCAGCGCAAAATAGACTGGCACAAACCCTTGGTGAATACCAAACACCACCGAAATTAAGAACAAACCCGACAGTAACGCCGCGCCCAACGGGTTATCATTGAGGTTCAAAAACAACCATGACATGCCTTTAAACAGCTCACCACCAATCGGCATGATCACCAAGAAAGTCACCGCGCCCATGATGAGTAACGTCACCACAGAGGTTAAGATCATATCCAAATCATCAGGCATGTATTGGCGCACTTTACGTTCTACTTGCGCGCCCAAAATAGAGGCTAAAAGTACCCCGATGATGTTGCCGCGCGGGTCAATGGCGAAGCCAAAGAATTCACTCATACCCGAGTAGATACCCGTTGTCGCCTCTGGGTTATACCCCAGCACAAACAGCGAAGCTAAAATGGCACCATTAACACCCGAGCCACCGAAAGCTTGCTGCGCGTTATAACCAATTAAAATACTCAAGAAAGCAAATAGCCCTTTACCAAACACTTTCATATAAGTAATGAGATCGAGCATAAACTGGCTAGGCGATTGATCGATAACGAACATTTGCTCCAGCAAAGTGGCAAAACCAAGCAACAAACCCGCAGCAATGAAACCGGGGATCAGCGGCGTAAAAATGGTCGCAAATTTGCTTAAAAAACGTTGTACGCCGCTGGTCTGTTTACTCTTCATCTGCTTTTTCTGCTCAGCAGCAATCGCGGATAGATCGGCAGTTACGGCCATATCCGTCTCAGTACCGTCACCGTTGGCGATCATCTCATTCATCATATCGGCCGCCGTTTGCGCTTTGCCTGGGCCTAAAATGATCTGCAGTTGTTGGTCACTCTCCACCACGCCCATTACGCCTGGAAGGGTTTTCAGCAGAGCCTGATCGGCCAATGCCGTATTATTTAATGTTAAACGTAAGCGCGTCATGCAGTTGCCACACTTACCGATATTGCCACTACCACCGACTGCACTAAGCAGCTTGGCGATCATATTTGAGGTTATTTTTGCCATTGGGACATCCTTGGATAGATCCAGTCGGGTTATTGATCATTCAGTGCCGCGCGAATAAAACCATTATGCTTGGCCAGTTTTTGCGTCGCTTGCTCGGCGCTTAGCCCCGCAAGAATCATTACAATGGCGGTTTTACAGTGACGATGGCAGGCGCTCAGTGCTTGTTCTGCTTCCTCTTTACTGCAACCAGTCGCTTCGACCACAATGTTATTTTGGCGCTGAATCAACTTAGCGTTGGTCGCCTCGACATCGACCATGAGGTTGCCAAACACTTTACCGCAACGAATCATCGCGCCGCTGGTTAACATGTTAAGCACCAGTTTTTGCGCCGTGCCCGCTTTCATACGTGAAGAGCCCGTGACCACTTCCGCGCCCACCACAGGCACAATGGCAATGTCAGCCGCGTGCTGCATCGCGCAATCTGGGTTGCACACTACTGCCACAACCGTTGCACCCAGTGATTTAGCGTAAGCCATGCCGCCTAGCGCATAGGGTGTACGACCACTGGCGGCGATACCCACCACCACATCGTTGCGGGTCAAATTAATATTTTTCAGATCGCTTTGCCCAAGCTCAACATTGTCTTCGGCATTTTCAACCGCTTTAAGAATTGCTGGGTGTCCGCCCGCAATAAGCCCAACCACTTGTTTAGGATCAGAGCCGTAGGTGGGTGGGCACTCGCTAGCATCTAAAATCCCCAAGCGACCGGAGGTTCCCGCTCCCATGTAGATCAAACGTCCACCCGCTTGAAATGCCAAGGTAATGGCATCCACCGCTTGCGCTATCTGCGGTAAGGTTTTTTCAACCGCCAACGCGACCAGTTGATCTTCATGGTTAATGACTTGCAACATCTCTAAGGTGGAAAGGGTGTCAATGTCAGCACTGGCAGGGTTGCGGCTTTCGGTAACCAACTGGGTTAGGTCTAGGTTCATCGTCTATTTCTCGGTTTGAATTCGGAACTGAGGGCGATTCTATGGAATAAAATATTCCACTTTAGTGACAAAAATCACAACAAAGGTTATTCTTTGACCAGTCACTACATGGAATAATGGCCTACAATGCACCGACATCTTTTAAGCCCCTGAACAAAAGGCTAGTTAATACAAGCCACTACACTAATGTTCGTTATTTTAAATTTGGAATAATTTATTCTAAAAAATACAAGGATCGCGCATGTCTGTGATGCATAAAATCGTCAGCCGCCGCACTCAACTCTCTCGCAGTGAATTACAAATCGCCGATTGGATCATCGCTCATCCAGAAAAAGCCGCGCTCGCCACCAGCCAAGCATTGGCCGAACACGCAAAAGTCAGCCAATCGAGCATTGTCAAATTTACCCAGAAAATTGGCTTTAGGGGCTACAGTGAGTTTAAGTTAGCGCTGGCCGAAGAGCTTGGCCGTAAATTGGCGTTTCAGACCACGCCACTGCACAGCAATATTCTGGCTGACGACCCACTGGCGGTGATCGCACAAAAATTGGTGCAAGCGAAAACAGAGGCGATGTTTCACACCACCAACGCGCTTTCATTTCCCCATTTCAACCAAGCAGTACAGTGGATAAACTTCGCCAACCGCGTGCAAATTATCGGCATCGGCGGCTCGGCGCTCACCGCAAAAGATTTGGCTTTTAAGCTCCTGAAATTAGGCATCACAGCGCTCACAGAACAAGATAGCCACGTACAAATCGCCACCGCACGCACGCTGGGTGCGCAAGATGTTCAAATTGTGATTTCATTTTCAGGAGAGAGAAAAGAGATTTTGATTGCCGCCGAAGCGGCCAAGCAGCAAGGAGCAAGCGTTATCGCGCTCACCTCTCCGAAGAAAAATCGATTACGTGAATTAGCCGATCTCTCTTTTGATACGATTGCCGATGAAAATGAACATCGCAGCTCATCCATCGCCTCTCGCACCGCGCAGAATGTTCTAACCGACCTGTTGTTTATTACTCTTGTACAGCAAAGAGACGAGTCGGCGCGTCAATTGATCCAAGACATTTCATCTGATATTCGTCAAATCTTTTAACGGAACTAATCGCTCTCTTCAATGCGGTGCATGCGATGAAAAACGCGATGAATGATCGGTGCAAATAGGGTAGCCAATGAAACGAAAAAGACAGTTTCGATAAATAAGCTGTAAAAGGCTAAAAAGAGATGCAAGCTCGGCGCAAGATGCAGATTGATTATCGGGTAGGGAAGCTCGAGACCACTGACCATCGAAAGCGCATTCAACCACGCTTGCGCCGCCGGGAGATCAGCTAGGTAGACAAAACCCACCACTCCGGGAATGAGGCCAGTCAACAGCAGTAACGCAGCGATCACCGCATAGCGTAAGCAGCGCCATGTAAAACGCTCAACGGAGATAACTTCTTGATGAATCGACTCAAATTTCACGCCAGCCTCCTTGATGTTTGCCTCATCATAAGCAATGGTGGCTTAATAATGAAGGACCAAAAGGCGGATATGCAGAGTTGATCTACACGCTTAGAAACCTCGCGCTAATAATTGCGCGAGAAACGCCAACTCTTCTTGGCTCTCTTTGATGGCAAGTGCTTCAAGCCAAACCGACTCGCTGTAATGCTCGGCTTTGAGAAAAAGTAAGCAACCTTCAAAATCAATCAACCATGAGTGAATGTCCGCATCCCACTGTTTTTCTATCACTGTAGCCGAAAGCTGCTTGACCAAACGCTCGCCTAGTGCAGGAAAAGTATCGACATCAAAACGCGGTGTACTCAGGACGAGTCGCCCTTCATCTTGTAAATTGTGAGCTAAACCGAACTCAGCCATGGTGGGTTAAGTGCTCCTGAATCAGGTCTAAAAATGGGTCGGCGTATTTTTCAAGCTTGCGTTGCCCAACGCCGTTAACGGCCAACATTTCTCCGTACGAAGTGGGCAATATTTCCGCCATATCAATTAAGGTCGCATCACTAAAGACCACGTAAGGCGGCAGGCCATCTTCATCAGCAATCGATTTACGCAATTTACGCAATTTGGCAAACAGTGGTTTGTCGTAGTTTTTGTTGGATAACTTATCTGATTTCGCCGCACGAGCGGCTGTGTCTAAGCGTGGAATAGCTAACTCTAATGGCATTTCTCCACGCAGCAGCGGTCGCGCCTCTTCCGTCAACTGCAAGGTCGAATTGCGAGTAATGTTTTGCTGCAACAACCCTTTATGGATCAACTGACGGAAAATACTCACCCAATAATCATGGCTATGATCGCGACCAATGCCGTAAGTAGTGAGCTTGTCGTGGCCATTTTCACGAATACGGATATTTTGCATACCGCGCATCACTTCCACCACATAACCAATACCGAAACTTTGGTTGACGCGATAAACGCACGATAATGCTTTTTGCGCCTCTTGCGTGGCATCGAAATGCTTGGGGGGATCAAGGCAGATATCGCAGTTGCCGCAAGGTTTATCTCGATATTCACCAAAATAATTGAGCAACACTTGGCGGCGGCAAGTTTGTGCTTCAGCAAAAGCACTCATCGCGCCCAACTTATGGCTTTCCACCTGTTTTTGTGGCCCTTCCGGCTTCTCATCTAACATTCGACGCAGCCAACTGATGTCGGCCGGATCATAGAGCATCATCGCTTCGGCTGGCAAACCGTCTCGCCCTGCGCGCCCGGTCTCTTGATAGTAAGATTCGATGTTGCGCGGAATATCAAAATGCACCACAAAACGCACGTTGGGTTTATTAATCCCCATTCCAAATGCGACGGTAGCAACCACTATCTGAATGTCATCGCGCTGAAATGCTTCTTGCACATAAGCGCGCTCATCGGCGTCCATACCCGCATGGTAACTGGCTGCTCGTAAATGGTTGTTGCACAGTTTTTCTGTCAGCATTTCTACTTTTTTGCGACTGCCACAGTAAATGATGCCGCAATGTCCTCTTTGCGTATCAAGATAGCGGATCACCTGTGAAACCGGTTTGTGCTTTTCGACCAAGGTATAGCGGATATTAGGGCGATCAAAGCTGCCCAGATAGACATGCGGTTCTTGCAACTGCAAACGGTGCAAAATATCCACGCGCGTGGCGTCATCGGCCGTTGCCGTCAGTGCCATAAAAGGCACGTGTGAAAAATGCTGTTTAAGTTGGCCTAACGCCGCATACTCAGGGCGGAAATCGTGCCCCCATTGAGAAATACAGTGTGCTTCATCCACGGCAATCATCGCCAATGGCAACTGCTGCAAGCGTTCGATGAAATCGGGCATCAAAACGCGCTCAGGCGACGCGTAAATCAGCTTCAGTTGCCCCGCATTCATTCGGTTATACACCGACATCAGCATCTCACGTGACATACTTGAATTAATACACTCAGCCGCGACACCGTTGGCTTTGAGCTGATCCACTTGGTCTTTCATCAACGAAATGAGCGGCGAGATGACTAAAGTGATGCCCTCTTTGACTAACGCAGGGATCTGATAACAGAGCGATTTCCCCCCACCCGTTGGCATGATAACTAAGCTATCTTGCCCCGCTAACGAAGCGTCAATCACCTCTTGCTGGCCGACACGAAACGACTGATAACCGAACACAGTCTGTAAAATACTGTGCGGTGTCTCAGGTTGAGGATCGGTTTGTTGAGCCATTAACGTTGCGGTCATGAAATTTCCAAGGGTGAACAAAAGGGGTAGAGCAACCGCTATACCGCAAAGCGTCTTATTGTAGTGGGGTTCGATGGTGAATAAAACCGCAAAATGTAGCGGTAAAGCGAATCACTTGATTCTCGGCCATTATTCGCCACTCAAACTCCCGAGTAGGCGGTTGATTAACAAAGCTGCAACTTACTTGAGGAACAGTATATACTGTCGAATCGTTTCGCTGGCTCAGCACTTCACTCCTTTGAGAATTCATCATGACCGCAGAAGAACAACAACGCTCCAGACAAGGCGTTTTACTCGCTATTGGTGCTTACACTATGTGGGGCATCGCACCGATCTATTTTAAAGCAATCAACAATGTTCCTGCACTTGAGATCCTCACTCACCGCGTAGTGTGGTCGTTTTTCTTGTTAGCAGCACTACTTCATTTTGGCCGCAACTGGCGTAGTGTACGCAGTGTGATTACTCATAAATCAAAGATGATCTATCTAATGACCACCGCTTGTCTGGTTGCGGTGAACTGGTTAATTTTCATCTGGGCGATCAATGCTAATCATATGTTAGATGCCAGTTTAGGCTATTACATTAACCCACTGCTCAATGTGGTGCTCGGCATGCTTTTTCTTGGTGAGCGATTACGCAAACTGCAGTGGGTCGCGGTAGCGCTAGCCACCATTGGTGTGGCCATTCAGTTAATTGTGTTTGGTTCGATTCCTGTGGTCGCCATCGCTTTGGCTACCACTTTTGGCTTGTATGGCTTACTGCGTAAAAAAGTGGCGGTTGATGCCCAAACAGGTTTGTTTATCGAAACCTTGGTAATGTTGCCCGCGGCGTTGATTTATCTGTTGTTTATCGCCAGCTCGCCAACTTCAGATATGGCGCTCAATCCGCTTAACCTCAACCTACTGCTGATCGCAGCTGGCGTCATCACGACCTTGCCTTTGCTTTGTTTCACAGGAGCAGCAACGCGTTTAAAACTTTCAACGCTGGGTTTCTTTCAATACATCGGCCCAAGCTTGATGTTTTTGCTCGCTGTCTTGGTTTACGGTGAAGCCTTCTCTAGTGATAAAGCCATTACTTTTGCCTTTATTTGGGCTGCATTGTTGCTGTTCAGTTTTGATGGTTTAAAAACAGGCCGGACCGCGCGACGCGCTCAACGGGCATCCGTTTAATTAGGATTGTTTATTCCCCTCGTTCGTCAAAGCGATCGAGGGCACTGTGATCATTTTTTACAAGACAGTGGCGACATGGCTGGCTAAGCTTGCATTATTCAACCCTAAATTTTGGTCTCTATGGATAAAGTGAGCTACAGCCAAACGGCCTATCCTGCGATCGGTCTGATTGATGCAGACTATCGTCAGTTTGCGTTTGATCGCCACTACCATCTTGATATTCATATTGGCCTTATCACTCAAGGAACGCAGCGCTTCTACCACCAAGGCGCTTGGCATCAGGTACAACGGGGCGGCGTAGTTCTGATGTCGCCAGATGAACTGCACGATGGGCAAGCACACAATGGCTCTGGCTACCAAGTGCAAGTGTTTGCTATTGAGCCCACTTGGCTACAGCAAACCTTAGAAGCCAAGCAGATTGAACAAGTGCTGGGTTTTGAGCAGTTAATAGTCGATGACGCGCCACTTTTTTGCTCACTGCTGCAACTTCATCACACCATGAAACAGGATAAGCTCAGTCAACTCGCTAAAGATTGCTTACCCTACCAAGGGTTCACACCTTTACTTGAACGCTATAGCCACTTGAAACTGCCGGAGGTTAAACCGCTTGGCCAACGCAACCTCGCCACGCTGAAAGAGTGGGTACTCAGTCAACTCGACCAACCAATCCGCCTTGAGCAACTCGCTCAGCTTTGCCAGCTTTCACCCACTCAGTTTCAGCGCCATTTCAAGGCGCAAACGGGCATCACACCTTATGCGTGGTTATTGCGTTTACGTTTAGAGCAAGCGATGAAATTGTTGAAAACCGGCACCTCTAGCACTGAAGTCGCCTATCAAGTCGGTTTTTATGATCAAGCCCATTTCAGTAAGGCGTTCAAAGCAACCTTTGGCCTGCCACCCTCCGCCATCAATCGCACACTTTACTAACTAAACTGTCAGAAATTTACAAGGCAAGCACGTTTTCTCCACGCATACTCACCGTAAAACATGAGGAGAATACATGAACGAACTTTCCATATTGGCCACATTGGCTGGCGTACATTTTATGGCATTATTAAGCCCCGGCCCAGATGTGGCACTGGTGGTACAAAATTCCACCCGTTACGGTCGCAGAACCGGAGTTTTTATTGCGCTAGGGTTATCATGTGGCATTGTCATTCACTCATTGCTTAGCCTCACAGGGATAAGCTATTTGGTGCATCAACAACCCGCACTGTTTGCGATGGTGCAACTGGCCGGCGGGGGGTATTTATTCTATTTAGGCTTGGGCGCACTCAAATCCATCTACACCACCTGGCGATCGCCACAAGCTGTCGGAGTCAACAATGAGCGCGACAAGCTGATCGAAAATCAACGCCAAGCCTTTTCCCGCGGTTTTATCACCAATATTTTTAATCCAAAAGCTTTGGTCTTTTTTATCAGCTTAATGTCGAGTTTAGTGCCTGTGGGGATGTCCTTTTCAGGTAAAGGTATCGCCTTGCTGATTCTTTGGGGGCTCTCTTTTATGTGGTTCTCAAGCTTGGCGTGGATGCTCTCCACCGCCCGCCTACAAAAACGTTTGCAATCACTCACTGTGTATATTGATGCGGTATGTGGCATCATTTTTACGCTCATCGGTGGACTTATTTTATTGCAAGCGCTGCTTAGCCTTAGCCATTGATGCAGCGATTCGCGCCCATTTTTGTGCGAGATCTCTTACAAACGAGTGAGCAAATATCGCTTTTTGAGTAGGAAAATCAACACTAAAAAACTTAACTAATTGATTTTAAATAAAATAACAACCAACTAGAGAAACCCTTTGCGAAAAAAGCGTTTCTCTAGCATTGCCGATAAATTAGAGATGGGTAATATGAACCTTGTCGGAAGGATTCTGACACGGAACAGGAAAGCACCACGGATTGGTCATCTTCAGGATGAAGAGACGACTGCTCAGGATGAATGGTCGGCACGGAAAGCAAATTGGACATTGAATGGACGCAATAGTAGCTAGGATGGTTACTACTAAGGAAAGACAATGGACACCTCTGGACGAGGCAAGGACTGAACATCAGGATGATGTAAAGGACACCGCTCAAGGAACAAGTGAAGCGCGCTAACGTGGATGGTTAGCAGACTAGGAAGTCACCAAGGACACCGCTAGGAAGGCGAAGAACGGATTAAGCTGACGGAATTCAGCCACTATCATGGATTTGATGCATGGAGCACTTTCGTAGCTGGATTGCTGCAAGTAAGACTATAACCCCGCAGGGCGCAAGCCCTCGGGGTTTTTCTTTTGGATCGGATAAGTAGATGAGTTATCCAGCTTTCATATCTTGAACAACTAGGTTAGGTATTTGGTTTAAACAACGCCATAAACACCCCCTCCCTGCCTCCCCCTCAAAGAGGGAGGAGAACAATCCAACCATCTCAGCAAAGAAAAGTACCCTTTCTTCGTACAAGGAAGATCATAGTTTCTCTAGCTTGGCATAAGCAGTCACTAGCCATTTAATGCCTTCACCGTTAAAAGCGACTTGCACTCGACTTTGCGGGCCACTACCTTCGAAATTAATGATGGTGCCTTCACCAAAAATAGGGTGTTTCACGCGTGCGCCCAAGCTAAAGCCTGTCTCGTTAAAGTTCTCTTTGACCGCTGTTTGACTAAAACGCCCGGCACTGCTTGGTCGGCTCACTTGCGCTTTCATGCGCACTTCATCAAGGCACTTTTCTGGCAGCTCACGGATAAAGCGTGACGGCTTATGGTATTTATCCTGACCGTATAAACGGCGAATTTCAGCGTAAGTAATGTAGAGCTTTTGCATGGCGCGCGTCATTCCGACGTAGCACAAACGGCGCTCCTCTTCCAATCGCCCCGCTTCTTCGGCCGACATTTGGCTAGGGAACATGCCCTCTTCAACGCCAACCATAAACACCAACGGGAACTCTAACCCTTTCGCGCTGTGCAGTGTCATTAACTGTACGGCATCATCAAATTCGTCAGCCTGCCCTTCGCCCGCTTCCAGCGCTGCGTGGGTTAAAAAGGCCGTCAACATGCTCATCTCATCCGCTTCTTCTGGCTTTTCAAATTGGCGTGTTGCGGTGACTAGCTCTTCCAAGTTTTCAATTCTGGCTTTGGACTTTTCACCCTTTTCAAGCTGATACATCTCAAACAAACCTGAGGTTTTGATTACATGGTCGGTTTGACTGTGTAACGGCATCTCAGCGCTATCATCTTCAAGAGCATTGACCAGTTCAATAAACCGGCTTAATGCGCTTGCCGCACGTCCTGTGAGCACTTTTTCTTCCAACAGCACAAGGCTCGCTTGCCACAAGGTACAGCCGCGATCTCGCGCCGCAAAACGAATGGTTTCCAGCGTTTTATCACCCAAACCACGCGGTGGCGTATTTACGACTCGCTCAAAGGCCGAATCATCATTGCGGTTAGACATCAAACGCAAGTAACTTAACGCATCTTTGATCTCTTGGCGCTCGAAGAAGCGCATGCCGCCGTAGATACGGTAGGGCAAGCCTGCTTGAATCAAGGCTTCTTCCAAAACACGAGATTGGGCGTTGTTGCGATAAAGCATCGCACAATCCTCTAATGCGCCACCTTTATCTCGCCACTCTTTGATTTTATTGACGGTAAAACGCGCCTCATCAAGATCGTTGTAGGCCGAATAGAGAGAAATTGGCTCGCCTTCGCTGCCATCTGTCCAGAGCTCTTTACCCATTCGCTCGGTGTTGTTCGCGATCAGTGCGTTCGAGGCTTGCAAAATGGTTTTGGTTGAACGGTAGTTTTGCTCTAAACGAATGGTATTAACGCTCGGAAATTCCTGCGTGAATTTGTCGAGGTTTTCAATTTTGGCACCACGCCAGCCATAAATGGACTGATCATCATCACCGACGATCATCACGTGGCAATCGCGCCCAGCCATCATGCGCAGCCACGCGTATTGGATGTTATTGGTGTCTTGAAATTCGTCGACCAAGATGTGTTTAAAGCGCGCTTGATAATGTTCACGAATGTGCTGCTTATCACGCAACATCTCGTGGCAACGCAGCAAAATTTCGGCAAAATCAACCAAACCTGCGCGATCGCACGCCTCTTGGTACGCGGAATAAAGCTGCAAATAGGTTTGAGTCACGGGATCGCGGTATGCATCGATGTGCTTCGGACGAAGACCTTCATCTTTTTTACCGTTAATCCACCAGCACACCTGGCGCGTAGGCCACTGCTTCTCATCTAGGTTTTGTGCTTTGATTAAGCGACGCAGCAAACGCAGTTGATCTTCAGAATCGAGGATCTGAAAATCCTCAGGCAGGCGAGCGTCAAGATAGTGAGCGCGTAAAATACGGTGGCAAATACCGTGGAAGGTGCCATTCCACATACCCGATGCACTGCCCATCATCAACTCTTCAATTCGGCCACGCATTTCCGCCGCCGCCTTGTTGGTAAAAGTCACCGACATCACTGAAAAAGGCGAGGCGTTTTCAACCGAGATAAGCCAAGCAATGCGATGCACCAATACTCGGGTTTTACCACTCCCCGCTCCGGCAAGCACCAGCAAGTTTTCTAAAGGCGCAGCAACCGCTTCGCGCTGTTTATCGTTGAGACCGTCGAGTAAGAGAGAAGGATCCATCATGGCTAAGCTACTGGTTATTTATACATAATTGCCCAGATTATAACCTCAAATCGCGGCAAGATGCTCGTCTCTATCACATTTTTCTGGGCATTCAAAAATGAAAAGCCCACCGCAAAGGTGGGCTAATTCGAGCTTCATCGCATTTTAAGCGCGTGACTACGCGGCGATCCCCGCATGACGCAACAACGCATCAATTTGCGGCTCGCGGCCTCTAAAGCGTTTAAATAGCTCCATCGGCTCTTCACTACCACCCATTTCAAGGATGTTATTCAAGAAACTTTGCCCAGTCTGTGGGTTAAAAATTCCCTCTTCCTCAAAGCGAGAAAACGCATCCGCCGAAAGCACTTCTGCCCATAAGTAGCTGTAGTAACCTGCGCTGTAACCGCCAGCAAAGATGTGGCTAAAGCTGTGTGAGAAACGGTTCCATTCAAGGCTTGGTAACACGGCCACTTTCTTTTTCACTTGGGCGAGAGTTTCCAACACTTGCGGGCCTACTTCGGGATCGTAAGTGGTGTGCAAGGTGAAATCGAACAAACCAAATTCAAGTTGACGCAAAATAAACATCGCTGACTGGAAGTTTTTCGCCGCGAGCATTTTATCGAGCATTTCTTTCGGTAGCGGTTCACCCGTTTCGTAATGACCTGAAATAAACGCTAACGCCTCTTCTTCCCAGCACCAATTTTCAAGGAACTGACTGGGCAGTTCAACCGCATCCCACGGTACACCGTTGATGCCAGATACCGCACCCACTTCAACTTGAGTCAACATGTGGTGGATCCCGTGTCCAAACTCATGGAACAAAGTGACCACTTCATCATGAGTAAATAACGCAGGTTTATCACCGATTGGGCGATTAAAGTTACAGGTCAAATAAGCCACTGGTGTTTGTAGCTCGCCACTTTGAGTGATACGGCGGCCACGGCAATCATCCATCCACGCGCCGCCACGCTTATGTTCGCGTGCATACAGGTCGAGATAGAAGCTGCCACGCAGTGATCCTTTCGCATCAAAAATATCGAAAAAACGCACCGATGGATGCCAAGTATCAACCCCAGAGCGCTCTTTGACGCTCATGCCAAATACGCGGTGGAGCACTTCAAATAGGCCGCTCACCACTTTCGACTCTGGGAAATAAGGGCGCAGCTCTTCATCTGAAATATCAAACAAGTGCTGTTTCTGTTTTTCGCTGTAGTAAGCGATATCCCACAACTCTAGCATGGTCACGCCAAACTCTTGCTGCGCAAATTGACGCAACTCTTCTACTTCACGCTCACCTTGCGGTTTCACTTTGGTGGCTAAATCATTTAAAAACCCTAACACTTGATCGGGCGTTTGCGCCATTTTGGTCGCCAGTGATTTTTCACTGTAGGTATTAAAACCGAGCATACGGGCTATTTCATGACGCAGTTTGAGCTTCTCAGCGATGATTTCGCTGTTATCCCACTTGCCCGCATTTGGCCCGCGATCCGAGGCACGCGTAACATACGCTTCATAAAGCTCTTTGCGCAGAGCTTGGTTATCACAATAAGTCATCACTGGCAGATAAGAAGGAATGTCGAGCGTTAATAAATAACCATCGAGCTCTTTGGCTTGCGCCGCCGCTTGTGCAGCTGCCAACGCCGATTCTGGCATGCCCGCTAATTGATTGGCGTCGGTAATGTGCTTGGTCCAGCCCATCGTGGCATCCAGTACGTTATTAGAGAACTTAGAACCCAACTCAGATTGACGTTTACTGATCTCGCCGTACCGTTTTTGCTCTGCCAATGGCAAGCCGATACCCGATAGCTCAAAATCACGCAGTGCATCATTGATGGTTTTTTGCTGCGCTTGAGAGAGCGAGGAAAAAGTATCGCTGGCTTTCATGCTCTTATAGGCTTCAAACAGGCCTTTATGTTGCCCAACCCAAGTGCCGTATTCAGACAGCAGCGGCAAACAGCTTTCGTACGCATCACGCAGTTCATCGCTATTGAGCACAGAATTAAGGTGGCTTACTGGCGACCAAATGCGGCTTAAGCGATCATCCACCTCTTCAATGGGTGCAATCAAGTTTTGCCACGTTGGGGTGCTATTGCCAACAAGGCGTTTTTCAATTTCGGTGCGGCAATCTTCTATCGCTTTCTCAACCGCAGGCTTCACATGCTCTGGCTTAATGGCGGAAAACGGCGGTAAATCCGTGAAAGTGAGAAGTGGATTAGACATAAAACATTCCTTTTAAGTTAAGACGCGCCTGCACGTTGATGCATTTCTCTGCAACAGTCACTGATTGTTTCACGGCAACCGTCGATTTTGTTTATCTGAAATAGTAAATATAGGTAGGTTCAGCAATTTTCAATAGTGGCGTATAATCAGCCAATACGTTTGATTGATGAAACACACTCCATTTGGGGTGTTTTGAGAGCCTATTTTGCTAAGTTATCGCCACAGTTTTCACGCGGGCAACCACGCGGATGTATTAAAGCATATCGTACAAAGCCTTATCCTCAATGCATTACAGCAAAAAGAGAAGCCTTTTGTTTATCATGACACACACTCTGGTGTGGGCCGTTATGACTTGACCCATGAATGGTCAGAAAAAACTGGTGAATATAAACAAGGGATTGCTCGTATTTGGCAACAAAATGTAACGCCACCCGCCATTCAAAGCTACCTTGATGCAGTAAAAGCGCTCAATGAAAGCGAAGAGTTACGCTACTACCCCGGCTCACCACGTGTGGCTCGCGCTCATCTACGCGCGCAGGATCGTATGGTGCTCACTGAATTGCATCCGAGCGATTACCCGTTGCTCGAGCAAGAGTTCCACCGAGATCGTCAGGTATCGATTTACAAAGAAGATGGTTTCCAACGCTTAATCGGCAGCCTGCCACCGAAAGAGCGTCGCGGCTTAGTGCTGATCGATCCCCCTTACGAATTGGCCAAAGAGTACAGCGATGTCGTAAGAGCCATTGCCCAAAGTTATAAGCGCTGGGCGACGGGTATCTACGCCATTTGGTATCCCGTAGTGAATCGCGACACCATTGATGACTTGCTTGAAGGGCTGGCAAGCCTCGGTATTCGCAAAATCTTACAAATTGAATTAGGCGTGTCGCCAGACACCCATGAACGTGGCATGACCGCTTCAGGCATGATAGTGATTAACCCACCATGGACACTGGAAGGGCAAATGCAGGAAATTTTACCGTTTCTTCAGCAAGCGATTGCCCCGGTAACTGGTCATTTTAAAGTCGAATGGGTTGTACCAGAATAAACTGACCCAATCTATCAAAGAAGTAGAGAACCTTTTTCGCCTTGCTATGGTTGCCAACACTGTACAAAACCAAGGTCAAATAGGATGAAAAAAGAATAATGGAGAAAGTAATGACAACGCATTTTGATTATATCTGTATCGGTGGTGGCTCTGGTGGTATCGCTTCAGCGAACCGCGCGGCAATGTATGGTGCGAAAGTCGCACTGATTGAAGCCAAAGACCTTGGCGGCACTTGTGTCAACGTCGGTTGTGTTCCGAAAAAAGTGATGTGGCATGGCGCGCAAATTGCTGAAGCAATGCACCTTTATGCCAAAGATTACGGCTTCGATGTCGATGTCAAAGGATTGGATTGGTCAAAACTGATTGAGAGCCGCCAAGCGTATATTGGCCGTATTCATCAATCGTACGACCGCGTATTGGGCAATAACAAAGTGGAAGTGATCCGCGGTTTCGCACGCTTTGTTGATGCAAAAACCGTAGAAGTGAACGGTGAACACTACACGGCAGACCATATCCTGATTGCCGTTGGCGGACGCCCAACGATTCCGGCTATCCCAGGGGCGCAATACGGCATTGATTCCAATGGTTTCTTTGACTTGACCGAACAGCCTAAACGCGTCGCGGTTGTGGGCGCAGGTTATATTGCGGTTGAAATCGCGGGCGTACTCAACGCACTCGGCACAGAAACGCACCTTTACGTGCGCAAAGAATCCCCCCTGCGCAGCTTTGATCCCATGATCATCGAAACACTCACTGAAGTCATGGCGGCGGAAGGCCCAACATTACATACTCATTCAGTGCCAAAAGAAGTGATCAAAGAAGCCGATGGCAGCCTGACTCTACACCTTGAAAATGGCCAAAGCCAAAACGTTGATACGCTCATTTGGGCAATCGGCCGCCACCCAGCAACCGATGCGATAAACCTAGCAGCAACGGGTGTGGCAACTAATGCACAAGGCTATATTAAGGTTGATGAGTACCAGCAAACCAACGTCGCGGGCATTTACTGTGTCGGCGATATCATGGAAGGCGGTATCGAGCTCACACCAGTTGCCGTCAAAGCAGGCCGTCAACTTTCAGAGCGCCTGTTTAATGGCAAAACCAATGCGAAGATGGATTACAAACTGGTCCCGACCGTGGTCTTTAGCCATCCGCCAATCGGCACAATTGGCCTCACAACGCAAGAAGCCCAAGCGCAATATGGTGAAGATAACGTCAAAGTGTATACCTCTAGCTTCACGGCCATGTACACCGCCGTCACCTCTCACCGTCAACCATGCAAAATGAAACTAGTATGCGCTGGCCCTGAAGAAACCGTTGTTGGCCTACACGGCATCGGTTTTGCGGTTGATGAAATGATTCAAGGCTTTGGCGTAGCCATGAAAATGGGCGCAACCAAAGCCGATTTTGATTCAGTTGTGGCAATACATCCAACGGGTAGTGAAGAGTTTGTTACCATGACAGGTTAGTGTAGGAAAAGCATCTTACACACATAAATAAATCTGGAAAATATATTATTACTGACTATGCTGTGTGTATAGTCAGTGATTTTCTAGGTGAATTTATGTACCTCATAC
>NZ_CAWPGB010000002.1:0-92269 GCF_963887575.1 Vibrio sp. 3-2(1) | reverse complement strand
ACTTTCTTGAGCAACAGGCTCTGACGCCGCTTCTTGAGGCTCGGCTATCGCATCCGCCAGCGCGTCTTCTTCTGTGTACTCTGGCAGCTCAAGATCCGTAAGGTCGCTCTCGTCTTCCTTTTCTTCTTCTAGAGGAGGCTCGTTAATTGAAGCAAGTGCATCTTCTTCACTGAATTCAGGCAAGGCTTGCTCGTCAATCGCTTCAACACTTTCTTGAGCAACAGGCTCTGACGCCGCTTCTTGAGGCTCGGCTATCGCATCCGCCAGCGCGTCTTCTTCTGTGTACTCTGGCAGCTCAAGATCCGTAAGGTCGCTCTCGTCTTCCTTTTCTTCTAGAGAAGGCTCGTTGATTGAAGCAAGTGCATCTTCTTCACTAAATTCAGGTAAGGCTTGCTCATCAATCGCTTCAAAACTTTCTTGAGCAACAGGCTCTGACGCCGCTTCTTGAGGCTCGGCTATCGCATCCGCCAGCGCGTCTTCTTCTGACTGCTCTGGCAGTTGGACTTCGGAAAGCTCGCTCTGTGACTGTTCTTCTAGCGATGGCTCATTAAAGGAAGCAAGGAGATCTTCTTCTTCGAACTCCACTAACTTGTCATCGTGGAGCTCCTCAACATGGTCTTTTGCCGATGATTCTGCTGAATTGGTTTGAAGCGGCTCAACATCAGCTTGGCTTGGTTCTTCGTCTTCTAGCTCACCAATGTCCCAGTCTTCATCTTGTGGAACTCCAAATTCGTTAGGGCTGACTTCTGGTTTGCTAACCTGTGCGGGTTCTATTTTTTCCGGGGATGTCGAGCTGCTTATTAGAGGTTGCTCCTCATTCGGCTTCAGATCCGGATAACTTGCCCCTTCAATTTCTGGGTTAAAATCAAATGAGTCGTCGATAAATTCTTCATCGATGTCGCCATCAACCACTCCCATCTGTTCATCATCCAGTAGAGGATCTTTTTCAGGAGCGGCACTTAGCAGATCGTCAATGAAGATGTCGCTGTTAAACTCGGAATCTTCAACGCTATCGTTTTCATTATCCAAAAACTCGCTATATTGCTGTTCGGTCTCTTCGATATTCTGAGCATGCTGCTCGATTTCCAGCAACTCTTCAAATAATGCCGTACCATCTTCTTCAGCGAGACTATCCTTATCTTCAGCACCTTCTTGCTCTTGGTCTGCCTTTTCAAACTCAAGTGATTCAGAACCATTGTCAGTAAATAGTTCGTCCAATAGCTCTGTACTATTCTCATCCAGCTCGGTTTCAATGTCGGATTCCGTAGTTTCTTCACCCAATAACTCATACAGAGTTTGATCACCAGTGAAGTCAACATCATCAATATCTTCTTCGCTCGAAGCGATGTCTTTATCGGGCTGCACAAGTTCTTCAAGTAAGTCGGTGCTTTCCGATAAGTCTGTCTCGCTCTCTTCATCATCACCGAGTAGCTCATCGAGCAGTTCGACACTGTCACTATCAATTGCTAGGACATCTTCATCTTGCTCTTCTAATAATTCATCCAGCAGCGCTGTTTCAGTGGAGGAATCAGTTTCTATTGAGGTGAGGTCAGATTGCGCTTCAATCGTTGCGAATAGATCATCAAGTTCACTATCCGACGCTAGCTCTGCTTCTTTTAAATCGAAGTTACCGCCGGTTTTTGCTAGCTCGGGCTCTTCTGAATCCAAGTTGAAATCATCTTCGGACTCATCCAATAATGAATCAAAGTCAAAACTATCATGATGATCGTCATCACTATTGGCGGCAAACAAATCGTCAAGTAGCGATTGATCTAAAGTATCGCTTCCGAGATCTTCAGCTTTATCATCTCCAGCCAATAACGCGTCAATGTCGTCTTCAGAAATGGAATCATCATCATCGGATAAATCAAATTCTGTTTCGCCGTCATCTTCATCTAATAACGCTTCGTCTAAAGCTCGCGCCATCTCATCGAGACCGACAGCTTTTTCGTCAGCACCAACACTGATGCCGTTACTGCTAGCGGTCAAATCTTCTAAATCCGCAGCAAGATCACCATCATCGCCGATACTCGCAAATGGGTCTTCGCCATCTTCACCTTCGAGGTTGAAGTCTAAATCTGTATCGTCTAAATCGGCAAAAATGTCCGATTCTTGCTCAGCATTGTCATCGATTTCATCATCCAGTGTGATGTCGTCACCAAATAACTTCTCACTATCATCAGACTCACCAAACAAGTCATCATCCAGCATTAAATCATCGTCAATATCTTCAAGGCTGCCAGCAGCCATTGGCGTTATGGGCTCTTGATTACCTTGAGTGACAACAGGCTGCTCCGTTGGCTTGGATCGGCGGCCAAGCAACATCACAACCAGTAAACCAATTAACAGACCAGGAATAAGGGCGAGAGCGGCGACCAACCAAGAGTTGGAAAGCAGTTGATCAAGTGCACTTGGTGCAAGCTTTTGCGCCTCTAATGCTTTTCTACGTTCTTCATCAAGTAGCTTTTCAACTTCAGAGCGAATGCGGTTTTCGTCACCGAGTTCTCCTTTGAGTGCATCGACTTCAGATTGAACATCTGCCAGCATCAAACGTAACTTATGATTTTTCTCTTCAAGCGCCAGTAATTCAGTATCAGATTTCGCAACTTGTGTGCCAATATCTTTTAGCACAGGTTCACTCTTCGTCTTTTCAACAACTGGTTGAGCGACAGTAGAGGCAATTGTTTTTTCAGGCAAAGCTGTAGAAGCAGCAGTAACAGGCGCTGTTGGCTGCGCCGTATTAGCATTCAATTTGGCTTGATGCGCGGCCATGATATTGACCGCTTCTTGGGTGGGCGCACTATTTACCTGTGCCAATGATGGAACACGTAAGTTGCTACCCGGGATCAAACTGTGAATATTTTGATTTTCGAACGCCTGAGGGTTTAGCCGATAAATGGCCAGCAGGGTTTGTTGTACAGTGACGTTATTCGATGGGCGTAGTCGAGTGGCAATAGACCACAAAGTGTCGCTGTCTAAGGTTGGCCCAAAAAACGTCGATGGTTGGCTATTAGCCGGCTGAAGATTACGAGTTTGAGTGAGATTTTCTGAAAATTGAGGAGAAGACTGGATCTCACCATTCGGCCCAACCAGGCGAATGCTCTCGGCACTAACGATAGAAGTCTGAGTCACGGCAACCATTGCTATCGGCAACAGTAGACGCTGAAAAATTTGACGCATATAAGGCTCAGCTATGTGCTTGGAATGAATAAATACGATGATCTGTTTAATATATCGGATAACGCTAGCAAAACTATAGGACGCAAGGTAAAAAATGTGTCACGACTACGATAATCGCAGGAATCTCACACATTTTTCCCCGCTAAGTGAGCTTGCTCAGACAAAAACAGTACCATAATAAAAAGAAAGGCCAGCATTGGCTGACCTTTTTAAATAGTACTTAAGCTTACTCTGCGTCTATTTTTGCCCAAGTGTCACGTAGACCCACTGTGCGGTTAAAAACCAACGCTTCTGGTTTAGAATCTTTCGAGTCAGCACAGAAATAACCCATGCGCTCAAACTGATAACCTTGCTCCGCGTGTGCCGACACCAAACTAGGCTCAACAAAACCATTAATTTTAACCAATGAATCTGGGTTAATGGTTTCGGCAAAGTTGTCAGCCGCCGCCGGGTTGGGAACGGTAAATAGGCGATCATACAAACGAATTTCAGCTGGCAAGGCTTTATCGGCGGATACCCAGTGAATAACACCTTTCACTTTGCGTCCATCAGCCGGGTTTTTACCCAGAGTATCCACATCGTAAGTACAGAATATTGTCGTAATATTGCCTTGTGCATCTTTTTCAATGCGCTCTGCTTTTATTACGTAAGCGCCGCGTAATCGAACTTCTTTGCCTAGCACTAAACGTTTGTATTTCTTGTTGCCTTCTTCACGAAAATCTTCACGTTCAATCCACAATTCGCGAGTAAATGGAACTTCACGTTCGCCCATTTCAGGCTTGTTTGGATGATTTGCCAGCGTTAACGTCTCGACTTTACCCGCCTCAAAGTTTTCTATCACCACTTTTACAGGGTCAAGAACCGCCATGGCGCGAGGCGCATGTTCGTTTAAGTCTTCACGGATACAAGACTCTAACGAACTGAATTCGATCATATTTTCCTGTTTTGTCACACCTATGCGTTTGCAAAACTCACGAATCGATGCTGGTGTGAATCCACGGCGGCGTAAACCTGAAATCGTCGGCATACGTGGGTCATCCCAACCATCCACTAATTTTTCCGTAACCAGCTGGTTTAGTTTACGCTTAGACATTACCGTGTATTCAAGGTTTAAACGGCTAAACTCATACTGATGTGGTCGACAATCAATCGTGATATTTTCCAACACCCAATCGTACAGACGGCGGTTATCTTGAAACTCTAGGGTACAAATTGAGTGCGTGATCCCTTCCAAGGCATCCGAGATACAGTGGGTAAAATCGTACATTGGATAAATGCACCATTTGTTACCCGTTTGGTGATGCTCAGCGAAACGAACACGGTAAAGCACAGGATCGCGCATCACCATAAAGGATGATGCCATGTCAATCTTGGCACGTAGGCACGCTTTGCCTTCTTCGAAACCACCAGCGCGCATTTTCTCAAATAGGGCTAGGTTTTCTTCAATGCTGCGATCGCGGTACGGACTTGGCTTACCTGCTTGAGTCAATGTACCTCGATATTCACGGATCTCTTCTGGACTGAGCTCTTCAACATAAGCCAGACCTTTTTGGATCAGCTCAACCGCGTATTGGTATAGTTTGTCAAAATAATCTGACGAATAACAAACATCACCAGACCATTGGAAGCCGAGCCATTTCACGTCGGCTTTGATTGACTCAACGTACTCCATATCTTCTTTTTCAGGGTTTGTATCGTCAAAACGTAAATTACACTGTCCCTGATAGTCCTGAGCAATACCAAAGTTTAAGCAGATAGATTTAGCATGACCGATGTGCAGGTAACCATTTGGCTCGGGCGGAAAACGAGTATGCACACTTGTGTGTTTGCCATCCGCTAAATCTTTATCAATGATTTGGCGAATAAAATTCGATGGACGAGCCTCAGCTTCACTCATCTATAGCACCTCAAAATTATTTAGTATCGTCAGAAGATTTTTCTGTATGTAAGAGCAGTAATGCTTGCAGAAACAGAAAGTTTGTCGCTAATGATCCACAATTATCCGCTCTTGCACAATAAAAAGTGGGCATTTCCTGCGATTATTTCAAGACATTGCCTTTTGTCTGGCTAGGCTAAGCAAAATTTCAGGCAAAGGGCGTAAGAAATAGGCAAAAGCTACCGTTGTGGGCAGCCTTAAATTTGAATAGCGCTCATTTGATGAATAAGAAAAACCTCTGCATGAAGCAGAGGCTTTAAAATAACCTAATCATCCGTTGCGATTAAGACTAAGGAAGTTTCACGCTAGAAAGATCTTCGTTTGCATTGATAGACTTCATCTCACCAGCAACGATTTCAGCAAGAGGGCCTAAGATAACTTGTAGGTTATTAGTACCCAGTTTCACCACACCCATAGCACCCAATGCTTTTAATGTTTTCTCGTCGATAATACTCATGTCATTGACAGATAAACGTAAGCGAGTGATACAAGCATCGATGTTAGATAGGTTGCTGTGACCGCCTAGAGCTTTAAGATATTGTTTAGCGAGCTCAGAAGACTCTTTCGCGCCTGATACTTTGCTATCGCTGTCGTCATCTTCGCGACCTGGTGTTTTAAGGCCAAATTTCAAAATAACGGTACGGAAAATCACATAGTACAGAGCAAAGAACACAATACCTTGAACTATTAGCATGTACCAATTAACCGCCAGTGGGTTACGTGATGACAATACCATATCCACAAGGCCTGCAGAGAAACCGAAACCCGCAATCCACTGCATTGAAGCAGCAATGAATACTGATAGCCCCGTCAATGCTGCATGCAGTACATATAGTGCAGGAGCAAGGAACATGAACGAGAATTCTAGAGGTTCAGTTACACCGGTAAAGAATGAAGCAAAACCAGCTGCAATCATAATAGAAGCAACTTTCTCTTTATTCTTCGCTGTAGATGTGTGGTAAATAGCCAATGCCGCACCAGGTAGACCGAACATCATAATAGGGAAGAAGCCTGCTTGGTACATACCCGTTACACCTGGGATACCAGTACCCTCAGCGATAGATTTTGCACCACCTAAGAAGTTAGGAATGTCGTTAATACCCGCAACGTCAAACCAGAATACTGAGTTCAGTGCGTGATGAAGACCAACAGGGATTAGCAAGCGGTTAAAGAACGCATAGATACCTGCACCCGCAGAACCTAGACCTTGAATCGATTCACCAAACGATACTAGACCACCATAAACATGCGGCCATACATACATCAGAACGAAGGCGATAAAAATACCAGCAAACGACGTCAAAATAGGTACTAGGCGTTTGCCAGAGAAGAAGGCTAATGCTTTATGCAGTTCTACAGTAGAGAAGCGATTGTAGATTTCAGCAGAAACAATACCTACTAAAATACCAACAAACTGGTTGTTGATTTTACCAAAAGCAGCAGGAACTGCGCTTGGATCAATACCTTGGATCTGTGCAACGGCTCCTGGAGAAAGTAAAGTCGTCACGACTAAGAAACCAACAAAACCCGACAATGCAGCAGCACCGTCTTTATCTTTAGACATACCGTAAGCCACACCAACAGCAAACAGTACAGACATGTTATCAATGATTGCAGCACCTGCTTTAATCAGGAATGCAGCCAAGGCACTGTTTGAACCCCACCCATTTGGGTCGATCCAATAACCAATACCCATTAGTATCGCGGCAGCTGGCAATGTGGCAACTGGTACCATCAACGCCTTGCCTACTTTTTGAAAGTATCCAAGAATATTCACCTTAAGTTCCCCCTATAGGATTTAGGATTTTTTGTATTTGGTTGAGCCACTTATTTTAGTCGCTCAATTTAGTCAAACTCAGTTTATGATATTAATTTTGCTCCGCAAATTAAAACCTTATCATTTGTGATCATAATCACCACAATCTGCCAAATACCAAGGTTTTTGCTAGCGAGATCATAAAACTTATTTTACAATTAAAAAAAATGGAAATTAGGCGATAATATTTGCCTGTTTCATCGTCGAATAGCATGTAAGCTAAACAACCCCGACTGGCTTTTTTCGTATAAAATGCAAACTATAACCATCAAATAACCCAGTCAAAACGAGCACTTAATTTTAATGTCATCCAGCATTGGCTGTTTGCTAGCAAGATAATTCGCGACCTAATTGAAGTAAGAAAAGAAAGCACCGTACTGGCACATTCCACCTTTCATTTCGTCGCCTCGCCAAATTTATAAAATATTGATAGATAAGGATTTGATGATTATGTACGCACTAACTAACTGTAAAATCTACACTGGCAGTGATGTGCTAGTTGACCATGCTGTGATTATCAACAACGAGTTGATTGAAGCGGTCTGTCCTATTGCGGATTTACCACAAGATATAACGACACAAGATTTAAGTGGTGCAAACCTAAGCCCAGGCTTTATCGACCTGCAATTGAATGGTTGTGGCGGTGTGATGCTGAATGATGAAGTAACCGCGACTACGATGCAGATCATGCATAAAGCCAACCTAAAATCAGGATGCACAAGCTTTTTGCCAACGTTAATCACCTCTTCAGACGAAGACATGCGCAAAGCGATTTCTGCCGCACGTGAATATCACTCTCAATATAAAAACCAATCACTGGGTTTACACCTTGAAGGGCCATATCTTAATGTGATGAAAAAGGGCATTCACAGTGTGGATTTCATCCGCCCTTCAGATGACAACATGATCGCCACTATGTGTGAAAATAGCGATGTGATTGCTAAAGTGACATTGGCGCCAGAGCACAACAATCCAGAACACATTGAACGTCTGGTGAAAGCTGGCATTGTGGTATCGATTGGTCACACTAACGCAACTTATACTGAAGCACGTAAAAGCTTTGAATCAGGCATCACCTTTGCCACACACTTATTTAATGCCATGACGCCGATGGTTGGACGTGAACCCGGTGTCGTTGGTGCAATTTATGACACCCCAGAAGTTTATGCTGGCATTATTGCTGATGGCTTTCATGTTGATTATGCTAACATCAGAATTGCTCACAAAATCAAAGGCGAAAAGCTTGTATTAGTGACCGATGCCACAGCTCCTGCAGGCGCTAACATGGATTACTTTATTTTTGTCGGTAAGAAAGTATATTACCGTGATGGTAAGTGTGTTGATGAAAACGGCACACTGGGCGGCTCAGCACTCACTATGATTGAGGCAGTGCAAAACACTGTTGAGCACGTTGGTATCGCATTGGACGAAGCTCTGCGGATGGCGACTCTATATCCGGCAAAAGCAATTGGTGTGGATCACAAACTAGGCCGAGTTAAAAAAGGCATGGTGGCGAACCTCACTGCATTTGATAGAGACTTCAATGTTCAGGCGACGGTTGTTAACGGACAATACGAGCACAATTGATAATGAATGGCGGACAAATAGGTAACGTAGATTTAGTCAAACAACTCAACAGCGCAGCAGTGTACCGATTGATCGACCTACAAGGTCCGATATCTCGTATTCAAGTTGCCGATGTGAGCCAACTTGCTCCAGCAAGTGTTACAAAAATAACCCGCCAACTTCTAGAACGCGGCCTCATTAAAGAGGTCGCACAACAAGCCTCTACTGGCGGACGTAGAGCCATCTCCTTAACAACCGAAGTCGCCCCTTTTCACTCTGTCGCCGTACGTTTAGGCCGAGATTACATTCAGCTCAGCCTGTATAATTTAGGGGGCAAAGAACTCGCGTCGGACTATCACGAGTTTCACTATTCTCACCAAACACAATTAATTGAGGGACTCCTTTTCCACCTCAATACCTTTATCAAACAACAGCAAGAGCGAATCGAACAGTTCATTGCCATTGGTATTGCCCTACCCGGCTTAGTCAACCCAGAAACGGGTGTCGTAGAATACATGCCCAACATTGCTATTGATGCACTCGCTTTAGGTGACATCATTCGTGATAATTTTCATGTTGAATGTTTTGTTGGCAACGACGTGCGCGGTATGGCGCTTGCCGAACATTATTTTGGTGCCAGCAAAGACTGTCAAGACTCTATCCTAGTCAGCGTTCACCGAGGAACTGGTGCTGGCATTATCGTCAATGGTCAAGTATTCCTAGGCTATAACCGTAACGTGGGTGAAATTGGTCATATCCAAATCGACCCACTCGGCGAACAGTGTCAATGCGGAAATTTCGGCTGTTTAGAAACGGTAGCCGCAAACCCGGCTATTATATCTCGTGTTAAAAAACTGATTGCTCAGGGCTATGAATCTAGCCTAGCGAATATAGAGAGCATTACCATCAATGATGTATGTGAGCACGCCAATCTCGGTGATGAGCTAGCAAAACAGAGCTTAATTCGAGTGGGTAATCAACTCGGTAAAGCCATTGCGATGACCATCAACTTGTTCAACCCACAAAAAGTGGTAATTGCAGGTCAAATTACAGCCGCTCAAGAGATCGTATTCCCCGCGATTCAACGAAATGTAGAGAATCAATCACTCAAAACTTTCCACACCAATTTACCCATAGTTGCGTCGCAGATTGATAAACAACCAACCATAGGTGCATTTGCTATGATTAAACGGGCAATGTTAAATGGTGTTTTACTTCAAAAATTACTTGGCGATTAAGCAACCGATTGAATTATAATAAAAGGCTGTGTCGTCATGACACAGCCTTTTTTATAACCAAAACATTATTTTTAAACCAAAGCATTACTAAAGGAATTTATGGAACTTATCCTAATTTCAACGGCTTTTTTCGCAGGGTTTATTGCCTTGAAATGCAATTTACCTCCGTTGGTTGGCTTTTTAGTTGCTGGGTTTGGCCTTAATGCCGCTGGCTACCACAGCAGCGATACCATTCTGACCCTAGCCGATCTAGGGGTTACCTTATTGCTGTTCACAATTGGACTTAAGCTAGAGATTAAAACCTTACTTGCGAGAGAGATTTGGGCTGGTGCCACGGTTCATAACCTCCTTTCGACAGGGATTTTCAGCATTGCTTTATTGATATTCAAATATTTAGGGGTTAGCTCTCTGGCCTCGATGTCAATTGAACAATTAGTTCTGCTTGGTTTTGCTTTGTCATTCTCCAGTACTGTTTTTGCGGTGAAATCACTGCAAGAGAAAGGAGAAATGAACGCGACATACGCCACTATCGCCATCGGTATTCTTGTGATGCAAGATATCTTTGCTGTCATATTTTTAACCGTCTCGACAGGAAAACTTCCTCACTGGTACGCTGCCACTTTATTGATCCTACCCTTTATGCGACCACTATTTTACAAACTGCTCGACTGGGTTGGTCACGGTGAAATGCTTGTTCTGTTTGGTATATTTTTTGCCTTAGTGGTCGGAGCAGGATCATTTGAATTGGTTGGGATGAAACCCGATCTTGGTGCTCTGATTTTAGGCATGCTGCTAGCAGGCCATCGCAAAGCATCTGAGTTGTCAAAATCACTCTTTAATCTAAAAGAGCTGTTTCTCGTCTGCTTTTTCCTCAACATTGGACTATCAGAACAGCCCACAATGACTGGGTTTGCGCTCGCATTGTTGCTCTTACTGCTGCTTCCCATCAAAGGTATCCTCTATTTTTGGGTACTCAACCGCTTTAAATTCCGAGTGAGAACCTCACTGTTAGCCACCTTGTCTTTATTCAATTTCAGTGAATTCGGACTGATTGTGGGGGGGCTTGCTTTCAAAATGGGATGGATGTCGGGTGACATATTGGTCGCACTGGCCATTGCGGTATCCATTTCATTTGTAATCGCAGCCCCAATAAGCCGTAAAGGCCATGAACTCTATCAACATTCACGGCAATGGCTAAAAGAACATGCCGCTGAAAAACTCAACACCAAAGATCAATTAATTAATCCAGGCCATGCCCAGGTACTCATATTAGGGATGGGCCGCATCGGTACCGGTGCATATGATGAGTTGCGCTCTCGTTATGGCAAAATAAGTTTAGGCATAGAAGTCCGAGAAGAAGTTGCTCATGATCACCGCTCACAAGGGCGCAATGTTATTGCTGGTGATGCAACCGACCCTGATTTTTGGGAGCGCATTCTAGACACTGGTAATGTAAAACTCGTACTGCTTGCTATGCCGCATCATCAGGGTAACCAAATCGCGCTATCGCAGTTACAACACCGTAATTTTAAAGGACAAATCGCAGCCATCGCCGAATACCCAGACCAATTGGAATCACTATTGGAAAGTGGTGTTGATGCGGCATTCAACATCTATAGCGAAGCGGGTAGCGGTTTTGCCCGTCACGTATGTAAACAGCTCCAACCTAATTTTACTAAACCGTAATAATATCTAGGTAAGCCATCGCAATTTTTAGGTAAAACATTGTCATTTCTATGCCCAACTCAATACGGCCCCAGAGCTTAGTTGGGCATAATTTACCCACCATCGCTCAAAAACAGAAAACAAATAGAAAAAATTCACACAAAGCGCACATTAATTAAATAAAATTCACCAAGATACATCTTATGTGATATTAACGACACCATATGGTTGCTTTTTTTAACCAGAATGGCAAATTAGGTCCAACAGATTAAAAATCATCAAAAGGAAGTTGTATGTGTTCTATATTTGGCATTCTTGATATTAAAAGTGATGCAACAGCGTTACGCCCAATAGCGCTAGAGATGTCTAAAAAAATGCGTCACCGCGGCCCTGACTGGTCTGGTATCTATGCTTCAGAAAAAGCAATCTTGGCTCATGAGCGCCTTTCTATTGTCGGTTTAAACAGCGGCGCACAACCACTTTACAGCCCAAATAAAAAGCACATATTAGCGGTCAATGGTGAGATTTATAACCACAAAGAAATTCGTGCTCGTTACCAAGGTAAATACGATTTTCAAACCGACTCTGACTGTGAAGTGATATTAGCGCTTTATGCAGACATGGGTGCCGCGCTGCTTGAAGAACTCAACGGCATCTTTGCCTTTGTGCTCTATGATGAAGAAAAAGATGAGTACCTCATCGGGCGTGACCATATTGGTATCATTCCTCTTTACCAAGGCCATGACGAACACGGTAACTACTACATTGCATCCGAAATGAAAGCTTTGGTAAGCATTTGCAAAACTATCAGTGAATTTCCTCCTGGTAGTTACTACAGCTCGAAAGAGGCAGGTGCACAACGCTACTATATTCGAGATTGGAATGAATATGCGGCAGTCCAAGGCAATAGCAGCAGTAAAGAAGAGCTAAAACAAGCATTAGAAGCGGCCGTGAAGCGCCAACTGATGACAGATGTACCTTATGGTGTTTTGCTTTCTGGAGGATTGGACTCTTCAATTACGTCAGCCATTGCGAAACGTTACGCTGCAATGCGAATTGAAGATGATGAACAATCAGAAGCATGGTGGCCACAGCTTCACTCTTTTGCGGTGGGTTTAGACGGTGCCCCAGACCTTAAAGCGGCTCGCGAAGTTGCTGAAAAAATTGGCACTGTACACCACGAAATGACTTATACCATCCAAGAGGGTTTAGATGCTATTCGTGATGTTATTTACCATATTGAAACGTATGACGTGACGACAATTCGAGCCTCTACTCCGATGTATTTGATGGGGCGAAAAATCAAAGCTATGGGTATCAAAATGGTACTTTCCGGCGAAGGAGCGGATGAGATCTTCGGTGGTTACTTATACTTCCACAAAGCACCAAACGCGCAAGAATTCCACGAAGAAACTGTGCGTAAACTGCTGGCGTTGAACTTGTTTGACTGCGCTCGCGCTAATAAATCTTTAGCGGCTTGGGGAGTGGAAGGACGCGTTCCTTTCCTAGACAAAGAGTTTATTGATGTTGCAATGAGGCTTAACCCTGCTGACAAAATGTGTGGCAATGGCAAGATGGAAAAACACATTCTACGTGAGTGCTTTGAAGATTATCTGCCAGCCTCGATTGCTTGGCGTCAAAAAGAGCAATTTTCCGATGGTGTGGGCTATAGCTGGATTGACACACTAAAGAGTGTTGCTGAAGAAAAAGTTACCGATCAACAGATGGAAACAGCAAAATACCGCTTCCCATATAATACTCCAGCGACAAAAGAAGGGTATGTTTACCGCGAGATCTTCGAAGAGCTGTTCCCGTTAGAGTCTGCTGCACAATGCGTTCCTGGAGGTCCTTCTGTAGCTTGTTCTTCCGCCAAAGCAATTGAGTGGGATGAATCCTTTAAAAATTGTATTGACCCGTCAGGCCGAGCTGTCAAAGCGGTGCATAATGAAGCGTACTAACCAAAACGCTGGCTAATAAAGTAAATAAAAGGCGCAAAATGCGCCTTTTATGTGTCTAAAGAGCTTACTGTAGAGAGTCAATCACGAATCTAATTCTAAATGCTTATTATCAATGCTCATCGGTATCACTTGGCTGATCATTTTAACCAGCATAATCGATCGCGTCTCACCATCGGGCTCTTGGTAAATGGCATCAATTCCTGAGAACTGCCCACCCTTAAGTCGAACTACCTGCCCTTTTTCTGGAATATTGAACGATGCTACCGGTAATTTTAACTGGTCGAGTAACTTCAATTCCTCGATCAAATCACTGTCCAACTCCTTCGGATGTGAACCAAATCGGATGAAATCAACCACACCGCGAGTAGAGCGCACACTAGTAAAGGTTGGGCCAATTTCAAAATCAAAGTAAATGAACATATAGGAGGGAAAAAGTGGCTCTTTGACAACTTGCCGCTTACCCCGAAGAATTCTCTCTAGTTCAATTTCTGGGTAGAAACATTCGACACCTTGGTTTTCAAGGTGTGCTTTAGCACGCCTCTGATCGCCACGTTTACAATACAACAAATACCAACGTTTCATTTTATTCCTAGCTACTGCTTTTCTTTTTCTTGAATCCTAACACCATCCTCCTCCTCAATAAACGGCTAATAAACTGAACACAAAAATAAACCCTTAATGTCCGAACAAGGCAAATTCAAATAATCAGTAATGAAAGATAAGTTTTCATAACGCAACAAAACTTTGAGCATTGATAGACATGCATTTTAAAAACAATGAGTTAGTTAATAATACCAGAATAAAATACTGATTTTACTCATTGCGATACGCTAAAAGCCCATGTATATCTAAAGCACAATTTTTCTCATCTCAAATACTAATAATTCTTATGACAAACCAACATCAATACTTTGGGCACCCAAGGGGCCTATTTTTACTTTTTGGCACAGAGCTATGGGAGCGTTTTTCGTATTATGCGATGCGCGCCATTTTGGTACTTTATCTTACAGACGCAACGATGAATGGCGGTCTAGGTTGGTCGACTAAAGATGCTCTCGATCTTTACGGCACCTATACAGGGCTAGTCTACATCACACCGCTTATTGGTGGTTACCTTGCAGATAACTACCTTGGGCAACGCCGTTCTATTTTATTGGGTGGAGCGTTAATGGCCATTGGCCAATTTACGCTGGCACTGCCTGCAGATGTGCTAGGCATTGGCTCTCTACACACTTTCTATTTAGGCCTTGCACTGCTTATCTGTGGTAACGGTCTATTTAAGCCCAATATCTCAACAATGGTTGGTGACCTATATAATGAAGGTGATAACCGTCGTGATGGCGCGTTCACCATCTTCTACATGGGGATCAATTTAGGTGCGCTACTTGCTGGTGTGATCTCTGGTTCAGTTACTAACTCATTTGGTTGGAAAGCCGGTTTTGTGGCCGCTGGTATTGGTATGCTGATCAGCCTTGTGATGCAAATGGCAATGGCTCAATCATGGCTTGGTAATATTGGCCGCGAACCAGCAGCTAAGCGCGATCTAAAACTGAAAAAATCAGCAAATAAAGAACCACTAACGAAAGCAGAAGTAGATCGTATCAAAGTTATCCTTGTGATGAGTTTGTTTACTATTGTTTTCTGGGCGGGTTTCGAACAAGCTGGTGGTTTAATGAACATTTACACGCAGCAATACACTGATCGTATGATGGGCGGTTTTGAGATACCTGCGGCTTGGTTCCAATCGTTAAATCCATTTTTCATTATTACTCTTGCCCCTGTATTAGCCGTATTATGGGTAAAATTAGGTAAGCGTGAACCAAACTCGCCAATGAAGTTTGCATTAGCGATGTTCTTCTTAGCCCTAGGCTTCCTATGCATGGTTGGTGCGGTTATGGAGCAAGGTGGTGACACTACCGTAAAAACATCAATGCTATGGCTTGTCGGTGCCTTCTTCTTCCATACCTTGGGCGAACTGTGTCTATCACCAATTGGTCTATCGCTTGTCACTAAACTAGCCCCACTACGCCTTGCTTCATTAATGATGGGAGCATGGTTCGGTTGTAACGCAATCGCGAATTATGTAGCAGGCCATGTAGGTTCTCATGTGGGAGAGCTTGGTGCGATGGCTATCTTCAGCGGTATTGCAGTAACAGCAACCATTGGCGGCGTCATTTTACTGTTGTGCTCTAACACGCTCGTTCGTTGGATGCACGGTGCAGAAAGAGCCACAAGCTACGCTGAAGAAATTGAGGAGCAACAAGCTCAGTTGGTTTAGCTTCAAATATACCTAGTGGTAATTCAAGAATAATAATGACAAACGGTCACGCTATAGTGACCGTTTTTGTACCAGAAAAGAATTCAACTCATCAGTGCTTAACTAAGGAAGCCATCATTTCTATATGCATTGCCGAATCATTTAGGCACTCAATGTAGGTAAACAATTCTCCACCAGCATGTATAAAGGTTTCTTTACCTTGCTCAGCTATCTCTTCTAGGGTTTCTAAACAATCCACCGAGAAGGCGGGTGTGATGATATCCAACTTTTTAATACCGCGGCTTGGCAGAGCCTCTAATGTTTTATCCGTATAAGGCTGTAGCCACTCTTCACGTCCAAAAATAGACTGATAGGTCATACCGATTTGGTCAGCATTCAAACCAAGTTCTTGTGCCAAAAGTTCTGTGGTTTTTTGGCAGTGCTGTGGGTAGATATCACCGTTATCGGCATATCGCTTAGGGATACCGTGGTAGGAACAAAGCAAATAGTCACCTTGCCCGTTACGTTGCCAAGAGTCACGGACTTTACTCGCCAAAGATCGTATATAAGCAGGGTGATTATGATAATCACGAATAAAACGTAAATTGGGCGTCACAGGGATACGTTTCATCGCTTTGGCAAGGCCATCAAACACGGCAGCCGTAGTAGTACCAGAATATTGAGGGTACAGAGGCAGCACCACAATCTCTTCAACACCACGCTCCAATAATGTGTTGATACCCTCTAAAAGGCTTGGTGAACCATAGGTCATACCAAGTTCCACTGGTGTACCGAGATACTGTTCTAACGCTTGCACTTGGCGTTTAGAGTACACCATCAAAGGAGAGCCTTCTTCCATCCAAACAGATTGATATAACTTAGCAACCTTGGGGGCTCGCAGCGGAAGAATCACACCATGTAATAATGGACACCAGATCCAACGACTCATATCAACCACACGCTGGTCATGTAAAAATTGGCTTAAAAATCGTTTTACTGCCGATGCCGTCGGTTCACTCGGCGTTCCCAAGTTAACCAATAGCACACCCTGTTTTTGATTATTTTGCATTACTTCCATTCATCCATTTCATTGTTAATTATTGAGTACGAATTTGCGGTAGGAAAGTTCATAAAAAAAGCGACCTTTAGGTCGCTTTCACTATAACAAAGTTAACAAGCCTATACTGAGCCAATTATGCTAATGCTTTCTCAATATCAGCGCTAACTTGAGCAACTGGCTTAGTGCCATCAAATTTTAGGTATTTCGTATTACCCATTTGTGCTTCTTTACCGTAGTAAGTGATCAGTGGCGCTGTTTGCTCGTGGTAAACACCTAAACGAGCACGAACGGTTTCTTCTTTGTCATCATCACGAACGACAAGATCTTCACCTGTTACGTCATCTTTACCTTCCACTTTTGGCGGGTTGTAAATGGCGTGGTAGGTACGACCAGAAGCCAAGTGAGCACGACGTCCCGCCATACGCTCAACAATAACGTCATCGGCAACATCAAACTCAATCACATAGTCAACATTAATACCCATTGCTTTTAAGCCATCAGCTTGAGGAATCGTGCGAGGAAAACCATCGAGTAAAAAGCCCTTTTCACAATCAGCTTGGGTGATGCGTTCTTTGATTAAGCCAAGGATGATTTCATCAGAAACAAGTTGACCAGCATCAATCACTGATTTCGCTTTTTTGCCAAGTTCAGTACCTGCTTTAATCGCAGCACGTAACATATCACCAGTAGAGATTTGTGGAATACCGTACTTCTCCATGATGAATTGAGCTTGAGTGCCTTTACCTGCACCGGGAGCACCTAGAAGAATGATGCGCATGTTTAATCCTCTTTAGAAAATTATGATTTATACCGAAGCTCACAACCAGATGAGACTTAAAACCAACGGTAAGTTTCGGTATAACGGTAATGAGATGAGTGAATAATAATTCGGCGAGCAACATACACAGCTTACCGATCGCATTCAAGCGATGCATTCTAACATACAAATTTAAGCGACTAACCAGATTAAGACTAAAGAATATAATCTTGGCCGGATGTTCGCTGCAAGTTTGCCTAAAATATCGCTCGTTCTCAGCAGAGAATCGCTATTCAAAGCAAAAAGCTCGCAGTTGCGAGCTTTTTGTTAGCCAGTTAGCTATTCAACCTTAGTCAAAAGCTGATTAATTGCGGTTAAGAATTGTGACGGATCTTCCATCGAACCACGCTCAGCAAGCGTCGCTTGACCTAGTAAAACTTCAACCCAGCGACCAAATACTTGCTCATCCGCTTCATCGGCCATCCGTTTCACTAACGCATGTTCAGGGTTAAGTTCCAAAATATACTTCACCTCTGGTACCGGTTGACCAGCCGCAGCAAGCAATTTTGCCATCTGCGTACCCATCTCATAATCGTCGGTCACAACAACCGCTGGAGTACTTGCCAGTTTAAAAGTAGTTCGAACCTCTTTGACACGATCGCCAAGGTACTGCTTCGTACGTTCAACCACCGATTTAAACTCTTCTTCAGTCTCTTTATGCTTCTCTTTTTCCGCTTCATCTTCGAACTGGCTCAGATCTAGCCCTGCTTTGGTGATGGATTGGAACATTTTTCCATCAAACTCAGTGAGGTAGTTCATCAACCACTCATCAATGCGATCAAACATTAAAATAACTTCGATACCTTTGGCTTTAAACTGCTCTAGGTGTGGGCTATTTTTGGCCGCTGCATAGCTATCGGCGGTGAGGTAGTAGATTTTATCCTGCCCCTCTTTCATCCGTTCAACATAAGCCGCTAAACTAACCGTTTGCTCTGCTGAGTCAACCTCGGTCGAGGCGAAGCGCAATAGGCTGGCGATCTTCTCTTTATTAGCAAAATCTTCTGCAGGCCCCTCTTTGAGTACCAAACCAAACTCTTTCCAGAAGGTTTGATATTTATCAGCATCATTGCTCACCATACGTTCAAGCATGGTCAATACACGCTTGGTACAAGCATTACGCAATGATTGAGTCACCTTGTTATCTTGTAAAATCTCGCGTGAAACATTAAGCGGTAAATCGTTTGAGTCGATTAAGCCACGTACAAAGCGCAAGTAGGACGGCATAAATTGCGCAGCATCATCCATGATGAATACACGCTGAACATAAAGTTTCAAGCCTGATTTATGATCACGATTCATCATATCCCAAGGTGCTTTCGCTGGTATATAAAGTAGGCTGGTATAATCGTTTTTACCTTCTACACGGTTATGGCTCCACACCAGTGGGTCAGCATAATCATGGGAAACGTGCTTATAGAACTCTTGATACTCTTCATCACTGATTTCTGACTTAGAACGCGTCCACAACGCCTGTGCTTTGTTGATTTGTTCCCACTGGGTCTCTTCAGTCTCATTACCTTCGTCATCACGCACCTTGGTTTGGATAGAAACTGGAATTCCAATGTGGTCTGAATATTTAGAAATCACATCACGCAGACGCCATTCAGAAAGGAACTCTTTGCCTTCCTCTCGCATGTGCAAAATGATATCGGTTCCACGAGACTCTTTATTAATGCTTTCGACTGTATATTCACCTTCACCTTGTGAATACCATTGAACCGCTTCGTTAGCGGGTAAACCCGCAGCGCGAGTTCTTACAGTGACCGCATCAGCGACGATGAAGGCCGAGTAAAAACCCACCCCAAACTGACCGATAAGCTGAGAGTCTTTAGATTGATCTTGGGATAGTTTAGAGAAAAACTCCGCTGTGCCGGATTTTGCAATCGTACCGAGATGTTCAATGACATCTTCGCGGCTCATACCAATACCGTTATCTGAAATGGTCAGCGTATTCGCTTGGGTATCAAACGATAATTTAACGCCTAAGTTGGCATCACCTTGATATAAATCGGCATTAGACAACGCTTGAAAACGAAGTTTATCCGCAGCATCAGAGGCATTTGAAATTAATTCGCGGAGGAAGATCTCTTTATTGGAATAAAGAGAGTGAATCATAAGATGAAGTAACTGTTTGACTTCAGATTGAAAACCACGAGTTTCTTTATTGGTAGTAGCCGTTTCGCTCATACTAGCTCCATAACATCTGAGTTATTTTCATTCACACACAGAGTGTGCAACCAAGGATGATTTGCTAGTAAGATGAGGCTGGCAATTGTAAATTCAAGGTCAATAATCATAAAAACACTGTTTTTTTCATTTATTTTGATTATGCTTGCCGTAATTTTTATCAAAGAAAATAAAAACTAGCATAATGTTTCATCAATTGCTTCCCCAAGCAGGCTAGGTTGATGGACGGTTAAACATGCCAACAATAAGAAGATTATCATGAGTAACATAGGCACAAAATTCATCCTTGCTAACCGATTCACGTTTGATCCCAATAGTAACTCTTTGCTTGAACAAGAAAACGAACAAGAGGCTGTTCGCCTTGGTAGTAACGAAAGTCGAATTCTACTTCTACTTTGTGAACGCCCAAATGAAGTCATTACACGCCATGAACTGCATGAGTTTGTGTGGCGTGAACAAGGTTTTGAAGTTGATGACTCAAGCTTAACTCAAGCGATTTCAACACTTCGTAAGATGTTGAAAGATCAAACTAAATCACCAGAATTCGTTAAAACCGTGCCAAAACGAGGTTATCAAATGATCGCCTCGGTGACTCGAGCAACCCCCTACTCACAAAAAAACACCACCAACGAGCCTGAAGAGGAACCGTTACTGGCCAGTGAGTCTATCCAAGACATTGACGCGGACACCACTTCGCAACCCGAAGAGACAACATCCCAAACCGTGACGACAGATCCACTCGCGAAAGTAAAAATAGGGAAAGAAAAGTTAACACTGCAAAGCAAATTGATGTTGGTTGTGGCTCTTTTCTTACCTATTCTGGCTCTCCTATTGACTAGCCCTGCACAATCAAAATTTAAACAGATTGCGGTTTATAACAACATAGTTGTGAATACGCCCATCAATCATCCAGACCTAAACAAATGGTTACCTTCTATTGAAAAATGCGTAAAAAAATACAATGAATCACATACTGGAGAACTGGCACCTAAGCAGGTGATTGCGACTGGTGGTCAAAATAATCAGCTCGTATTGAATTACATCCATAGTTCTGAGTTCTCGGGTGAAAATGTCACTTTACGAATTTTAGCTAACCAAGATGATTTGGCCAACGTGTGTAAATAAGGGCATAAATATGAATCCAAAAGTGGCAACCCTCATCTTAGCTATCTCTGCACTATTCAGTAGTTGGTTATACTGGGGCAGTGATTTAAAAATAGAACAAATCCTAACGGCGCAAGAATGGCAATCTAAAATGGTCACTGTGGTAAAACGCAGTCAACAGAATGATTCTGTTGGGCCAATCCGTCGGGTTGATGTCAATTCGAATGTGAAATATTTACCTAACGGTACTTATATTAGAATGTCAAATGTGAAGTTATTCGCCGTGGGTGGTGAAAGTGAAAGTTTCATTAATATCTCAGAAACCGGCACCTGGGATATCAGTGATAGCTACTTATTGATATCGCCTAGCGAATTTAAAAACATTAGTTCTAGTCAAAGTAAGGACTTTACCCCTGAGCAACTAGAACTGATTACTCAATTTTTCAAGATGGATGCTCAACAAAGTCGACGTATTGATGTCGTCAATGAAAAAACATTATTGCTCACCAGCCTAAGCCATGGTTCGACAGTGCTGTTTATCAATTAGCCATCGAGTAATCTGTAACTTCAATGAAGGATCGAAAAGGTCCTTTGTTGCGAATGGCCCTTACTTCTTCACAAAAGGTACACCATGGAAAAAGCCAATATTGAGATCTACTATTGCCGCCAGTGTAATTGGATGCTTCGAGCCACTTGGCTAAGCCAAGAGTTACTGCATACTTTTAGTGAAGAAATTGAATCTGTGCGTCTCTACCCTGATACAGGGGGACGATTTGAAATCATGTGCAATGGGCAACGTATTTGGGAACGTAAACATGATGGTGGTTTCCCTGAAGCAAAGGTTCTTAAGCAACGAGTCAGAGATATCATTGACCCAGAGCGAGATCTGGGTCATTCAGACAACAGGTAAATCAGATAGCGACCGGTTTAAGAGCTAGTCGCTAAACGATATTGCGCCAGTTGTTGTCCCTCTAGCCCCATGACTTGAAATAATCCATCCGTATAAATAGCGTAGCTTGGGGGAAATTCATTACGTGGAAAGGTCGCGGACCCCGGGTTGACAATAATGACATCATCTTGACCTTGCGCCATAGGGATGTGCGAGTGGCCATGGATCAAAACATCACCTTTTTTTAATGGTGGCCTATTTTGAGCATTATATTGATGGCCATGCGTTAAGAAAAAACGAGTTCCTGACTCCAAAACTACCCAACAAAAATCCATCATCATCGGAAAGTCGAGCAGCATTTGGTCGACTTCGCTATCACAATTGCCTCTGACCGCCACAATATGCGGCGCCCATCGATTCAAGCACTCCGCCACTGCGGTCGGATTATACCCATCAGGTATAGGATTACGCGGACCATGATTTAAAAGGTCTCCTAGCAGTACTAAAGTGTCTGCACCTGACTGTTCAAATAGACTGAGCACTTTTTCAGTAGCAGGCAGTGAACCGTGTAAATCCGAAGCAAAAAACAACTTCATACTTTTATCTCCGTATTTTGGAGCTACAGATTGTACGAATTTCAGCACACTTCGTCATCTTTAGTTATGGATAAACATTGTCATTTATCACCACAAACAATTCACGTATGCTAAATAAGTTTCCTATATTAGGTTAGATGGCAAACAAGCATCGCCACTTAACCAACATGGCTATCGTTCTCATCACCACCATTTAGGTGATATCGCACAGACCAATGAGGTAGAAACATGAAAATACTATTAACGGGAGGGACTGGCTTTATCGGTAAAGAGCTGATGAAACAGATTTTCACGCACAATATCTACCTCCTCACGCGCGATATAGAGCGAGCTAAGCAGCAGCTCGCCCATGTAGACAAAGGTAGTATCACCTACCTGACCTCCCTAGCGAGTTTAAAAGACGCGAATCAATTTGACGCCATTATCAATCTTGCAGGAGAACCGATCGCCGACAAACGTTGGAGCAAACAGCAAAAAGCGATCATTTGCGCTAGTCGATGGGAAATAACAGAGCGGTTAGTTGAACTCATCCATGCCAGTACTGAACCACCCTCCGTTTTCATCAGTGGCTCGGCCGTCGGCTATTATGGTGACCAACAGTCTCATCCGTTTGATGAAACATTACATGTGCACCAACAAAGTTTTCCTCATCACGTTTGCGAAAAATGGGAGCGCATCGCACTCCAAGCGCAATCAGAAAAAACTCGAGTGTGCCTATTGCGTACGGGGATCGTGCTCGCTAGCGATGGTGGTGCTTTAAAGAAAATGCTGCCACCTTACCGTTTAGGCTTGGGCGGCCCTCTTGGTAAGGGTGAGCAGTATATGCCATGGATCCACTTATTAGATATGGCACGAGCGATAGCCTATTTATTAGACACGCCACATGCACAAGGTGCTTTTAACCTCTGTGCTCCACATCCCGTACCTAATAAGCATTTTAGCCAGCTATTGGCGAAAACATTACGTCGACCACACATACTATTCACTCCCAAATGGGTTCTAAACCTTGCAATGGGTGAAGCGGCTGTTTTACTGTTTGACAGTATTAGAGCAAAACCTAAAAAGCTAACCGAGCTAGGATTTCACTTCCAGTTTTCACACCTAGAACCTGCGTTGAAAAATATATTACAACATCGTGCTTAACCAAAACTGGCCTATATTTTTTGTGAATAGCAAGGTATACGATAATGACAAAAGCGATACTTATCAGTGGATAAACCGACGGTTGCATAAAGTAGCACAACCAACTTAATTGTCATTAATTCGTAACATTCATGTAACATGATACAACTCTGGATATCCCAGTTAATCCAATATAAAGCGTTACATGTGGTACGACGAATATGACATTACACCAATTAAATTGGCTCAGTGTCGGTGTTGCGCTGACACTATTCTTAATATTATAAACACCTTTGCTTGCCCTCTCTTTGAGAGATAAAAAACGCTACTTTAACGGTAGCGTTTTTCATTTGCCCTTGATATTCCAATTTTTACCCCTATTTCTAAGACTATAAACTTGATTATCGCAAGGAAAATATCATGCAATCACCTTACATCGTTGAGGTCAATCAGCACAACTTTCGAGAGGTGTTCGAACGCTCAGTTGAGACTCCCATTCTCTTTTATTTTTGGGCACCCATGAATCAAGAGAGTGTACAACTCATTCCTGAATTACAAAGCGTAGCGCAACAACACAGTGGCGCATTCACATTGGCTCTTCTCAACTGCCAGCAAGAACAGCAAGTGGCAGCACAATTTGGTGTTCAAGCCCTGCCAACAATCGCTCTGTTTATTAATGGTCAAGCGGTCGACGGCTTAGCAGGCGCTCAGACCATAGAAACAGTGAATACAATGTTAAGCAAACATTTACCAAGCCACGATGAAGTTGCGCTACAGCAAGCCTTAACACTGATAGAGCAAACACAACATTCGCAAGCACTACCTTTGCTACTAAGTCTACCTGACGATATGAAAGCAAAAGCAGAGGTCAAACTGGCCCTCGCTGATGTATTTCTGGAAACTCAGCAGTATGAAGCGGCAGAAACAGAACTGGAACGCATCCCACTAGAGTATCAAGATGGTTACTACAAAGGCTTAATCGCCAAACTGGAGCTGCATAAGCAAGCCGCTGACAGCCCAGAGATTCAGGCATTAGAAGAGATTTTTTCCGCTGAGCCAAACAACGCTCACATAGCAAGTGAGTTAGCGCTTCAATATCATCAAGTTAACCGTAATGAAGAAGCTCTCGAGCTGTTATGGTCATTTTTACAAAGCGACCTCAATTGCCTCGATGGCGAGCTCAAAAAAGTGTTTATGGACATTTTAAGTGCTCTTGGACAAGGAAATAGTGTGGCAAGTCTCTATCGCAGAAAGCTGTATTCACTATTATATTAATAATATCAAGCAATTAAACTGGAAACGTTCTGCTTTGATTGTTAAAAAACCAGTATCAAATCTCATTATTTCATTTGTTCCATATCGATAACTGATAGAGAATGATCAATAGCAAAGCTCAAACGTTGATGAGAATCGCTCCTATATCCAAATGACTTGGAGATACCGGCAGTCGGCAAGTGAGTTCATCCCTATGAGCACAATAAGCTCTATGATTGGGGTGAACGAACTTAGCTAACACAGCGGCCGTTTCAATAGAGAAAGGAACATCAACATTAGGATTATTTAATACTAAAAAGGAACCGTTATGGCTATTGATTCACTCGTCGCCGTTGGCATATTTGTATTCGTCGTTATTTCATTTATCTTTTCTGCCGTGAAAACCGTTTCACAAGGGAGCAATTGGACAGTAGAGCGTTTTGGACGTTACACACACACCCTACGCCCCGGTTTAAATATCATTATTCCGTTCATTGATCGCGTCGGACAAAAAATTAATATGATGGAACAGGTGCTTGATATCCCAGCACAAGAAGTGATATCCAAAGATAACGCCAATGTTGTTATCGACGCAGTTTGCTTCGTGCAAGTGATTGATGCTGCGAAAGCCGCCTATGAAGTTAGCGAACTACAACACGCCATTCGCAACTTAACTCTAACCAATATGCGTACCGTACTGGGCTCGATGGAGCTGGATGAAATGCTCAGCCAGCGTGACATGATCAACACTAAATTGTTATCGATAGTCGATCAGGCGACTAACCCTTGGGGTGTAAAAGTCACTCGCATCGAAATTAAAGATGTACAACCACCAGCGGATTTAACCGCGGCGATGAACGCGCAAATGAAAGCGGAGAGAAATAAACGTGCTGAAGTGTTAGAAGCCGAAGGCGTACGTCAAGCACAAATTTTACGCGCCGAAGGCCAAAAGCAGTCTGAAATACTTAAAGCTGAAGGTGAAAAGCAGGCGGCTATTCTTCAAGCAGAAGCACGTGAACGCGCTGCCGAAGCGGAAGCTAAAGCGACGGAGATGGTTTCGAATGCGATTGCGCAAGGTGACATGCAAGCGGTTAACTACTTTATCGCTCAAGGATATACCGAAGCACTTAAAGCCATTGGTCAAGCAGAAAACAGCAAAATCATCATGCTGCCATTAGAAGCAACTGGGTTGATGGGTTCGGTTGCTGGCATTGCTGAAATGTTCAACCTAAAATCCTCACAAGATAAGTAGGCCTAACGTGATAGAGCTAATACAACAAATGAATTATTGGCACTGGCTCGCATTAGGCTTAGTGCTTGTTGCATTGGAACTGCTTGGAACTGCTGGGTATTTTCTTTGGTTAGGTATTTCCGCACTCATCGTTGGCCTTATCTTTGCGATGCTCCCCATCAGTTGGCAACTGCAGTGGATGGCTTTTGCAAGTTTATCACTCGTCACGACTTGGTTATGGTGGCGTAAACAATTTAAATCAGACCACGATGGTGATGAGACTCGTGATCTGAACCAGAAACAGAAACAGCTGATCGGACAAACAGCTCGTCTTAAAGAGAGCGTTCAAGAAGGGGCAACTTTTCGATTGCAGCTCGGCGATACGACGTGGACAGCAAAATGCCAGCAAAACCTAGAAGCCGATGTTGTGGTTAAAGTCGTAGATGTCGAAGGAATAGTGTTGATTGTTGAGCCTAAAGAGAGCTAGCTTCATTGAGTAAACATCAGTAAGAAAGTACATAAAAACCAAAAGTGATGAATTGCTTTTGGTTTTTTCATTTATGGGCAGCCCAATTGTAGTGTGTGCCTCCACAGCTCATTAGCTAATGAGCTCATTTTCACACTGACTTGTTCAAGTCGTTATAGCAACACTGCCCCTTCAAATTATCTATGATTGGGCATTCACTACCACCGTCGCCTGGACATTCGGTAATCCACTCTTCTAGTTGCAACTTAATCAATGAAAGCTCTGCCAGCTTCTGTGATACTTGTTTCAACTTCTCTTGCGCTTTCTCTTTGACTGCAAAACTGGTCCGGGACGGATCGTTGGCAAGGGCGAGTAAGGATTTACATTCCTCTAAACTAAAACCAACGCGCTTGCATCGCGCAATAAGTAAAAGATCATCAATATGCGCTTGTTGATAATGACGGTAACCATTCTCTGAACGAAGGGGCGCCGATATCAGCCCCTTCTCTTCATAAAGACGAATGGACTTAGCAGTAAGTGCTGTTAACTGAGAAACTTGGCTAATATTCATAGTAAGCGTAATACTTAAAAGGCATGATTTAACCATGCCTTTTATAACGATAAATCGCAAGCTTGATTATTGATTTAGTAACCAGCTCAGAATCTGAGACTTCTCAGCTTTATTCGCTTTCTCATACCAGTACCCTAGCATATCTAATGGCTTATTTTCTGCCGTCAGAGGTTGGCTAATGTTATCTCGATTACTAAATGCCCAGTTTTCAAATATTTTCCGATCGTTAACATCAGCTTCAGTAAACCAATATTGAACCATTTCAATAGGTTTAGTCGCTTGCTCTTGCACTGAGTGAGTGATACTGGAAGGTATCGTTGAACTGCCTAAGGTGAAATTCGCCTCGTCAATCACGGCTAAGAAGTAGGCTTTAGGCACCGAAAATTCTACTTGGCTTTTGCCTGTTGATGAAGTCAGCGTAAACACAACCGAATCCGAGCTCAGCTGATGAATATATTCTTGAGATAATGGAAACTTAAACCATTGCGTCGTCGTACAATGCTCGGTACAAGTCTCAGCCAATGGACGATATGTTTCTACTTGAAACTTCTGTGATGAGTAAGTAACTGTGTCAAATTGGTCATAATTTTTAAAATAAGTAACATTCATATCAACATATGAATATTCAATATTTACCCCTTCAGATTTAGGGAAATTACCGACATAGCTTAGCTCAGATTTTACAATATCAGGTCCTAAAATTGCCTTAGCTCCTGGTGTAATGTCTTTTGCTACAACTTGAACATAGTTGTGCCTTTCTTTGACATTCTTCGCCACATCATTGAACACACTAGAACTGTCTAAATTACTGCATCCAACGGCCATTGTGATGGTTGAAAATAATATGGTCGTTTTAAATAAATTCATCATTTATGTCCTTGTTTATGGAGTAAAAACACCGGCACAAGGCCGGCGTTTTATTAAAGAAAGGCGAGGTTTGTCAAATTAGAAGCCGTATTCCAAGCCTACACGTACAAATCCTTTCTTATCATCAGAGTTGTATGCATCGTGCTGACCAACACGAATGTATGGCACGAAACCATTTTTCACGTACATCAGCTGTGCAGACAATACTTCATCATCATCATTTTGCTCTACACCGTTCACTTCAGAATCAAGGTTAGCTGCATAGCCTACTTTGAAGCCCCATGGACCATTCCAGTATTGGCCGATCAGAGAGTATTGACCTTGCTCACCTTCTTTACCAGCATTGCTATAGTGTTTAGAAACACCTTCCGTATACTTATAAGCCCCTGCTAAGCCAAAGCCTGCTGGCAGTGGAAGTTCAAAACCTACGATATACGCTGTTGCGTCAGCAGCAGCTTTAATATCATCTTTTTTGTCTTCTGTTAAAGTTAATTGGTATTTTGAGTTATTTTCGTAACCGACATGGAAAGTTACGATATCAGCTGCATTATAGTGAACAGCTGCACCAAAGTGATTTGAACCTTTAGTGCCTACATCACCACGACCAGCAGAAATGTTAAATGTTAGACCACCGAAGGCTGGTGAGTCGTAGCGAGCAATATCACCTTTACGATCATAATGGCCTGCAACATCGCCACCCCAATCGAATACACGACCTAAACCTGGGTTAGAGTATGGCCAGTCAACGATTTCATATAGAGGGGTTAGCATACGACCAAAACGAATTTTACCCCAATCTCCTTGCAAACCAAGAAAAGTATCACGGGCACCTAAAGTGTTACCTTTACCATCTTCGCCAACATAACCTGATTCAATTTGCATAAATACGTTCACATTATCAAACATATCTTTGCTAGCACGGAAACCTATGCGTGATTCATTTTCATAATCGTAGCCATTACTATCTTCTTGATAAAAAGCAGAAATAGCAGCAACACCGTACGCTTGCACGTTAAAATCAGACAGCACACCAATTGCACCTGTTTCAGACGCTGCGAATGCACCAGTTGACGCCATAGCAACTGCAGCGCCTAAAAGAGTACGTTTAAACATTTTGTCCATGGAAAAACTCCTAAAAATAGATATAGCTGTTTTTTATTTCCCCCTTAAGTTGGCCGCCGAAGGGAGAAATCATTTCCTATGTTGAAAACCTAAATTAGTCATTAATTTTCTGATTTTCTCTTTTCCTGCATACACATCGTGTATCCATGTTCACTAGACTAACTTCGCAACAGAAAACATCAATGAGAACTTAATTTTTATCTAAAAAAATATGAGCTACGGCAAACTTTGACCAAGTAAGTGATCAAGATCTAATAAGTCATAAAACAAAATATAAAAACAAAAAACTCATTAATTTTCAAAATGATACAAAAACAATTACACTAATAGCTTGAAGTGCATCGCAATAATAAATTGAAAGAGAGTAAAGTTCTTCTTGATTGGCATCGAAGAAAATGAGGGCTTTTTTTCTAATTACTGGACATTTTAATGTGGCGGTTTGAGATAAAAATAAAGCCTCAAAATTAATTTTGAGGCTTTATGAAGGAAGGGATGCTTAAAAAATTAGCTTTTCATTAACTCAAGCAAATCTTGTTCGCTGCGAATTTCGATGCCTAGTTCTTGCGCTTTTACTAATTTTGAACCGGCCGCTTCTCCGGCAAATAGTATATCGGTGTTTTTAGAGACGCTTCCCGTTACTTTTGCGCCAAGCTCTTGTAGCGCCGCTTTCGCATCACTTCTAGAGAGTTTCGACAAGCTCCCCGTCAAAACCACCACTTTACCAAGTAAAGGGAGAATCGCATCTTGGCTCGGCTTTTCGATATTAGGCCACTGGATACCGAGTTCGATCAATTCATTAATCACCCGTTGGTTTTTATCTTGCTCAAAAAAAGATGTGATATGACTCGCAACGATAACTCCAACATCTTGAACTTCAAGTAGTTCTTCATGGGTCGCTTGGCGAATTTTGTCTAATGACCCGAAATGGAGCGCAAGATTCGCCGCCGTCGCTTCCCCGACTTCACGTATGCCCAATGAATACAAAAAACGGGGTAATGTGGTCATTTTGGCGGCATTCAGTGCATTAACGATATTTTGTGCTGATTTTGGTCCCATACGCTCTAACACCGTTAGCTGGCCTGCTTTTAGACGGAAGAGGTCCGCGGGCGTGCTCACCATCTCTTTATCAACAAGCTGCTCAATCACTTTTTCGCCTAAACCATCCACGTCTAACGCTTTGCGAGAGACAAAGTGCTTTAATGCTTCTTTGCGCTGAGCTTGACACACTAACCCCCCTGTACAACGGGCGACAGCTTCACCTTCAACACGCTCAATGTCAGAGTTGCACACCGGGCAGTACTGCGGGAAAACAATATCGACCACGGTATCAGAGCGTCTGTCTAACAACACAGAAACAATCTGTGGGATAACGTCGCCTGCTCGACGAATAATAACGCTATCACCAATTTTCACGCCTAGGCGCTCAATTTCATCAGCGTTGTGTAATGTCGCATTGCTGACGGTGACTCCCCCCACAAATACAGGTTCTAACTTCGCAACAGGTGTAATAGCCCCGGTACGACCCACTTGAAATTCAACATCGTTCAGGAGCGTTATTTCTTCTTGGGCAGGAAATTTATAAGCAATCGCCCAGCGAGGCGCCCGCGCGACAAAACCGAGCTTTTGTTGCAATTCAATATCATCAACTTTAATCACCACACCATCAATCTCATACGCGAGTTGAGCGCGACGAGTTAAGATACTTTGGTAGTACTCTTTCACTTCATCCATTGAAGAGACTAGACGTGTTTCAGGGCACATCGGCAGCCCCCACCCTTTTAACTGCAAAAAGCGCTGATAATGACTGCTTGCTAACTCAGCGCCTTCAATCACACCAACACTGTAAGCATAAAAATTCAACGGCCTTTGAGCTGTGATTTTTGAGTCGAGCTGTCTCAAGCTCCCTGCGGCCGCATTTCTTGGGTTAACAAAGGTTTTTTCACCTTTTTTGAGTGCTTGTTGGTTCAATCGCTCAAAACCGGCTTTAGGCATGAACACTTCACCACGAACTTCTAAACGAACGGGCCACCCTTTTCCCTGTAACTTCAGTGGAATAGCACTGATCGTTCGCACGTTTTCCGTAATATTTTCACCGACCGTGCCATCCCCACGCGTGGCGGCTTGTACTAACACACCATTTTCGTAAAGCAAACTCACGGCTAAACCATCAAGCTTAGGTTCGCAGCAAAAAGCGTTAAAGTGGGCACTCGGTATCCGGTCTTGCATCCGCTTGTGAAAGGCATCAAGCTCTTTCTCATCAAACACATTATCTAAAGAGAGCATTGGAATTTCATGAATCACCTGAGCAAAACCCTCTAAAGGTTTACCTCCAACACGCAAGCTGGGTGAATCCGCTGTGACTAACTCCGGATGCTGCGATTCCAACTCAAGCAGCTCACGCATCAAACGATCATACTCAGCGTCAGGAATTTCAGGGTTATCTTCTACATAATAACGTACAGCATGATAATGCAGCGTCTCACGAAGTTGGCTTAATTTGTGTTCTATTGTTTGCATCATAATTCTCTCGGATCATGAAAAAAGGCTCCGACTAGGAGCCCTTAATGGTCGATGTTTATTCTACGCGTTGCGTGCGCTTTTAAACTCTTGGATTTGGCGTCGGTAGGCAGCCAATCGATCTGGTGTCATTAAATTACGTGCGTCATCCAATACATTACCACCTAAATCATCGGCGATTTGCTGAGCGGTTTTAAGCATTAATTTGAAATTTTGATCAGGCTCGCCGTAGCAAGGCAGTGTCATGAAGAATGAGATACCGCGAGTAGTAAACTCCGCAGGATCATGATGTGCCAATGTACCGGGTTGCATCATGTTGGCAACACTAAACAGCACTTTCCCTGTACCTGACAGATCGGCATGCCGGTGGAAAATATCCATCTCACCATAAAGAAGGCCGTTTTGCTGCATACTGTCAAAAAGCTTAGTGCCGACAAAGGGATCATTTCCCGCACAATGCACATTCAGCACAATCACTTCCATTTCGGCTTCTTGAACGTCGGATTTTTGATTATCGTCAGCAATGACATCATCTTGTTCACTGAGACTTGGGGATTCGGTTTTCATCGATATTGAGGGCACATCATCGAGTTCATCAAGCACATTTTCAGGTTCAAAGCTTGGTGAATAACCGTCAATGAGAGGGTCAACCGCTTCACTAAAATCTGGCTCTTTACGTACTTTGCGAATAATTTCGAAATCATCTTCCGGAGCAAATGAACGCTGGGTCGCAGATTGTGTATCATCGTGATCAACATCAATTTTACCAAGAGGCTTATCCTCAAACTTGGACTTCCCTTCTTTCTTACTGGTCCAAAGACCATGAAATAGCAACGCGGCTATCGCTAGCGCGCCAACAATTATGAGTACGAATCGCAATTCCTGCATGTTTCACTCTCAGTTTCTCGATGCATGGTTATTCTCAGCTTTACCAGCTTGAATTGAACGTGTCACCAACGTGGGTTATATCGGTCTATCGGGGTACTTTACCAAAAGTTTGTACCGATTTAGAACAACTTAATGTGAGAAGTTCAATACATGATGTGATTTTCACCACGCTTTTCTTCTTCGGCAGGTTGAGTAGAATAGCTTTTTAGTATTGATTAACAGATATTCACATGGATAACGGTATGACACTTAAGCAACGTTCAGGTTTTGGATACTTCTTTTTTGGTCTAGAGCTAGCACTGACCCCCGGCATTCGACGCTTTGTGATTCTGCCATTACTCATCAACATCATTCTCGTCGGCAGCGCTCTTTTTTACTTATTCAATCATCTCAATACGTGGATAGAACAGTTTATTGGTCAAATCCCTGATTTTTTATCTTGGCTAAGTTACGTTTTATGGCCATTGCTCGCGATCACTATCTTAGCCACGTTCTCCTATTTCTTCAGTACGCTGGCTAACTTCGTCGCTGCACCATTTAATGGGCTACTCGCAGAAAAAGTGGAAGAAAGATTAATTGGCGCTCCAATCAACAGCGATGGCATCTGGTCTATGGTCAAAGACATCCCACGTATCCTCGCAAGAGAGTGGCGAAAATTAATCTATACCTTACCCAAAGCAATCGGTTTGTTCTTATTGCTCCTAATTCCTGCCTTAGGACAAACCTTAGGCCCTTTGCTGTGGTTCATTTTCACTGCATGGATGTTAGCCATCCAATACTGTGACTACCCATTTGACAACCACAAAGTGAGCTTTAACCAGATGAGACACAATTTGAAACAAAAACAGACCAAGGCGTATAGCTTTGGTGTTTTAGTGTCGATTTTTACCACCATACCCATTGTTAACTTAATCGTCATGCCGGTTGCTGTATGCGGTGCAACAGCCATGTGGGTTGGTGAATTTAAAAACAAACTGCAGTGATGGTGCGAGGGAGATTCAACCTGCATATCCCTCTATAAGTTATAACTTTTTAATCCTTTTACGTTTTAAGGTTAACACCTATTCTGCACCTGTATCCACTCACGTGTCTTATCACACAACCAGACACGCATAACGTGTGTAATAAAGGAATATCGCAATGAGCAAAATTTACGAAGACAACTCCCTGACTATTGGTAACACTCCTCTTGTTCGCTTAAACAAAGTCAGCAAAGGTAAGGTACTGGCGAAAATTGAAGCGCGCAACCCAAGCTTTAGCGTGAAGTGCCGTATCGGTGCCAACATGATTTGGGAAGCAGAAAAAGCTGGCACACTGAAACCTGGCGTTGAACTTGTAGAGCCAACCAGCGGTAACACCGGTGTTGCTCTTGCGTTTGTTGCAGCAGCTCGTGGTTATAAGTTGACGCTTACTATGCCTGAATCAATGAGTTTAGAGCGCCGTAAACTGCTTAAAGCTTTAGGAGCCAACCTTGAACTCACCGAAGCGGCGAAAGGCATGAAAGGCGCAATTGCTAAAGCAGAAGAAATTGTTGCCAGCAACCCTGAAAAATACTTGTTGTTGCAGCAATTCAATAACCCAGCCAACCCACAGATCCACGAAAAAACAACAGGGCCGGAAATCTGGGATGCAACTGATGGTGAGATTGACGTGTTCGTTGCAGGTGTCGGAACCGGTGGTACTTTAACGGGCACAAGCCGCTACATTAAGGGCCAAAAAGGCAAGGCTATCATCTCAGTTGCGGTTGAACCTGCGGAGTCGCCAGTCATTGCTCAAGCACTTGCTGGGGATGAAATTAAACCTGCACCACACAAAATCCAAGGTATAGGAGCGGGATTTATTCCTGGCAACCTCGATTTATCCCTCATTGATCGTGTTGAAGCCGTCACTTCAGAAGAAGCGATTGAAATGGCAAGACGCCTCATGGAAGAGGAAGGAATCTTGGCTGGAATTTCATCAGGCGCAGCGATTGTAGCCGCGAATAGATTAGCAGAACTACCTGAATTTGAAGGAAAAACAATTGTAGCGGTATTACCAAGCTCAGGTGAGCGTTATCTGAGCACCGCACTATTTTCTGGCCTATTTACCGAGAAAGAGAACCAACAGTAATAGGTGGTTAAATCAAATTTTCGTTTAAAAAAGCCCCATGCAGGGGCTTTTTTGTTGATCCTTGCCTCACCTTTGGTAATATCACCTCGTTTTATTTTAAGCTTCAAAATAAAGAAGTCAGAAACGTATTAACTATAATGACGAATGACAACATAGATTGAAATCGTGATTATGAAATTTAAATCAGTATCAGCTATGACACTAAAACAGCGTTACTCTGCTAGCAGAACCGTTGATTAGCAGTTAAGCTGTTCTGGTGAAGAAACTAACAAAAAATAAATCAATTGGGGTATATAACATGTACGAGAAGCAAGTAGAAATCACTGCAGAAAATGGCCTTCACACTCGTCCTGCTGCGCAGTTCGTTAAAGAAGCAAAAGTATTCGATGCAGACATCACAGTGACTTCTAACGGCAAAAGCGCAAGTGCTAAGAGCCTATTCAAACTTCAAACTCTTGGCCTAGTAAAAGGTACCGTTGTGACTATTTCTGCTGAAGGCCCTCAAGCTAAGCAAGCGGTAGATCACCTAGTTGCTCTCATGGACCAACTACATTAATCCGGTCCACTATTTTCAAAGCCATTTTGTGAAAACAAAATGGCTTTGTTGGAAATAGTCTACATTTTGAGCTACTAATTACCGTTAGCGCAATAGTCCACATTCTCCCGTTTACAGTTGACCAATTTAAGGTAACGCTATGATTTCAGGCATCCTAGCATCTCCAGGCATTGCTTTTGGTAAAGCACTGCTACTTCAAGAAGATGAAATTGTCCTAAATACTCACTCTATTTCAGATGACCAAGTAGAAGCAGAAGTTCAGTGTTTTTATAACGCTCGTAATAAATCTTCTGCTCAGCTAGAAGTGATCAAACAAAAAGCACTTGAAACATTTGGTGAAGAAAAAGAAGCCATCTTTGAAGGCCACATCATGTTGCTTGAAGATGAAGAGCTAGAAGAAGAAATTTTAGCACTCATCAAAAATGACAAAATGCATGCAGACAACGCGATCTATACCGTGATCGAAGAGCAGGCTGCTGCCCTAGAATCTCTTGATGATGAATATCTAAAAGAACGCGCGACAGACATCCGCGATATCGGTACGCGCTTTGTTAAAAATGCACTCGGCATCAATATCGTTTCACTGAGTGATATTAACGAACAAGTAATTCTTGTTGCTTATGATTTAACGCCTTCTGAAACTGCACAAATCAATCTTGATTACGTGCTGGGTTTTGCTTGTGATATCGGTGGCCGTACATCTCATACTTCAATCATGGCACGTTCACTTGAGCTTCCAGCGATTGTTGGTACTAACGACATCACTAAGAAAGTAAAGAATGGCGACATGCTTGTTCTTGACGCCATGAACAACAAAATCATCATTAATCCTTCAGAAGCACAGCTTGAAGAAGCGAAAAAAATTCGTGATGATTTTGCTGCGGAAAAAGAAGAGCTCGCAAAACTAAAAGACCTACCTGCTATCACACTCGATGGCCACCAAGTTGAAGTATGCGGTAACATCGGCACAGTAAAAGACTGCGATGGTATTTTACGCAACGGTGGTGAAGGCGTTGGCTTATATCGTACTGAGTTTTTATTCATGGACCGCAGCGCGCTACCAACTGAAGATGAGCAATACCAAGCTTATAAAGAAGTTGCAGAAGCGATGAGTGGTGAAGCGGTGATTATCCGTACCATGGATATCGGTGGTGATAAAGATCTTCCGTACATGGATCTACCAAAAGAGATGAACCCATTTTTGGGCTGGCGCGCGATTCGCATCAGCTTAGACCGTCGTGACATCTTACGAGATCAGCTTCGTGGCATTCTGCGTGCATCTGCGCATGGTAAACTGCGTATCATGTTCCCGATGATCATCTCTGTAGAAGAAATTCGTGAGCTTAAAAACGCCATTGAAGAATACAAAGAAGAACTTCGCACTGAAGGCTTAGCGTTCGATGAAAATATCGAAATCGGCGTTATGGTTGAAACACCTGCGGCAGCGGCAATTGCGCACCACTTGGCAAAAGAAGTGTCATTTTTCTCTATCGGTACCAATGATTTAACCCAATACACTCTTGCGGTTGACCGTGGTAACGAAATGATTTCACACCTGTATAACCCACTTTCTCCAGCGGTTTTAACCGTGATTAAGCAGGTGATTGATGCCTCACACGCTGAAGGTAAATGGACGGGTATGTGTGGCGAGTTAGCGGGTGATGAACGTGCAACGCTACTTCTACTTGGTATGGGACTCGATGAATTCTCTATGAGTGGTATCTCTATCCCTAAAGTGAAGAAAGTGATCCGCAACTCAAACTTCGCCGAAGTTAAAGCGATGGCAGAAGAAGCACTCTCTTTCCCAACCGCAGCTGAAATCGAAGCTTGTGTGGAAAAATTCATCGCAGAGAAAACGCAATAATTCGCTAATACCAATGAGATAGACGACTAAAAATAGGTCGTCTATTGTTGGCGATTGGTATACTATAATTCGACAGAATAAAATTAAACGTTAGGAGCATGACACAATGGGTCTGTTTGATAAACTTAAGAAGCTAGTATCTGACGACAGCTCAGATGCAGGTGCGATTGAAATTATTGCCCCTCTTTCTGGTGAAATCGTCAATATCGAAGATGTGCCAGATGTTGTTTTCGCTGAGAAAATTGTTGGTGATGGTATTGCGATTAAACCATCAGGCAACAAAATGGTAGCTCCAGTTAACGGCACTATCGGTAAGATTTTCGAAACTAACCATGCGTTTTCAATCGAGTCTGATGACGGTGTTGAGTTATTCGTTCACTTTGGTATCGACACAGTTGAGCTAAAAGGTGAAGGTTTCACTCGTATCGCTCAAGAAGGCCAAGCGGTTAAAGCAGGCGATACTGTTATCGAATTCGACCTAGCGCTTCTTGAAGAGAAAGCAAAATCAACACTAACACCTGTTGTTATCTCTAACATGGACGAAATCAAAGAGCTGAACAAGCTTTCTGGCACCGTCGTTGTTGGTGAAACACCGGTTCTACGTGTAACTAAGTAATTCGTTAAAATTTTTATTACGTAAAAAACGCTGCTGATTTGCAGCGTTTTTTGTTTCTACAAAAACAGCTCAAATCGCACTACAAACCTAACGCGTATTTCAACAGTTTTTCCTTCACTGGGCCTGAATGTTCGGCCAACTTCAATACCGTGTTGCGCACCAACTTTATTGGCAAAACCTCGTTGCTGAACGTTTTATAAAACAGATCCATTCCTGATTGCATCACTAAGTTATCCGGCCTTCTGCGTGTTTCATAATTCCGTAATTGCGCTTGTGTTAAAGCTTCTTGATTTTGTGTCACAGCTAACAACGCTTTTACATCTTTAAACCCTAAATTCACCCCTTGCCCAGCCAGAGGGTTAATCGTGTGTGCTGAATCGCCAACCAAAACACATTGCCGTTTCGCATACGTCTGAGCATGACGACGAGTGAGGGGAAATGCCCCACACTGCAACACGTTAATATCGCCTAGTTCCTCAGGAAAAGAGACCAACACTTGCTCCCTTAACTGCTGCTTGTTCATCGCACACAATTGGCGAATTCGTTTTGGTGAGTCATACCATACCAAAGAAGCTTGATTACCCGGCAAAGGAAGAAACGAGCGCGGGCCGGATGGAAAAAATTGCTGCCAAGTAATATCTTGCTGAGGTTGATGAGTTTCGACATTGATCAACATGCAATGGTGCCGATAATCCCACGCGGTAACACCAATTCCCGCCAGCTGCCGCACAAGAGAATTTGCACCATCCGCACCAATCACCCAAGTTGCAGTAAGAGTTGCGCCTGACTCTAAAAGCACGCTATTTTGTTGGCCAAACACAATGTGCTTGAGCTTATCAGGACAAAAAACCTGCAAATTCGGATAGTGCACAAATTGCCCCCACAATCCGATCTGAATAAGACGATTTTCGACCATATAACCCAGCTGAGGGAGGCCCAGTGCATCGCTATGAAAACGAGTACGGCACTCTGGGTGCTCCCAGGTTTCTAGGCGGCGATAAGGGCAAACACGCATTTGCATAATTTCATCCCATGCGCCTAAGTCAGTAAGTAACTGAACCGAAGTTTGCGAAATGGCAGAAACGCGCAGATCCATTGCTTGGTCTATTGTAAATGCTTCAGGCTCTATACCTTCGACCATAGCAACCGTGCGACCTTGCTTAGCAAAGCCTATAGCCACTGCCGCCCCAACCATGCCACCGCCAATCACCACCACGTCAAAATTGTTCATTGTTTACACTTAATCGTCTGAGTTTTGAGTCGATTTTCATTGTACGTTTTCAGCTCTTTTTTGCGAATTTTTTTACACAAAAACCCTGCACTTTCTATGGTGAAAATCTAGAGATGACGGAACATGCGAGAGATTTTATTGGATGACTAGTCAGTGACTTTTTAAAGCAGTACAATACGCGGCTTACCGCCGAGATGGCGGCTACAATTTGAGCATTAGTTCAACCAATTTAGACCAATAAGACGAGCGAAAGTGAGATGAGTAAGAAACTGCTAATTAAAACCTGGGGCTGCCAGATGAACGAATACGATTCATCAAAAATGGCCGACCTGCTTAACGCTGCAAACGGCTACGAGCTAACGGAAGAGCCAGAGGAAGCAGATGTATTATTACTTAACACCTGTTCGATCCGAGAAAAAGCACAAGAGAAAGTCTTTCACCAACTGGGTCGTTGGAAAACATTGAAAGATAAAAAACCAGGCGTCGTGATTGGCGTTGGCGGTTGTGTTGCAACCCAAGAAGGTGATCACATCCGTGAACGCGCTCCTTTTGTTGATGTTATTTTTGGCCCGCAAACCCTACACCGCTTGCCAGAAATGATAAAACAATCGCAAACCAACGATGCGCCAGTCATGGACATTTCGTTCCCAGAGATTGAAAAATTCGACCGTTTACCAGAACCAAAAGCAGACGGCGCAACCGCATTCGTCTCTATTATGGAAGGGTGTTCAAAATACTGCACTTACTGCGTAGTACCTTACACTCGCGGTGAAGAAGTCAGTCGCCCGATGGATGATGTGTTGTATGAAATCGCGCAACTCGCGGCGCAAGGTGTACGCGAAGTCAATCTTTTAGGACAAAACGTTAACGCATACCGTGGCCCTATGCACGATGGTGAAATCTGTTCATTTGCTAATCTGCTACGTTTAGTCGCCTCCATTGATGGTATTGATCGCATTCGATTCACCACCAGCCACCCACTCGAATTTACCGACGATATTATTGCCGTTTATGAAGACACACCTGAACTGGTGAGTTTTCTGCATCTTCCGGTACAAAGTGGTTCAGACCGAATCTTAACCATGATGAAGCGCCCACACACCGCGATTGAGTACAAATCCATTATTCGCAAACTGCGTAAGGCGCGCCCAGAGATCCAAATTAGTTCTGACTTTATTGTCGGTTTCCCCGGTGAAACAGATAAAGACTTTCAAGATACAATGAAGCTGATTAAAGACGTTGATTTTGATATGAGCTTCAGCTTTATCTTCTCCCCTCGCCCGGGTACGCCAGCCGCTGATTACCCATGTGATTTATCAGAAGACGCCAAAAAAGAGCGTTTATATGAACTGCAGCAAACAATCAACGCACAAGCGATGCGTTACTCACGTTTGATGTTAGGTACAGAACAACGCGTATTAGTCGAAGGCCCATCTAAGAAAAATCTAATGGAGCTTCGCGCCCGTACCGAAAATAACCGTGTCGTTAACTTTGAAGGCTCCGCCGATCTGATTGGCCAATTTGTCGATGTGAAAATTGTCGATGTGTTTGCCAACTCACTGCGTGGTGAACTGGTTCGCACTGAACAAGCGATGGATCTTCGCACCGTGATTTCACCAACGCAAATGATGGCGAAAACACGTCGAGAAAATGAGCTAGGGGTAGCCACTTTTACACCTTAGGTTTAAGCATAATGTCATACAGTGCTCGATCATAATCGGGCACTGTACCATGGCAAACTGAGAGGCAACATTGAGCAATAAAATTGTTACGCTAGAGATAGATCTAGAACCTTCAGACAACCGCCGTCTTGCTAGCCTGTGCGGTCCATTCGATGACAACATCAAACAATTAGAACGCCGTCTTGGTGTTGAAATTAATCACCGCAGCCAGTTTTTCACCATAGTCGGTAAACCACACACTGCCGCTGCTGCGTTGGATATTATCAAATCTTTGTACGTTAATACCTCACCCATACGTGGTCAAATTCCCGATATCGAACCAGAGCAAATTCATCTAGCCATCAAAGATTCAGGGATCCTTGAGCAGCCGTCTGAATCAAGTATTCAACATGGCAAAGAAGTCTTCATTAAGACCAAGAAAGGGCTGATAAAACCGCGTACGCCTAACCAAGCTCAGTATCTCGTTAACATGGTGACGCACGACATCAGCTTTGGTATTGGCCCTGCAGGGACAGGTAAAACCTACTTAGCCGTTGCCGCTGCAGTTGATGCGCTAGAGCGCCAAGAAGTTCGTCGAATTTTGTTAACACGCCCGGCGGTTGAAGCAGGTGAAAAATTGGGCTTCCTACCCGGTGATTTAAGCCAAAAAGTCGACCCGTATCTACGACCGCTTTATGACGCGTTGTTTGAAATGCTTGGCTTTGAGCGAGTAGAAAAGCTCATTGAACGCAATGTGATTGAAGTTGCGCCACTCGCTTACATGCGCGGACGTACGCTCAACGATGCTTTTATTATTTTAGATGAAAGTCAAAACACTACCGTTGAACAAATGAAAATGTTCCTGACACGGATTGGGTTTAATTCAAGAGCCGTTATTACGGGTGATGTGACACAAATCGATTTGCCGCGTGGCGCTCGTTCAGGTCTTCGCCATGCCATTGAAGTGCTCAATGAAGTTGACGAAATCAGCTTCAACTTCTTTTTGTCTGATGATGTCGTACGTCATCCAGTGGTTGCTCGTATCGTCAACGCTTACGAAAAATGGGAAGCTCAGGACCAAAAAGAGCGTAAAGCTCAAGAGCAACGTCGTCGTGAAGAGCGAGAAGTCAAGCCTGTGGATGTTTATACTGAAGTGAATACAGTAACCGCAACAAAAAACGTTGGTGAATAATGAGTATCGAACTAGATTTACAATTAGCGGTCAAAAATGAGCAAGGGTTACCTACTTTTGATGATATCAGCCATTGGTTAACTCACGCGGTGACCCCATTTCAGGAACAAGCGGAAGTCACTGTGCGAATTGTTGATTCCGAAGAGAGTCAACAGCTCAATCGCGATTATCGAGGAAAAGATAAGCCGACCAACGTGCTATCCTTCCCTTTTGAGATGCCTCCGGGCATAGAGTTGGATCTGCTCGGTGACCTTGTCATTTGCCGCCAAGTGGTGGAACAAGAAGCCGATGAGCAACAAAAACCGTTGATGGCACACTGGGCTCATATGGTTGTACACGGCAGTCTACATCTGCTAGGTTATGATCATATCGATGATGATGAAGCCGAAGAGATGGAATCTCTTGAAACTGAAATTCTGCAAAAAATGGGCTTTGAAGACCCGTATATTGCTGAGAAGGAATAGCTCCAGACAATGAAGCTAGTACCGCTAAAGTCGGTACGATACGTGTGCTATCACACATCTGATAGCGAGGAAAATTAGAGAAACAATGAACGAAGATAACCCCCAGAATTCTGAAGGTCCGAGTAGAAAGTCCTTCTTTGAACGCCTAGGCCAATTATTTCAAGGTGATCCGAGAGATCGCCAAGAGCTTGTAGATGTGATCCGCGACTCTGAAATCAATGACCTTATCGACCATGACACAAGAGATATGCTTGAAGGTGTGATGGAGATTTCTGAGATGCGCGTGCGTGATATTATGATCCCACGCTCACAGATGGTCACTATCGATAAAAACGATGACTTGGATACCTTAATTGCGCTGATCACCGATGCTCAGCACTCACGTTATCCAGTGATCAGTGAAGATAAAGACCATGTTGAAGGCATTCTACTAGCGAAGGACTTACTCAAATATTTAGGTTCAGACAGTGCACCTTTTAACATTTTAGAAGTGATCCGCCCGGCAGTCGTGGTACCAGAAAGTAAACGGGTTGATCGCTTATTGAAGGAGTTCCGAGAGGAGCGTTACCACATGGCGATCGTCGTGGATGAATTCGGCGGCGTGTCTGGCTTAGTGACCATTGAAGATATTTTGGAAGAGATCGTTGGCGACATTGAAGACGAGTTCGATGATGAAGAACAATTGGATATCCGTAAGCTCAGCAAACATACTTTTGCAGTTAAAGCGCTGACCACCATCGAAGAGTTTAACGAAACCTTTGGTACTAAGTTCAGCGATGAAGAAGTGGATACTGTAGGGGGATTGGTGATGACGGCCTTTGGCCACCTGCCAAGCCGTGGCGAAGTTGTAGAGATCGACAAATACAGCTTTAAAGTCACCGCAGCAGATAACCGCCGAGTGGTTCAACTGCAAGTCACTATTCCTGATCTTGAATCACTTCCAGTGATAGCAGAAGAGTGACATAACCCCATTCACATCAGCAGAATGAGATAGATGATTAAAACACTTTTTCATCGCCTAATGCGGCCGCTTGCGGCCGCTTTTGTTGGCGCATTAACCCCACTCGCTTTTGCTCCTTATCAGTTTTGGCCGCTGGCCATACTCACCCCCATGTTGCTATTGTTGCTCATTAATCAGCAACCAGCTAAAAAAGCAGCGTGGATCGGTTACTGCTGGGGCTTAGGTTTTTTTGCTTTTGGCATCAGTTGGGTGCACGTCAGTATTGATACCTTTGGTGGTATGCCCAAAATTGCCAGCCTGTTCCTGATGTCATTACTGGTCGGTTATTTAGCCCTTTATTCTGGGCTTTTCGCTGGCTTACTCAACCGTTTTTTCCGCCGTAACACTATTAGCCATTTTTTATTAGCCGCCCCTGCGCTTTGGCTAATTACCGATTGGCTTCGAGGCTGGGTCATGACCGGCTTTCCTTGGTTATGGCTTGGTTATAGTCAAATTGATAGCCCGCTTGCCAGTTTCGCACCACTGGGAGGCGTTGAGCTGGTCACCTTCTTCACGCTCCTCTGTTCTAGCGCTCTAGCAATGACGTGGCTTAAGCGCTCTTGGATACTCGTGCTCATTCCTCTGACCATATTGGCGACGGGGTTTGGACTACGCAATTTCGATTGGGTCACTCCCGATCCCAGCAAACAAACTCGCGTCGCACTGATTCAAGGTAATATTAAGCAAGCGGAAAAATGGCTTCCCAATCAGCGCTGGCCAACCATTATGGCCTACACCGATCTCAGTCGAGAAAACTGGGACGCAGATATTATCGTATGGCCAGAAGCGGCGATTCCCGCATTTGAATTCGAGATCCCTTCCTATTTGAGTAACTTAGATTCTGCGGCAAAAATGAACGACAGTGCGATTGTCACAGGCGTGCTCAACCAAAGCCCAGAGCGATCTTTTTACAACAGCATTCTGGTACTTGGCACCAACCCTTATGGCGACTACCGTTATGACTCTGACGCTCGCTACCATAAGCATCATTTATTGCCATTTGGTGAGTTTGTGCCATTTGAAGATTGGCTCAGGCCCATCGCACCCTTTTTCAACTTGCCGATGTCTTCATTTAGCCGTGGTGACTATATTCAACCGAATCTGATTGCCAAGGGTAGACACCTAGCCGCGGCACTGTGCTATGAAATCATCTTCAATGAACAAGTCAGAGCGAATGTCACTGATGAAACAGATTTTATCTTAACCCTCTCTAACGATGCGTGGTTTGGGCATTCAAATGGCCCATTGCAACATATGGAGATTGCTCGGATGAGAGCTTTAGAGCTGGGTAAACCGCTCATTCGTTCAACCAACAATGGTGTCACCGCCGTGACGGATCACAAAGGTAAAATAACGCAGCAGATCCCACAATTTGAAACAGCCGTATTGAAAGCAACCATCACGTCGACCAAAGGAGAGACGCCGTATCACGCTGTCGGCACTTGGCCGCTCTACGTCTGGGTGTTACTCAGTTTGATCGTCAGATGGACAAGACGTCACTCACCTCATTCTTAACCTCAAAAAGGCGCATTTCAGCGCCTTTTTGAGGTTTTCTATCAGCAACACTTAAGGTTTTAATGGCTGACGAGTAAAAGCCGTTTGCCCACATTGAATACAAGGCATAATTTCAGTTGGATGATTATACTGGGTTTTATGCCCACAATGGTCACACACTAACATTCCAAGGCCTATCATCTCCCCCGCCTGGTACAAACCTTGTCGTTCTAAATCTTGAAACAATTCCACCCATTCCACTTTTGTTTTATCGGTGATTTCAAAAAGCCCCTGCCAAATTGAATTGGTAATCATCAATGAAAATGGGCTGCTTCTGCTCTCTTCAAAACTATCCGCGAATTCTTTGAGATCCGCTTTTACATAGGCAGAAATAAGCGCTAATTCATCTTTGGTGAGATTATTGGCAGCATCAACAACCTTACCTGATGTTTGCAAAACTTGGGACATTTCATCAGGACTATGTTTGAGCGTTTCAATCACGTCATCCACAATCTCTTCGTAACTTGTTTTACGTTTTGGCATCACCCACCTCCATCAAACCAGATTGGCTATTGTTGTGTACCCCTGCTTTAGGTATTCTATGTCGATCTATTAGACTCTGTTCTAACCGAACTCACAAATTCCAAGATAACCGGATATCATCGATGCAAGAGCAATATAACCCGCAAGATATTGAACAAAAAGTTCAACAGCACTGGGATGACAACAAGACCTTTGTTGTAAGTGAAGACCCAAATAAAGAAAAATTCTACTGTCTTTCTATGTTCCCATACCCAAGTGGCCGACTGCACATGGGTCACGTGCGTAACTATACTATCGGTGATGTAGTCTCTCGTTTTCAACGTCTGCAAGGCAAGAACGTCATGCAACCCATTGGTTGGGACGCATTTGGCCTACCCGCTGAAAATGCGGCTGTAAAAAACAAAACGGCACCAGCGCCTTGGACCTACGAAAACATTCAGTACATGAAAAACCAGTTAAAACTGCTGGGTTTTGGCTACGATTGGAGCCGTGAATTCGCCACTTGCACGCCAGAATATTACCGCTGGGAACAAGAGTTCTTCACTAAGCTGTATCAAAAAGGCTTAGTCTACAAGAAAACCTCTTCCGTTAACTGGTGTCCAAACGACCAAACCGTTCTCGCTAACGAGCAAGTTGAAGATGGCTGCTGCTGGCGTTGTGATACACCAGTAGAACAAAAAGAGATCCCACAATGGTTTATTAAGATCACCGCGTACGCACAAGAACTGTTGGACGATTTAGAGAACTTAGAGGGTTGGCCTGAAATGGTCAAAACCATGCAGCGTAACTGGATTGGTCGCTCAGAAGGCGTAGAGCTCAAGTTTGGTGTCAACGGTCATTCAGATCTCGACGTCTATACCACTCGCCCTGATACCTTGATGGGTGTCACTTATGTGGGCATTGCGGCTGGTCATCCATTAGCGACCATTGCAGCGCAAAATAACCCTGCTTTAGCTTCTTTTATTGACGAATGTAAGAACACCAAAGTTGCAGAAGCTGAACTGGCGACCATGGAAAAGAAAGGCATGGATACGGGCCTAACGGCCATTCATCCTTTAAATGGTCGTGAAGTGCCTATTTATATCGCCAACTTTGTGCTGATGGATTACGGTACAGGCGCGGTGATGGCCGTACCTGCTCATGACCAACGTGATTTTGAGTTCGCCACCAAATATGGCCTAGACATCATTCCAGTCATCAAACCAGAAGATGGCTCTGAAGTCGATGTGTCTAGCGCTGCGTACACTGAAAAAGGAGTCCTGTTTGGTTCTGGCGAATTTGATGGTTTAGCCTTCCAAGCAGCATTTGATGCTATTGCAGCCAAGCTGGAGGCTGAAGGTAAAGGCAAGAAAACCGTTAATTTCCGTCTACGTGACTGGGGGGTTTCTCGCCAACGTTACTGGGGCGCGCCGATTCCTATGGTGACCACTGAAGATGGCCAAGTTCACCCAGTGCCAATTGATCAACTGCCCGTCATTCTACCAGAAGATGTTGTGATGGATGGTGTAACTAGCCCAATCAAAGCCGACAAAGAGTGGGCCAAAACCACCTTTAATGGCGAGCCTGCACTACGTGAAACCGATACCTTCGATACGTTTATGGAGTCGTCTTGGTATTACGCTCGTTACTGTTCACCACAAGCGGACGATATTTTAGACCCAGCGAAGGCAAACTACTGGTTACCAGTAGACCAATACATCGGTGGTATTGAGCATGCTTGTATGCACCTGCTCTACTCACGCTTCTTCCATAAGCTATTGCGTGATGCAGGCTATGTCACTTCAGATGAACCTTTCAAGCAACTGCTTTGCCAAGGCATGGTATTGGCTGATGCGTTCTACCACACGAACGAGAAAGGCACCAAAGAGTGGGTAGCGCCAACTGACGTAAAAGTGGAACGCGACGGTAAAGGCCGCATCACTCAAGCCGTAGACAACCAAGGCCGCAACGTTGAGCACTCAGGCATGATCAAAATGTCTAAGTCGAAAAACAACGGTATCGACCCGCAAGAGATGGTTGATAAGTATGGCGCCGATACGGTTCGTCTATTCATGATGTTTGCCTCTCCGGCTGACATGACGCTTGAATGGCAAGAGTCTGGTGTAGAAGGTGCTAACCGCTTCCTAAAACGCGTCTGGAAACTGGTTGCAGAACATAGCGCTAAAGGTGTGGCTGAAGCGGTAGATAGCGCCTCTCTTACTGGTGAACAAAAAGCGCTGCGTCGTGATGTGCATAAAACCATCGCCAAAGTGACTGACGATATTGCACGCCGCCAGACGTTCAATACCGCCATTGCTGCGATTATGGAGTTGATGAATAAACTCACTAAAGCGTCACAAGAATCCGTGCAAGATCGGGCCATTCTCGACGAGGCTTTAAAAGCGGTTGTCAGCATGCTTTACCCAATCACTCCTCATATCAGCTTTGAACTGTGGAATGCACTGGGTGAGAGTGATGTAGATAATACCGTGTGGCCGACCTACGACGAATCCGCCCTAGTGGAAGATGAAAAACTGATCGTCCTACAAGTTAACGGAAAACTTCGTGGTAAGCTGACCGTAGCCGCTGATGCAAGTAAAGATCAGGTTGAAGCACTCGGTTTAGCAGACGAGAACGTCATGAAATTTACGGATGGCTTAACCGTTCGTAAAGTTATCTATGTACCAGGTAAGTTACTGAACATCGTTGCGAACTAATATCGCAGCCTAATGTCGTAATAACTGGTTTATCAACAGGGTAGCTCGCTGCCCTGTTGATTTATCTTAGCGTTCTTACCCACAGAGCTATAGAGCGCTAAGATAAGTCACCTAAATATATGAGAACTTAACCCCAATGCGCCAAATTTCGTCTTACTCTCTGAAATTATCGTTAATTGTTATTATGAGCAGCCTACTCTCAGCTTGCGGCTTTCATCTTCGTGGCGATTACTCCGTTCCTGAAGAACTCAATCGAGTATCTGTCACCAGCTACGACCAATACAGTACCTTCACTCGTATGGTAAAAAATCAATTACGAATGAGTGACATTGAGATTGTTTCCCCCTCAGAGACGGTGCCAAACATCTATCTAATAAACGAGAGTGTTGGTGAACGGACGCTTTCGCTTTATCAAAATACTCGTGCTGCTGAATTGGAATTGACGTTCAACGCCTCCTATAGCGTCACCCTACCTGAAGTGGGGATAAAAACGTTTTCAACCAGTGTGACTCGTAGCTATCTTGATAACCCATTAACTGCTCTCGCTAAATCGGTAGAGCGAGACATGATTGAAGATGAGATGCGCAAACTAGCCGCAACTCAAATTTTACGCCAAATGGCACGTCTAAAAGCCGATATTGCAGCGAATGAACATCAACTTGAACAACAAGAAAATGAACAGCAGCGAACAGACCAGCAGGCCTATGAGATAAACACCGTGGAAAGTGAACCGTCACAATTCACGGCTCCTGCGACAAACTAAAGGCGAGTAATGAGAATATTTGCTGACAAGCTGGCCGATCACTTAAACAAGCCCTTGATGGGGCTTTACTTACTGTTTGGCAACGAACCGCTATTGCTGCAAGAATCACGCGTGGCGATAGAGAAAAAAGCATTAGAACAAGGATTTGAAGAACGCCATCGTTTCAGTGCCGATGCCCATTTAAACTGGGATCAAGTCTATGACTGCTGCCAAGCTTTAAGTTTATTTTCCAGCAAAAAAATCATTGAAATTGAATTACCTGAAACGGGTGCAAATGCGGCAACAGCGAAAGAGCTCGTCGCCCTAGGTCAATCGCTTCATCCTGACGTACTACTTGTGATCATCGGTGAGAAATTGACCAAAGCACAAGAAAGCACTAAATGGTTTAAGACACTCTCAAGCCTAGGATGTTGGGTGAGTTGCTTAACCCCGGACATCAGCAAACTGCCACAATTTGTCATGATGCGCTGCCGCGCATTGGGGCTAAAACCTGATCAAGAAGCAGTGCAGATGCTGGCGCAATGGCATGAAGGCAATCTGTTCGCACTATCTCAAAGCTTAGAAAAACTCGCGCTACTCTATCCAGATGGCTTACTGACGCTGATCCGCTTAGAAGAGTCATTAAGCCGACATAACCACTTCACTGTCTTTCACTGGGTCGATGCGCTGCTCGAAGGGCAAGCGAATCGGTCACAACGTATTTTACGCCAGCTCATTACCGAAGGCACTGAGCCTGTGATTCTGATACGTAGCCTACAAAAAGAGCTGCTACTGCTGCTGCAAATGCATCAAGATTTAACCCAGATGCCGATTGGCTCAATCTTTGATAAGTACCGAATTTGGCAATCCAAGCGACCTTGGTACGCGGCAAGCTTAAAAAGACTATCGAGAGATAAACTCAAACAGCTGATTGCATTACTCACCCAAGCCGAAAGAGTAACTAAAACTCAGTATGAAACCTCAACTTGGCCAATATTGCAGCAAACCAGTGTTGAATTTTGCTTGCCACAGTCCGTTGTATCAAAGTTGGCTTGAAGGCGTGTTATACTCCGCGCCATTTTGTCAGTAACCAGACCAATTTTTAAAGGAGATGACGCTTGCAACACCACGAATTGAAAGACTTTCTTGCCGATAAAGCCGACGATATGAAAGCCATTGATATCAAAACCTTAGATGTTAAGGGAAAATCTAGCATCACCGATTACATGATCATTTGCACAGGCACATCAAAACGACATGTAGCCTCGATTGCCGAACATGTCGCAACTGAAGTCAAAAAAGTGGGCATGGAACCACTGGGTATGGATGGCGAAAGTGAAGGTGAATGGGTCGTGCTAGACATGGGCAGCAGCATGTTGCATGTTATGCAAGAAGAGCATCGTGATCTGTACCAGCTTGAAAAACTTTGGAGTTAAGTTTTGAAAATTCAGTTGATTGCCGTTGGTACCAAAATGCCGAAATGGGTAGAAGAAGGCTTTCAAGAGTACCGCCGACGTTTTCCACACGATATGCCGCTTGAATTAGTGGAGATACAAGCGGGCAAACGTGGCAAAAATGCGGATATTGCAAGAATTTTGCAAAAAGAAGGCGAAGCTATGCTCGCGGCCGTGCCAAAAAGCAATCGAATTGTTACTCTCGATATTCCAGGTAAGCGTTGGGATACCGAACAACTGGCGGAACAACTTGAAAGTTGGAAGCTCGATGCCCGTGATGTATCAATTTTAATTGGTGGCCCTGAAGGGCTTTCTCCTGCATGCAAAGCCGCCGCAGAGCAGAGCTGGTCGCTTTCGCCGTTGACACTTCCTCACCCTTTGGTTCGAGTGGTCATGGCAGAGAGTTTGTACCGCGCTTGGAGTATTACGGCTAATCACCCTTATCACCGAGAATAACTATTCATGTTACGTAAGCGTAGCCAAATTCGTGACTACCAATCAGAAGCTCGGCTGTTTCGCAACCGAGCAATTGTCTCTTTTATTGCGATCATCATGCTGGTGGGCGTTCTGCTTACCAATTTGTACCATATTCAAATTAACCAATATCAAGATTACAAAACGCGATCCAACGATAACCGAATCAAAATCGTCCCGATTGCGCCTAATCGAGGGTTAATTTATGACCGCAATGGTGTGCTACTAGCGGAAAACCGCCCAGTATTCAACTTAGAGATCACACCTGAGCAAGTGCGCGATATGGATGATACGATCACGCGCTTACAGCAATACCTGACCATCTCACCAGAAAAAATTGCCACCTTTGAAAAAGAGCGTCGTCAGACACGCCGGTTTAATTCAGTGCCGCTTTTGACACAATTAACACCGGAAGAAGTGGCTATTTTTTCGGTCAATCAGCACAAGTTTCCCGGTGTATCAGTAAGCGCAAGCTTAAAGCGCTACTACCCCTATGGTGAAGTTCTCACTCATGTTATCGGTTATGTATCCAGGATCAATGACCGAGATATGGAGCGTCTAGAACGCGAAGAGCGCTCAGCCAATTACCAAGCCACTCGTGATATTGGCAAACTGGGGATTGAACGCTTTTATGAGGATGTGCTGCACGGTACGGCTGGCTACCAAGAAGTTGAGGTCAATAGCCGAGGACGCATCATTCGCACCTTAAAATACGTCCCTCCCGTGGCAGGGAAAGACATTGTGTTAAGCTTGGACATTGATCTGCAGCTTTATGTGCACAAGTTGTTGGATGGCCGGCGAGGTTCAATTGTAGTGCTCGATCCAAAAGATAACGGTGTCCTTACCATGGCATCAAGTCCAAGCTACGATCCAAACCCATTCGTACATGGTATTTCTAGCGCCGCCTACAACGAACTTCTCAATGACCCAGACCGCCCGTTAGTCAATCGAGCGACACTTGGTATTTACCCTCCCGGCTCAACGATTAAACCTTTTATTGCTGTCGCTGCACTTCAAGAAGGGGTTATAACCCCAACAACAACACGTAATGATCCTGGTTATTGGGTGATACCAAACTCCAAAACGCGGCCCTTCCGAGACTGGTTGCGCTGGGGGCATGGGCGAGTGGACATTAATAAGGCACTCGAAGAGTCTGTCGATACCTTCTTTTACCAAATCGCCTACGACTTGGGTATTGATCGTCTCTCTAGTTGGATGATGAAATTTGGCTTTGGTGACTATACAGGTTTAGACATTTATGAAGAAGGCAAAGCGAACATGCCAACGCGTGAATGGAAAATGGCACGTCACCGAACCCCTTGGTATCAAGGTGATACGATTCCGGTCGGCATTGGTCAAGGGTATTGGACATCAACACCGATGCAAATTGCCAAAGCGACTTCCGTGCTGGTTAATCACGGCAAAGTGATTGCGCCGCATTTATTGCGTTCGACGCTCAAAAATGGTGAAGAGTTTAGCAGGCAAGAGCTTTCAGAATTAGAAACTTCGCCACCTATCGAAGGGGTGCCGAAACGCTATTGGGACATCGCAATCAATGGCATGCGTCTTGTAAACCACGGTAAAAAAGGAACCGCACGGCGCTCATTTACCAATATGAAATATGTCAGCGCTGGAAAATCTGGAACTGCGCAAGTGTTTGGCTTGGCAGAAAACCAAGTGTATAAGGCCGATGAATTAGCCGAACACCTTCGTGACCATGCCCTATTCACAGGCTTTGCGCCTGTAGATGACCCGCAGCTTATTGTCACTCTGGTACTCGAAAACGCAGGGGGAGGTTCTGGCAATGGTGGACCCGTTGTTAGGAAAATATTTGACCGCGCCATTCTAGGTAAAGAGGCTGAAAAATAATGGAACTGGATCCTTCAACAGGACAAAATCGAGCGCTTTTTGAGCGCTTGCACATCGACTTGCCATTACTGCTGGGTATTTTGTTATTGATGGGGTTTGGGCTGGTCGTGATGTACAGCGCCAGCGGTCAGAGCTTAACTATGATGGATCGCCAAGCCATGCGCATGGTACTGGCTCTTGGTGTGATGATCTTTCTTGCTCAAATTTCCCCAAGAACTTATGAGTCTCTTGCACCCTTTATGTTTTTCTGTGGCGTACTGCTGTTGCTCGGCGTGCTGTTTTTTGGCGAATCGTCCAAGGGAGCTCAGCGCTGGTTAAATTTAGGCTTTGTTCGTTTTCAGCCCTCAGAATTGCTTAAACTCGCAGTGCCTCTCATGGTCGCTCGCTACATAGGGAAACGTTCTCTTCCACCCACCTTTAAAACCCTAGTCGTTTCGCTGTTAATGGTGTTTATCCCTACCGTGCTAATCGCGAAGCAGCCCGATCTTGGCACTTCAATATTGATTGCAGCCTCCGGCATTTTTGTCATTTTCTTATCTGGAATAAGCTGGCGAATCATTTTTTCTGCCGCCGTGGCTTTGGGTGGCTTCATACCTGTGCTTTGGTTCTTTCTGATGCGTGAATATCAAAAAACCCGAGTCAGAACACTTTTCAATCCGGAATCCGATCCACTCGGTGCAGGTTATCATATCATTCAGAGTAAAATAGCCATTGGGTCTGGAGGGTTGTCAGGAAAAGGATGGCTACACGGCACACAGTCGCAACTTGAATTCTTACCTGAGCGGCACACCGACTTCATTTTTGCCGTTATTGCTGAAGAGTGGGGCATGATTGGCATCTTGTGTTTACTCGCTATTTATCTCTTTATCATCGGACGTGGTCTATACCTCGCGAGCAACGCACAAACGGCTTTCGGGCGAATGATGGCTGGAAGTATTGTACTCAGCTTCTTTGTTTACGTTTTTGTAAATATAGGTATGGTCAGTGGTATTTTACCCGTGGTTGGTGTTCCCTTAGCCCTCATCAGCTATGGTGGCACATCCATGGTCACTCTCATGGCTGGCTTTGGCATACTGATGTCTATCCACACTCACCGAAAAGCATTTTCTAAGGCAACCTAAGCATGAGAAACTCCCTATTTATCTTTATATTAACGAGTCTATTTCTCATCGGTTGTAGCTCTTCAAGCCGCTATTCAATAACAGACGACGTGGCCCCTAACACGCCACTCTCGGTTGAGCATATTGAAGATGCACATCCGCAATACGAACCCTATAGTTTGGGCGGCAACAAGAATTACACTTTGAGAGGCATAAACTACACCATTGTCAAAGAGGCCAAAGGATTTACAGAGAAAGGCCAAGCCTCGTGGTATGGAAAAAAGTTTCATGGACATCTGACATCCAACGGTGAAATCTACGACATGTATTCGATGACGGCCGCCCATAAAACGTTGCCGTTACCCAGCTACGTTAAAGTAACAAATTTAGATAACAAAAAAACCGCGATCGTTCGGGTAAACGATCGCGGTCCATTTCATGAGGGACGAATTATTGATTTAAGCTACGCTGCCGCTTACAAATTAGGTGTAGTTCAAACCGGGACTGCGAATGTGGCTATCGAAGTCATCACCATCGATAAACCCATCACGACGTCACCACAGAAAAAGAAGGTTCAATATCTCATCCAAGTTGCCTCTGCAAAATCAGAGCAAAGAATACGAACTTTATCCGAACAATTGAGTCAAACATTGACGGTTGAAAGCTTTGTAGACAGTGTTAATGGCAGTCATCGCGTATTTTTAGGGCCATTTAATGACGATGCCCTGACTCAACAAACGCTAGAAAAAGTTAAATTACTCGGTTACGAGACCGCCTTCATCAAAGCGCAACCCGTCACTCAGTGACTTATCAAATCCAGTGATCTTGATTCAAGCTCTGGTTTGATAGGTCGTTTCTGTTAAGATATGGACAGTTAATAAGATAATTTGCATTCCTCATGAAAAAACACACATTCTTAAAACCGATTCTAGCGTCTTCTATTGCGCTTTCTGCAACCTTTACTAGCTCAGTATTTTCTGCGCCTATCGTGATACCTGATGCTCCTCAAATTGCCGCTAAAGGCTATGTGTTGATGGACTACCATTCAGGTAAAGTGCTGGCAGAAAAAGAGATGAACACCAAACTTTCACCTGCAAGTTTGACGAAAATGATGACCAGCTACGTGATTGGCCAAGAACTTAAACGTGGCAATATCTCTCCACAAGATAAAGTGGTGGTCAGTAAAAATGCGTGGGCTAAAAACTTCCCTGACTCGTCTAAAATGTTTATTGAAGTCGGCACTACAGTTACCGTAGAAGAACTGAACAAAGGTATCATCATTCAGTCTGGTAATGACGCTTGCGTGGCGATGGCTGAACACATTGCTGGCTCAGAAGACGCTTTTGTTGACCTAATGAATGCGTGGGCAAGTTCACTAAAAATGAGCAATACGCACTTTGCTAACGTACACGGTCTAGATAACCCAAATCTCTATTCAACTCCATATGACATGGCGCTACTAGGTCAAGCGTTGATTCGTGATGTACCAAACGAGTACCGTATTTATTCAGAGCAGAAATATACCTATAACGGGATTACCCAGTACAACCGAAATGGTTTGCTGTGGGATAAAAGTATGAACGTAGATGGTATTAAAACCGGTCATACGAGTAATGCTGGGTACAGTTTAGTTAGCTCTGCAACGGAAGGGAAAATGCGCCTCGTTGCTGTGGTTATGGGGACCAAAGATGAAAATGCTCGTAAATCAGAAAGTAAAAAACTTCTGAGCTATGGCTTTAGATTCTTCGAAACCGTTGCGCCACACAAAGCAGGTGAAACATTCGTCGAAGAAAAAATCTGGATGGGTGACAAGGATAAAGTGGCGCTTGGTGTCAATGAAGATACTTACGTTACACTCCCTCGCGGTCAAGCGAAGGATCTCAGCGCAAGCTTTGTTCTTGAAAAAGAGCTCAGAGCGCCAATAAGCCAAGGCGATGTGGTCGGTAAGCTTTACTACCAGCTTGATGGCAAAGACGTGGCTGAATACCCTCTTTTGGCATTAGAAAATGTGGATGAAGGCAGCATATTTAGCCGTCTTTGGGACTACATTATATTGCTTTTCAAAGGGTTATTCTGATATCCCTTGTAGAAGATAAAACAAAGCCGCCTTACCGCGGCTTTGTGATTATTGAGTTCCATCAACATTCGCTGTAGTATTCGCCACCGCTAATCGAATTATCAACGGGAGTTTCCATTATGCTGACTATCAACTCTGATGCAAAACTCAAAGACTTACTCGAGTTTCCTTGTTCATTTACCTACAAGGTGATGGGCCACGCAAAGCCCGAACTTCCAGAGAAGGTTCTTGAAGTTATCCAACGTCACGCTCCAGGTGATTACAGCCCACGAGTTAAACCCAGTGCAAAAGGGACTTATCACTCCTTATCGATTAACATTACCGCCACCTCTATCGAGCAAGTTGAAATACTGTACAAAGAGCTAGGCGAGATCGATATCGTACGTATGGTTCTGTAGCCCAAAAACCGTGATTGAGATGCCTAGCCTCTCATTTTTTGATTTATTCAATTTTTTTTGAAAGCAGCTTAGGCTGCTTTTTTAATATAAATCATATAGCTAGCATATACCCCATCACACTAAGGACAAATTTATCGTCCTCATTAGTAGTCCATTCGCTGGAAGAAGTTTATAATCCAAAAACTTTATTTATACGGTAGATGAGTCACGCTGATGTTAAATTCGCTTGTTGTAAAACGTCTGGGTCGCCAAGAATACCTTCCTGTATGGGAAGCTATGCATGAATTTACCGATACAAGAACCGAAAGCACACCGGATCAGATTTGGCTTGTCGAACATCAACCAGTTTTTACCCAAGGCCAAGCAGGTAAAGCTGAGCATCTTCTCAATACTGGCGATATTCCAGTGGTACAAAGTGACCGAGGCGGCCAAGTTACCTACCATGGTCCAGGCCAACTGGTGGCTTATTTCTTGATCGATTTGCGCCGCAAAAAATTAGGTGTAAGAGAGTTAGTGACCAAAATTGAACAGATCGTGATCAATACCTTGCAAGCATACCGTATTGACTCAGCCGCAAGACCAGATGCCCCTGGTGTCTATGTCAAAGGGAAAAAAATCTGCTCTCTTGGGTTACGGATCCGTAAAGGTTGTTCGTTTCATGGTTTAGCGCTAAACGTCAACATGGATCTCTCCCCTTTCCTACGCATTAACCCTTGTGGCTATCAGGGTTTAGAAATGGCCCAAGTCAGTGAACTGGGCGGCCCGACAGAACTACAAACCGTAGAAAAACAACTTATAATAGAACTCGTTAACATATTGGCTTACGAGCAAGTAGAATTCAGCACAGAAGCACCTCTTCAAAGGTAAAAAGCATGAGCAAACCGATCCAAATGGAAAAAGGCGTTAAATACCGCGACGCTGATAAGATGGCATTAATTCCTGTAAAAAATATGCCAGCCGCCGAACAAAAAGAAGTTTTGCGTAAGCCCGAGTGGATGAAAATTAAGCTGCCGAGTGATAGCCAACGCATCCAAGAGATCAAATCAGCAATGCGTAAAAATAATCTCCATTCGGTGTGTGAAGAAGCGTCTTGCCCTAACCTAGCAGAATGCTTTAACCACGGAACCGCCACCTTTATGATTTTAGGCGCCATCTGTACAAGACGGTGCCCATTTTGTGACGTTGCTCATGGACGGCCAAATGCCCCAGAGACAAACGAACCACAAAAACTGGCGCAAACCATTAAGGATATGAAGTTGAAATACGTGGTTATCACCTCAGTTGACCGTGATGACCTACGTGATGGTGGTGCCCAACATTTTGCCGACTGTAACCGTGAAATTCGAGCATTAAACCCAGAGATCCGTATCGAAACGTTAGTACCGGATTTTCGTGGCCGAATGGATATCGCCCTTGAACTACTCAAAGATAACCCACCGGATGTGTTTAACCACAACTTAGAAACCGCACCACGTCTATATCGTAAGGCGCGTCCTGGGGCAAACTATAAATGGTCACTGGAACTGTTGAAGAAATTCAAGCAACAACATCCAAGTATCCCTACCAAATCAGGCATCATGATGGGGCTTGGTGAAACAAAAGAAGAGATAGTGGAAGTATTGAAAGATCTTCGCGCTCACGACGTCACAATGCTGACTCTTGGTCAATATTTAGCACCGAGTCGCCATCACCTGCCAGTTGAACGCTACGTTCCACCGTCTGAATTTGACGAACTTAAAGAGATCGCACTAGAGCTTGGATTTACTCACGCCGCCTGTGGTCCGTTCGTACGTTCCTCCTATCATGCGGATATGCAAGCCAAAGGGCTAGAAGTGAAATAACCACACAGAACAAGTTCAATCAAGCCGATGTTCACTCATCGGTTTTTGAGACTCTGCTCGGTTAATGATTGAAGCTTGAATATTGATTCTATGTTCTATAGGCTAACGACATAGAAAATAGATAACAAAGCTAGGGATTTATTAATATGAAAACGATCAGTACATTAGCACTTGTTACAGCCACTTTAATGGCCGGTTGTGCGTCTAATACTCAGCAAGATAACTATCGTGAAGCCTCCTTTGAGCTTTGTAATACTGAAGTCAACATTTACTCTGTGAGTGATGATGGCCGCGTTCGTATTGTCTGCGCTGACGGCTCTAAGTTTGCCTTAAATAGCGAAAAGACACTTGATACTATGCGCAATATTAATATTGAGTATTGTGATGGTGAAGGTTTAGGAAAATTTAACGAGAGCACTAAATATTACTCTTTTCAATGTAAGTCAGGCACATTGCTCAGCATTGCAAAATAGTTCTGCAGAGCACATTCAACAGCGAGAGGCCACTCTTCTTATTGGTGCTCAATAAAATAAATAATGACCAAATAAAAAAGCTCCTGAATATTAGGAGCTTTTATTTTATTGTGCGTAAAACTACGCGTATACAGGCAAACGCTTACAAATTTCTAACACTTTTGCCTTCGTTGCTTGAATCACAGATTCATCACCCATGTTGTCCAAAATATCACACATCCATCCAGCTAGTGCTTTCGCATCAGCTTCAGTAAAACCACGGCGAGTAATTGATGGAGAACCCACGCGGATGCCAGAGGTGACAAATGGGCTACGCGGATCATTCGGTACAGAGTTTTTGTTCACTGTAATGTTAGCCGCACCCAATGCCGCATCAGCATCTTTACCTGTAATATTTTTATCGATCAAATCGACAAGGAACAGGTGATTTTCTGTGGAACCTGAAACAATGTTGTAACCACGAGCCAAAAACTCGGCCACCATCGCTTTCGCATTGGCGACTACGCGTTTTTGATACTCTTTGAACTCTGGTTCTAGAGCTTCTTTGAACGCAACCGCTTTACCTGCGATAACGTGCATTAAAGGACCACCTTGACCACCAGGGAATACGGCTGAGTTAAGCTTCTTATATAAGTCTTCACCTGCATTCGAAAGAATAAGCCCACCACGAGGACCTGCCAGTGTTTTGTGGGTAGTGGTCGTCACTACGTGGGCATGAGGAACTGGGTTAGGGTAAACACCCGCCGCAATCAAACCAGCTACATGCGCCATATCAACGAACAAGTAAGCGCCCACTTTATCAGCAATTTCACGCATTCTTTTCCAGTCGCAAACTTGTGAATAAGCAGAGAAGCCACCGATGATCATTTTTGGCTGATGCTCAACCGCTAATGCTTCCATCTCTTCGTAGTTAATTTGACCTTTTGCATCAATGCCATAAGGAATGATGTTGTACAGCTTACCAGAAAAGTTGACAGGAGAACCGTGAGTCAAATGGCCACCGTGTGCCAAGCTCATTCCTAATACGGTATCACCTGCGTTAAGCAAAGCCATATAAACCGCGTTGTTTGCTTGTGAGCCAGAATGCGGCTGCACGTTCGCATAGTCTGCGCCAAACAGTTCACACGCACGTTCAATCGCCAGTGTTTCTACTTTATCGACAAACTCACAACCACCGTAATAGCGTTTACCTGGGTAACCTTCAGCGTATTTATTGGTGAGCTGTGAACCTTGCGCTTCCATTACACGTGGACTTGTGTAGTTTTCCGAAGCGATAAGTTCAATGTGTTCTTCCTGACGAAGAGTCTCTTCTTGAATAGCTGCGAACAGGTCCGCATCGTAATCTGCGATGTTCATATCACGCTTAAGCATCTGTATCTCCTGACTCAGATTTTACTGAAAGTTTCAAAAAAAACCACACAACGACCAAAAGCAAACGTTTTCGTCACCGTAATATGGCGCACATTCTACATAATTTGATCTGGGTCATAAAGAACAAATTACAGAAATTATCATGCAGTTTTTTCATAATGGATAGTGAGGTAACTCATGCTAAACAGTAGGTTGGATAATGATGAGTTAGTATGTCAACCATTCTGCTTTACACCTTGTAAAGCTGCAATTACATAGGTTTACCTCAATTTTCACTCTCTATCTACCGAAAATATTACTTTTTCTTTACTATGCTCGCCATTCTTAGCTATTAAAATTATTTATCGATGCGAACACACACACGTAAAGAAGATTGGGTTGCCATTTTAACGGGAACCTTTTTGGTCGCACAAGGCGTCTTCTTTCTCCAGTCCGCTCATTTACTAACAGGTGGAACCGCTGGTTTAGCACTGCTGATCAGCCAGTTAGTCCCAGCCTCATTTGGTAGCATTTATTTTTTGGCTAACACCCCTTTTTACATTTTGGCTTGGAAACGATTTGGTCATCTCTTTGCCATCAACAGCGCGCTATCCGGCGCATTGGTCTCTCTTTTTGCGGACCATCTTTATTTGGTAATTTCTTTGGAAATGGTCAATGAAATTTACTGCGCCATTGCCGGGGGATTATTAATGGGTCTTGGCATGTTAATTCTCTTTCGTCACCGTTCCAGCTTGGGTGGCTTTAATGTCTTGTGTTTGTTTATTCAAGATAAATTTGGGATCCCTGTTGGCAAAAGTCAGTTGGTTATAGATTGCTCAATTTTAGTTGCTTCTGCCTTTTTTGTTTCGTTTTCCATTGCCACACTGTCTGTGCTCGGGGCTGTCTCACTTAACCTTGTGTTAGCAATGAATCATAAACCCACACGATATAGCGTGACTTATCCTTAAGCTGTCGCAATATCCATAAGATTAAGAAGAGATAAAAACACAACCAAATTTAGCCTTAATTCTTACACCGTAAATACCCTCCATTATTTTCATTTAAACATTAGCTAGCTCTTATATAACGGTCGTCTAACAAGGTGACCACATTAAGTTAATGCAGTAATAGCAAGTGATTACATCACCTTATCCGACTCTCCGTACTCCATCTCAAATTGAAAAACCCAAAATACAGTCACCCATTCCATATATCACACATCGCGTCTTATTTTTGATGCACCTGATCAGTTGAAGTCGTCGGAGCTTAATATGAGAATGCACTGCTAAAAAATAATTATTATTCGTTACCTTAATAATTGAGCGGTTAGGAGCTTCTACAATGGGTGAAAGAGGAAGGATCCGTATTTCTAACTATCAAGGTAAATTTTTCTACCGCCTGATAGATTGCTTAGTAATACTGATCACAATGTATATTACACTAAAGTTTCACTCACATATCGTTACGATGTCTTATATATCTGTGGGACTTTTAGGGGTTATTTTTTATTCATTTATTGCTGAAAGCCTTGATATATACAGCGGTTGGCGAACCACAAAACTTAGAGTTTTAACTCTACATACTGCTTTTTGTTGGGCTTCAACTGTTGGCTGCTTAACTTTAGTTGGTTATTTCACAAAAACTGGAAGCGATTTCTCACGTTTAATTTTAGGTTTTTGGTTTGTCGGATCATTTATTTTATTACTGCTTTGGCGCTTCGTCGCATTTACAGTCATTTACTATCTACATAAAAAAGGTTATCACACCACTAAAGCTGTCATTATCGGCATGACACCGCAGGGCCTAGAACTATCGAAAAATCTCATCAATAACCCTGAGTTAGGTATTAAACTGACGGGTTTTTACGATGATAGGGGTGATGAACGTATCGCAAGCGATATTCCAGTGCTCGGTAAAGTTAATGATGCATTAACACTTGCCAAAAACGGTGAAGTAAAAAGTGTGTACATAGCACTACCAATGCAAGCCCAGCATCGAATCAGCAAGATTCTAGAGGCCTTTTCGGATAGCACAGTGAATACCTATATTGTGCCGGATTTTTTCACCTTCAATTTACTGCATTCGCGTTGGTATACCATCGGCGATGTTAATGCTTTTAGTATTTTTGATACACCGTTCAATGGGTTAGGTACGTGGCTAAAACGTTTTGAAGATTTAGTCTTAAGTAGTCTTATCTTGATTTTAATCAGTCCTGTCCTTATTGCAGTTGCAGTAGGCGTGAAACTCAGCTCGCCCGGCCCTATTATTTTCAAACAGATGCGTTATGGGCTGGATGGAAAGTCTATCAAAGTATGGAAATTCAGAAGCATGCGTGCCATGGACAATGGGAACAAAGTGACACAAGCCACAAAAAATGATCCCCGAGTGACTCCTTTTGGTGCGTTTATTCGGAAGACGTCACTAGATGAGCTACCACAGTTTATTAATGTGCTTCAAGGTCGAATGTCTATTGTCGGCCCTCGCCCTCATGCCGTAGCGCACAACGAAGAGTATCGAACGATCGTTAACCGCTACATGCTGAGACATAAAGTAAAACCAGGAATTACTGGCTGGGCACAAATTAATGGCTGGCGTGGTGAAACCGATACGCTAGATAAAATGGAAAAACGTGTCCAATTTGATTTGGACTATATACACAGATGGTCGTTGTGGTTCGACATCAAAATCGTATTTCTCACCGTATTTAAAGGATTTGTAGGCAAGAATGCTTACTAGAATGGATAAAGCATACTCATATGAAAACAACTAATTTAAATAGAATCGCGTCCTTTGGTTTGGCTTTTTTTGCGTTATCAGCCGTACAAGCAAAACCGCAACCCAACCCAATTATGACTGAGTCAGGGATTGCTATTGTACCGTTTTTAAACTTATCAACGGGTTATAACGACAACTTAGCAAAAGCGTCACAAGATCTCGAACATTCCCAATATTCAGTGTTCGAACCAGGTATCGGTTTAGCAATAGAGCCGACAAGTGGCCAGAAACATCGCGTAGGTTATCGACTACAAAGAGGCGATTTTTTCAGCTCTAGCAAAGATAACTACACTGACCATTTCTTTGATTTAGCCAGTGACTGGGAGCTCAATTCCAAGCATCGAGTTGACTTCAGCTATGCTCTTGCATTAACTCATGAACAGCGTGGTGATAACGATACGACACTCAATTTGTCGTACAACGAATACAACACCAATAACTTCAACCTCGGTTACGGTTTTGGTGGTGAAGACGCCAAAGGTCGAATAGAAACCAACCTTGGCTGGGGCAATTTGGACTATAAAAACAACCAAAATATTACTCAATACCAAAATTGGGATGAATTACGATTCAACAGCTCTCTATACTATAAAGCGCTGCCAAAAACATCGTTGGTTTTCCAAATTATCGTTAATGATAGGCATTATAGTGATATAGCCCCAGGCTCAACTCTCAAAGACAGCACCCATTATATGGGATATGTTGGTACCTCGTGGGACGCAACAGGGAAACTGCAGGGAAATGCCAAGGTCGGTATGCAACATAAAGATTTTGAATCCTCTTCTAGGGAAGATTTCGACTCTTTTTCATGGGATATTGATGTCACTTATCTCATCCGCACATACTCTGCAGTGCAGTTGAAAACAAATCGTAAATCAACCGATACTGACGGTACAGGTGATTCAATCGATACCAAAGTGTATAACGCAAATTGGACACACAATTGGAGTGACATCATCTCTTCTAACGTCGATTATTCTCTATTAAGCGAGAATTACACCAGCACTGCTCGCGACGATGACACCAGTAAGGTAACACTTTCATTAAGCTACGATTTTCGCCGTTGGCTAACATTCAAAGTCGGCTACCAACTTGAATCGAGAGATTCCAGCATCAATTCGTTAAGCTACGATCAAAATGTTTATTACTTTGCTATTGAAGGTGTGATGTAACTTACGATGAAGTACTTCTTAGTCATTCTATTGAGTTGTCTTTCCTGGTCAACATTGGCCAATGAGAGTTTTTATAAGTTAGGCGTTGGGGATCAAATTCGGATTCAAGTTTATGATGAACCAGAGTTATCTATTGAAACGCGTGTGGGTGACAGTGGTAACATTGATTACCCTTTTTTGGGACGAATTAAACTGAAAGGAAAAACGATTGAGGAAGTAAAAACTGTTATCCACAATGGTTTAATCGATGGGTATCTGGTTAATCCCAATGTTTTTGTCAGCATAGTCGAATATCGTCCCTATTTTATCAACGGACAAGTGAAAATATCCGGGAGTTACCCGTATCATCCGGGGTTAACCGTAAACAAAGCCATTACGATTGCGGGTGGATTCACTGAGCGAGCATCTAAAACTAAGATCTATATATCATCAAGTGATGCTCCTGAGGCCAAGCCAGTAAAAGTAACATTGCTTCATAAAATTCAGCCTGGTGACATTCTCACCGTAGAAGAAAGCTTTTTTTAGGTAACTTAGTTGTATGGAAAACTCTTTAATTAAAAATCACTTGAACTCAGATGAAGTTATTGATATTCGTCAGTATTTTCATGTTCTTCTCAACTATAAATGGCGTATTCTACTTTTTTCTACAATGGTTACCGCCATCGCCGTATTGATTGCATTATCAATTCCTTCGCAATATACCGCTCGCGCCTCATTGATCATCGAATCAAAGCAAGCAAAAGCTGTTTCGATTGAAGACATCTATGGTTTAGATACCAAAAGCCAAGAATACTATTTGACTCAAATAGAGATCTTGAAATCAGACCGAGTCGCAGAGGAAGTCATTAAACGCCTTAACCTTGCCAGCCACCCAGAATTTGACCCTACTGTAGAAAATAATCAAAAAACTGGGTTTAAATTCGATGTATTGGAATGGTTTCCTGTTCTAAAATCGTTCAAGAAAGAGCCAGCGGAAATATCACAGGAAGACCAAAACTATCGGACTAGCCGATTGGTTCTTGCTAAGTTTAAGCGTGGGCTAGAAGTTAGCCCAATAAGAAAAACTCAACTAGTGAATATTTTCTACACCAGTAAAGACCCTAAATTATCGGCTCAAATTGCCAATGAGATTGGTAACGTCTTTATGGATAGTCATATCGAAGACAAACTTCAAGTTGAACTGAAGGCGAATAGCTGGCTCAACAACCGCATGGGTGATTTGCGCGAACAACTAAAAAAGTCAGAAGCTCAACTACAAACATTTTTAAAATCTGAAGGGCTAGTTGATATCCAAGGCGTTGAAAGCCTAGCATCTCAAGAACTTGAAGAACTGACCTCTCAATTGAATAAAACGAGAGACAGACGCGTTGCAGCTGAGACTCTTTATTTGGTCGCTCAAACGTACAGCCGTCAAGATGGTGACCTCTCTGCCCTTGCATCTATCCCAGAGATCTCTAACCACCCGACGATACGAGATGTCAAATTGGCTGAAGTGCAAGCTGAAAAGAAAGTCTCGGAACTATCAAAACGCTATGGAGATAAACACCCAAAACTCAAAGCAGCACAAGCCGAACTTGCCTCTGTTAAACGTAATTTAAATTCCGAACTAAAACAACTACTAAACGGGATCAACAATGAGTTACAGGCTGCTAAGCAAGCAGAGAGTTCTTTGCACCGGGAACTTGAGAAACGCAAATCAGAGTTTCAAAGCCTCTCCGTAAAAAATGCAAGATATTCAGAGCTAAAGCGTGAAGTCCAAACAAACCGAGAGCTGTTTGATCTCTTTTTAAGTCGTCAAAAAGAGACCAGTGCATCGAGCGACTTTAATGCTACGATTGCTCGTTTTACCGATTTTGCCAATCCGCCCCTCGCCCCAAGTAAACCGAATCGTAAACTGATTGTATTGTTAGCGTTTGTCGCTTCGTTTGGTTTGGCGTGTGTTGTTGCTTTTATTGCTGATGCGGTAAACGATACATTCCTTGATGTAAAACAGGTCGAAAAACAGTTATCACTAAGCTTACTCGGTATTATACCGGCAATTAAAACTCGAGGTCCCCTGACGCTCAAAACCTATTTTGATTCGAAACACCGAGAGCTAACAGAAGCGATTAGAACCGTTCGGACTGGTTATTTACTTGCCAACACCAACAAAGATCATCATGTGGTAATGGTTACTTCTTCACTACCTGAGGAAGGAAAAACAACCTCGAGTATCAATTTGGCTTTTTCACTGGCACAAATGGAAAAAACACTACTGATTGACTGCGATTTGAGAAAACCATCGGTTGCACACCGTTTTGGCATCTCTGGTTCACAGCCAGGAATGAGCAACTTGCTCATAGGTACGCATACCATAGAAGAGTGTCTCTATACCGATGAAGAGTCAGGGCTTGATGTTTTGGCTGCAGGAGTCGTGACAGACAATCCTCTTGAACTTATCTCCTCGCCTAAGTTTGTCTCACTACTCGAAGAGCTAAAGACACGCTATAGCAGAATTGTGATTGATACACCTCCGTGTTTAGCCGTTAGTGATGCATTTATGCTGTCGCAGTACGTGGACTCGACCATACTCGTGATCAATGCTCTACACACACGCACTAAAGTAGCTAGAGATGTGGTTGGACGCTTAACGCAGCAAGGAGCGAGAATTGATGGCGTCATATTGAACAAACTGAACACCAAAAAAGCCTCTAATTATAGCGGTTATCATCAATATCAATCCTATTACGGCCCAGAAAAATAACCATGAAGGTCGTGAATCACCCTTTTTTAGCCCATGCTTTGCGTTTGAGCATTGGGCTAACTGCACTCGTTACTCTCTATTTTGCATTTCATTTTTTGACGGCGTCCATTTACGCGCTAGCAACAGAAAGAAATATCGACTACTGGACAAAGCACAGTGATGGTGTAACTTTAGAGCAAGTGAATGAGACAAAACTCATGATACTAAAGGCCCTACAACACCACAGAGACCATCCTCATTACCACAATTTACTGGGTAAGGTCTATGAGTGGGAAGCCTATTTGGGCGATGATGTAGATAAAGAGAGCCGCTTGCTCAATGCAAAAAAGGCCTACTTGGAAAGTGCATTATTGAGACCCACTTGGTCAGATACATGGGCTGATTTATTGGTGATTGAAACTCAGTTGAAAGGGGAAAATATTGATCTCTATTTTGCGCAAGCCGACAGATATGGGCCTTTTACACCCAAAGTGAACAACACACTTTCCCAGATTGGCCTTAACCATTGGTCTATTTTTTCAGCGCCGCAGCGAACTATCATTATTGATCACGCCGCAAGAGCATTAGCTCATCCTCAAAGCCGAGGAGAAGCCTACCAGTATCTAAAATCAAGCGGTCTCTTAAAATTTACCTGTGCAGCTATTATTTATAACCCTCAACGTTATACTGAGAAAAATAATCTCTGCAAGAGAGCGCTAGAGTGATCTCGATGATAAAACATTATTCAATAAACCGGCCTATCGCCTTGTTCATGTTAGCCTTGCTTTCTCTTGGTACGGCTTCGCTATCACTGGCAAAAACACTGAATATTCATGCTGAAATACCGATATTTTTGGAAAAGTCACTCGGCGGTGATATTTATCTCCACTTTACACTTGCGCTATTCATTACCTTGGTTTTTATCCGAGTAATTTCCGCCACTCTTCCCCCTATACAGAGCATCTTTCTCGCCATAGTTATCGTCTCGACCTGTTGCGTAATTGATGAAAGTTTACAAATGTTATCGCGTTCACGATCATTCTCTTTGCTCGATTTAGGGGCAAGCTTACTTGGTATAACAATGGCCTCAATAATCTATTACGTTACTAGCAGACTTCAATCTTCAAACTTATGCTCCAAACTAAGACAACCTCGCGCATAAAAACGCCTTAAGAATGAGAATCGAACCCTTATTAACAGAAGTACGATATCACTGGATGTACTACTTCACTTATAATCATCGCAACAGTAAATCGTAGGCTTTTAGGACTTACCAATGAAAAAATCACTATGGATATTTTGGATTGCTATTTCAGCTTTGCTGGCTAGTTCAAGGTTATATGCCGAAACAGAAATTACTTGTTCACTTTATAAAAACCATAAAGTGGCCACAGACACAATAAGAGCCAGCCTAGAACAAGCAGACGATGCCATTATTTCTCTGCAAGCTTTAATGAAACTATGCCCAAGCATGGCACTAGAAATGGCGGACCTAGCGTCTACTCTACACCCACAACTAGCACTCGATATCTTCAATACAGTATTTGACCATATATCGAGTGACCAAGTCGCAGCTTTGACTGCAATACTCGTTAAAAATGCACCTCAAGAGATGCGTTCTGAAGTCATTCAGCTTGCTGTCACTAAATCACCAGAGTCAGCTCAAGCTATCGTTGATGCTGTTATTGCAATGGATTTAATGGACTCAACTGATGTGATTGTTGCTGCAATCTCCGGTGGCGCTGACCCAGCGACCATTACTGAACCAACAGCGGCAGGTACTCCATCAGCTTTACCTGGTGGCTTACCTCCAGTCGCAACGGTGCCAGGTAACACCACAACACTTGGAACCGGCAATGGCAGTGGTGGTGGTACCGCTTCACCAAACTGATCGTTTAATTCGATGCTTTCATCCAGTTTAGGGCAGGTATATTCCTGCCCTTCTTAATTGATATTAATAGTATGCGTCTAATAGAAAAATCCATTTTCCCAATATTTCTCATTTTTGTATTTTGGCTGCCCATACCTTTAGGTAGTAATCGCCCATTAGCATGGTCATTCAATGAAATCTGGATTGCATTGCTGCTTATTGCCTGTTTATTCAACTACTCTTTTGAGCATTGGAAAAACTGTCTGATAAGGGGAAAATTAGTCATCATTCCCATCGCACTTATCACTTGCTGGTCATTCATCCAAAGTATTCCACAACTTGGTATAACTCAGGATCCTAGTTTAGTCTTTGTCTCTGCAATCAAATCGCTCCACTATTTCCAGTTTTGTCTTATTGCTCTTGTCCTCATCGATACACCTAAAAAATTAAAACTTCTCGCAGTAGTCATGGTTAGCAGTGGAATTTGCCAAGGCTTTTACGCTGGCGTGATTTTGCTACTCAACCTAGATCATTCGATAATTTTCAAGCTGCCACTAGGAAATAGAGCCTCCGGAAGCTTTGTCTATCATAATCATCTGGCAAACTTCTTGATGCTGAATCTCTGCATTGGATTTGGCTTATTAATTGCAAAACTCGATAGCTCACACAAAACCGGATTTAGAAATATCACTAAACAGTTTTTAGCCGTGTTGCTGTCTGATAAAGCCTTTGTACGTTTAGGGCTCGTGATCATGGTGATTGCATTAGTCTTAACACGCTCAAGAATGGGAAATATGGCTTTCTTTATCGCCCTAACCGTAGGTTGTGTGCTGTTGCTATTGTTTTACAAACCGAAACCCAAAAGTGTTTATGTGCTTATAATCAGTTTATTCATCATTGATACGTTCATCGTGAGCCAATGGTTTGGATTGGAGAAAGTCAAACAACGTCTTATTGAAACTAGCTTGGAAAGTGAATCAAGAGATGATGTTGTCAGATATTCCCTAGTTGCAATACAAGAAAGGCCTCTGACTGGCTTTGGGGCTGGTACTTTCTACTCCACTTTTCCTTCCTACAATCAAGGAAAAGTAAAACTGTTTTACGATCATGCTCATAATGACTACATCCAATTCACCTTAGAATCAGGCCTTGTCATGGTTTCGATATTAGGTGTAATGCTCTTAGTCGCCGCCCAACGCGCATTTTATGCGTTTAAAAACCGCAGAAATAGATTGATGAAAGGGATCGGATTATCATCCATGATGGCTATTATTGGTATGTTGATACACATGAGTGTTGATTTCCCACTTCAAGCTCCCTCAACAACACTTTATTTCTTGCTGTGTTTATTGATGGGACACTGGGCAAATTCAATGCCGAGTCTAGTCACTCGTTCAAAATATTCCTGATATATAAAAACGACTTGAAGTTGCAGGTAAACGAATGTTTCCAACACCGCGCAGCTTCAAGTAGGAATGGTATACGTCCAGAGCAATCCCTACTCCATATCTGGTTAATAAAAAATCCCTCGATTATCTCGAGGGATTTTCAATTATTGAATTAAAACGATATCAGTTAATCGAATACAAACTGCAAGCCTTCAACTAACCAGCCACCAGTCCAAACATTGATCTGCTTGATGCGTTTACCTTGCGGCACAGTGTACGTTTCAACTTTTTTGTTGCTCGCATAGTAGGTTGACCCCAATAACATGCTAGAGCCATCCTTCATCGTGAACTTAATCGCCACTATGTGGTAACCACCCCAGTTATAAAGACCAGAGGTAACTTCCACGGATTGCAATTGATCAAGAGCAATCGGTGCTCTTAGCACACCACCGTTAGTACCTTGTACCGGGCCGCCCACCAAGTTATTGGCCGTCGTGCCGATCGCATCGATCGCAAAACCAGAACGCAGATACATCTGGTTATCCGCCGTCACTACACGTTGTGATTGCTGAGTATTTGAGTAACCAAAAATTGGAGACTCACCACCCACCGTTGCACGTAATGTACTCGAACGGTATGTATTATGGCTCAACCAACTCGGTGTCGCATTTGTAGGCACTACACCATCTTGAGTAACATTCGTCAGATGGAAAGCATGCTGGTTCCAGATGCGAGTTGCATTCTTCCAAGGTTTTGCACTGTCCGCAGATTCATAAACAAACACACCATGGTTAACGACATAGTTTTTATCAAAATCATTCGCAACAACAATCAGCTCTGCGTTGTTATCCCCCGCAAGATCAACAACAATCGGGTACTCCCACAAGGTTGAGGTCGAATGCGCGAAAGAGGCTCTTTCCTGGCCCGTTCGTCCATCAAGAATTCGCACTCTGGCATGATCCTGAACAATAACTTCATCAATACCATCGCCATCAAAATCGTAAGCAGAAACACCAATTTTACCACTGCCAGTATCATCGTTAGCAGCAGACCAGACGCGATCACCTTTACTGTTGTACATATCCACAGCAGTATATCCAGCGTAAACAATGCCTTTCACATCAATATCATTAGAGCCACTACGAGAAGCCAATTCAAATTGCAAACCATCAACTAGCCACCCCTCAGTCCACACTTTGATACTCTTAATTTGGCTATCGGCTGGCACATTAAAACTCTCGGTCTGCTTAGAATACGCGTACTTTTTCGACCCCATTCTAATAATACTGCTATTACTCATTCTGAAATCGAGCGCAACGACATGATAACCACCCCAATAATACTTACCCCAAGTAACATCAACAGATTTGACGTCTTTGATATTGACTGGTTGGCTAAGGTTACCACCACGGCCACCAATAAGTGATTGAGCTGAGCTCCCCACCGCATCAATCGCTAAACCAGAGCGTACTGATAATTTAGCATCCGATGTGATAGTAATCGTCGATGGATTAGTATGAGAACGATATCCATAGACTTTTGACCATTCATTGTTTTCGATAACTTTGGCTTTACCTAAGAAATTAGAAACAGCTTGTACGCCACCACCTGGATTTGTACTGTTATTCACTTCCCACTTTACGGTACCGTCGTGTTCTAAAACAGCAAATCGTGCATTTTCGCCTGTTGCGAAAGTTGCAGGGACCGAAGCCACAATTTCTGGACGCTCATCGTTATCCAAATTAACAAGCGATGAAAACCACACCATATCATTGGCTAGATACTGCCAATTGACGGCACCACTGTTTTGGTACATTACACCACCAGAAAAGACCTCTTGCGAATTATCGCCATCGATATCCACATTAATAGAAGATGGGGCCCAAGGATGACTAAATACAAGACCTGACTCGTAATTATAAACGCCATCTGAAGATAGAATCTCGACACTACCGTCCCCATCAAGATCTGCGAGGGTTATAGAGCCAACTGAACGGCCTCCAGTTTGTGCTTTGAGAATCTGTTTCTTTACATGACCGTTGTTATCCAAAATATTTAAATAGGGGCTAGATGTATTGGTTGTAACGATTTCAACTACACCATCACCATCTAAATCAGCGACAGCTGGTGAATATCTTGCGTCAGCAATGGCTTCACCTTGCTCATAAGACCACAATTCCGAGCCATCAACACCGCTTAAAGCTCGAACTAGGCCTCCGTTAACATACTTGTTCCCTTCAAACGTCACAACGATAAGGTCAGCAATGTCTTTTTCATCAATATGACCATCGCCATTATCATCATTCAGTTGAGCAACAACTGGAGTCGCCATCACTTGATTCGATAATGGCTTAAAGCCACCGCCTTGCCATGACCATTTCAACTGCGTGCTAATGGTGTCAGAAGGTACATCAAATGACACAACTCGCATAGAACGAGGGTGTGAAAAATCAAGGAGTTCACCGTTGTAAGCTTTCACTGATTTCAGTTGTGCATTAGATGTATTACCATCGAAAACAGCTAAACGGTTATAGGACAAATTATCCCAATCACTAAGTATCACTCCAAGACCTTCAGGAGCGACTATATCGACAGGATGTCCATAGATATAGGAAGGGAGCGAATAACCAGAACGCTCACCTTCTTTAAGACAAAAACGCTCACCATTTTCACGGCTCACGATACAAGCTTCAGGATAAAGTTCCGATGCAAGGACACGCATGGAACGAGGATGAGAAAAATCTAGAGCCTGCCCGTTCAATGCTTTAACATTTTTTAACTCACTGTTATCAGTATAATGGTCAAAAACTGCCAAGCGATTGTAAGATAAATTATCCCAGTCACTGAGCATCACTGAAACACCACTAGGTGCTAAAACATCAACTTGATGATTATAAATCCAAGATGGTAGCGAATATTCTGAACGCTGCCCTATATTTAGGCAGTACTTATCTCCGGTTTTCCGGCTAATAATGCAACCTTCCTGATCTGCAGCTTGAACCATTGAGCCACCCAATGAGATCATTCCTACAGCGAAAACCAAATATTTTATTGTCATGAAAAAGTTTCCCTCTACTAAATATGCATACCTTCCCAACCAAACTGCGTTCGATAGGCTAAAAGTACGGTTAGCAAGGCCAGCATAATGCAGATACCTTGCGAACATGGATAAGGTGACATAATTATCAGTAGACGTGCATCTTATTACAACTACACTTCGATGAGATACAGACTCAAATATGAGACGAATCAAATATGAGACAAATTTCTCTTATAAAATTTCATTTTAAGAAATGCCACTCTAGCCACTCTATTAGTCACAACTAGAAAAGCGCTAGTAAAAAACTTTACAAAAATCAACCATAGTTAAAATAGAAACAAATACAAATTCATCCTATAAAAATTTTTCTTTCAATAATAAAAATAAAAATTTGCTATTAGTAACAAGATATCTCTTCCACATTCTTCTAGGCTCTTGAATGATACGGTATAACCATTCCAAACCAGAATTTTGCATCCAAACTGGGGCTCGATTTACTTTGCCAGCAACAACATCAAATGTCCCACCGACTCCCATAACGAAGTTAACACCTAGTTCATCTTTCCATTTATTAATAAAATTTTCCTTTTTTGGTGAAGTAATTGCTACGAATAAAAGCTTAGCTCCCGATTCCTTAACTTTATTTACAACAAACTCTTCATTATCCCAAAAATATCCGTCATGGTAACCAGCAATAATCAATTCTGGATAAAGTCTTTTAACCTTATCCGCAGTTTGAGTGACCACGTCAGATGTTGCTCCAAGTAAAAACACTGGGAAGTCTCGTCCAGCACTCATTTCTAATAAATTGTAAAATAGATCAACACCAGCTACTCGCTCAGGAACATTATGCCCCATAAATCGAGCACCAAAAACGACTCCCATTCCATCAATATTAATTAAGTCGCATCCCTTGACTGAATCAGATAACGTAGGATCGGTCTGCATATTTACTAGCTTAGCCACATTAACTACAACATGTTGTAAAAAACCACCTTCGCTTATCTTATTCTCAATGAATGATACTGTCTCGGACATTGTAGCAATATCCATAGGAGATCCCAAAAATTCTATACGTTTCATCTAATTAATGACCGCCATGTGTAATAAAATTATCAATTCAATTTTTATTCAAAAAAATATAACGTTGATAATATGAGAACGAATAATAAACCCATGCTTTTGTCCAGCGAATATAATCAATTTTATTTGTATAATATTGATTCTTCTGATAAACAAATCTCCGCTTATTCTTTAAGTATAATATTTCAATAGCATTACTTATTATTCTATCGGCCATAATTAAGTCATCAGCCGTACCACCAACTTTAAGCAGAGTAAGCACAGCCTGAGATACGCTATGCATATCAAGAGGATAGCGGTTATTATGGTAATACTTAGCAGTACCATCTGCTTCAAAAAATTGGGTTTTATAAAATTTAAAGCCAAGTTCAATACTTGATTTAAACTCATCCGTACTTAAAGAATCAGCCAATAGAGTTAGGGCTTCTAAGTTGTACCCCGTATGGAAAGAGTCGATAAACTGATGGTGGTGTCTTGTACCATAGACCCAAGAACCGTCATAACTTTGAGCTAAAACTGATTGTCTTGCAACAGCTAAGGACAATTTCTTATACTGGCTATTACCTGTAATACTAGCAATTTTTGCGACCCAAGCGGCACCCCATAAACTGGCGTTGTATACTAGTGCGGTCTCTCCTGGGATGTAAGAGAAAAAACATTCACCATCTAGTTCTGTGTAGAGATGTTTAACTATAAAATTCGCAGAATCAATTGCTGGCTCACGATATTTATCACTATTAATAATCTCCCCCAACGCCCAAAGTGCTTGTGCAACATAGACAGTCGTGATTACATTAGGTTTACCTTTTGGCACAAAGAATGCGCGTGCATTCCAATCAAAATGATAACCCCAGCAGCTGTGCCCCCACAAAGTTCTATCACTCTGCTGTGTTAACAACCAATTAGCCAACTCTACCGCTTCATCTAGGTAACTCTGCTCATTTGTTGACTGATAGTTTTCTAATAAGCCTAAAATAAATAACCCAATCCCTTTAGGATTTCGCTTGTCAGGAACAAAGAATACTGTTCTAAAATTAATGGCAGAGCGCTTATGAAGTTGAGTCCAAAATAAACCAAGTAAGCCCGTTTTGGCTCTAGGAAAAAAATAAAAAAATTTACTATTTAACCCATCAAAAGGATCCTTTCCAGCATAATCATTAATTTTTGCATCTCTTAATAAAGAAGAGACGATATCTTCCACACTAATCAAAGTAGGTCACCTAATTCTTGCCAAATAGAATGTTCAATCATCTTCACAACCTTAGCCGGAGAACCCGCAACTATTGAGTTATCTGGAATGCTATTAATAACAACAGCGTTTGCTCCAATTATTATATTATTTCCAACTTTTATGTCACCCAAAATCCTTGCGCCAGCACCAATATATACATCATTTCCTATCTCTGGACATGACTCTTTTAGCTTTCTTCCTATTGTAATACCCTGGCCTAAGCAAACATTATTACCAATAATCGATTTTTTATGAATGACACATCCTATCCCTCCATACATAAAACGGGAATTTTTCCCTATTTTCACAGAAGCTGGGACAACGGAATTAAATAGTAAAAAAGAAATAATTTTTATAACATTTGGGATCAATGGAATTCGATTCACGTATGCCCAGTGAGATATACGATAAAAATATATCAAATTCATCACGCCACCTTATTCCCAATAATATTTTTCGTTATATACCTATATCGTTCAATAATATTAAATAACAATCCTGATTTTATATAATCAACAATTTTCCCTTTAAAGTTTCTAGGAGGATTTATTGGTATACAACTAATTTCTGGTGCTAGATAGTGAATGATTTCTTTAAATAAAATATTGTTATAGTATTTTGTATATTTGTATGGCAAGCAAATCATACGTTCAATAATGTAGTGTGTAGCAAATGGATTGACTTCCTCAAATGCTATATCTGACTCAGAATTACCAACTGCCCCCCAGTTACCTAGTTTTTGTTCAATGTAATATAATGAGTTCTTGGGATAAGAGCTAGCATATAAATGTTCTTTACAACCAGCTAACCATAAATTTGTCTGAAAATTGGAGAAGCGTGAATTTACACACTGATATTTAAAACACAAATAATTACTCTCGATATTTTCTTTAGGTGTACCATATACAGATCGACCAAATTCCCCGACGCCGCAAACGTTGATATGTTCAGGCAAGATTATAGAATAGTTATAGACTTCTGGGAGCCGTTTTTCAGTAGCGTAAAAAACAGAATTGGAATATTCATTTTTAAATGAATCAGGTATTTTATCCACATCTAAAAAATCAGTATGGATCGTATATTTCACTCCAAGTGTATCACAAATCCTCTTACCGATGACAATATCCGGATGATCGTCATTTAAATTTTTCAACTTATCAATAAAGTAATAGCATCTATGTTTAATTTCTTTTGTAGCAGCGGCCATCACCCTAGAATCATTACCTGCTGTAACAGCGATTGATAATGGTGATACATCAGAAAAAGCTTTTAAAATGGCTTTAAGTTCTTCTGCAACTTCTGTCACAACCTGATTAATATCATGGTACTTAAATTCAACTTGAGGCCAATAACGAACAACTTTCATATCTCTAATACTTAAAGCATGGTTAGGAAGTACTTTTTCTATCTCATTAAAGATAGTTTCATGCCCGATCCAAGCATTACCATTTCCTTTTTTTGGAAAGACTTCCTTATAAAATTTATAGGCTTCTTCATTATGTGTAAGCTTAATACTTTGATATTGCAAGAGACTAATGTCTGTCGCTATCAAACCGTAACTACTAGAAAAATTAATTTGCGCAAGTGATGTTGCATCAGCTCTTAACATATCAACTTTACTATCACTATAAAATAAATAGTATCTTCCACAGCACCTCGATAGAGATTTATTGATGATTGGAAAACTTATATCTGAATTGTCAAGTTCATTAACAATAATCCTTAAGTCAAATGAATCAAACTGTGGATGTACTATCTCACCTACAATTAATAGGGAGAAAAATCTACCTATGTACTGGTATACTTTATTATGACTATCAAAATAAATTGAATACTTAGTAAAATCAATACATCTGAATGTACTGGGGACAGAAACTTCAACATTCGATGCGTCACTTACAAGAATTTGTCTTTTAAACATTTTAAGGTTCCAACTCTAAAATCGCTTGCCTAAATTTTCCATTTTTTGTTCTTGGAATGGATGAAACTTTCTTAACAAGAACACGCATATCTTCTCCAAAATATGTTTTAATATTTTTTTCTAGAATTTTTTCTGATTGTTGATCATATCGACGATCAACAACAACTAAAGCTATTATTTCATCTATTCTTTTTTGCTTAAGCTGAAGCTCAACCAAACCACACACATTTTTTGGGATATGGTTAAAAATAAGCACCTTACGCCCTGAAGTTGACAGTAGAAACTCACCTTCTCTACCTTGAATACTTTTAATTGTTAAAAATGGAAGACCACATTCACATTGATTGAATTCGGAACTAACACCAGAGAATATGTCTTCTGTGTTATACCTAATTAATGGCATTTTAGAGTTATGGAATCCCGTCGCAATTAATTTATCATCAGAAAACTCATAATAGCCATAGTCTTCAATTAAATGCATCTTACCGTATTTACACGTACCTGCCGTTGCCACCCTTTCACTCAATCCATACCAACTAAAAACCTTACAATTAAAAACGCGTTCGATTACTAGTTTCTGATTATCAGAACAAGATTCCGATGAAAGGACAATCCCTTTAATTTTTAGGTTTACTGCTAACCCTAATGACTCAATTAAATTAGCAAACAGAAATATTGCAGATGGATAAGCTTGAATTATTTTTGGTTTATAATTATGTAATTGCTCTAAATATTGTCGAACTGTTTCCTCGCTCAGATGATATACAGACATCATTAACATTTTATCAATCCTGTTGTGACGCCAATAAGGTGAGGTATTTTGCTCTAGAGGAACAATAAGATCAGCTCGTAACCAGACTCGCTTATCACCTGGAAGATAACCAGCCCATGTCAATTGTCGATGACTTTGAGCATGATCTTCTATAATCGCGGATAATCCGGAATAGAGGTTTAGTGGCTTACCTGTCGTACCTCCAGTCTGAGACTTAAAAGTATAAGAAAATTTTTTAGAATCATTTAGAAATGCACAGGGAGCGATACGAATATCTTCCTTACCAATGAGCGGAAAATCATCAATATTAGATGATTTTACATTTTTATAAAAGGAAACGTGTTCCTTAGCCTGATCTAATGTTATCTTTAATAGGCTTCTTTGTTGCTCAAGCAATTTCTCTCTAGAGATATATTGGTTACTATGTAATTCTTTTATTCTTTTTTTAAACAACCAATTTTCTCTCAATAATTTAAATATAATCGATTTAATGTTAATCATCAGTTCTTGCAGAAAAATAGGTGACTTTTTATAAAGTGAGCTTTTATACATTTCTATCTAAACCTAAGGCTAAAGACATTGCAAGAATCTGATTATTTATACTAGCTTCATTATGAACTGTATTTAACGCCTCTTTAGACATTCTATTTTTAAGCTGAAAATCATTCCCTTTCTCTTCAATAAACGCAGTCCAAGCACTTAAATCTTTCTCTTTGAATAATACTCCATTAACATTTTGCTTCAAAAAATTTATTTCAGGACTGTGGAACGAAATGTCCTCACTTAGCAGTGGTAAACCAGCGCTAAATGCATGTACAATGGCTAATCCTACATAGCCAGGCATTACAAACCAATCAGCACTTTTAAATATTATTGCAAGCCGATCTTCATCAAAAACCTCACCTAAAAACAATGCATGTATACCAAAACATTTACATAATTCTTGCCAGCTTTCTCTCATCTCTCCATCACCGACAACAACCAGTGCTACTGAATCTTTATTCTTTGCTTTTCCCAAAGCATTAATAAAGTTTTCTAACCGTTTGCCAGATCTAAAACGACCTGAAAAAAGATATACAGTTTTATTTTCTATGTTATTGTCCGATTTGAATTTATTAATGTCTTCTTCTTTTATAGGAAGATAGCTATTGATTAACTTTTCTGTATTAAGCGTATTTGGAGCAACAAATATCTTTTCCTTATCAATTCCTTTATCGACAAGGTATTCTTTCCCTGGTTCAGAAAACACGATAATGGCATTTGCTTGCTTTAAACATTTATTTATCACAGAGACTCTAATCTTATTTAAAAAACCATTTAATCCACTATCTGGTCTGCGGCAATGGTCGTATCCATGCGTCCAATAAACAAGCTTTGTTTTTGTTATTTTACAAAATAGAGATAAGCTTAGCTCGGTTAGGTTTGAACTATTAGGAAGAGCTAGAATCACATCCGGTTTATATTGGATTATATATTTATAAGCATAAGGCAATAGATTAATACGTTTAGACCATTTTAATATATCTGTGCTGCATATATAGTTTAAGTTTGCACATGGCTTTATATAATCTTTAATTTCACCGTCAGTTATTACATCAATTTTACAGTAATAGTTAAGCGTTAATTTAGTGAGAACTTCATTTCTATATCTTTGCCAACTTGCATCTTTTGATAAAAACAAAACATTTCTATTCATTAATTATTTTCCTATGGCATATTGAAGAAAGATAGATAAGAACATAAAGCACCCATAATAAATTATTACTTCTAAAGAAATCTGTTTCCATAAAAGAATGAATGATCAAAAAAAACAATATTGCTATGAATAAATAATTAGATCGAGTTATTTCAAATATGGAATGAATGACAAATGCAATAAATATTGGCACACCAATATAACCTAACATTATCCAAATATCTAAGTAAGTATTATGTGATTGATTTAACTTTGTAATAAAGAAATCAAAATCCCCACCATATAACACGCTAAGTCCAGCATCACCAACTCCCCAAAAAGAACGATAACCAAAACCTAGCCATTTATAATCATTCATCTCGAATATCACAAAGTCCCATATTATAGCTCTACCAGTAAAATCAAGCCCATAATCAGACAATATACTCGTATCAACTAAAAGGAGGGCTAAAAAAACAAAACCAGAAGTAAAAAATATAGATAAAATGACATTTTTCGCTTTTAACCACTGGTAATTAATCAGCATATATATGAAGATTGAAGATGATATCACTAGCGCTAACGATGTCTTGGATTTTGATATTATAAGCAAAACAAAAACAGTAAATAACAAATATAAATTTAATTTATTCTTATTTTTATTAATGAAAATATCATACATAACTATCAATAAAGATAGAGCATAAATATACCCTGCAGTATTTTTGTGTCCATGTATCGCTCTAAATCCAATATCTTGCCAAGCAAAAGAGAATGGAATACTTAACACTCCAATAATAACAATAGCGATAGCAAAAAACTTTAGCACATTGAAGATATCATTAAAATATAAATATCTTATCACCATCAAAATGAATGTGATTAAAAATATTTGTTGTAATAATCTAGTAAATGAAGTCAAAGGTATTTCAGACCAAAGGCATGATATAATTGAATACAGAACCAATATCCACAGAGGCCAAGCTTTTATAATAATAATTTTAAAAAAATCCTTATTATTTTTAAACAAAAAAACAATAGAAATCATGAATGAAGACAACATAATAAGTCTATTAACCATATTAGATGATATTTCAATTTCAGACACAAAATCACTGTCACGAACAGCCAATGATGGAGAAAACACTCCTGCAGAATTTAATAAGAATACGAATAGCAGACCAGATATGAAATTCTTATAGCTAATTTGCATAGAATAGCCTTTTACTTATAATTTTATATTGTGAACAACAGAAATGAAGAAGCTCACCTATTAAGTATCCAACAATAATTCCAATGGCTCCATAATATGTTCCTAATATTGTTGAAGCGGCTACGCCTAAAGTAGAAACAATAACACCCATAACCGCTAAATATTTAAATTCCTCAGCTACATTTAATATATTACTGTTTGAAAATTTAAAGACTTGGACCATGCAGACAGAAAGCCAACAGCATAATAGATCAAATCTAACTTTAGTTTCAAATATCATTTCTATATAGTTAAAATTACTTAATACCAATATCGAATAAACAGTTATAAATAGAAACATTGATAATATAATCTTTACACTGACATTTTTAAGTATATTTTTGTCATTTTTATATAATTTAGCCCATCTAGGTTTTTCAGACATATAGATACCAGAAGCTACTAGATTTATTGGCATAACAATTAATCGAGCTATAGCTAAAACCGCTGTTGCTTCAACGCCAATAATGAGTGTAGCTAAATAGGTATAACTATTATTTTGTGCCCAAGTCGCTAACGAACCAACAGAAGACCAACGGCCTACACTCCATAAGTCATAATAAGATACTTTCATTTCACTTATTGTTGGTAGCCTAAATTTAAGTTTATAAGTAATAATTACTATTGATATAACACCCGATATTATAGACACTAAATATATATAATTAAGAGTCACATCACTTTCATTAAAGAACAAATACAATAAACCTAACATAGTAGTAAAAAGTGAAACAATAGCAGACAACACTATCGTGCCACGAAGCTCGAATACATAGTTATATACTCGATACAAATCTCTACTTAAATATAGAAAAAAAGAGCAGTACACCAAAAAAAACAATGAATTTTCAAATTCAAAATATTTGACCAAAAAGAATGCAGGTACAATAAGAGCCATATGAATAATATTAGCAAATACACACAGTGCATTACTCTTCCTGATTTTTATTTCATATTCAGAGATTTTTGCATATTTTACGGATAAGGTTGTATGGAAAAATGCATTTTGAAGCGTAGAGATCAGCATTAATCCTGAAAAAAAATTCATGTATACTGCATAGTCTTTAGGTCCTAACTCTCTAATAATAAAAAAAGATATTAAAAAATTAGCCGCACTTATTGTTGCTACATCAATCACGCCACACAATTGATAAAATAATTTTATTAATTTACTCACCATACATTTTAGTCTCTCTGCCAAACAATCCCTCAATTTGACCGAGCCTAGCAATGGAATTTACCAATAAAATAGTTCCCTTTCTTTTCCCAGTGAAAGCAATAAGTGGAAGTGAAGCTAACACCCCAAATAGTCCAACTATTGATCTAGTGGTAATTATAATTGCTTTTTTATCTAGAGAATAATGATTTTTTCTTATTTTAGAAAAGGTTTGCCCTCCCCTCCTGCCTCTTTTTATAGCATACTGTAAATTAGCTCTATCAAGAGACAAATATTCGAAGACTTCAGTTTCATCGCACCAAGTCAGTTTTGCCCCATGTTGTTTACACCGATAGAAAAACTCAGAATCCTCTCCTCCAGACTGTCCAAATGCTCTATTGAATAGTCCGACTTTTTCTATTAATGCCATAGATACAAGAGCATTTCCTGTATTACCAGTAGAAAGTATAGTACCTGTTTTTTTTCTAACTCTTTCAAAGAGTTTAGAAACAATTACCCATTGAGATGTCTGTGGATAATAGCAAGTTATCACAGGACCAATCACAACATCTGTATCATACTGATTAAGCATCTTGGCTAAACTAATGAAGTAATTAGGTGAGATAGTTTCATCATCATCTAAAAAAAGAATGTAGTCTGATTCATTATCATTTGCGATTCCAATGCATTTATTACGCACATCAGATATATTCCTTGAAAACTCACAATGATAAATTACATTTATATTTTCATTATAAAATAGACTTGCAACTTCATTTGCACTTCGGTTTTCATCATTATCAACTATGGCTATAGTTAAGATAAATTCACTGGTATCATTTGCTTCAAATATTGAAACCAATAATTCCTTTAATTGTTCAGGGCGACGATAGGTACAGATCCCTATCGTTACCTTTTTTTTATTATTTGTCATTCCTATGACCTAAAATCTCTGTTCGAGAAGGTTTTTAAGTTGTATTTATGACAACTTATTCCTACCGATACTATAGTAAACAAAACCTTTTTTGGTCATCCGTATCGGATCAAATAGATTTCGGCCATCGAACAATACGGCTTGTTTTAATTGCTCTTTAATTTTGACAAAATCTGGAGCTTTAAAGCTTTGCCATTCAGTACAAATAATCAATGCATCGGCGTTTGTTAGTGCAGCTTCTTTTGTGCCCATAAGCATTAAATCCTCTCGGCTCCCATAAATGCGCTGAGTTTCCTCCATCGATTTTGGGTCATAGGCTTGTACTCTTGCTCCTGCCTCCCATAACTGCTGCATCAATACTCGACTCGGTGCTTCACGCATATCATCCGTATTTGGTTTAAAACTTAATCCCCAAATGGCGAATGTTTTTCCCGACAGATCAGGGCCAAACTCTTTTGTAATATATTCAAATAGTTTATGTTTCTGCGCATAATTCACCGCTTCTACGGCTTTGAGAATTTGAGACTCATATCCTATTTCATCGGCAGTGCGAACTAGCGCTTGTACATCTTTAGGAAAACACGATCCGCCATAGCCACAGCCAGGATAAATAAATTGAAAACCAATTCTGGAATCAGAACCGATCCCTTGACGAACTTGCTCTATGTTTGCACCCACCCGCTCAGCAATATTTGCCATTTCATTCATGAAACTAATTTTTGTGGCAAGCATACAATTCGCAGCATATTTAGTAAGTTCAGCACTTTTAATATCCATCACAATAACTTTTTCATGATTTCTATTAAAAGGAGCATAAAGCTCTCGCATTAACTCTTCGGCTTCTCTTGAGTCTGTACCAATCACTATTCGGTCAGGACGCTTACAATCATCAACCGCCGCACCTTCTTTTAAAAACTCTGGATTAGAGACGACGGAGAACGTTAATTTAGACCCTTTATTATCCAGTATAGCTTGGATAGTATTCCTAACTTTATCTGCAGTACCTACTGGCACGGTTGACTTATCAATAATAATTTTTGGTGATTGCATATATGTCGCAATCGTTTCAGCGACTTTAAGGACATACTTTAAATCCGCAGAGCCATCTTCATCTGGAGGAGTGCCAACCGCAATAAACTGCAAATCGCCAAAATCCACGCCAACTTTGGGATCGGTCGTAAAGCTAAGGCGTCCCTCTTGGTAGTTTTTCTCAACCAATGCGGTTAAACCTGGCTCGTAAATAGGAATAATGCCCTTTTTAAGATTTTCAACGCGGCTTTCGTCTATATCAACGCAGCAAATGTCATGGCCAGCATCGGCAAGGACAGCCGCTTGCACCAAGCCTACATATCCAATACCGTAAAATGTTACTTTCATCTTAATTCCTTTTATACAACACCACGAGTATCAATCACTACTTTCTTGGCAAACGCCGTTTTATCTGCTTCTTTAAAATCTCGGTGATCAACCAGCACCACAACGATATTGGCTAACTCTAAAGCACGCTCTAGCGAGACTAGCTCAACATCATGTTCTGTTAACTTACCCGGTAATTGGTGGATATTTGGCTCTACCGCTAGAATTTGTCCAATATTGTCTTGTGCTAAATGCAAAGTGATGTCTAAAGCTGGGCTTTCACGTAAATCATCAATATCGGCTTTAAAGGCCAAACCTAAGCAAGCAATAACTGGTTTTTTGAACTGATCTGCGGCTTGTTTTACCTGATCAACGACCCAGTGTGGTTTACCATCATTAACATGACGAGCAGCAGCAATCAGTTTTGCTTCTTCTGGGCAGCTGTTAACAATAAACCAAGGGTCAACTGCAATACAGTGCCCGCCAACACCTGGTCCTGGATTTAATATATTGACCCGAGGGTGGCGGTTGGCCAATTTAATTAATTCCCAAACATTGATTTTTAATTTCTCACAAATAAGGGAAAGTTCGTTCGCGAATGCAATATTGACGTCGCGAAAGGAGTTTTCTGTTAATTTCGCCATCTCCGCCGTACGAGAGTTGCTGATGATGCATTCGCCTTTAACAAAGGTTTTATACAGAGTCATCGCTTTCTCGCTACACGATTTACTCATGCCACCAATCACTCGGTCATTACTGACCAACTCTTGTAGTACATAACCCGGTAAAACTCGCTCTGGGCAATGCGCTACCTTAATGTCAGCCGTGTCACCTTTGTGCTGTGGGAAAGTTAAATCAGGACGAGCCTCTGCTAGCCATGCGGAAAGCTTTTCTGTCGCTCCGACAGGGGAAGTACTTTCCAATACCACCAAGTTGCCTTTTTCCAGAACTGGTGCAATCGCTTTGGCCGCGGCTTCTATATAGCTAAGATCAGGCTCGTGATTATCACCTTTAAATGGTGTGGGTACCGCCACTAAGAAAGCATCAGCTGGTTCAGCTGTCACGGTTGCTTTTAGTTTGCCAGTCATCACTGCACTTCGAACTACGATATCTAAATCCGGTTCGACAATGTGAATTTCACCTTTGTTGATTGTATCGACAGCGTGTTGATTGACATCTACGCCAATCACTTCAATACCACGCGAAGCAATAACGGCAGCCGTTGGTAGGCCGATATACCCTAAACCAATCACAGAAACTTTATTAAACATCTTATTTTCCTTAAATCTTATCTTGCTAGAATGTCGGCGATACGTTGACAGGCTTTACCATCACCGTATGGATTGTGTGCTTGACTCATGAGTTGGTAAGCGCGCTCATCACTAAGCAACTGGTCTAACTCTTCACAAATCAGTTGTGTGTTAGTCCCAACCAGCTTGACCGTACCCGCGCTTACCGCTTCAGGTCGTTCGGTGGTGTCTCTCATCACTAATACAGGCTTCCCTAGCGACGGTGCCTCTTCTTGAATACCACCGGAATCGGTTAAAATGATGTGTGCTCTGTCCATCAAATAGACAAAGGGCAAATACTGTTGTGGATCCACTAAGAAAATGTTTTCAATGCCTTTTAAAAGACGATTGACGGGCTCTTGAACATTCGGATTAAGATGTACCGGATAAAGAATTTGACAGTCAGGGTGGCGCTTTGCTGTGATGGATAAGGCTTCACAAATACGCTCAAATCCATCACCAAAACTTTCACGGCGATGGCCTGTAACAAGAATGAGTTTTTTATTGTTATCAAGCATCGGAAACTGGTGTGCCAGCGTAGCATTGAGATCTTGCTCGTTGTGAATCTTGTTACGGATCATAAGCAAGGCGTCAATGACGGTATTCCCAGTAATATGGATGTTCTCGAGGCAATAATTTTCATCCAATAAATTTTGTTGAGATGTTGCCGTTGGTGCGAAATGGTAGTGAGTCAATGCACCCGTAAGCTTGCGGTTCGCTTCTTCAGGCCAAGGAGAATAGATATTGCCAGTGCGTAACCCAGCCTCAACGTGGCCGACTGCAATTTGCTGATAATAACAAGCAAGTGAAGTCGCAAACGTTGTAGCGGTATCGCCATGAACTAAGACGATGTTTGGTTGAAAATCTTTTAGAACCGTTTCCATACCGTTCAAGATTTTAGTCGTTACTGTCGTCAGTGTTTGCCCTGGTTCCATGATATTAAGATCAAAATCAGGCACCACTTCAAACAACTCTAAGACCTGGTCAAGCATTTCCCTGTGCTGGCCAGTGACGCATACTTTTGTGTCGAAGCGGTTATCTTGTTTAAGCTGATGAACTAGAGGCGCCATTTTAATTGCTTCAGGTCGTGTACCAAACGCAATGAGTATTTTTTTCACTTTATTTATTTCCTTGGGCTAAACTAAACGACTGTTAAGAACAAACTGTTCAACGCTATTTCTTCAAAAAAGCAGATAAAAATGGTGAATAGCAACGGTTAAATACGCTACCGCCACTAGATGTCGCCTCTAGAATGCGCATTTTCTTCACATTTTTTTTGCTTTATGTATATAAGAGAAAACTTATTAACCACCCATATTTAATCACCTACTTACAAACTATGAGTAGAAATTAATTGCCAAACTGTTGCTTTGTTTTTTGGGGTAGGTAATCAAAAAGTCATATAAAACTTTCTATGTGCTACACACAAAGTTTCATTGCACTTTCCTTTAATTGATATTGTTTAGATATATGTTCGATGATCCCTTGGGCCCCGCTCTCTATAAGTTCCAAAACCCGTTCAAACATATGAATATTTCCTTTGTAAGGATCAGGGACTTCCGTGACACCGATGTGACTATGCGATAGAAACAGTGAAAGTTTCTCTTTATGTTTAGCAGGACAAATGTCAATCAGATCCGCTAAGTTGGCTTTATCTAAGGCAAAAATAAGATCAAATTTTTCGAAATCCTCAGAACAAACCTGCCTTGCTCTTAAATTTGACATTGAATAGCCACGCTGCTCAGCGACAGATATTGCTTTGGGATCTGGTTTTCGGCCCACTTGATAATTCACAGTACCAGCGCTTTCAACAAATAAATTAATTCCTTGTTGTTGCGCTTTTTGGCTCAAAACAGCTTCAGAAAGCGGTGAACGGCATATATTTCCCATGCATACGATGAGGATAGAGAGTTTTTTATTTTCCATGGCCATTACTGATGCATTCACTTCATTTTGTCTCTGTATTAAAGAGGTGGATAGAGTATCGCAAGGCGCATTGCAATGGGTGTCTCAAAATTGAGTCTATCTATAATTAATACCTAAGATTTAAATAGAAAAAATGAACTGGCTATTTTGATGGATTATCGAAAATGGCATTAACCATTTGATATCTCGCTTGTATATTCAAATAACTTGATGTGATAAGCCGGCCGCATGTGATTTCATCTAATGGGCATAGATAACGGTGAATGGAATAGGTGTGAGCGGTGAACAAAGAAGAGCCTGCAGGGCGCAGGCTCTTGATACGTTAATCAGTGAACACTTCTAGTTTTAACATCATGCAGCAGTTCTTGGTTAAGTTCAGCTTCAACATGACCTGGAGAGCGTGTTGATGCCGAGACCAAACGATACATCGCAGGGATAACAAACAGAGTGACTAAAGTGGCAAAACCCATACCGAAGAAAATCACCGTACCCACCGCAACTCGGCTTTCATAGCCTGCCCCTGTCGAGATAATTAATGGGATGGAACCTGCTAAAGTAGTAAAGGCTGTCATCATGATTGGCCGTAAGCGCCTTGCTGAAGCATCAATAATTGCTTTTTCAAACTCAACCCCCCGGTCACGCAGCTGGTTGGCAAATTCAACGATCAAAATGCCATTTTTGGTCACCATACCGATCAGCATAATCATCCCAATTTGGCTATAGATGTTGATACCTTGTCCCATAATTGATAGACCAAGAAAGCCACCAAACACACCCATCGGCACCGTCAACATCACCACTAACGGGTTGATAAAGCTTTCAAACTGGGCAGCTAACACCAAATAGGCAACAAGCAGCGCTAACGCAAATACAATGGCTACGCTCGATTGGTTTTCTTTAAAATCTTTTGACTCTCCAGAATAGCTAACAGAAATATCACTAGGAAGTATCTCTATCGCTTTCTTGTCAAGAAAATCTAATGCTTCACCCAACGTATAGCCATCAGATAAGTTTGCAGTAACCGTGATCGCCTTTTGCTTATTGTAATGAGACAAGCGGATTGATGATGCCACTTCTTCCACTTTCGCAAGTGCATCCAGTGTAACAAGCTCACCGGATGCGGTTCTCATGTAGATCTGGCTTAAATCGGAGGCGTTATTGAAGCTATTTTCGTCCCCACGGAGATAAACATCATACTCTTCGCCACGCTCAACAAAGCTGGTTTCACTCTTCCCGCCGAGCATCACTTCTAACGTATCTGAAATATCCGCGACACTGATCCCCAATTCCGCGGCACGCTGCCTATCAATCGTCACCACCAGTTCAGGTGTCTTTTCGGAATAATTGGTGTCAGCACCTTCCATAAAGGGGGAATTTTCAGCTTCCGTTTTTAACAATTCAGCCCATTTTTTGAGTTCAGGATAGTCTGACCCACCTAACACAAACTGAACAGGCTCGTTAGAGCCACCACGAAAGCCGGGCATAAAGGGCATAACTCGTACATCGGGAATTCCCGTTAGCGCTTTTTTTACCTGCCCTAATGCTTGTTGAGCGGTGATGCTTCGTTCGTTCCAGTCATCCAAAATCATGATAACAAAACCCGTCTGATCACCCGCTTGCCCACCGAACGCGGGCGATTGAATACTAAACGACTTGAGAAAACCTTTGCCAACCAAAGGCATTAACCGCTGCTCAACAAGATCCATATTGGCCGACATCCGGTTATAACTGGTCGCATCCGCTCCGCGCACAAAGGCAAAAATAACACCGCGATCTTCTGAAGGCGTAAGCTGAGAAGGCACTTTCTGCATCAGAAAATAACTACCACCAACGCATGCAAGGATGACGAGCGGTGCAGCCCATTTCCAACTGATAGCAAAACGTAAAGAGGATTTGTAACCCGCTTCTAAACGGCCAAAAACACGATCAACAAAACGATTAAAACGGTTTGGTTTGACATTGACCTTTAAAATCTTGCTACCGAGAACGGGCGTTAAAGTTAACGCTATTAGCGATGAAAAGAGAACCGACATGGCCAAAAGTACAGAGAACTCGGTGAACAACAGGCCGACCATACCGTCCATAAAAGAGATCGGTAAAAAGACCATCACTAATACCAATGTGGTGGCAATCACGGCAAAGCCGACTTCGCGCGTCCCTTTATAAGCCGCCAGCAGTGGCTTCTCTCCCTGTTCTATGTGATGAAATATATTTTCCACCACCACAATCGCATCATCAACAACCAAACCGATGGAAAGAATCAGCGCCATCAAGGTGATAAGGTTAATGGAGAATCCGAAATAGTAAGCGGCAATAAAAGAAGAGATCAATGATACTGGCACAGTAACGGCTGGGATTAGCGTTGCCCGAACTTGGCCGATAAAAATGTACAGTACCAAAATCACTAAACCACCCGTGATAAACAGTGTGCTGTACACTTCCGAAATTGAGCGATCAATAAAGACGGTCGAGTCGTAGTCAATGGCCAAGCGCGTTCCTTTGGGTAGAAACTGCTGAATATTATCGACTTCTTGATGGACACGCTGCGCCACATCCAAGGGGTTAGCATCTGACTGTGGCACAATGCCCATGCTCACATTAACCACACCGTCGCTTTTGAAGGTTGAGTTTTCGTTCTCAGCGCCGATGAAGACATCCGCGACATCTTTTAAGTAAATCGGCGAATTGTCACTTGCGCGCTTAACCACCAAATAGTCAAAATCTTGAGCCGTTTTGTACGCTCGGTCGGTACGCACCGACATTACTGTCGAATCGTTACGCACTTCCCCGCCCGGGCTTTCAATATTTTCACTGCGCAATGCACTTGATATATCAGAAGTCGTGACACCACGCCCAGCCATCAGATTCGGCTTGAGCTTGACATACATCACCTTATAAAGACCACCAGACACATCCACAGAACTGACGCCAGAGATTAAACTAAAGCGGTCAATCAAAGCTCGTTCGATATAATCGGTCAGTTGGGTTCGATCCATCTCTGAAGAACTGAGATTAATGTACAAAGAAGCTTCACCAGAGCCATTATTTTTGAATACGGTTGGATCATCTGCTTCATCGGGTAATGAGCGCTGCGCTCTCGCAACGGCGTCGCGGATATCGCTCACACCAGTATTGAGATCGTAACCCAGTTCAAATGTAACAGTAATCCGTGACATGCCATTACGCGTGGTGGATTCAATTTCATCAATCCCGCTAATGCCTGCCAGTTGATCTTCCAATACAGAAGTGATTTGGCTTTCAATGATGGTAGCTGAAGCCCCTGCATAACGAGTACTGATTGAAACCACCGGGCTTTCAATATCAGGCATTTCCCGGACCGAAAGCTTAGAAAATGACACTAGACCAAAAACGCACAACAGTAAGCTTAATACCACCGCCGCCACAGGGCGCTTCACTGAAACATCGGATAACCACATTATTTGTCATCCTTTTGTATCGGTGAGCCATCCACATTGACTTCAGTAACGACAATGCCGTTTCTCATATTCACGATGCCTTGCACCACAATCTTATCGCCAACGGCTAAACCTTTATCAATCACCACTTGATTGTCGATCCGCGCGCCAAGCCAAACTTCCGTGCGTATTACTTTATTATTGCTATCAATCACATAGACATAGCGTTTAGTGCCTGAATATTCGAGTGCTTGAACGGGAATAATGGGCGCTTCAATCGCTGGGAAATTCAACTTAGTAGAAAGCAACATCCCGGGTTTTAGCTTGCCATCTTGGTTATCGAAATGAATACGGACACGCAAATTCAAGGTTTCACGGTTAATGCGAGAATCAATACCCACAACTTTGCCGGTAAACTCGTTTTTTGCCCAAGCATTACTCTTCGCCGTCACCGTCATACCTTTACTGATTAACGAAAGGTAACGCTCTGGCACTTGGATATCGAGTTGCATCACCGATAGGTCATCTAAAGTCAGCAATTCCGTCCCTGCACTGACCATTTTGCCCAAACTAAAATCAATAAAACCAACGGTGCCATTAAATGGCGCGCTAATGCGCAGATCGTTTAAATTTGCGTTTGCTGCATCTAAACGTGCTTGAGCAATATCAACACTCGCTTTTTGCGCATCGATTTCCGTTTGGGTAATGGCATTCCGTTTGACCAAACGTTCAAACTCTTTCAACTTACGCTGTTCATCGTTCAAATAGGCTTGAGCCTCTGAAAGTGCGGCTTTGGCTTTATCATCATTAAGCTGAATTAAGAGCTGACCTTTCTTGACCTCTTGATTAGCCTTAATCGCAATATGGCTGACCTTTCCCGAAACTTCAGATGAGATCTCCACTGCTCGTTCAGCTTCTAATTTACCAATCAGTGAAAGAGACTGAGACACTTGATGAGTTGCCACACGCTCTGCGACCACCGCAACGGCTTGTGGTGCTTGCGCAGCGAACGCACTTAACGGTGTGGTAAGCAAGGTAACCATCATTAACGAAAGAATAGACGTGTTTTTCATAGTTTTTATTCAACAATAAATAGACTGATTGAATTGTAACTGCTTATACGACGCTCGAACGTCAAGGAGTGTAAATCTTATTAAATATCTGTAACGTGCGTCATAACTTAGCCTCCTCCGGCTGCTTTTTAGGCGTCACACACAGGCTATACCCAAACAACTTGAAGTTGCAGGTAGGCGGCAAGTAAGTTCATCCCCATGAGCATAGATAAACTATGTGATTGGGGTGAGCGAACGTAGCCAAACACCGCTGCAGCTTCAAGTGGGAAGGGTATAAATAGAGCAAAACTATCCATTCCTCCTCCCTTTGCCCAAAAAGGCAGCATTCAATTCAAAATCATAAGAAAAAGGCTTTACAGAGAGAGCGAGTTTGCTATCATGCGCTCCGCACTTGAGCAATGCGTTGGGAAAACGTTGTTTAAGCATACTGTGAGCCAATAGTGTCGTTATAAACACTATAAATCACATTGTATGAAAACCCTCTGGAGGGGTTCCCGAGTGGCCAAAGGGAGCAGACTGTAAATCTGCCGGCTCCGCCTTCGATGGTTCGAATCCGTCCCCCTCCACCATATTCTCTCGCAAGAGAAACCTTGATTGATACGTTGGGAAAACATCATTCAAGCCTATTTTTAGAATAGGAAAACACCCGGAGGGGTTCCCGAGTGGCCAAAGGGAGCAGACTGTAAATCTGCCGGCTCCGCCTTCGA
>NZ_CAWPGB010000001.1:0-96970 GCF_963887575.1 Vibrio sp. 3-2(1) | reverse complement strand
TGACTGTGCCAAAATCAAGTAAACTTGATTCTGATTGGTCACTCAGTTCATTGATAAATCTTTTTTGATTATCATCAACGAGTGCCCACACAGATTGATAGGTTTATATTGTTAAAGAGCGTTCTTCGCTGGCTTGCCGAGGCTTCCTTTGAAGAGGCGGCCATTCTAGCGAGATAATGAAAAGTGTCAAACACTTTATTAAATTATTTCGTCTTACCGATTTGACCTACTGATTGGCTGCTGGTTGGGCTTGAACCCTTACTGGCTGTGCCGTGTCAGTGAGGCGGCATTATAGAGATCGCCGTCACGTTGGCAACCCCTTTTTGCTGTTTTTTTTGATTTTCTGTTCGTTGGGATAATTTTTATTCAAAAAGAGTTGTTTTGACGCTATTTCTGTTTAATTTATCTTATGGCGTCAGTTATTAAAGGAGACGAGCATGTCATCAATTCGTAGTTATAAAGGAATATCCCCACAAATCGGACAGCGCGTCTATATAGATAGTAGCTCGGTGTTGGTTGGCGATATTGTTTTAGGCGATGATTCCAGCATATGGCCATTGGTTGCAGCCAGAGGCGATGTAAACCATATTCACATTGGCCAACGTAGCAACATTCAAGATGGCAGCGTACTGCACGTGACTCATAAAAACACCGAAAACCCGGATGGTTTTCCACTTATTATTGGCGATGACGTCACAATTGGCCATAAAGTGATGCTGCATGGTTGCGTAATCCATGATCGAGTCTTAATTGGCATGGGAGCAATTGTGCTCGATGGCGTAGTCGTTGAGTCGGAGGTGATGGTTGGAGCTGGCAGTTTAGTGCCACCAAACAAGGTATTGGTTAGCGGCTATCTTTATGTAGGATCCCCAGTGAAACAGATCCGCCCGCTAACAGATAAAGAGCGAGCTTTTTTGCTTAAATCTTCCGACAACTATGTGCAGAACAAAAATGACTATCTTACGAGTGTCAAAGAAAGCCATTAACTAAGCTTTAATCTCTATTTGTCCATCTAAATTGAACGCTTCATCTTCAATCAAGCTTTCAGCAAGCTCTTCAAGGTCAAATCGCCATTGTTCAAAAACTTGAATAGCTTGCTCACCGTTAGTAATCATTTCACCAGACAGATGGCTCAGTACTGACTTGTGTACCGTACACTCGAGCAAAGCTCCCGCGTGTTGAGCAGGAAAAAGTACGCTTTGGCTTGCCGAGTGCCACGTTTGTCGGTCAGGAAATAAAATCGCTTGATTCATGATTAGCCTTCTAGATTTTTTCTCAGTTCTCTCAATATTTGTCGAGAACCCGGCCTGAGTCCGCGCCATAGCATAAAGCTCTCCGCAGCTTGCCCAACCAACATCCCCAAACCATCATAAGCATGAGCGCAATGATGACTTAATGCCCACTGATTGAATGTTGTTAATCCTTTGCCATACATCATGTCATAGGCCACACTGCTCTTACTGAAGATCGTCGGAGCGATGTTTGGCAATTCACCATCCAAGCTGGCCGAGGTCGAGTTAATGATGAGGTCAAAATGCTGATTAATCTCTTCCAGCGCGATTGCTTTTACCGCGCCAAAGGGACTAAAAAGCGTGGCGAGCTGCTCGGCTTTTGCAAAGGTGCGGTTGGTAATCACGATACTTGTAGGGTGCTGATCGAGTAAGGGCTTAATCACGCCGCGCGCCGCGCCGCCAGCACCAATCACTAAAATGGAAGCGTCTCGTAGTGGCACTTGGTACTGAAGCAGATCTTGAACCAGCCCTTCACCATCAGTGTTATCACCGATGATTTCGCCATCATCTAATTTTTTCAGTGTATTGACCGCGCCTGCAAGTTGAGCTCGCTCGGTTAATCGATCCGCAAACTGATACGCTTCTTCTTTAAAAGGCACGGTAATATTGCACCCTCGACCACCGGAGGCAAAAAAGGTTTCAGCCGCTTGTTTAAAGCCATCTAGAGCCGCGAGTTGAGCGGTATAGTGCATTTCCTGACTGGTTTGCCGTGCAAAAAGTGTGTGGATCATCGGCGATTTACTGTGTCCGATTGGATTACCAAATACTGCATATTGATCAATGTGATGAGCCATATCCTTGCCTCTCGATAATTAACAGGGCCACCTCGGCGCCCCTATCATTGAAAATGTACCGCGGTCACCACTCCCTCGGCAGCAAGAAGGTGTTTAATTTCGCTTCTGCGCTGCCCTCTTCCGCTTGATAACGATATTGCCAACGAGCTAATGGCGGCATCGACATTAAAATCGATTCCGTTCGACCGCCACTTTGCAAACCAAATAATGTGCCGCGATCATACACTAAGTTGAACTCTACATAGCGACCACGGCGATAAAGTTGAAACTGGCGCTCTCTCTCACCGTACTCCATCGCTTGACGACGTTCAACAATCGGCAAATACGCAGCGGTGTATCCTTTACCGACAGCTTGCATATAAGCAAAACAGCGCTCAAATCCCCAAGCATTTAAATCATCGAAAAATAGGCCACCAATACCGCGCGTTTCATTGCGATGAGGGAGGAAGAAATACTCATCGCACCACGATTTATGTTCGGCATACACTTTTTCACCAAAAGGAACACACAGTGCTTTCGCTGTGGCATGCCATGATTGAGCATCTTCTTCAAACGGATAGAAAGGCGTTAAGTCAAATCCTCCGCCAAACCACCAGATAGGATCTTCGCCTTCTTTTTCAGCGATGAAGAAACGAACATTGGCGTGAGAAGTCGGAACATAGGGATTGTTTGGATGCATCACCAAAGAAACCCCCATCGCTTCAAAATGACGTCCAGCTAATTCAGGGCGATGCGCGGTCGCTGAAGCGGGCATTTGCTGCCCTTGCACATGCGAGAAATTCACGCCGCCTTGTTCAAAAACACGGCCTTCTTTCATCACTCGAGTTCGCCCACCGCCTCCCAAACGCTCACTCGGTTCGCGATGCCATGCATCTTCTTCAAACAGTGCTTGGCCATCCGCTTGTTCAAGTTGCTGGCAAATGGAGTCTTGCAGCTCAAGCAAAAATTGTTTGACGGCTTGCTTATCAATGGTTGGCATCGCTTACTTCCTTAGCAGGATTAACCCTGTCTTAATACTTGTGAGGTTTTCGCGTCACGAATTTCACTGGGCTTATTTCGACCACCGGTTTGACCATCTAAAATCGCAACCAGTTGCTCACCCAGTTGCGATTCAACTTCTTCCGTTGTCAGGCAAGGTGCAAGACCACTTAAATTCGCACTGGTCGAGGTTAATGGTTTTCCAAACGCATTGCATAGCTTTTGCACTAAAGGATGATCTGTCACACGTACGGCTATCGAATCAAATTGCCCACTCACCCAAGTAGAGACTTTATCACTGGTCGGCATTATCCATGTCACAGGGCCAGGCCAGGTGGCATGTACTCGTGCAAGCTGCTCTGATGTCAACTGGCTCTCATCAATATAAGGAAGCAATTGTTCGTAAGAGGCCGCAATTAAAATCAACCCCTTTTCCACAGGACGCTGCTTGAGCGCTAAGAGCTTCTGAATGGCTTGCGGGTTATCTGGGTCACACCCAACCCCAAACACGCCTTCCGTTGGGTAGGCAATTACTTCACCGTCACGTAGAGCCTGCAAAGTGTGTTCAAAGTTATTCACAAAAACTGTCCATCGGTTTCTTTAATACAGTGCGGCTAAGTGTACAAACTTCGTTGAAAACTGGCTAAAGCTATTTGTTTATAAAATGTATCAATTCCACAATTAAGCTGACGCAAACGTTTTCCTAAGGAAAAAATACTCGTATAATGCGCGCAAATTATCCCGCTCACCCCATTTTTAGAAGTATTAAGGAGTTTGAGATGAAAGTCGGAATTATCATGGGTTCAAAATCCGATTGGCCCACAATGAAGCTAGCTGCTGACATGTTGGATCAATTTGGTGTGGCATACGAAACCAAAGTTGTCTCTGCTCACCGCACACCTCAACTTCTTGCCGATTACGCCACCAGCGCAAGAGAACGCGGCCTTAAAGTCATCATAGCTGGCGCAGGCGGAGCCGCACACCTGCCGGGCATGACGGCAGCGTTTACTAGCTTGCCGGTACTTGGCGTTCCCGTTCAGTCAAAGGCACTCAAAGGGATGGACTCTTTACTCTCGATTGTGCAAATGCCAAAAGGGATTGCGGTGGGCACCTTAGCTATTGGAGAAGCAGGCGCGGCCAATGCTGGGCTGCTTGCCGCGCAAATCATCGGCACCAGTGATGAGGCCGTCATGGCAAAAGTGGAAGCATTTCGTTTAGCACAAACTGAAGCGGTGTTGAGCCACCCTAACCCTGCAGAGGATTGATACTATGCACGTTTTAGTCTTGGGCGCTGGGCAACTGGCACGCATGATGGCTCTGGCTGGCGCTCCGCTGAACATTCAAATCTCCGCTTTTGATGTGGGCAGCGGTAACATCGTCCATCCTTTGACATTACACATCACTGGTCATGGTTTAGACAATGCGATCAAACAAGCGGATGTCATTACCGCTGAATTTGAGCATATTCCCCATGAAATCCTCACTGTTTGTGAGCAAAGTGGTAAGTTTCTTCCTAGCGTCGAAGCCATTAAAGCCGGAGGCGATCGCCGTCTTGAAAAAGCGCTACTCGATGAAGCCAACGCAAAAAATGCCCAATACTTTGTGATTAATACTCGTGAAGATTTAGATGCCGCGATAACCAACATCGGCCTACCTATAGTTCTAAAAAGTGCACTGGGTGGCTATGACGGAAAGGGTCAATGGCGTTTAAAAGAAGCTTCACAAGCAGAGCTCATTTGGCCAGAAATGGAAGCCTGTATCCAAGCCACTCCGACTCAAGCGATAGTGGCAGAGCAGTTTGTCCCCTTTGATCGTGAAGTCTCGTTAGTCGGCGCGCGTGCCAAAGATGGCAGCATCGCGGTTTACCCGCTGGCAGAAAATGTGCACATCAACGGTGTACTAAGTTTATCAACGGCGATAGATGACCCAGCCTTGCAAGAGCAAGCACTGTCGATGTTTACCTCGGTTGCCGCTCGTCTCAATTATGTCGGTGTGCTAGCGCTCGAGTTTTTTGATGTGCAGGGAACATTGTTGGTGAATGAAATTGCACCACGAGTCCATAACTCTGGTCACTGGACACAGCAAGGCGCAGAAACCTGCCAATTTGAGAATCACCTTCGCGCAGTATGTGGCTTACCTTTAGGCAGCACGAAGTTACTTCGCCCAACCGCGATGATTAATATTTTGGGTGAGGACAATTTACCAGAAGCCGTGATGACGATTGAAGGCTGCCACATTCATTGGTATGGCAAAGAGAAACGTGCTGGGCGCAAAATGGGCCATATTAATGTCAGTGCAGATTACAACGCGCAGTTGCAACGAACGCTCTGTTGCTTGGCTGAAGTGCTTGATGCGACAACGTATCCAGCCTTGCACCATTTTGTTCAAGCGCTCAAGCCGACTCTCTAAAACAAACCTAATTGACGATAAATACGGATAAAAAATGGCACGTTCAATGTGCCATTTTCATATGCGGTCGCTTTGCTCTGTGGCGGATTGAATATGACCACATTTTCGATCAGCACATTGCAGCTTGATACCACTGGCGAGTTTTTTCTCTATCAATAATCCAAACCCACATTTTTCGCATTTACCGGCAACAGGTTGCTGATTAACGGCAAACTTGCATTTAGGGTAATTATCGCAAGCATGAAAAGTTTTACCATGGCGCGTTTTTCGCTCCACTAAATGGCCTTTCAAACATTCAGGGCAAAGCTGTTTTGACTGAGAAACATTGTCTGCAGGGGAATCTGTATCTTGGATATGGTGGCAATGCGGATAATGACTACACCCGATAAACATGCCATAACGACCTTGGCGTAACACTAATTCATGGCCACACTCTGGGCATGGCACACCCAACTCCTTAACGATATGACCATCATTTTGCTGCAGCGGCTTAATATAGTCACAATTGGGATAATGGTTACAGCCTAAAAACAGCCCATGCTTACCCTGACGAAGCTGTAATTGGCCACCACATTGCGGACAAGGCTCATGCTGCAGCGCTTGTCCATGCGCAGAAAAAAGGGGGGACTTGGTTTTACGACTCATAATGCTCAACTAAACGAACGGCTGCAATCAATGCAAAATACCTTGATCTTTGGTGTATAGCAGCTCTTCCATAAGCGTGTAAGCATTTTCATTTCCCGGTACATTAAATAGCACCATCAAAATGATCCACTTTAAGTCATCCAATTCAAATTCATTGGTTTCTAAACCCATCACTCGATCAATCACCATTTCACGAATTTCAGGAGTTAATACTTTCACTTGTTCGAGGAACAATAAAAAACCTCGGCTTTCAAGATCCAGCCTGTCCATCTCTGGTGCTGTGTACATCCGCATCGAAGTCGCAGCACTGGTTGCCATCGCTGAATGAGCATCGGTTTGTTGCAATGCCGCAAGCTCTTCTAACCAATTCAGGGCCTTATAGATATCTTTCTGGTGAAAACCGGCTCGAAGCAATTCATCTTCAAGCTCATCTTGATCGACTTGCAAATCTACATCGCTATGGACGTAGGTTTCAAATAGATACATCAATATATCCATCATCATAGCTAACCCTTCCCCTTACGAATATAGCCGCCAGAAACGGCAACAACATGACCTGAAAGCTCAAGTTCTAAAAGCTGCATCATGACTTCATGGACAGGTATATGGGTCCTGCTCGCAAGAATATCAACAGGCGTAGCCTCTACTCCTACGTTAGCTAACAGTTCAGCAAATGGCAATTGCTGATCGCTCTGTACAGAAAATAAATCAGGTTGAGGCTGCTTTTGGCGCAATGACCAGTCTACTAAGGTGCCGATTTCAGATAATACTTGTTCACTGTTTTGCACCAAGCACGCCCCACAACGAATAAGTTGATTACTACCGTGGCAATTTGAGTTAGCAATGGAGCCCGGAATAACAAACACATCTCGCCCTTGCTCAGCCGCATAGCGCGCCGTGATCAACGAGCCACTTTTCTCCGCCGCTTCCACCACTAAAACACCAACCGCTAACCCGCTGATAATGCGATTTCGCCGCGGAAAGTTATCTGGCCTTGGTTTGGCTTTGGGACGAAATTCCGAGACTAATGCTCCGCTTTCCATCACCCGTTGCGCTAATTTTTTATGTCGCGCTGGGTAAATAGATTCAAGGCCCGAACCGAGCACGGCTATCGTCTCACCACCCGCTTGCAACGCACCGTCATGAGCATGTCCATCAATACCTAATGCCAAACCACTGGTGACAACCAAGCCCTGTTGCACAAATTCTCGCGCAAACTGATGAGCAACTCGTTGGCCATCAGGGCTCGCATTACGACTGCCGACGATCGCCATTTGCGGATCAGAGAGTGCTGTTATTCGTCCTTTGACAAATAAAACCGGAGGTGCGGTAGCAATTTCTTTTAGTAACGAAGGGTAACCATCGCAAAATGAAGTAAGGATGTGATGAGACTCATTAGCTTGCTGCCAACTTAGGCATTCTTCAACTTCTTGAGGAGCTGTCTCGCGCAGATAACGGATTTGCTCTTGAACTAGACCCAACGCGGCTAACTCCCGCTCGGAATAGTCAATTAAATGAGCAAGAGAAGCGACGCTAGCAAGGCGAGAAAGTTTCTTGCCACCCAATTTTGGCACAAAGCTGAATGCTAGCCACGCCGCTAATTCGTTCTGCTCCATCAGCTTGCGGTATCATCCTTAACCACCGAGTCCGTATCGGCTTGTTCATTTGGCTCGATTGTTAGCTCTGGTTTGAGCGGCGAAACCGCGATTACACTTTTACTAATCGGCACGAGGCTATCGGTAATCAAAGCCAAACTAAAATGTTCATAAGGTCGAATGACCATCAAACTGCCCACCAAGCTGCTTGGTAATTGCAGGGTTTCATCAAGGTTCTGTTGGTGCTGTCCTTTCTTTCCAGACACTTTAGAACCAGCTTGAATCAAATCAAACATCGTCCCTTGACGCAGTTGATCTGCAAGGCCTTTATCGATCACAACTACCTGATTCTGCGCCGAATACTCACTACCCTCCAACGATCCGAGGATGTGCGTTTCAGCTTGTAGTCGCGATGGCGATGGGAAAAAAGTGGTTGAAAGCGTTAAGGTTTCGACGCCCACTTCAGGTAGGGCAATATCATTGACTCTTATCTCTTGTTGCTGTGCGGTGATGGTTAGCCCGCTAAAAGCCTCATCGGCGGAGACCAATTCACCAGAAGCAATCAAACGCAAAGCAACCATAGTTTTATTTTTCGCGGCAGCATCATGACGAGAAAACTCAGCGATTTCACGATAAATACCCCATTTGGGGTGAGTCTGTTGCCCGCTTATGTAGAGCGTATCTTGCGCCGTCAGGTATTGTTTACCGTCGCTGGCACCGAGCACACGCTGGCTCTCTTGTAATGTTTGCTTATCCAGTAAGCGATCCGTATGCAGATACGGCAACACTAATCCCTCTTGCACGGTCGGAACCGCTTTTTTCTCAAGCACACGCACTTTCGGACTCAACTTGACTATAGGTTTTAAACTCAACACCGGCTGTCCGTTACGCCAGACTAAGGTCAGCTTATCGCCGGGATAAATCAAATGCGGGTTATCGATCTCTGGGTTAATTTGCCATAAACGTGGCCACAACCACGGGTTATCAAGATAGAGCGCAGAAATATCCCACAAGGTATCTCCTTTGACGACCGTGTATGTCTGCGGGGCATTTGCTTTGACGGTGAGCGCCATATCCTCCGCCGCCAACGCATTAACGACCAATGACAACGGTAAAAACACACACACTAAATAACGAATAAATCGTGACATGACCTCTGTTCCTTGGCCGAAATAAGTAAGGATGAATCAGATTATTAACATTTGGATGCTGTCATTTGGGTCATAAAATGTCTAGAATTGAGCCAACAAGCTTTAAGCTGTTTCGGCACAGTTCAATATTTCGAGTGTATATGTCTGTATTACAAGTATTAACATTCCCAGATGATCGTCTTCGTACCGTGGCAAAACCGGTAGAGAAAGTGACACCTGAGATCCAAAAAATCGTCGATGACATGATTGAGACTATGTACGACGAGGACGGTATCGGCCTTGCCGCAACGCAAGTCGATATTCACCAACGCATCGTTGTGATCGATATTTCAGAGAGTCGCGACCAGCCAATGGTTCTGATTAACCCTGAAATCTTAGAGAAACGCGGTGAAGATGGCATTGAAGAAGGCTGTCTGTCGGTCCCGGGCTCACGCGCCCTTGTTCCTCGCGCAGCAGAAGTCACAGTCAAAGCATTAGATCGTGATGGCAACGAATTCTCATTTGAAGCGGATGACCTTTTAGCCATTTGTGTTCAACACGAGCTTGATCACTTACAAGGCAAACTGTTTGTGGATTACCTTTCGCCATTAAAGCGTAAGCGTATTAGAGATAAGCTAGAGAAAATCAAACGTTATAACGAAAAAAACTAACTTAAGTGAGGTTACCTTGAGCCAATCATTACGCATTGTGTTTGCAGGTACTCCGGACTTCGCCGCCCGTCATTTGGCGGCGTTGTTGTCTTCGGAGCATGAGGTTATCGCGGTGTACACTAAGCCCGACAGCCCGGCAGGGCGCGGTAAAAAACTGACCGCCAGCCCAGTGAAACAGATGGCCGTTGAGCACAATATTGCTGTGTATCAACCAGAGAACTTTAAGAGCGACGAAGCCAAGCAAGCGCTCGCCGATCTCAACGCAGATTTAATGGTAGTGGTCGCCTACGGATTACTGCTACCGAAGGCCGTACTTGATATGCCAAGGCTTGGCTGTATTAACGTACACGGTTCCATTCTGCCACGGTGGCGTGGTGCCGCACCGATCCAACGCTCGATCTGGGCGGGAGACAGCGAAACAGGTGTAACCATCATGCAAATGGATGTCGGCCTAGATACGGGCGATATGCTCAAAATTGCTAAGCTGCCGATTGAGGCAACAGACACCAGCGCTTCTATGTATAACAAACTGGCCGAGTTAGGCCCACAAGCGTTGGTAGAATGCATCGCCGATATCGCCAGTGGCAAAGCGATTGCCACCCAACAAGATGATACATTGGCTAACTACGCACAAAAACTTAGCAAAGAAGAAGCCAAAATCGATTGGTCAGCGGATGCCGCTTTTATTGAACGCTGCGTGCGCGCTTTCAATCCATGGCCAATGAGCCATTTTGATGTGGCTGAGAACAGCATTAAAGTATGGCAAAGTCGCGTTGAAGCACAAACCAGCGACCACCCTGCAGGCACGATTGTTCAAGCCGATAAATCGGGTATTTATGTGGCAACCGGCAACGGCTTACTGGTGCTTGAGCAGTTGCAGGTTCCGGGCAAAAAAGCGATGTCAGTGCAAGACATTCTCAATTCGCGCGCAAGCTGGTTTGAAGTCGGCACACAACTTAGCTAAACCTTAACGAGGGCAGAGATGCCCTCATTGATTTTCATTTATTTAAAGTCGGTACTTCTATGAATGTTCGCGCAGCTGCGGCTAACGTGTTGTTTCAAGTGGTTGATAAAGGCCACTCACTTTCTCACGCACTTCCTGCGGCGCAAAAAACCATCCGCCCAAGAGACCACGCTCTGTTGCAAGAGATCTGCTATGGGGCTTTGCGTTATTTGCCTCGTTTGGAATCAATTGCCAATGAGCTAATGGACAACCCACTGAAAGGGAAAAAGCGGGTTTTTCACCATCTTATTTTAGTTGGTATCTACCAATTGAGCTTTATGCGCATTCCCGCTCACGCCGCAGTAGCCGAGACGGTTGAAGGCACCAAAACATTGCGCGGTGAAAATTTAGGTGGGCTAATCAACGCCGTATTGCGCAGCTACTTGCGCGATCAAGAAGCACTGGACGCTATCGCCGTTAGCCACAACGCAGGCAAATATGGCCACCCAAGTTGGCTACTTAAACTGTTACAACAAGCGTACCCAGAACAGTGGGAAACGGTTGTGCAAGCGAACAATCAAAAAGCGCCAATGTGGTTGCGCGTCAACCGTCAGCACCACACTCGTGATGAATATCTTGCACTACTAGCTAGCGAAAATATCGAGTGCAGCGTGCACTCTCACGCCGCCGACGCAATAAAACTCGCTGCACCTTGCGATGTAACGCTTTTACCCGGTTTTGATCGTGGTTGGGTATCGGTGCAAGATGCCGCTGCGCAGCTAGCGATTGACTACCTTCAACCTAAAGCAGACGAGCTTATTTTAGATTGCTGCGCCGCCCCAGGGGGTAAAACCGCGCACATCCTGGAGCACACACACGATACTGAAGTGGTTGCGATTGACAGCGATGCAACCCGCCTTGAACGCGTCTATGACAACTTAGAACGCCTGCAACTTCGCGCTGATGTGATCTGCGGTGATGCTCGTTATCCTGAAGAATGGTGGCATGGCGAACAATTTGACCGAATTTTATTAGATGCACCTTGCTCTGCCACTGGGGTTATTCGCCGTCATCCAGACATCAAATGGCTACGTCGTGGTAGCGATATTGAGGCATTGGCTCAATTACAAAGCGAAATACTGGACGCAATGTGGAAGCAATTAAAAGTCGGTGGCACTATGGTTTACGCAACCTGTTCGATCACTCCACAAGAAAACAGCTTGCAGGTCAAAGCCTTCTTAGAACGAACTCATAACGCTCAATTAGTGGGTTCCGATCGTGAGCAGCCGGGGCGTCAGATACTCCCCGGAGAAGAAGATATGGACGGTTTTTACTACGCAGTATTAACCAAACAAGCGTAAATTCGACGCACATTGGCAGCATTACTGCTGCCTTTTCAGTGGCCGATATTCGGCAGGTAGAAAGAGAACAGAGTATGAAAATCATTATTCTTGGTGCAGGTCAGGTCGGTGGCACACTGGCCGAAAACTTGGTCGGCGAGAACAATGACATCACCATTGTCGACAAAAATAGTGACCGCTTGCGCGAGCTGCAAGACAAGTACGATTTGCGGGTGATTCATGGCCACGCCAGCCACCCTGATGTACTGCGTGAAGCGGGCGCACAGGACGCGGACATGCTGGTTGCGGTCACCAATACCGACGAAACCAACATGGCGGCATGCCAGGTGGCGTTCTCTTTGTTTAATACGCCCAACCGAATTGCGCGTATTCGTTCTCCTGAATATCTGCTTGAAAAAGAGACTTTGTTTCAGTCAGGCGCGATCCCGGTGGATCACCTTATCGCCCCTGAAGAGCTAGTGACGAGCTATATTGAACGGTTGATCCAATACCCCGGCGCACTGCAAGTGGTGAGTTTTGCCGAAGAGAAAGTGAGCCTAGTGGCTGTGAAAGCTTACTACGGCGGGCCATTGGTGGGTAATGCTCTTTCAGCGCTACGTGAACACATGCCGCACATTGATACCCGCGTCGCGGCCATTTTCCGCCAAGGTCGGCCGATTCGCCCGCAAGGCACCACAATTATTGAAGCTGACGATGAAGTGTTCTTCGTGGCAGCCAGTAATCATATTCGCTCGGTCATGAGTGAGCTACAGCGGCTGGAAAAAACCTATCGTCGTATCATGATTGTTGGCGGGGGTAACATTGGGGCAAGCTTAGCCAAACGTTTAGAGCACAGCTACAGCGTTAAACTGATTGAGCGTAATTACCCACGTGCAGAGCAGTTATCGGAAGAGTTAGAAAACACCATAGTATTTTGTGGTGATGCGGCGGACCAAGAGCTGCTAACCGAAGAGAACATCGACCAAGTCGATGTATTTATTGCGCTCACCAACGAAGATGAAACCAACATCATGTCCGCCATGCTCGCTAAGCGTATGGGTGCGAAAAAAGTGATGGTACTTATCCAGCGTGGCGCGTATGTCGACCTCGTACAAGGCGGCGTAATTGATGTCGCGATTTCACCCCAACAAGCCACCATTTCCGCACTGCTGACTCACGTACGTCGTGCCGATATCGTTAACGTCTCTTCGCTACGCCGTGGCGCGGCAGAGGCGATTGAGGCAATTGCACATGGCGACCAAAACACCTCTAAAGTGGTGGGACGCGCAGTGGGTGATATTAAACTGCCACCGGGCACAACCATTGGCGCGATTGTGCGTGGTGAAGAAGTGTTAATCGCCCATGACCGCACTATTATCGAGCAAGATGATCACGTGGTGATGTTCTTAGTGGATAAAAAGTACGTGCCCGATGTGGAAGCCTTGTTCCAACCTAGCCCATTTTTCCTATAGGTCATTGGCGTCATGCTGAATTTACGCCCCATTTCATTCGTTATAGGACTCGTGCTATCTAAGCTCGCCCTATTTATGTATGTGCCGACACTGGTCGCTTTTTTTACCGGTACGGGTGGCTTCCTTGATTTTGCTCAAGCGGTCATCATCACTCATATTGTCGCCTTTATCTGCTTAAGCTTAGGGCGTACCGCGCACTTTAAGCTCAGCGTGCGCGATATGTTTCTCATCACCAGCTTAGTGTGGACGGTTGCCAGCGCTTTCGCGGCGCTCCCTTTCGTCTTTATCAACCACATCAGCTTTACCGACGCCTACTTTGAAACTATGTCAGGGTTAACCACTACAGGTTCAACCGTGCTCAGTGGCCTTGATAATATGCCGCCCAGCATCTTGTTGTGGCGTTCTATTCTGCAATGGCTTGGTGGGGTTGGGTTTATCGTAATGGCGGTAGCGGTATTACCAATGCTCAATGTGGGTGGGATGAAACTGTTCCAAACCGAATCGTCTGATTGGTCCGATAAAAGTAGCCCACGCGCCAAAACTGTCGCGAAAAATATTGTGCTGGTCTATTTGGTACTGACCTTACTGTGCTTGATTGGCTACATCCTCACTGGCATGACGCTTTTTGAAGCGATCAACCACTCATTCACCACCTTGTCGACTGGTGGATATTCCACCTCCGACGGTTCGATGAACCACTTCTCAAACGGTGCACACTGGGTAGCAACGCTGTTTATGTTTTTGGGGGGCTTGCCCTTTCTACTGTTTGTTGCTGCGGCACGAAAACAAAATATCAAAGTGATCATAAAAGACGCACAAGTTCGTGGATTTGCTTATCTTTTCCTAATTGCCAGTCTCATCATTGCGTTGTGGCTGAATCTCAAACTAGGCTACTACTGGTTGGACGCCCTGCGAGTGGCGATGTTTAATATCGTTTCAGTGGTCACGACTACTGGTTTTGGTTTGGAAGATTTCACCGCCTGGGGCGCACTGCCAAGCACGCTGTTCATCTTCTTAATGGCAGCAGGAGCTTGTTCCGGCTCAACCTCTGGTGGGATTAAAGTGTTCCGCTTCCAAATTGCGATGACGCTGCTCAATAAACAAATTATGAAGTTGGTCCATCCATCAGGCATCTTCGTACAGCGCTATAATCATCGTCCGGTTAATGATGATATTGTCCGCTCAGTCGTCGCTTTTGGTTTAACCTTTTTCATCACTGTCATTGCTATCGCAGGCGCGCTCAGTGCAATGGGCCTTGACCCTGTCACCAGCATTTCAGGTTCCATCACAGCAGTGGCCAACGTTGGTCCCGGAATGGGCTCGGTGATTGGTCCAACGGGCAACTTCGCACCACTGCCTGACGCAGCAAAGTGGGTTCTGAGCTTAGGGATGTTGATGGGGCGTTTAGAAATTTTGACGATTATCGTTCTGTTTTTCCCTGCATTTTGGCGACGTTAAGATGAAGACAATACCTGTGATAATAATGCTGTTAAGCATGACAGCAAGCGCAGCATCTTACGCGCAAGTTCTGACCTTAGAAGATGGCCGCCAAGTGAAACTCAATGATGATTTCACATGGCAATATGTTGAACCGCAATCAATGTCGCAGGAAACCGTCATTCACGCGGCCCCTATTGCTCAAAAAGCCCGAGCAACCACCTTTGAGATGGGGAGTGAAAAACCGATTTTACAACTGTCAGATTCTGGAGTGGAAGTGGTACTCGGCGCGGCTTACTACCAAGGAGATACACTCGTTATCCCAACAGCCATCACCAATCAAAGCTCGCAATCTGTCATTGCGGTAGTGCTCAGCATCACTCTTTATGACGAGCAAGGTCAACTGCTACTCACTCAGCAGTTACCTATTTGGCAATCCATTAAACGGATGGCTGATAGCTATTTACGCCCACAAACTCAAGCGCAAGGAAAGCCGATTACCCTTCAGGTTGATCGCCAGCAAGGCTATCAAATTTCGACCAACATTGAGCGGGTTGAAATGCGTTAGGCACTTACTGGGTGAACAAAAAGGTAAACCGCAAAGAAGTGACAAGCACTGCCACCTAGCACGAATAAATGCCAAATCGCATGGTTATAGGGAATGCGTTTCGCTACATAAAAAATCACCCCGAGCGAATAGACCAAACCACCAACAGCAAGTAGCACCAAACCACCGACCTCGATATTGAGCGCCAGTTGGTAGATCACAACCAAGGATAACCACCCCATCGCCAAATAAGTCACTAGTGAGAACTTTTTAAAACGGTAGACAAAGGCAATTTTCATGATGATACCGAGCAGCGCCAGCAGCCAGATCACCACCATAAGACCTATCGCCAAAGGAGTGCGAAGGCTAACCAACAAAAAGGGTGTGTAACTTCCGGCAATCAGTAGATAAATGGCACAGTGGTCGAACGTTTTTAGCCAGCGTTTGGCTTTCGGTGTCGCAACGGAGTGATACAGCGTTGAAGCAAGGAATAACGCTATCATGCTGCCACCATAGAGACTCATGCTGATATAAGTCAATGCATCGGCCTGCGCACTTGTTGCCTTGCTCAGCAGCAAGACTAAACCAACAAAACTAAGCAATAGCCCCAAACCATGACTCAGTGCATTCGCCCGTTCTTCACCAGCACCATAGCCGTCATTGTCAACAGCAGACATAAACACCATACCAAAAGCAACAAAATGTGGGCTTAGTATTGCACACCTCAGCTTACAGTTGTAAGCCTAAATGCGAATTTCGTAACGAACGGGTATCAAGGAGAGCGATAAATCGCGAGTTTTTTGTAAACGACATAGGTACCTCCTATTTAACAAAACGCGATGTAATACCGATCAGATGACAAACTCAACCAAGCATCTCACACAATTTTAAGCTTTATTTGCAAGAATATTCATCTCAACAATCGTTCAACTATCGATCAATTCAAAACTTGGTGCTAATCTAACTACGATATGAAAGCATATCGTTATTCCTGAATCATTATTTGGATTGGCGAGAGCCAGAAGAGCCACCCTTCAATTATGAAGCTCAACTCATGGTGATTCAGGCCATTAGATTGGCAATGGATGTGCCTGACCGTTAGGTTAATGAATGCGCCCAACAGCTGTCAGGTTTTCGCACACAAACCGTAGTGCAATGCGTCGTCGTAGTGGTTTTGCTGCTGCTCCGACTGCAAAAAAAGTCGCTCCAGCAATGACTTTAGTTGAAAAAAATGCCCTTACTGCATCGAGCACAACTAATGTTGTTCAGGCAGCATAATTAAAAAGCGCAGCTAAACCCTGCGCTTTTTCTTTGCGCTCAATTGGACTTCAATCCGCAATTTGATACCTTTACTCAAAATACTTATAAAAATTGGGGAAAAGAGAATGCAATGTCATCGAATTGAAGAGCTAATTGAACTACTTGCGCCTGAATGGCAACAAGATCAGCAGCTCAATTTAGTGCAATTCATCACCAAACTGGCTCAAGAAGCGGGTTATAAAGGACCTTTAGAAGCGCTTACAGATGATGTATTGATCTACCATCTAAAAATGCGCAACAGCGCCAAAGACGAAATGATTCCTGGCCTGAAGAAAGATCAGGAAGATGATTTTAAAACAGCCATTTTACGCGCGCGTGGCATTATAAAATGATGTTGCCCCTGTGATAGTGATCAAGATAGCGGCCTTATTAGGTCGCTTTTTTATTATTAGCGATAAGCCTCACGAGTTGAGGCTTTATTGTTAAAGGTTGATAGTGTTAAAGAAATAAAATTGTTATTGGCGTTATACTTGCCGCTTAATAAATAAAGATTGAACAATGATAATTTCTCATCTTGGTATTGTACCCAAAGAGAAAACAGCAATGTCGCAGAGTGTGAACTAAAAGAAATCACACCTTACAGCCCAACAAGGATCATTTCATGAGTCAGGACAAAATCGATATAAAGGATGTGACTCCTAAAATATTCAACCCCAAAACTCACAAAGGCAACGGTGACCGTTTTAACCCCAGCAACCGTATTTATGTGCGCGAAAGTAAAGGTACTTATCAACAACTCCGCCGCTATGGTGGCTGGTTTTTACTGCTGCTTTTTACTTTAGTACCGTGGATCTCTTATGGTGATCGCCAAGCGATTTTGCTCGACATCGGCCACCAGCAATTTAACTTTTTCGGCACCACACTTTACCCACAAGACCTAACTCTACTGGCCCTGTTGTTTATGATTGCGGCGTTCGGCCTGTTTTTTATTACCACTTTTCTTGGCCGTGTCTGGTGTGGCTATCTGTGCCCGCAAACTGTGTGGACATTTATCTACATTTGGTTTGAAGAAAAACTCGAAGGCGCCGCCAATAAACGCCGCAAGCAGGACTCAGGAAAACTCACAGCTAATCTTGCTATAAGAAAAGCCATCAAACACATTGCTTGGCTGGCGATTGCACTCGGTACTGGTTTTACTTTTGTCGGCTATTTCGTCCCGGTACGCGAACTCGTGGTGAACTTTTTCACACTCGATGAAAGTTTCTGGCCCGTCTTCTGGGTACTCTTTTTCACCCTTTGTACTTACGGAAATGCAGGCTGGATGCGTTCGATCGTCTGCATCCATATGTGTCCTTATGCTCGCTTTCAGTCTGCGATGTTTGACAAAGATACCTTTATTGTTGGCTATGACAGCAAACGCGGTGAAACTCGTGGGCCACGCGCTCGTAAAGCCGATCACAAAGCACTCGGTTTAGGTGACTGCATTGATTGTGATTTGTGCGTACAAGTGTGTCCGACTGGCATCGATATTCGTGATGGCTTGCAGTACGAATGTATTAACTGCGGCGCTTGTATTGATGCGTGCGATACCACGATGGAACGTATGGGCTATGAAAAAGGGCTCATCAGCTATACCACGGAGCACCGCCTCTCCGGCCACCACACCAAAATACTCAGGCCTAAATTACTCGGTTATGGCACGGTACTGCTGGTGATGTTTGGCTTATTCATCGCTCAAGTAGCCAGTGTTGATCCGGTCGGCTTAAGTGTATTGCGTGATAGAAACCAGCTATTTAAAACCAACAGCAATGGTGAAATTGAGAACACTTACACCTTGAAAGTCATCAACAAAACTCAGCAAACGCAAGAATATAAGCTTGACGTGAAAGGGCTATCGGACGTCTCTTGGTATGGTAAACAAACCATCCAAGTCAAACCAGGAGAGGTATTGAACCTACCAACCAGCCTTGGCGTCGCTCCTGACAAACTCAGCTCTCCTATAGCGACGATTCAGTTTATACTCACGGACAGTAACCAATTCACGATAGAAGTTGAGAGCCGGTTTATTAATAAACTCTAACTTCGTAACGAATGGAAAAGGGCTCAGTAATGGGCCCTTTTTAATCATGACCAAAGCTTCTTTCCATTTTGATGCACTCACCCCTGATACCATGTGGTATGCCTTAGAAAGCATCGGCATTCGTGCTGAATCAGGATTTCTGGCACTCAACAGTTACGAAAACCGCGTTTATCAATTCATCGATGAAGAACGCCAACGCTATGTGGTGAAATTCTATCGACCTCAGCGCTGGAGTGTTGAGCAAATTCAAGAGGAGCACGATTTCACACGCGAGCTGTACGCGGCGGAAATTCCGATTGCTGAGCCATTGCTCATCAACGGTGCAACCTTACATCACTATCAGGGCTATCATTTCGCGCTGTTTAACAGTGTGGGTGGGCGGCAGTTTGAAGTGGACAATATGGACCAATTAGAAGGCGTGGGCCGATTTCTTGGACGCATTCATCACATCAGTGCCACTCGTACATTTGTTCATCGCCCGACCATCAGCTTAGATGAGTATCTTTATCAACCCAAACAGCTATTGGAAAATGCGTCCTTCATACCTCAGCACTTGCAAAATACCTTTTTCAGTGACTTATCGTTATTGATCAACAAAATTGAACAGCAATGGCCAGCAAAATCCGCGGCCATCCGCTTGCATGGTGATTGCCATCCAGGCAATATTTTGTGGCGAGATGGGCCTATGTTTGTCGATTTAGACGATGCTCGCAATGGACCAGCAGTACAGGATTTGTGGATGCTACTCAATGGCGAATTGCAAGATAAGCGAATGCAGTTGGACATTATCTTAGAGTCGTATCAAGAGTTTCACGATTTTAATCCAGTCGAATTGAAACTAATTGAACCGTTACGCGGTCTACGAATGGTGCATTACATGGCATGGTTGGCCAAACGATGGCAGGACCCTGCTTTTCCACTCGCCTTCCCTTGGTTTAATGACCCTAAATATTGGGAAAGCCAAGTGCTTGCGTTTAAAGAACAAATAGCAGCATTAGACGAGCCTACGCTCTCACTAATGCCACAATGGTAAGTCACCTTGAAGCAATAAATGGAGTACACAATGAAGAAGCTTTTTGCACTGGTTGCAACCTTACTGCTGAGCTTATCGGCTCATGCGGCCCAATTTAAAGAAGGTGAGCATTATAAAGTGCTTGATCTTGAGCCCTCTAAAAATCCAACCGTGACGGAGTTTTTCTCCTTTTACTGCCCACACTGCAATACCTTTGAGCCGATCATCGCCCAACTGAAAAAGCAGCTCCCACAAGGGGTTACTCTGCAGAAAAACCATGTTTCTTTTATGGGTGGCTCTATGGGTAAATCAATGAGTAAAGCTTACGCCACCATGCTTGCCCTCAAAGTTGAAGACCAAATGGTGCCCGTGATGTTTAACCGCATCCACACGATGCGTAAACCACCAAGAGATGATGCGGATCTACGCCAAATCTTCCTAGACGAAGGTATTGATGCAGCAAAATTTGATGCCGCCTTTAATGGTTTTGCCGTCGATTCAATGGTGCGCCGCTTTGACAAACAGTTCCAAGAAAGCGGCCTTTCAGGTGTGCCTGCTGTCGTGGTTAACAATCATTATTTGGTGCAAGGACAAGGTGTTAAATCGACCAATGAATACTTCGAACTGGTCAATTACCTACTGACCAAGTAATCATTCAAAAATGAGGAGCAACGGCTCCTCATTTTTACTTAATCAAGTTCAACCTTGCAGCGCTTTCTCATACAACCAATATTGAAACACAAGCCATCGCAGCACAAAACTGTGTATGTCTAAGACAAGGCTCACCCTTCATTCATAAAACGGTCAGATTAGTTTTATCGTGTCGTCATCCAAGTTTATTCATATACTTAACCACTATTGAATCAAAGTATGGAAACTCCTAATGAATAAATACCTGTCCATGACGCTTGTTAGCGCTCTGGCTTTTCATGTATCTGCCGAACTGGCTCCAGAAACAGGTTTAAGTGGTGAGATTGCCATTAATACTATTTTTGCATCTTCCCAATCATCATTTGATACGGGTGGAGATGAGCGTATTACATCACTCGAAACAAAGAGTAGCCGGCAGTCAAACTTTGCCGTTGGGCCTTTGGGTAACCTTGCTTACACCTTCGGGGACAAACGTCAACAACAGGTTTATCTAGGCACCTCACGTGATGATATTGCCGTCGGCACTTTAGCGCTTCAGCTGGGCTATCAATATGAGATGGAGACAGGTACCGTGGTTGATGTGGCTTTTTTGCCGACCGTGATGTCTGGAAAAACCTGGGCTAACCCTTACCAACTAAACAGTCAGCGCCAAGAAACCGATGAGTCAGGAAATGCCTACCGATTAACATTCAATAGTATTCAAGGCAGCCCATGGACTATCGATGTCGCTTACGCGACCAAAGAGATCGACAACGATCAGTTTCCAAGCCCTGAACTGGCTCGTGATGGTAAAAGTTACTACCTAAAAGGGCAGTACCGTTACTCTCTAAGCCCAACCAGTTTGTTACTACCCTCCATCACTTATATCAACCACCAAGCGGATGGCGACGCCAATACTCATCACTCTTACGCCGCCGATCTCTCCTACTTCACGTTTATCAATCGCCATAAACTGGCACTGACCGCTGGTTATACCAAGCGCGACTATCAAGGTGGAAACTCACTGTTTAATCAGACTGTGCGTAATGACGATGAGCTGAGCCTATTCTTCGCCTACGAATACAGCCAATTTATGGATTGGGATGATTGGTCATTAATCGCTTTAGCCGGTTATAACCAATCGAGCTCAAACCTCTCGTTTTACGACGAATCGTCTCTCTTTACAGCGCTAGGGTTAAATTACCAATTTTAAGTTCATTACACCGCTTGTGCGGTCAGTTGTTTCAACAATCGGTCCATCGCTCGATAGCCGAGCGCTTCCGCTAGATGGGGCTTAGCAATCTGCTCGGCCCCTTCTAAATCGGCAATCGTACGCGCCACTTTGATAATGCGATGATACGCGCGGATGGAGAGCCCTAAGCGGTGCAGTGCATTTTCCAAAAATTCGGCGTCAGCCTTAGTTAAAGGGCAATACTGTTCAATTTCTCGGCTCCCCAACAAAGCATTGACCTTGCCATTACGAATCACCATCCGTTCACGAGCAATCAACACTCTTTCTTTAACCACAGCCGTTGCTTCACCTCTTTCGCCGCCATTTGCCAGCATTCCTTTGGGAAGCGAGGGGATTTCAATCGACATGTCAAAGCGATCAAGCAATGGCCCCGATAAGCGTCCCAAATAGCGCAAAATACTCTGCGGGTTGGCTCTGGCTTGCGTGCCTTCGTAATAACCGGTTGGGCTGGGGTTCAACGCACCCACTAATTGAAAGCGAGCTGGAAAACGCGTTTTGCCTTGCGCTCTTGAAATAATAATTTCACCTGACTCTAATGGCTCACGCAATGAGTCGAGCACTTTTCGTTCAAATTCCGGCAATTTCCTAACATCAAGTTTGAGTAATAAATATTGTCAATTTGAGGCTTTGAGTGTTGTCCGTGTTAGTGGAGCGCATCGCTTCAGATGCTAGCGAAACGGTAGGTCATTCATTTTTCTATTTAGTCGAGAAAGTAGCTATGTTATCTGTTCAATCTGACGTCTTCATCTATCCCTCCTCATGAATGAATATTCACTGAATCGTTAGGGGCAACTACTGATTCAGTCACAAAAATTCAGATAGAGAGCAAAACTACCAGCTAAAACCGTTATGCCCCAAAATGGCTTGTGTTAAGTTGTGGTAAATGATCTACCACAACTTAAGGCTTTGATTGAAAATTCACCAAAGGCGTATCAAGACCATCTGTTATGGCGCGTTAGTGTCGAGTAGACGACACCTGTTACCAAGTGTCGTCCCTCTAAGAACCCAGCGTGCAACTTTCACCGCACTAGGCTCAAGCCTTCACAAAGGCACCTGATGGCACCCAGCAACTTATAAAGCAGTGAGAGCAGGCTCATGCCAAGAGTTACGGCATGGCTTCTTTGATTTTCTCTTTGCCAAGTATTCTTGGTATTGAGGGTCAAAAGGTGTAGCGGCACTCCTGATTTTCACATGTCTCTCTATTGGCACCTTGGCTATTTGAAACAGATTGAACTGACAATCCATATCCATGATCTTCTGCCAACCGTGAAATTGCCATTGACCTTGACGGTTGATGAAGTATTTAAGGGCAATCCAAGTTCTAGATTTTGTTGGATGACGCCTTTTAGCCCAGAACCATAACGTATGGAATAGCTTGTGACCTACATATCCGAATACCTGTTTAGCCACGCAGTGTCGATAGTAATTCGACCAGCCCCTGAGTTTTGGATTTATCAGTTTGATAAGATCGTTAACAGGAATGGTTGCGTGCTTTTTGATGAGTTCGCGCAAGTTACTCAAGAACAGTAGTGTGTTGGATTTGCTCGGTTTAACGAGCAATTTCCCTTTGTACTTCCTATGATTAAAACCTAGGAAATCAAAACCTCTGTTGATGTGGGTAATGTGCGTTTTCTCTTCAGAGAGTGTTAAGCCTCTTTCTGCTAAGAAATCAGCGATCAACGGTTTGATATCGTTCTCCAGCACTTCCTTTGAAGCACAAGTGACGAGGAAATCGTCGGCGTATCCAATAAAGTTGGCTCTAGTGCCCTTTTTGAGTGCGGTGGACTTTATGCGTTGCTCAAGCCCTGCAAGAGTCATTAGCATCAAGGTTGGGGATATAACCCCACCTTGTGGTGTTCCCTCGTCAGTGCGATAGAACAGCCTTTTGTCCATAAAACCAGACTTTAACCACTGTTCCAACATACGTTTGTCTATGGCAATGTTGTTCATAAGCCATTGATGCCCGATCTTGTCGAAACAAGCTTTGATGTCTCCCTCAAGAACCCATTGAGCAGATCGTTTCATAACCAAGCATTTGAAACACTGCTCTATAGCATCGGCAGTGCTGCGGTTTGGTCTAAACCCATAGCTGTTAGGGTCAGCAAGTGTTTCTGATATTGGCTCTAGTGCAAGAAGATGAAGCGCTTGCTGCGCTCTGTCGATCATGCAGGGAATGCCAAGTGGCCTGAGCTTGCCGTTTTTCTTGGGGATGTAGATACGCTTGAGCGGTTTGGCTTGATAGGCTTTTCTGCTCAGTTGATTGACTGCTTTCATGCGACGCGTATCTGTATTCCAAATGACGCCGTCAATTCCAGGCGTTTTACTGCCTTTGTTTTGTGATACCCGCTTAACAGCAAGAAGTTTTGCCGAACGCGAGTGAGTCAGTATCCATTGCAACGCTTTCGCTTTGCCGTGTCTACCTTCTCGTGTTGCCTTTGCAATACGCATCTGAAGCTTTAAAACGTTAGATTCTACGACTTTCCAATTTATGGATCGCCATTGAGCACTGTCAGGAGAGGCACTAATCTCTTTTGAAATCATCATTTGCGTTCCTCCTTGAATAAAGTTCTTCAAATTCTCTTACAACGGAAGACCAGTCGGAAGTCAGCTCACTTTCGTGATCAGATAGAGATCTGTATCTGCATCGTTACAATGCAGCCTTCGCTTTTTCCAACATCCTCTACCTGCATCACTATCGGCCACAGAGGCTTTCCCTTAGGGAGCGATACAGGCTTACCGTGTTCCGTATGTCGCGCAATGTCAGTTTAGATGCCCGCTATGGTGCGGAGAGTTCAACGATCACGAAAGAGCATGGGGCAATCTCTTTCCGACTCTCTTGCCTTTTGGCTACAGCGTGTTAACCACTTCCGCTGCTCATTGATTAACGCACCTTGGACGGATTCACATTTGTTCATCATGCTGACTACCTAGCACTCACCCGATTTATGTGGTTATCAGGAGGATCATCCTCTCACGATTTCAATCCCGATTGGCAAATGCCAACCTTCGTTACATTGTCAGAGCCGCTACTTTATTCAGGCTCCTAGGTTCATCTGGTGATACAGATGGTTCACGCGTTGAGCGGTGAACAGCGCTTCATACGACCTCACGTCGCACGCCCCATTATCATTCAGAGTAAAAGCTCGCTTAACGGAAGAGTTGATGCCGTTATAAACGCGATCGCCATGTTATCAATTATGGATAATTGCTTCAGAAATCGATATGTCGAATCGCCCACGTTGTTTAAGAGCCTGGTTACACTCACGATCGTATATTTAATACGTCGGTATATTTCTTAAAGTGATCGCGTTTTCTATTATTGTCTTTGCAAGGAATATGTTAAAAAGCTAACCAGGATGAAAGGCAGTTTATGATAACTAAGCTTAATGCCTGTAAAGAAATTGAGGGTTATTTACTCGCTTCAACAAGACCTTGCAGCAAGCGTTAAAGGGGGAAGGCGATTCGAATCCGATGAGAAAATCAGTGCTACCTCAGCAGGTAGTCGATAATTAAACATGGACAGCTCAATAAACCTTCAGGCTGATCGAGTTGTCCATTTTACGCATCCTTAATATTGAAATTGCTTACTATAGATAATGAAATTAACAGGCTGTTAGTTAGTCACTACCTGTATTCTATTCCAAGTTGCTATCGCTCTTTTTAACAGAAACTTTTACATCTTTTAAGCCAGCATCTTCAAGTTGTCGTTTAATGTTTTTCTCCATTGACACCTCACTTCCTTCTTCTTGTGGTATCGAGGTTTGTTCAAAGTACAACTCGCCAGTATATTGATCTTCTGCGTAAAACATCCCCTTTACACGAGCTTTTTTCGGGGCTAATACCTTACCTAACCAGTAACGGGTATCGTAGGAGCCTCCATTTTTTGCAATCCAGTTCCAATCCCAAGTTTTATTTAAACCTGGGATATCACGATGATCCCATTGAAATTCTAAGCTTTTATCCTCGCCGGAAAAACGACCAATAGAAAAAGTACTGCTGATGGTAGGTCTATCTTTAGGATGCGTTAGCAGACCATTACCTCCCCAGCGCATAAAACCATTAAAACCAAGATCGTAAGAAACATCTGCATCAAAGACATAAGGATAAGATATATCTGCACGATATACATTTAAAAGTACTTTCAACGCACTATTAGCAGGGACCACTGGTCTAGCTTGCATAGAAACAGTATTACTCTCATCACCACCACTCGCAGTCCCCCACTCCTGCGTCGAACCTATAGTAACCGAGATAGACTTATCCACACCTCCGGTAACTTCTGGACTTTTGAAAGCAGTGCTAACTGCAACACTTTCACTGAAACCGTAATTATTACTCTGTGACCAATTTGTTGATGTTTTATAATTTATATCTATTACGTATTGCTGAGGGATGCTTGTTTTGTTGATTGCGGTAGATGAAATAGTATTGATCAGTTTTTTATTCGAATTAACAATCGAACCGTCAATTTTAAATGATGTAGGATCCATGGTATAAGAAAAGTTGTTGACTATGAGAGTACTTTTCTCATCGCAACGATAACCATCACAAGGTCCATTATTACCACGGACTTTCCAAGCGTTTGCGTTGGAATCCCACCAAACTTTCACATCTTGTCCGACTTTTTCGAAAGCAGAACCTCCAGCCCAAGCGTACCCCATCATATGAGCTAATTGGAAGCTAGGTATAATAAAATTCTGCTTATCATTAAGTAGGTTCCATTCTACACGCTGCTTCGAACCTTCCTCGATATAGACAGGGTCAAACTTGAGAATATTTACATCAGCCTTAAGCGGATAGCAAGCTGTTGAATCTGAGGATCCTTTTTTGATCTCTCCTTTGTAGCCTGGGCCCATTATGATCCAACCATCTGCCAAAGTAACATAAGACCATTTACCTAACTTGTTCATTATAAAGTCTTTGAATCGTAAAGCTTCATCACGAGTTATAGCTCTAAAATTAGGTTTGCACGTTTCAGCTCCAAGATTGTAATGAATCTCAGCTAGATCAGGGTAAAATTGAGTATTATCTGATGCTAATACTGAAGGTGTGTAAGTAAAAGGCAATAAACATAATAAAGTTAGTGTTTTTTTCACCGAAATCTTCCTTCTTTTATCATTAGTTGGAAAAATAACCATAATATATTTTTTTAAAAAAAACATTAATAGGGATGTATAGATTTAGTAAATGTGAGATGTTAGTTCAATTTTATTCGTCCTACCTAATTTTAATAATAAATAGCAATCTACTCATGATTGATTTTTATTTAATGGGTTGTAATTTTACAGAAGTGGAATGAGTAAAATTAAAGTCAATTATTAATGGAAAAACTTACTTTATTACAGTTTGTGACAATCTAATGGTGTGTTAATTTGAATGTATATAAAATACTGTTGAATGCATTTTAACCAATTTATATTTTTGGTTTGACTTATAAAATGATTATCTAGATGTGTAATGAAAAAAGTAAGTAAATTAATCTTTGCGGTACCTATCATATTCTCTCACATGCTGAGTAAAGTGACTTTAATAGCCTCAGTATTGGCTTTCAATCCGGACAAAATGAAGGTTTGGATCAAAATTTAGGTTCCAATTTTTCAGAAAAAGAAGAACAAGGCCTTATGGGCGTATATGCTTCGCTATCTTCTCAGTAACTAATAATGTCTTCGTGGAAACTGAATTTTCAGGAATGAACACTGGAAAAAACTCTCTTTAGTTTAATCGTCTTTAAAGTCCATTATACTCATTCATTAGAAATGTTTTTATGCATGTTAGGTGTTTAAGGACCAAACATGTGTTGGAGAGAGAGCGCCTTCTAACTGATTGATTTTTTTACAAATATATCTAATATTTGTAATAGGGATTCTAATTTCAAAAAAGAAATTTAAATATCGTATTTTTGAGAGCGGACAAGACTAATCGATGGGCTATCGCTCTACTGACAGTAGTTTATGCTATTGCTTCTTATAATGTTATCGGGTTCATAAGTGATAGCTTTTTAGATAGGTAAAGCCTTGTTGCGTAAATAGATGGAACTAAGCCTCTAATCTACGATCTGATCAGCTACATTGGCCTTCCATCGTAGTATCATGCCTAGACCTCGTTACAAAACAACTAACTGGAAACAGTATAACAAAGCTCTGAATAGCGGTTAGAGAGGGCCATGAACACTTCGACTGAACCAGTTGTTAGGCGGGAAATTACACCTGAAGAGCTACAACGCTCAGGTTGATGAAACTTACTCAATGCCCGAAACTCATGATATCGTTTTAGAATCAAGCTCAATGGGGTCGGTATACCTTCTCTCTGAATTAAGTAACAAAGCCTATAACGCATCAAGTTCATGTACAGGTTCTTCAACCTTATCTTTAACGTAGGTTCTATTATTCAACGCTATTCTCTATCTCTGATTTCCAATCTTTAACCTCAACATTACGCTCGTCAAGCATCAATAACGCGGTCACATAGATAGCTAAGGCAAGTTTGTCAGGTAACTCTGCCGGTTCATCTGAAATCACGAGAGGCGCGGATTCATTTAAAGAATAACTAGGTTCAGGTGTTTTCCTACATACGATACTATCGCATGTATGGGGATAGAGATAATTCGCCTCGGCTCTGACAAACCCACACACTAGGGCATAGAAAAGTGCAACAACGCAAACTCGGAACAACATATAAATCATCCTAACTAAAACAACAAAGAAAGCGACTGCAAACTATTTAAGTTAATCATTTCGGCAAAGTAATAAAATTCCTCAAATGCTAAAGGTGGTGCACATAGATAACCCTGCACTTCAACGGAATCGCAGGTTTCATGAATAAAGCTCAACTGCTCTTCTGTCTCTACTCCTTCTACCACAAGATTGACGCCAATGGCGCTTGCAATGCCGCACACTCCCTCCAGTATGGAACGGCTAACCTTGCAACTTTCAATATCTCTGACAAACGAACGGTCTACTTTTAATGTATCTATTGGAAGCATTTTTAGCGTACTTAGAGAAGAATAACCCACACCGAAATCATCAAGAGCAATTGATATACCCTCTTTCCTCAACCTCTCGAGGGAAGAAGTAAGCTCCGTATAGTTTTCGATAACTTGTGTCTCAGTAATCTCTATTTCAACTAACGAGGTAGAGAGACCAAGCTCATTCAGTAAAACGATTAACTGCTCAACATGAGCAATATTTATAAGTTGTTTGTAGTGGTAGTTAATAGAAACACCGATATCATTCAAAGCATGAGAACGTGTCCAACACAAACAATAGTTAATTGCTTTTTTAACTATTTGACTTGTCATTTCTTCTAGAAGGCCAAATGACTGAACTTTATTTAAAAACCGATTTGGAGCGATAACACCCGAATGATAAACCCACCTTGCTAATACTTCACATCTGACCACTTTACCTGTATCGAGAGACATAATTGGTTGAAAGTAGGGTTCGAATTCATTGTTCCGCAAAGCTATTTCTATATTTTCTTTGGAGACTATCATTCAACCTCGCTCTAATTTCATCAAAACCGAGGGAGCTTATAGAAAGTTCAATAATCATTCAAGATGAAATTAAAACCAAACAAAAAAATCATCAATATAAACAATAAAGATAAATTATTAAGAAATATAATCAATTGTATAAAAATATTACCAAAAATAATGTTTGATCATTTATAAAATAACCATTATTTTCTACACCTAAAAACAGGAAGAAAAACAATGAGAAAAGCAAACATACTTATAGGTTTTATTTTAATAACACCTAATTTAGTGAATGCTGAAACGAATTATTTCAATAGTTTTAGTTTTGGATTACAAGCAGGGCAAAATAATGGCCTTGAGCAATATTTAGGCTCATCATACGCTAAAAAAGGTGAGCAAGACCTTGTCGGTGGATATGCGACGTTAACGACAACATTCAACAGACACGTATTTTTTGAAGCCGAATTTACAGGAATGAGTACGGGCAAAACCCAATATCGAGATCATTATGCGGGGCTCGGTATTAACGGTTACGCTAATGGTGCTTTCCCATTTCTATCATTGGGTATAAATCGAATTGATGTAGAACGTGGGAGTGGCAAATTTAATGAGTACAGTCCCTCTGCTCACCTTGGCGTAAAGTTTGTCCCTATCAGCTTCTTAACATTGACTCCTAGCTATCGTTACTCTCATGTTGATAAAGATCCGATGAATAAATTCTCTTTGACAGGTGAAATAAACTTTACAGATCACTTCGCTCTTGAGCTCGGTGCTAGCTATAAAACTTATCGAGAATCTGAACAATGGTCTGGTATTTCTGGTTTAAAATTCTATTTCTAAATAAACCAAGTAAATGACTATATCAGGGCAACTGTATTTATCTTAGTTGCCCTGAGGCTTTGATGTGATGGAAAGTTATTTGACTTACTTGGCTAAAGTAGACAAGTGGGATATCGCAAACGATGTTTTTCGTAGATACAACTTACGCAAGCCGAAATCAGAATATCTTGTGAAATTGTTACTCGAGTTTAAAGCTAAAGAAGCTAACTCTAGGCTATGACAATTCACTGCTTGCTGGCTCCTCAAATCCTTTACTCTCAAAATCTGACCATTCATAATCGCGACTCATCACTGCGTTGTTGAGTTATTTATATTCTCTAACGTTGAATTTAATTAGTCTCAAAAAGGGTTCATTTCGCTATGTTTAGTCGTCTAAAACTGAGTGTACAACTCTATATTTCTTTTGGTGTTATCTTGCTGTTACTGTCTGTCATCTCTCTTACCTCCCTTGCAGGCTTTAACCAAATGCAAGCTGGGTTTGTAGATTACAGAGGGCTGGCAAGGGATACCAATTTGGCAGGTCGAGTTCAGGCTAATATATTGACAATGAGATTAGCCGTACTCAACTACATTAACACGCAATCCGATAACTCAATCACGCAATATGAAGACCGGAAATCCCAAATCGTGGATTTCCTGCAAGAAGCAGAAAAAGAAATTCAGACCCCCCAAAGAGCCGCTTTGGTGCAAAGCATCATCTCGGAAGTCGATGACTACCAGCATGGTTTTGAGCAAGTGGTTCAGTTGTTTGGAAAAAGAAATCAAATCGTAAAGGAGAAATTGGAACCAAATGGTTTGACCATGCGACAAGCACTATCAGACATTATCGTCTCTGCCTACAATGACAACGACGCAGAAGCTTCATTCTTTGCGGCACAATTACAAGAACACCTTTTACTGGCTCGCCTTTACGTTACCAAATACCTGGTTACTAATAGCCAGGAGGATGCCCAAAGAGCCCGGCAGAAGCTTTCTGATGAAATACCAGTATTCCTGAAAAAGCTGGATAACAGCCTTCAAAACAGTGTCAGGCGGGCTCTGCTCATGAAAGTCACGGATAGTCATTCGCAATACCTTGAGGCATTTAATAGTGTCGATAGCACTATAAAAGAGCGGAACGACCTCATCAACAACACCTTAAATGTTATTGGAGCAAAGGTGGCAGGTGATATTGAGAAAGTAAAACTATCCGTAAAAAATGACCAAGATGTGCTGGGTCCTAAAGTGCAAACGGATACAGAGAATAACTTAACCATCATTATCGTAACCTCTTTGATTGCATTTATCCTGGGCGCTACGGTTTCTGTATTCATGCCTAAAATGATTATACGTCCGATTGGCGGAGAGCCTCGGGAAATGATGCAGTTAGCAGAACAAATTGCTAATGGTGACTTAACCCATCAATTTGACAGCAAAGTACAATCTGGCAGTGTATATGCTTCCCTGAGAGATATGTCCACCAACCTGAAAGCGCTCATTAGCCAGATTCTGGAATCTAGTCAGGTATTGGCTTCAACGGCTGAAGAAACCTCGGTTGCCTCTGAGCAAACCACCGCAGCGGTTGCTAATCAGCAAACTGACACAGAGATGGTGGCAACTGCAATCAACCAAATGACCAGTACCGTCAATAATGTTGCACATAATACGGAAAATGCTGCACTGATATCGAAAGAAGCGCATGACAAGACTGAAGAGGGCATAACTATGCTCAATAACAGTATGGCATCGATTGACACTTTGGTTAATAATGTCACGAGCACAGCACATGATATGGACGCACTGGTACAAAGTACTGACCAGATTGATCAGGTACTTACAGTAATACAAACCATCACTGAACAAACAAACCTGCTGGCACTTAATGCTGCAATTGAAGCAGCCAGAGCAGGTGAGAATGGCAGAGGTTTCGCGGTAGTTGCAGATGAAGTAAGACAATTAGCCCAAAAGACGCAAGATTCAGCTGCCGATATACAAGACATTGTCTCTACGGTTCAGGGAGCGGCGAAAACGTCAGTGTCTAAGATGCAAAAGAGTGTTGAGCAGGCAGAATCCACGAGCTCGGTTTCTCGAAGAACAGTCGAAGCTTTCGAAGAAATTAATATTGCAATGGCAAAAATTGACGACATGATGGCTCAGATTTCAACTGCATCAGAAGAGCAAGCTCAAGTTAGTGAAGATATCAACAAACGAATTTTGCACATTAGCGAAGTGTCGATAGAAACTTCAGCCAGCTCTCAACAGTTGCTTGCGGCAAGTTAGGAAGTTGCTCGTTCTGCTGAAACATTGACAGAATACACAAGAAAATTCAAAGTCTAACTCATCTCAATAGGAATTTATTAGCCCAAAATAAAGATTTACCCATGAACGGCAGTATTCGTGGGTAGATTTAATTTTGTTTATATATGCATTTAGGAGGCATTATTATGCAACCATGCGAGCTTTTGATGCGCTTAAACCATGATTGAAAATATCCAAAACCTTCCATCTCAGACACTGCTTAAAGCGGTGCCTGATTGCATTTTGAGATACGAGAAGTTATCTCAAAGCGGGATAGTAGAGTATTTATGTTAACTCGCTTGTGTCCATAGACGTGGCAGCACGATCTTCGCCAGCACGTCTTTGCCCCATAATGTTTTAGCTCGAATTGATATTTTAGATAATTTGCTAGTTTTGAGATACAAAAAGTAATAGATAGCAACAAGCAAGACCATCTCCGCTGTTCTTTATTAGATTTTTGAAATGTCGATATCCCTATACTCTAGTGCGAAACAGTTATCTTGTGAGATAAAAGCTTCTCGTAAAAGAACTTTAGGTACATAGTCTTCTCTCTTGGAATTTATAGTATTAACTATGTTTGCTATAAGTTTTCTCTTGTCGTCAGGAAAATCGCACCCTAGCGTAATACTGCAAATCCTAGCGTTGATTTTGGTACGGTCTGTATTCGGGTACTCAAAACTCTCGAAGTGGATTTTTTCCTTAACATTAGTGAATATTCTAACTTCATCTTCGTAAGACCAGTCATTGTTTTTAGTTAGAAGGTATTGATTAAAAGGAATTAAATCTTTTTCTAAGTTTCTCTTAGATTCATCTACATAGCTCACTTTTTCTATGCCAACCCCGCAAGGAAATTCCCCGCCAAACCAATATTCGACCATTATTCCTTGATGCTCTTTAGCGTAGTGAGACCACATCAACATAGAATTATTGTTATTTGATAGGGAGCAGATGCGATAGTTGGTATCTATGAGGTTATCTGAATCAAACTTACTTAGTGTTGGTAGTTCAATGGGGTCATTTAACTGGTTTTTTGACGCAAAATAGAAGTACTGGTTTGTAAGTGCATCAATACTATTGACGTTAAAAGGAGAGTACTTAAAAAGTCGGCCTGATTTTGCTGTAAAGGTGTGCCATTTGAACTGATTGACTAAGTCAATATTAAACCTGCGTCGCAAGTCGATATACTCTTCTTCTATTTCTACGTCGGGCAATCTTTCCGCGCAGCTAATGTAATTTCCAATGATGATGTGATTGTAGTCTTTTGATGAGTGCATCAACTCTATAGCAAGTTTGTAGTATTCAAAAGCATGACTAAGTTCTTTTTTGCGCTCATGACACACGCCAATGCAATTGTACGATGACATGGTCGGTTGGTTGCTAGCATGAAACTTGGTGACATTTTCTATTACGAAATCAAATTCATTGCACTCTATACCTAAGTTGTATAAACGTAGGAAATCGTCACTACTCATATCTCCGTTAGATAGTTTGACTTTAATCTCTGCTAGCTGCGTATCGTAGTATGCGTCATTCCACTTTGTTTCTAATGACTTTAACTCGCAACTCAAATGATCATAGATTTGATGTTTGATTAGGCCAGGGGAGTCCAATGCCTTAGTCACTTCTTGATATATGCCCCATCTATCAATCGTATCGTGGACGTGTGTCTTCTCTAGGAATCGACGCTCTAGCTCATCAATTTTATGTTTGCATCTAACGGCTTGATATAGAATTTTAGATTCATCGCTTAAGGAATCTGCCTTGTCATTAATATACTCCAAAATTTGCTTATTCACTGGTTGCTTTAGGTGGGACAAGGCTAGCAAGTAATACAGACGTCCGTTTATATCGTGTCGGTAATGCAAATCGTCTGTAGGAGCTTCTTCATGGTAAGTAACGACGTCTTCATACTCTCCCGCAAGAAAGGCTTTTTGTATTAGTACCTGTCTCAGTGGGTTAGCCTTTCCTTTCTCTGATTCCTTAACATAAGCTTGGTAAATCGCTTTGTTGTCGTCACCCAAGAACTTATCGATCTGCCAGTAATAAAGCTTGCTTAGCGCAAACTCCTTACTGATTAAGTTGCGATTAAAATACCCCTCTATGATTTCAACGCTTACGGTATCCATTGATTCTATTAGGGCTAAACAATCCTCAACTTCATCAAGATAGAAAAGCACAACAACAAGCATATCTTTCTCGCAAGTAACTTTGCTGTCTTGAATTAAAGATTTGATAAACTGCCAGTCTTGACGTGTAAAGCCTGAGAGGTGATTGGTGCGGTAGAACAGGTTCTCTATTGTGCGACCTACGTTCTCAAATTCATTGTTTTGATAATCGATTTTTAAAGATGTGATGCATGAATTCGTATCATTATCCGTTATAAAAAGCCCCCAATGAGCGTGAGCATTGTTTGGGTTTAGTTTTATAGCATGTCGATAGAAGCTAGCTGGTATGTGTTGCTCTGTGAATGAGCTGTAAATCTTATACGCGGTATCCCCAAGGTAGCAGTAGGCGGACGATTCATCACTGTGTCGTGAAGTTACTTCGGCTATCACATCATCTAAACATTCTTGTTTTAGATATTGGATAAAGTAATAAAACCCTAGATACCATTTATTCTCATCGAACTGCCAACAGTTATCCAGAAAAGTTAGCTTCGAAAATTCTTGGTTTTTAATCCAATTGATTATCACTTTATCATCAATGTTGCTCATGTCATCCATTCTTCAAATCGCTTGTATTATCAAGATTATGAACAACTAACGGTGTCAGGTCTCGCCTTTTGTTTAATTTGTAGAGTTACTAGAAATCTTTTGTCCATCAATGTACTAGTTTGATCTTGTCTGAGACGATTTAGTCCTAACGAGGTTAACTTTGGGTTTAATCCACCTCTTTGGGATGTAAGTTTAATCACATAAACTTATCTGTAGTACCCTCACAAACAGCTATCTGAAAATTGTGCTTTATCTCGCAATCTAATATCCATACCCCTTTATTAACTTATTGATTATCAATTGAACTGTGAATAAAAAGACAGCATGATAGGGTCCTGTTCAGAGGCTGAAAGCCATATAGAAAAGGCTTAAACAAAGGAATTTAGTATGGATAATAGGTATTCAGTTTTATCAATTCTATCTATAGATGAACAGAAAGAAATCTGCATAAGATTATGTGGTTTTTTTTCACCGTTTAATGCTAAAAAAATGAGAGAAGAATTAGGTCTTCCGCTGAAGAATGGGGTTATCGAGCCATTATGCTTAATGGACTTCTTTAAGTTTTGGGAAAATCTTGATGTAGATTATGGGCCAAAAATGCAGAGGATAAGGGAGATTGTTGAACTTCTTAAATCGAAAAGCATTTTACAGAGCAGAGGCGGAACGGATTTAAATGAACGATTTCTTTACTTTAAAGAATTAACGGACAGGGAAAATAAAGGGTTTCTTTGGCTAGGTATGATTTTAGGTGAAGCTTACATTGGTCATCAGATAGAAAAAGATATTGCTTATATTGAAGGGGCAACTCCGCTAGGGGATATTTCGGTCGGAACAGGAACATTAATCTCACCGAACGTGGTATTGACTTGTGCACATGTTATCGATGATATGACGGTAACCACGGTAAAGATAAATGGTAGAGATTTAGAAATAGATTATTGTAAATCACATAATATCGTAGATGTTGGATTGATCTTTTTAAAAGAGTCTACGGTTTCACAAGTACCAGATTTGGGTTTCAGAAACTCCATGATGCTTGAGCCGCTAGTGATAGCGGGCTACCCTCTAATTCCTCGCAGTTTAGGGCCATGTTTTACGATGCAAACAGGGCAAATTTGCGGACATATCAAAGAAACTATGGATGGTTATGCAATGGACCTATTTAGCGCTATAGCTCGTCCGGGTAATAGTGGTGGGCCAGTAATAGGTATTGACGGTTGCGTTATTGGAATTGTAACTCGTAGTCTTGAGCGTCAACAAGAGTCAACTGACCCGATGGCAGTGATACCATTTTTTGCAGCGGTTCCTTCTCAAGTCATATCCCAATGTATAGAGGAGATAACGGAGGGAGCTATTAAACTACAGTGGGAAACCTATGCCTAACAAACGAGTAAGGTTTCAAGATACTTTTCCTTATCTGAACTGTGCCACTTGGTAGTTTGAGCTAAGAAGCTTTTGTCCAAAGACGTGTTACGCGACCGATTGGTGATGAGCCTTACTGTGACGAAGATACAATGCTTTTATCTATATCGGATTGGAAAGCTCCCAATAGTTCCTTTATCTCACACAACGCTGCGGTAGGCGTCAACTCCTTCCTTGCTATCTGTTCTTCTAACAACTCAATCTGACGTTTTGCTAAGTCAACACTCGACTTTAGAGATACTGCATTATAAACCTCTGTGTAGCCGTGAATATCTGCAAATGCGAGGTCAATATATACATCTAAAGAGCTAAGCCGTTTGTGACCTGTCCACTGTTGAAGCTGCATTTTAAATGTTTCGGTATGAAGTAAATATTTTCGAAAATCATCTTTATCATTCACTTCTTTAGTGGTCAGAATAAGTTCCTTAAGCTTATCCGTAACGTATGCGTGCCTCCACAGGTGCGGATGTAACTCACCCTCAATACCAAGCTCTTTTTTCCATGAGTTCATGTACGTTGTCCATGAATCGGCAGATAGGCGTAGACCTGTTTTTAAGCTGATAAACAGATAGTCATGTTGAACTTTTTTCTTCCTCATGAATTTCTTGCGAACTTTGATGTAATCCGAAATCACTGATAATAACAAATGTGGGACAGGTATCTTTCGAGTGGCGTTCTCGTCTTTGCGTTTTAAAGTGGTAAGAGTGAGCATACCTGTGCGTCTAGCTTCCTCGTAATCGGTCATTTTAATCAAATGAAGCTCCGTTACACGAGCGCCTAGTTGCTCCATTGCTGTGTATAACGCCATGTCCCTTCTACGCTTATCTTTGTTTTTCTGAGTCTTGATAAACTCCCACACACGTAAAGCATCATCAGAGGAAACAGGGTGACGTTTCTTGATCTCATCTTTTGTTGGTACAGCAGGGTGCGTAATTTTAGTGCCTTCAATGAACCCTTTGTAGCCTTCCTGTTTTCGTTTGTAATGCTTTTCAAGTATCTGAATTGAGTTGCCTTTATCCTTGCCAATAAAGTTACTTAAGTCGTGAAACTCTTGGACAAACTGCAAAAATTTAAGACAAGTATCAGCAATTTGAATAACAGAGTTATTGGTGCGTTTCAGCTCTCCAAGTGGTGCCCTCTCTGCTTGTAGTGATTGAATGAAAAGGGTGAATGTTGCGTCCGTAAGCTGGCTAAACCGGCTCAATAGTGGCTGTTTTTCAATAAAGTGCACTAAGTGAATAATATGGTATGCAAAACCTCGAATAGTGTCTCTTGATAGATTCCTTAGTATCAGAATATGGATGTAAGCATTGGCTTCATAGCAAGGCACATGATTACTGTAAGTAACAAAAGGGATGTCTAAAGGCTGACGAAAGATAAGCTTGCCATCAAACCCAAGGTGGCTCCATTGTTCAAAGCCTTTAAGCTTACGAACCGCCATCAAACCTCTCCATTCAATGTGTAATTCATCTGTGCTTCAATCTTCCGATTATGCTCTCGGTAAATCTCCTGCCGCTCTTCTACTTTGCCCTCATGCTGCGCTAGTTGCTTTAGCCTAGAACGCAACTCAGAGACCATAACGGTCAGTAAAGAATTGCTGCGCTGCGCTGCATCCAATTCCGACTCAAGCTCTGCGACTTTATGCTTTAAACCTACGACGGTTTGCTTGTTACCTTTAGTAGCTTTCTCATCGTGATGTGCAGCCTCTATCGCCAGTTTTGCATTAATACGAAGCTCATCTAAGGATAAAAAGCCTCTTTCCAGAAGTGCTTCTGAGATGTTTTTGACCGTGTTTAATGAACACGAAGTGATATTACGCTCTTGATTCTGATATTTAGCGATGCCAGATTGTGATTTGAGAGCCTTCACCAGCTCCACATCATCTTTAAACTCAGCGGGAGATGTGATTATTTCTCTCAACAAATTTTCTGTTTCAAGTACCTTGGTTTGGTTTTTCTCTAAAACTTTCATTAGCCTAATCCTTAATCAAGGTCTTTGATTTTTAAAATAAGATTAAAGGTTTGAGTGGCATTGCCATCACTATCATCTATGGTAAAAAACTCTGGCTCCAGTGTGATTCGACCCTCGTCCAGAAGGTGAATAACCTCTGTTTCAATGTCCTGCTCTTTTTGAATTTGGCTAATGTGCGGAATGGTTAGGTAAGACTCATCATCATAGTCTTCTGCAGCCTCGCTCACCGACTCTATAGTAATAGGTGTTGAGCAATCACCAGTCAGCCGCTCAGCAATCATTTTGCGAACCTCTTCTATCCCGTCTAGCATGGCAAGCTCTGAAGTGGAATCGACAACACCACGAACAATTACGCTGGCTTTTGCTCCATTAAGCACCGCCCCAGTCTCTGACTCAGAGATGTAATGGTATAGATGCTCCAAATCTGAGTGACCAAGCATCCAACGCAGGGCATCCATTCCATCAAACCCTTTAGACCAGAAGAATGCCATAGCAAAGAAACGTCTTAATTGGTGCTGACGAACATAATTGCGTCGGTATTCACCGTTGTCATACTGCACTAAGTCCGTTTCGACGTAATCACACAAAGCATCGAGGTGTGCGTTGTAGGTCGTGTGCACTACCTGACTTAACTGGCAATTTTTTGTGCTTAAATGGTTAAACAGAGACAACTTTCCTTTGGCTAAATTTAACTCATTAGCTTTAATGTTAAATTGCTCAAGTTGCCAAATGAACTTAGCAATAGAAAAGGGAATTGGTCTTTCTATTGTTGCGTTTACCCCTTTTGAACCAGTTTTTTTTACCTTAAATATCAGGTTGTACTCTGTTTTTGCACCTTCTTCTGAAAAGGGACTTACATTAGGTGATAAGTTGCCATGTGGCTTCAACGTGATTAATTCATCTTGTCTTCGAGCCATGATTGCCCCCACCAAGACCTGCATTGCACCTTGCAGTACAGAGAACAAATCAAACAAGCTCTCGTTGGATCGAATCCTTTCGTGTCGATTTTCAACGCTATCAGTAAAGCCTTGAGCCTGCTTTATCCCTTTTTTCAGGTATTCACTACTCAGGCAATTGATAGCCTCCGTTTGAAACCAGTAACCTCGCTCCGAACCAGGCATCTCTCGATGCAACTCTTCACTCCAAGCTAGAGCGCATTTTTTGGGGCGGAGTGTGTTGGACTTTCTTACAGCAGATTTGCTTCTTGCTGTAGACAGCAGCGTTAATGTTTCATCCAGTAAAGTAGTAGAGCCTTCCTCTGTAGGTAGGAGCTCTTTGGCAAACTCATAGCACTGACGAATTAAATTAAACACAAAGGTAGGCGGCAAGGTGCGGGTGCATCCTGCTTTTTTTAAGCTAACTAACTGGCTAATGTGACCTGCATTGACACGCTCGGACAAGATTGAAGGACTTGCAGCATCTTTACGCTCAAGGTTGGTATGAATCAATCGAATGGCTTCAATGCATGTCGAGATAGTCCGTTGATTCGTGCCTATTGAAGCGTCATTATTCTGAATCGCTTGATACTCTGAGTTTCGCCTTGGCGCTTTGAGATGAAGATCTGCGTAGTTGGGGAGACTAATGTCGTGATAAAGCATCTTACCTTTAAGCAGCAACTCACCCAGCACAGCACTGTTGCCATAGTATTTGATGGCTACTCCAGTGCTATAATAACCTTGTTCAAAGAGCCAAGCGCACGCCTTTTCTCTCTCTGCTAGACATAAGAAACTTTCATTTTGCGCAATGTCTTGTGTAACGTAGGAAAATTTCTCTTTAAATGTTTGTGCGTCTACATCAGAAACACTCTGAGAAGCGTTATCAAGTAATACCTGAGTGCGCTTATCAAACTCATACACACCTTGAAAATTTCCGTGCTCGGCGTACTTCGTCAAGACGCTCAACCAGAAGTCATCATTCACATTCAGAAGGTGATATTTTGCTAACTTCAATTCTTTCGAGTGCAGCAAGACCGCATTGATGAGAGCGATAACTTTGTTAACTTTATGATAAGCCGTTATTGGACTGATAACCTTCCCACCGTTTTCAAGTGGGTTGTCTGTTGCTGTAATCCAGTATTTAAAGCTATTTAACAGCTTTTGGTGTTTTTTATCCGTGAGTTTCTTACCATCATCTAAGCACACTGTATCCCAATGTATCGTTTTTGGTTTTTTGCCAAATGTTAGTACCCACTTGTTTTCAGGAAAGCTGGATTCTAACCATTCGGGCTGTCTGTCATCGTAACCGTAGATGCCAGTATGGATATTCGTGATTATATCTAATGCTCGATAGTCATCATTTGCTACTGAGAAATTGATGATATTTTCAAGAGTCTCGGCACTTAGGCCATTCAAAAGCGAATGGTCTTGCACAATGTTTTCAATGAGGTTAGCAATAGAGGAATTGTCGATAGCAACACTTAACATAACAGCGCCCCCTTAATCGAGTCGGTATCTAACTTGTTATTGTTTGCAATATCAAGCATTCCCATTAAATCATCATCCGCACTATGCTTGCCTGAACTCAGGGTATCTAAAACAAACACTGCTGATTGATACCAGTGAGCCACAATATCTAAAAAAGATTCCTCATCATCACTACTCTCAACAACAAGGCGTATCGCCATCAACAACTGCAAAAGAGATGTCGAGATAGTGTATATCAACTGGTCAAACCCTAATGATTCTGAAACTTCACTGTCAGTAGTCGTCTGCTGAGTAAAACCATGATCGAAATGCTCTGGAATGTTGCTTATTCCGTGATTATTCAAGAACTCTTCGATGCCTTGAGCACTCATATTCACAGCGTCAAGTCGATGCACTGAATCTTTCATTGCTTCAAGTAAAATAGCGTTCTGAAACTGACGTACCCAACGTGCATTAAAGAAGTCCATGAGTGGTTTAGGAAGGTAAGAGGTCAGTAGGTTTGCATCCTTCTTTTCATGACCAAGCGCCTCGGCAACGGCATCCATTGAACGTGTTTCCAAGTAAATTTGAAAGCCTCTGTTTCGTCTGATTGAACGTAATGAATGGATGTCAGAAATGGCTTGGGCATCTTTCAGGGTGATATCGCTGCTCTTATCAAAGAGCGATTTGTCTTGAACCCAATCATAAAAATCATTTGCCGAATGAAGAGTGACATTGAGGTCGCTTGGGCATAGCGCATTGGTAGTGGTTGCAGTCAAAATCATCTTTCGCCAATTCACATTCCCTTTTTGCTTCAGGTGTTCACGGCTCATGCGTGTATGCTGTATCAAGAACTCAACTATAGATTTAGAAAACTCATTGAGCACTACTTCTTGCTGCGCATTGGTCGCTCCTTTGCGTGATTTGTAACTGACCGCAATATGCTGATTACCAACCTGCTTGTAGCCCACCATATTGCCATTTACATCAAATAAGTCCCACTTTGCTAACCAAGAAGGTGTTATCAGAGGATGCTCCATCACAAGAAGCGTCAAAAGAACATTCAGTGTTGATTTGGTTGGTAAATTTAACTCTGTGCTGAGTTGGCCAGCATTACCGTAAAACCCCAAAAATGATAGATAGCCAATGCCTTTTGCAGCGATGCCGTGTTCATAAAAGGTTGCTACGGTATTGTCTAACTTATCTGCACCAACAAAGTTTTTATATTGAGGATTATGGCTATTACTGCTCAGTGGCTTGACGGAACCATTGCTCTGAAAAGCTTTATTTCTATCTTCTCGCGCCAAAAGTTCCTCAAGTTTCAAGAGACACACATGCCTGATATGCGCCATATCTCTATCTACACGTTGCTTAATAATTGAAACAACCTCTTCATCTTTAATTTTGAGTGGGATGTTAGCAAACCATCTAAGACTTTCTGGCTGCGTAGCATTGCCGCCAATTGAAAAGGTAGGCGCTGTATCTTTTGGGTCTTTCCAGGCTGGAACGATGAATGGCTTGTAAGGCTCAGCAAAAACACCCGTGTTGATAAAGCAATCGGTATAATAGTTAATGATATCTCGCCAACGAGCATGAAATATCTTTGGGCACCTCTGAGCAGCTTGAGAGCGCACAAATAACACTTTAAACACCTTGTTGAAGAATAGCTGCACATGATTACGACTTAAAAGGGCTTCTATTGTTACTCCGTCTCGGTCGTTATAAACAGTGGAGCAACCCGCAAAAAGTTGTTTAAAGCAATTTAATGCGCAAGCGAGAGATGATGATTTTTGGGTATAAGCATAGTTTTTTAGAGTAAGATGCACTTTGTTTGTAAACGCTTCGCCAAAATGCACATAAAGCGTATCAAGGTGAACCTCATGTTCTTTGCCTTCTTTTGATACCACCTGCCAACCACTAAGGTAGTCAGCTTTTGTTTTATCTATATTAAGCTTTCGGAACTGAGCTAGACAGTTCGAAACGTCATTTGTAACTTTGGCGCGAGAAAGCTTTACTTCATCAAGGGTTAAATGCTTATCTTGCGCAATGTAGCGGAAAAGGACTTTGAGTTGATTACCGAAGACATATCGGCGCTCGATAGTGATATCATCTCTGCTATATATAAAACCAACGAGCAATTGAAAATGTGTATTAAGCGAGGCTGAGTCATTCAGTATATCCAATGCACTGTAGTTACCTTGTCCAACCAAGTAGCAGTAACCTGCATAAATATTCAATACTAATTGTCCATTTCCTTGGGGGACTGAGGATTCAGCAGCAAGTGTTAGGTAGTTAGAGTATTCGACGGACAGTGCAGTTTTTAATAAAGAAAGCCCATTTAGTGTTTTTACATTCACAACCACATTCCATAGATTGACAACTCATAACTACATTAGTTGTCATAGTGACTACCGTCAATGAAAATTAAAGGTATGCATTAGAACTTTACTTATTAATATACATCAACTTATTTAGATTTTGATGGTTTTTAATTATTGGGATTACGGACATTTCGTCAAGAAACAATAACCCATTGTGTGCCAAAGAAATTTCCCCCGGCCTCGGAATAGAACCGCCACCGACCAGCGCCGCCATTGAACTGGAATGATGAGGCGAGCGAAATGGCCTTTGCTTCCAGTTGTGCTGGTTGATGTCTTGTGGAGTCAGAGAAGCAACCGAAGCGGTTTCCATCGCTTCATCTTCATTCATTTCTGGTAATAAATCACACAACCGAGAGGCAAGCATGGTTTTACCCGTTCCGGGTGGACCGAGAAAAAGCAGGTTATGGTTGCCCGCGGCTGCGATTTCTAACGCTCGCTTTCCTTGCTGTTGACCAATGATATCTTGCAGATCGCGAGTATTTTTCGCTCGGCATAGTTTAGGTTCGGTTTGAAAAAGAGAGAGGGTTTGCTGGCCACACAAATCAGCACATACCTCAAGCAGCGTTTGCGCCGATTTATGCTGATCCTTTGCCACTAACGCGGCTTGATCACCATTACCATGAGGCACCACCAAACAGCGCTTGGCTCGATTCGCAGCTAAAGCGGCGGGTAATACACCTTTAACAGGACGCAACTCACCAGATAAGGCTAATTCACCAATAAACTCATACCCATCTAACTTCGTTAGCGCTATCTGCTGTGAGGCCGCCAAAATACCCAACGCGATCGGTAAATCAAATCGACCACCCTCTTTGGGGAGATCCGCAGGGGCTAGATTGACAGTGATACGCTTGGCGGGAAACTCAAAGCGGGAATTAATGATAGCGCTGCGCACGCGATCACGAGACTCTTTTACCGTCGTTTCTGGCAAGCCGACCAACGTAAAACCGGGCATACCATTGCTAATATGTACTTCAACTGTCACTGTCGGTGCTTGCACGCCAACACTGGCTCGGCTGTGAATAATTGCGAGTCCCATTTCATTCCTTCGTGGTTGTTTAAAAAGTGTTCGTTCTGTTTCTGCGCTCTTATTTGCACACGAGAGATTGTTATATAGCTTGTTGTGATGCTGAAAGAATGTGAAAAAAGAATGAGTTTTTGCTTGTCATTTAACGGAATTGTGTGTTACCACTAGAGACGCAAACAATTTCGTAAGATATTACGCCAACTATTTTAAGAATTAAGTGATGAATTTGAACGCTCACATTAACCTACTGCTAAGCCTGATTATCGTGGTCATTATTGATTCCGCGCGGGGGCTAGTGGGCGCAAAATAACCACCAGATTCAAAAGACCCCCGCACTGAAAAGTCCGGGGGTTTTTTTACAACTATTAAACTAAAAAGTTCATACTGGTTGGTGATTATCCAACCCGATATGACAGGAAGAATGGGAGCGCACATGAAGTGCAAACACAACATGGTTTACTGTGCCACACACAGTTTGGGAGGGTTACGATGACAGGAGCACAACTGGTTGTAGCCGCATTAAAGCAGCAGGGAATCAAAACCGTTTTTGGTTATCCCGGCGGCGCTATCATGCCAATCTATGATGCATTATACGATGGCGGTGTAGAACACATCCTCTGTCGCCACGAACAAGGTGCAGCCATGGCGGCGATTGGCATGGCGCGCTCGACACAAGATGTCGCGGTGTGCATGGCCACCTCAGGACCCGGAGCGACCAATTTGGTCACCGGTCTTGCCGATGCATTTCTTGACTCAATCCCCCTCGTCGCCATCACCGGCCAAGTCGCAAGCTCGCACATTGGTACCGATGCTTTTCAAGAGATGGACGTGATTGGTATGTCACTCTCTTGCACCAAACACAGCTACCTCGTTACCGATATCCACGATCTCGCACCCACCCTTGCCGAAGCCTTTGAGGTAGCAAAAGCGGGTCGCCCCGGCCCGGTGATTGTGGATATCGCTAAAGATGTACAACTGGCCAAAACCCCTGTGACTGAGCTACCTGCGTTCACTGCGCCAGCCATGCCAGTTGCCAGCCAAGAGCAGCTTCACGCAGCGCAACAACTGCTTTCACAAAGCTCTCGTCCTGTATTGTATGTTGGCGGTGGCGTTCAACTGGCCAAAGCGACCGATTCCGTACGCGAGTTTTTACGCCTCAATCCGATGCCATCAGTAAGCACCTTAAAAGGCCTGGGCACGATTGAGCGTCATGATCCGCATTACCTTGGCATGCTTGGTATGCATGGGACTAAGGCGGCAAACTTGGTCGTTCAAGAGTGTGATTTGCTGATTGTGGTTGGAGCGCGCTTTGATGACCGAGTAACGGGAAAACTGGATACTTTTGCACCACACGCCAAAGTGATTCATATCGATATCGATGCGGCCGAGTTTAATAAACTCCGTATCGCCAATGCGTCACTACGTGGTGACATCAATCTCATTCTTCCACAACTGGAACTGACGCGTGATATCGCACCGTGGGTTCACCACAGTGAAAGTTTGCGCAGTGGCTTTAAGTGGCGCTATGACCACCCGGGCGATCTCATTTTTGCACCATTGTTACTCAAACAACTGTCCGACATGATGCCCGATTCAGCTATCGTCTCAACCGACGTTGGCCAACATCAAATGTGGGCCGCGCAGCACATTCAGCCACGTGCTCCACAGAACTTCATCACCTCAGCTGGCCTTGGCACTATGGGCTTTGGGTTGCCCGCCTCAATGGGCGCTGCCGTTGCTCGCCCAGATGATCAATCCATTCTCATTTCCGGGGATGGCTCGTTCATGATGAATGTTCAAGAACTTGGCACACTCAAGCGCCGCCAAATCCCGGTCAAGATGGTACTACTGAACAACCATCGTTTAGGTATGGTGCGCCAATGGCAATCGCTGTTCTTTGATGGCCGCCATAGCGAAACGATTTTGGATGACAACCCAGATTTCGTGATGCTAGCTAAGGCGTTCGATATTCCTGGCAAAACCATCACCAAAAAAGAAGAAGTTGAACCAGCACTTAAAGAAATGCTGGCCAGCAAAACAGCTTATCTGCTTCACGTTTTGATTGATGAAGAAGAAAACGTATGGCCGCTTGTACCACCGGGCGCCTCAAATAGTGATATGTTGGAGAACACCTAATGGATAGATACCTATTAGACATCAAAGCCGATGATAAACCGGTGCTATTAGAGCGTGTTCTGCGCGTGATTCGCCATCGTGGATTTGTGATAAAACAAGTGGCCGCAACGCAAAACCACGCCAGCAAAGTCGCCAGTGTTGAAATCATTGTTGATAGTGATCGCCCCATCAGCACACTGATCAATCAAATTGAAAAATTATGGGATATTCGCAGTGTCGATGTCACCCCAATAAAAAATAACGAACTACCGAATAACAATTTACAACAAAAGATTTGTGCATAAGGAAGGCAATAAATGGCAACAAAAACTGCAGATTACATTTGGTTCAACGGTGAAATGGTTCCGTGGGCAAATGCAAACGTTCATGTACTGACACACGCGATGCACTACGGCACTTCGGTGTTTGAAGGTGTGCGTTGTTATAACACTCCTAAAGGTCCAATCGTCTTCCGTCATAAAGAGCACGCTCAACGCCTAAAAGATTCAGCAAAAATTTACCGTTTCCCTATCCCCTATACGATAGAAGAGATCATGGAAGCGACACGTGAAACATTGCGCGTCAATAAACTGGATTCAGCCTACATTCGCCCACTTGGCTTTGTTGGCAACGTTGGCCTTGGCGTTTGCCCACCAGTGAATACTGAAATGGAGTTGATCATTGCCGCCTTCCCTTGGGGTGCTTACTTAGGTGATGAAGCGCTAGAAAATGGTGTGGATGCGATGGTTTCTAGCTGGCATCGCGCTGCGCCAAATACCATTCCAACCGCAGCCAAAGCGGGTGGTAACTATTTATCGTCTCTGCTTGTCGGTGGTGAAGCTCGTCGTCATGGCTATGCCGAAGGTATCGCCTTAAGCGTGGATGGTTATTTATCTGAAGGTGCAGGCGAAAACATTTTCGTCATCAAAAACGGTGTGCTGCTCACGCCACCAACCACCAGCTCCATCTTGCCGGGTATCACGCGTGATTCGATCATGACGCTGGCTAAAGAGATGGGTTACGAAGTGCGTGAAGTAAACATTGCGCGTGAAGCTCTCTACCTTGCTGACGAAATTTTTATGACTGGCACCGCCGCCGAAATCGTCCCAGTACGGAGCGTAGACCAAATTACGGTTGGAGAGGGCAAACGTGGGCCAATCACGAAAGTGATGCAAGAAGCTTACTTTGGCCTATTTAACGGCACCACTGAAGACAAGTGGGGCTGGTTGGATTACGTGTACCCACAACCGAAGTAATAGAGGACGATAGACAATGCCAAAGTATAGATCCGCAACGACGACACACGGACGTAATATGGCTGGAGCGCGCGCATTATGGCGCGCCACTGGCGTCAAAGATGAAGATTTCGGTAAACCGATTATTGCGGTGGTTAACTCGTTCACTCAATTCGTACCGGGCCACGTGCACCTCAAAGATATGGGGCAATTGGTTGCGGGTGAAATCGAAAAAGCCGGCGGCATCGCCAAAGAATTTAATACCATCGCGGTAGATGATGGTATCGCCATGGGGCATGGCGGCATGCTGTACTCACTGCCCTCACGCGAGTTGATCGCAGACTCTGTCGAGTACATGGTTAATGCACACTGCGCTGATGCGATGGTCTGCATTTCCAACTGCGACAAAATCACCCCTGGGATGATGATGGCGGCACTGCGCATTAATATTCCCGTTATCTTTGTTTCTGGCGGGCCAATGGAAGCGGGTAAAACCAAGCTTTCTGATCAAATCATCAAACTCGATTTAGTCGATGCGATGATCCAAGGCGCTGACCCTAAAGTCTCCGACGCACAAAGTGAACAAATTGAACGCTCGGCCTGCCCAACCTGTGGTTCTTGTTCTGGCATGTTTACCGCCAACTCGATGAACTGTCTCACCGAAGCATTGGGGCTTTCTCAACCGGGTAATGGTTCAATGTTGGCCACGCATGCCGATCGTGAGGCGCTCTTCATCAACGCAGGTAAACGCATTGTTGAATTAACCAAGCGTTACTACGAGCAAGATGATGCATCCGCCTTACCGCGTAATATTGCCAACAAAGCCGCGTTCGAAAATGCGATGGCACTGGATATTGCGATGGGCGGATCAACCAACACGGTATTGCACCTATTAGCAGGCGCTCAAGAAGGTGAAATCGATTTTGACATGGGCGATATCGACCGCATGTCACGCCGCGTACCTCATCTGTGTAAAGTCGCGCCATCGACTCAAAAATATCACATGGAAGATGTACACCGCGCGGGTGGCGTGATGGCGATTCTTGGTGAATTGGATCGCGCCGGTCTCATCAACAATCAAACTCGCACCGTGTTGGGTTTATCGATGAAAGAGCAGTTGGCTCAATACGACATTATGCAAACGCAAGATGAAGACGTCTTAACCTTTTTCCGTGCCGGTCCTGCGGGTATTCGTACCACTAAAGCCTTCTCACAACAATGCCGATGGGATCGCCTCGATGACGATCGCAAAGAAGGCTGTATTCGTACCAAAGAGCATGCTTTTAGCCAAGATGGTGGCCTAGCCGTCCTATCAGGCAACATTGCCGTTGACGGCTGTATTGTCAAGACAGCAGGGGTTGATGAAGGTAGCCTGAAATTTGCAGGCCCAGCCGTGGTCTTTGAAAGCCAAGAAAGTGCCGTTGAAGGTATTTTAGGCGGTAAAGTGAAGGCTGGTGATGTTGTCGTCATCCGCTATGAAGGCCCGAAAGGCGGCCCGGGTATGCAAGAAATGCTTTACCCAACCACGTACCTCAAATCAATGGGGCTAGGCAAAGAGTGCGCGCTACTGACTGACGGTCGTTTCTCTGGGGGGACTTCCGGTTTATCAATTGGTCACGTTTCTCCAGAAGCTGCGAACGGCGGAACGATAGGTTTGGTGAATTCTGGGGATATTATCGCCATCGATATTCCAAACCGCTCCATTACGCTCAACGTTTCAGAAGCTGAACTGGCTGAGCGCCGCGTAAAACAAGACCAGCTCGGTTGGAAACCGGCCAATCGCCAGCGTGAAGTCTCTTTGGCATTGAAAGCCTACGCAAGTATGGCCACCAGCGCTGATAAAGGGGCTGTTCGAGACAAATCTAAGCTAGAGGGCTAGCGGATGAGCGACTCAGGTAACGCAACTCAAACTGGCGCAGATTATCTGCGCCAGATCCTGCGCGCCCCCGTGTATGACGTCGCAACGGTGACGCCACTGCAGGATATGCCCCGCTTATCGGCGCGCATCAAAAATCGCGTTCAGCTCAAGCGTGAAGATCGCCAGCCTGTGCACTCTTTTAAATTACGCGGCGCTTATAATATGGTGTCGAGTTTATCTGAGGTGCAAAAACAAGCTGGGGTGATTGCCGCGTCAGCAGGCAACCACGCGCAGGGAATGGCTCTATCGGGAACAAAATTAGGCATTAAAACCACCATTGTGATGCCTAAAACTACCCCTGATATCAAAGTCGAAGCGGTGCGCGGTTTTGGCGGTTTGGTGATTTTGCATGGCAACAACTTTGATGAAGCCAAAGCCGAAGCGGAACGCTTGGCTCACGAGCAAGGTTATACGTTTGTCCCACCGTTCGATCACCCACTGGTCATTGCAGGGCAAGGCACGATTGGCATGGAAATGCTGCAACAAAATGGCCACCTTGATTACATTTTTGTACCAGTCGGCGGTGGCGGTTTAGCCGCTGGGGTCGCGGTGCTCATCAAACAGCTGATGCCAGAAATCAAAGTCATTGCGGTTGAACCTGAAGATTCTGCTTGTTTAAAAGCAGCACTCGAGGCAGGTAAACCCGTGGTGCTTGACCAAGTCAGCATGTTTGCCGACGGTGTCGCGGTAAAACGTATTGGTGATGAAACCTTCCGTTTGTGTCAGCAATACATTGATGGCCACATCACGGTATCAAGCGATGAAATCTGCTCGGCGGTTAAAGATATCTTCGAAGACACGCGTGCGATTGCCGAACCTTCTGGAGCGCTTGCTCTGGCTGGTCTGAAGAAATTCGCGGAAAAACATAAGCTGGTGGATAAACAGTTAGGCACCGTACTTTCAGGGGCTAACACCAATTTCCACGGCTTGCGTTACGTGTCGGAGCGATGTGAGCTAGGCGAAAAACGTGAAGGGCTTTTGGCGGTGACCATACCTGAACGTCAAGGCGCGTTTTTTGAGTTTTGTAATATCATTGGCGGTCGCGCGGTCACCGAGTTCAACTATCGCTATAACGATGACAAGCTGGCCAACATTTTCGTCGGTGTACGCCTGTTAAGTGGGCAAGAAGAGCTCGACAACATCATTCACGATTTACGCCAAGGTGGCTACCCTGTGGTGGATCTATCGGATGATGAAATGGCCAAACTGCATGTCCGTTATATGATTGGAGGCAAACCCTCTAAGCCGCTAAAAGAGCGATTATACAGCTTCGAATTTCCGGAATATCCGGGCGCTCTGCTGAAATTTCTCAGCACGCTTGGCACACACTGGAACATTAGCTTGTTTAATTACCGCAATCATGGCGCCGATTATGGCCGCGTATTGTGTGGTTTTGAACTCGAAGAGAGCGATTTAAACCGCTTCTCCGCTCACCTTAGAGAATTGGGTTACCAATGCAAAGATGAGACGGACAATCCTTCATACCAGTTCTTCTTATCCTAAAGCTCAATGCCAGTCCCACGACTGGCATTTTTTATGAGTGATGCATAATACGCATAGAACCAATGCTAAAGTTTCATTTTAGTCATAGTTAATTCAGTACTACACTTAGCGACATCTTATGCTTGCTGTGCCAATCTGGAGATCCGAATGTTTAAAGCGTTAATCCTTAATCAACAAGAAAAAAACACAGTTGCCACCATTGAACAAATCGACGAATCACAATTACCGCAAGGTGAAGTTTTAGTCGCGGTCGATTACTCATCATTGAATTACAAAGATGGTTTAGCCATTACAGGTAAAGGCAAAATCATTCGCAATTTCCCTATGGTACCGGGCATTGATCTTGCGGGAACCGTACTTGAATCCCAAGATACTCGCTACCAAACCGGTGATAAAGTTGTACTAACCGGTTGGGGAGTGGGTGAAAACCATTGGGGTGGTATGGCGCAAAAAGCACGCTTGAAAGCCGATTGGTTAGTACCACTCGCGCACGGCCTTGATAGCAAAAAAGCGATGATGATTGGCACTGCTGGCTTTACTGCCATGCTTTGCGTGCAAGCCATTTTAGATGCAGGTATTCAACCGGAAAAGGGTGAAATATTGGTGACGGGTGCCAGTGGCGGCGTGGGTTCAGTTGCTGTAACACTATTAGCTAAGCTAGGTTATACAGTTGCTGCGGTAACCGGCCGTGTTGAACAAAATGGTCCACTGTTAGAAAAACTAGGAGCAAGCCGCGTTATTGATCGCAGCGAATTTGAAGAGCCAGCTCGTCCGCTGGAAAAACAGATTTGGGCTGGCGCGGTCGATACCGTAGGCAGCAAAATGTTAGCCAAAGTGTTAGCCCAAATGGACTACAACAGCACGGTTGCCGCGTGTGGTTTAGCGGGTGGTTTTGATTTGCCCACCACCGTCATGCCGTTCATTTTGCGCAATGTACGCCTGCAAGGTGTCGACTCCGTCTCTTGCCCACTAGAAAAACGCATGGCAGCATGGGAAAGCTTAGCGAAACTGCTACCTGCAAGCTACTTTGAGCAAGCGTGTGAGGAAATCACCCTCGAACAAACAGCGCTGTACGCTGAAACGATCACCAATGGTCAAGTGACTGGTCGCGTGGTGATTAAGCTTTAAACCATTCATTCATCAAGCTTTGGTCTTACTCAAAGCTTGATGATTTTTATCCCTCTAACTGCATCTCTTCAATACGCTTAGCAATCAACCGGCTGCACTCTTGTTTGACGATCTGCCTTAACCATTCTTGGGCAGGAGAATGCTCACATCGCGAGTGCCAAATCATAGAGTAGTCAAACGGCGTAAACTGAAACGGTAACGGCTTCACCACCAATGCGTAACGCTCTGCCACTAAATAGGCCAGATCCGCAGGCACCGTAATAATCAATGGCATGGTATCAACAATCGCTAGCGCGGCTTCTAAATGATAGGCTCTGAGCACCATTTTCCGTTTAGGCTGCCCACTTAATGCTTGTTCAATTAAGGCATTAACACCATCACTGATCGCAATCATCGCATGAGGGTATGTCAGATAATCCGCTAAAGAGATCTGCCGATTCGCCAACGGATGGTGTTGGGAGAGCAAACAAAGCACACCGACTCGCCCAAGCACCTCACTCATCAATGGTGCTACTGGCGACGTTGGGCGACAAATCGCTAAATCAGCCCCTTCATAAGTCAGTTGATCGGCCAACCTATCATGCTGCAAAGGTAAAAACTCAAACGACACGTTTGGTGCCTCTTGATATATCCTTGGTAAAGCAAACGGTAAGATGGTCTGCATTGCGTAATCTGTCGTGGCAATGGTGAAGGTTTGTTCACATTGCTGGGGGTCAAATTCAACAGGTGAAAGGATTTGACGTAGAGACTCCAATGGCTCGCCTAAGGCGCGATTAAGCTCCAGCGCTTTTTCAGTCGGAATGAGATGCTGACCTTGGCGCGTAAAAAGAGGATCATTGAGCAGATCACGTAACCGACCTAATACACGGCTCATGGCTGACTGGCTAAGATTTAAACGCTGGGCCGCTTTACTGACACTGCTCTCTTCTATCAACACTCTCAGTGCGATCAATAAATTCAGATCGCGACGATAGATATCTTCCAACTCCATGCAATAACCCCACTTTTGTCATTGGTAAATAGGCTCAGTGTACGCGTTAGGCAAAAAAAATCCCGCCTTTCAGCGGGGAAGCCCAAGAAAATGGGGATAGTGTCGGAATGTGTTGCGTGTCGTATTAGTGCAATGCGTTGATCAATATGTGATGGATTAGTGATTCTGCTCTTCTGAGATGCCTTTCCAAAGATGCATCTCAAGCCAGATCCCAACCAGTGACGCACTGACACCAAAAAGTGGCATCCATGACGTTTCTGCAGGCGTTCGCATCACTAAGGCACAAAATGAAATAAAGCAGAGAACCGAATAAATGGTTAACCTATCAAGCGCTGTTAACATAAGTGCCTCACTAAATTGTTATCAACTTGTTAAGTAAGTTAAAACAAAAAGATCACTTTGCCAAGTGGTTATTGAATATTTTTTCCTCGCCAGTATTATCTACGCCTTGCGATAACATCGATTAGGTTTGACTATGACATTTGATCCGGCACTTGCCACACAAACACTCGAAGCCGAAGGATTGCGCTGCCCCGAGCCTGTAATGATGGTCAGAAAAACCATTCGAACCATGCAAGATGGCGAAATTTTACTAGTGAAAGCCGATGACCCGTCAACAACTCGAGACATTCCCAGTTTTTGCCGCTTTATGGATCATCAGTTAATTGCGGAGAAAGTGGACACATTGCCCTATCTCTATTTGATTAAGAAAGGATTGAGTTAAGCCTCGATCTAAGTGATGCGTACGCAAAAGAAAAGGCGACCTCAAAAAGGCCGCCTTTTGCTATTAATTCATTGATTCATTGCGCTGCACACTACTCATTAAACTCGATGGTGCGGATCTCTGATTGCAGTTTTGTGATCTGCTTTTGCAGGGTTCGAATTTCATCGTGCATCGGGATAATGTGCGCGACTCGGATCCAAGATTCCACCATTAAGCCACACAATATGATTGCGCCGGCCACCATGGGTAGCCACATTTCCGTCAACGCCATACCCAACAACGTCAGCACAAAACCGAACGTAAACAAGTAACTTTGGCTCTTGGCGGTCATTCCCATATAACGTGTCAGCATATGCATTCCCTCTTAGACTTGCATCATCTAGCACTACAGTAACATGACCAGTATGGCATAAATTTGTCACTCATCACGCAACCGTAGACGTTGGGCGACAAGTTGAGTAATAAATTGTGTCACGCTCACTCGCCCAATCATCTAATCGATTGGAATTACCAAATCGCCGCGCCGATCGCTAATATCAAAAAGAGTACCGCCGTGATTTTACGAATAAGTCCTAGCGGCATTTTATCGGCGGATAATTTACCAATCAGCACCACAGGTACGTTAGCCAGCAACATACCAATTGTCGTTCCGAGCACCACCCACAGTAGAGCATCCGCATATTGCGCACCAAGAATAGACGTTGCTATTTGGGTTTTATCGCCAATTTCAGCGACAAAAAAAGCGATGAAGCTAGCGACAAAAGGACCTCGATTGGTAATCTTTTCATCACCGTCGAGTTTGTCTGGAATTAACACCCAACCCGCCATGGCAAGGAAGCTGGCGACCAACACCCATTTAAGGATTTCTGGTGACAGGTAGTCGGCAACGACCACGCCCAGCCAAGCAGCGAGTGCATGGTTAACCATCGTTGCGACAAAAATAGCGGCAATAATAGGCAAAGGTTTACGATAACGACTGGCTAGCAGCAGAGAAAGCAGTTGGGTTTTATCGCCAATTTCAGCTAAGGCGACGGTAGTAATTGAAATAGCTAATACGCTCACGACAGGCTCAATGGGGCGGGATAATTATAATAACCATAGACAAACGCCACTCCCCGCCCCGGTTTGTGATGTTTGTCTAAGGTCTTGCTAAGCTAAAATGACTTTAGCCTCGAACGCCACGGTGATTTGGCACCAATTATGTTGACGAACGAACCATTAAGATAAGAAATCTAACTGGTAAGCTACTCCCCAAAGACGGCGCAATTCTAATCAGGCCGAGTGAAAATCTCAAGTTAGAAATAAGTCAAAATCGTTCATGTGCAGGAATTTGGCACAATCGATGCGATAAATTCGACCAAAACGGATTTTCGACCATTAATTAAGCAAGATTACCCCTACTCGCTGAGCGAATATCTGGGTATACTTGTTCGTTATTTTCATCCATTCAGACAGAAGAATCGCGCGAACCTGACTATGCAAAAATACGATATCAAAACCTTTCAGGGTATGATCCTCGCGCTGCAGGATTATTGGGCCCAACAAGGCTGTACCATTGTTCAACCATTAGACATGGAAGTTGGTGCAGGAACCTCTCACCCAATGACATGCCTGCGAGCTTTAGGCCCAGAGCCCATTGCAACGGCGTATGTTCAACCCTCTCGTCGTCCAACGGACGGTCGTTATGGTGAAAACCCAAACCGCCTGCAACACTATTACCAATTCCAAGTCATCATCAAACCTTCACCAGACAACATTCAAGAGTTGTATTTAGGGTCTTTAGAGGTGCTCGGTGTTGACCCACTAGTACACGATATTCGTTTCGTGGAAGATAACTGGGAAAACCCAACCTTAGGTGCTTGGGGTCTTGGCTGGGAAGTGTGGCTAAACGGCATGGAAGTAACTCAATTTACTTACTTCCAACAAGTCGGTGGCCTTGAGTGCAAGCCTGTCACCGGCGAAATCACTTACGGTATTGAACGTCTCGCCATGTATATTCAAGGCGTGGATTCAGTGTATGACTTAGTCTGGACAGATGGCCCATTAGGTAAAGTCACCTATGGTGACATTTACCATCAAAATGAAGTCGAACAATCCACTTACAACTTCGAACACGCGGATGTCGATTTTCTTTTCACTTTCTTCGACCAGTGCGAAAAAGAGTGTAAGCATCTACTTGAGCTAGAAAAACCGCTGCCACTTCCTGCCTATGAGCGTATTTTGAAAGCGGGCCATGCCTTTAACCTATTGGACGCGCGTAAAGCGATTTCGGTGACAGAACGTCAACGTTACATCCTACGCATCCGTAACCTGACCAAAGCGGTTGCAGAAGCGTACTACGCATCTCGTGAAGCACTTGGCTTCCCTATGTGTAAAAAGGGTGAGGACAAATAAGATGGCAAAAGAATTTCTAATTGAATTAGGCACAGAAGAGCTACCACCAAAACAACTTCGCACTTTGGCTGAAGCGTTTGCGGCTAACTTTGCCGCAGAATTGAAAACCGCTGAACTGGCACACGAAGGCATCAAATGGTTTGCAACCCCTCGCCGTTTAGCACTGAAAGTGACCAACTTGGCCCAAGGTCAAGCGGATAAAGTGGTCGAAAAACGTGGCCCCGCTATTTCTGTTGCTTTTGATGCCGATGGCAATCCAACCAAAGCAGCACAAGGCTGGGCGCGTGGTAACGGCATTACTGTTGAGCAAGCGGATCGCCTAACAACAGAACAAGGTGAATGGCTACTGTTCAAACAGGAAGTCAAAGGCCAAGATGCCAAAGCTATTGTGGTTGAACTTGCCGCCAAAGCGTTAGCAAACTTGCCTATCGCCAAACCCATGCGCTGGGGTGATAAAGAAACACAATTTATCCGCCCAGTAAAAACTCTGACTATTTTGATGGGTGATGAACTGATCGAAGGTGAGATCTTAGGCGTAGCTTCTGCGCGCACCATTCGTGGCCACCGCTTTATGGGCGAAAAAGAGTTCACCATCGATTCAGCAGAGCAATACCCAGCGATTTTAGAACAGCGCGGTAAAGTGATCGCCGATTACGATGCGCGTAAAGCGATAATTATTGCGGATGCACAAAAAGCAGCGCTACAGGTTGGCGGTGTTGCCGATCTTGACGATGACTTGGTTGAAGAAGTGACCTCACTGGTTGAATGGCCAGTGGTGCTGACGGCGAAATTTGAAGAAAAATTCCTTAAAGTACCGTCAGAAGCTTTGGTTTACACCATGAAAGGTGACCAAAAATACTTCCCGGTTTATTCTCATCAGATGAGCGACGCGAATAAGCAATTGCTGCCTAACTTTATTTTCGTCTCTAACATCGAGTCGAAAGAGCCTCGCCATGTTATCGAAGGCAACGAGAAAGTCGTTCGTCCACGCTTAGCGGACGCGGAATTCTTCTTTAATACCGATCTCAAAAGCAAATTAGTCGATCGTCTACCACGACTAGAAACCGCGATTTTCCAGCAGCAGTTAGGTACGATTAAAGATAAAACTGACCGTATTACTGAACTGGCTGGTTACATTGCAGAACAGATTGGCGCGGATGTAGAAAAATCAAAACGTGCGGGCTTACTGGCTAAATGCGATTTGATGACCTCAATGGTGTTTGAATTTACCGACACGCAAGGCGTGATGGGTATGCATTATGCTCGCCATGACGGAGAAGCAGAAGAAGTCGCCGTTGCACTAAACGAACAGTACATGCCACGCTTTGCTGGCGATGCTCTGCCAACCAATGGCGTTTCCGCCGCTGTGGCAATCGCAGACAAGCTAGACACCATAGTCGGCATCTTCGGTATTGGCCAAGCACCAAAAGGCTCGGATCCCTTTGCTCTGCGTCGCGCATCACTGGGTGTACTGCGCATCATCGTTGAATACGGCTATAACTTGGACTTAGTTGACCTCGTAGCAAAAGCGAAATCGCTGTTTGGTGATCGCCTTACCAACGACAACGTTGAGCACGATGTAATTGAGTTTATGCTTGGCCGTTTCCGTGCTTGGTATCAAGATGAAGGTTTTAGCGTCGACATCATCCAAGCGGTACTTGCTCGTCGTCCAACCAAACCCGCTGATTTTGACAAACGTGTTAAAGCGGTTTCCCACTTCCGTGAACTGGAAGCGGCTGAAGCCCTAGCGGCGGCAAACAAGCGTGTCGGTAACATTTTAGCGAAATTTGACGGTGAACTGGCTGCAGAAATCAACTTAACACTTCTTCAAGAAGCGGCCGAAAAAGCCTTAGCGGAAGAAGTGGAAGTGATGACCGAAGCACTAGAACCTGCTTTCGCTACCGGTGATTACCAACAAGCACTGAGCAAGCTGGCAGCACTACGTGAACCTGTTGATGCTTTCTTTGATAATGTCATGGTGATGGCAGACGATGAAGCATTAAAACAAAACCGTTTAACGCTGCTCAACAACTTGCGTAATCTGTTCCTACAAATTGCTGATATTTCACTGCTGCAAAAGTAGTCGCTGATATTTCGGCACACAAATTAATCTATCAAAGCCCAGCGGCCATCCGCTGGGCTTTTTGTTTTATCTGACCGCAGTGTGTTATTTGGCGAAAAATAGTGCTTTGACTCGCAAAAACATTGGGGTATGTTCAAGGATTACTCGATGGGCATGACATCGTTTCATGCCCCTTTATGCAAGCAAATACAAGAATGAATTAGGCAGTCAGCAATGCAGTTTTCGAAATTTGGTGAAAAATTTAATCAGTATTCCGGTATTACCCAGTTAATGGACGATCTCAATGATGGCCTACGTACCCCCGGAGCCATTATGCTCGGCGGTGGTAATCCAGCCGCCATTCCCGCCATGATTGACTACTTTCATCAAACCAGTGCTGACATGCTTAGCAGTGGTGAACTGATCGCTGCCCTCGCCAACTATGATGGCCCACAAGGTAAAGATCTGTTCGTTAAATCTCTCGCAAAACTGCTTAAAGAAACCTATGGCTGGGAAATCAGTGAAAAGAACATTAGCTTAACCAATGGCAGCCAGAGTGGATTTTTCTATCTATTTAATCTGTTTGCTGGCCAGCAAGCTGATGGTTCACATAAGAAAATTTTACTGCCATTAGCGCCTGAATATATTGGTTATGGTGATGCCGGGATAGATGAAGATATTTTTGTCTCCTATCGCCCAGAAATAGAACTACTCGACAATGGCTTATTCAAATACCACGTGGATTTCGAAACCTTGAGCGTGGATTCGTCGGTAGCCGCCATTTGCGCTTCCCGTCCAACCAATCCGACGGGAAATGTGCTCACAGAACAAGAGATCCACAAGCTCGATAAACTGGCTAGAGAGAACAATATCCCACTGATTATCGACAATGCATACGGCGTTCCATTTCCCAACATCATTTTTGAAGAGATTGAACCCTTTTGGAATGACAACACCATTTTATGCATGAGCCTTTCGAAACTGGGTTTACCCGGTGTGCGCTGCGGTATCGTCATTGCCAACGAAACCATTACCCAAGCATTAACCAACATGAATGGCATCATTAGCTTAGCGCCAGGCAGCATCGGCCCAGCCATTGCTCATCACATGATTGAAAAAGGCGATCTATTAAGGCTCAGTCGCGATGTGATCAAGCCCTTCTACCAGCAGAAATCACAAAGAGCAGTCGAGTTACTCAAGCAAGCCATTAGCGACCCGCGCTTTCGTATCCATAAACCAGAAGGGGCGATCTTTTTATGGCTCTGGTTTGATGAGCTCCCTATAACCACCATGGAACTTTACCAACGTCTAAAAGCCAGAGGAGTATTGATTGTACCGGGTGAATATTTCTTTATTGGTCAACAAGACGATTGGCAACACGCGCATCAGTGTCTGCGCATGAACTACGTGCAAGATGATGAAGCCATGCAAAAGGGCATTCAAATTATTGCTCAAGAAGTGGCATTAGCTTATCAACAGTAATTCATCCTTTCTGCCATGAAAAAGAGCGCCAAAAGGCGCTCTTTCACTACTTTAATGTGGCCAGTAACTTAATTGTTCTCAATTAAGTTTTTACCATTAATCGCAATTTTACGTGGTTGCATCGCTTCAGGTGTTTCACGTTCAAGATCCACGTGTAGCAAGCCATTTTCCATTGTGGCTCCGAGTACTTTGACATAGTCGGCCAATTGGAATTTACGTTCAAAATCGCGCTCAGCAATACCTTGGTAGACGTAGTTTTTATTCTCTTCGGGTTTACGTTCGCCACGCACAATCAGCGTATTTTCTTGTTGAGTAATCTCAATCTGCTCTTCAGAAAAACCGGCTACCGCCATCGTGATGCGATATTTATCGTCGTCTTGCTGTTCAATATTGTACGGAGGGTAACCCGCAGAGCTATTCTTCGCTGAACTGGATTCCATCATGTTTAATAGACGGTCAAAACCAATTGCGTTGCGGTATAAAGGAGTGAAATCGACTGTTCTCATCATACTATCCTCATCATAAGCAATAGCCTTAGCGCATAGGCGCTAAGCCGTTAGCAGCCATTCTTTCAACATGGAGCTAACAACACATTTAATGATCACAACACAAGGCTCCTCTTAAGAGAGCAAACCTGTGTCGCCATTCCAGAGGTCCTTACGGCATCCTCTTCATTGATAGATATAGGGGCACTAAAATTCTTTTCAAGGATTTTTTGAAAAATTTTTTAGTCCTCGCTAAAGCGAACAGAAACTAGAAAGAGGACATCGAATCAAACTGATACTCCGTAGAGTTACAAAGCCTTCATTAGCAGGATATAGAGTCAATACAGAGACATAAAAAAGCCTAACGATATCATTAGGCTTTATTTTGCACTTTAACCGATGAAAACTTATTTTATTTTCCGCGTTTTTTCCTTTCTTTAATTACACTGCTTTCTTCCATTTTTTCTTGCTTTAATTTCCGCTTTTCTTTTAGGCTAAGTTGCGCTTTTTTCATATCTTTCTTACTCATAGTAATCTCCTTATTTTAACGAAGAAATTTAATTTACACACGTTAGTGACTTTTCAGGAAGAATATTAACCACTTTATATTCTCGCTCTTTTCCTAAAATATATAATTTAAAACACTCTTGTTCACGTAATCCAAAAATAGAAGCGCCTAAATAAGAGTAAAGTGATACGAGACCATCATTAGGGTTGTTCCGCTCACCAAGCACTATAATAATTTGATAAGGTTGACACTTTTCTGTATCAACAAAGCTGACCCTATCTCCAACGTTGACTCGGCGCTCTGCCGTAGAATATCTGGCCAATGATTCTGCTTCTATTCTCTCGAAAAGAGTCAGTAAAATCAGTGGAGACTGATAGGTAACAAATAAGCTTGTTATTATTTTACTTTTGAAAAAAACAAGCCAACGCTTAAATAAGTTGATATTTATTACTCCTTACAATAATTCCAAAAATAGATTAGATAATATCCGAAAGTTAGACCTTCGGATTTATTACTGTAAGATAAATAACAAACCCACATCTCCTAAAAAGTAATTAATGAATACTATATCGGCCAAAAAATATAATTCAAGCTCATAAAAACCTCTAAAAACATGGAATAAAATAAAATAGTAGATACTTTTTTTTATTGAGAGAAAATCCCAATAAAAAAACGTTTATGACCTTTTATCCTTAAAGACAACCTAAGATAAGTAGAAAGTGTTGATGCTAAAAATGGTTGCTCCCACGTTGGGTGACTTTGTATTGACCATAAAAAAACACCGCTCTTGCGAAACGGTGTTTTTGGGATTTGCTTTATAGCAACGACTTAGACATCGAGGTTGGCAACTTTTAAGGCGTTCTCTTCGATGAATGCGCGACGCGGCTCAACTTGATCACCCATCAAGGTGGTAAACAGTTCATCAGCACCAACAGCATCTTCAATCGTGACTTGCAGCATACGGCGAGATTCAGGATCCATCGTCGTTTCCCACAACTGATCTGGGTTCATTTCACCTAGACCTTTGTAGCGTTGCAGGCTTAGGCCACGACGAGACTCTTTAATTAACCAGTTCAACGCATCAACAAAGTTATCGACAGGTTGAATACGCTCACCACGTTGAATGTAAGCCCCTTCTTCAACTAAGCCATAAAGTGCTTCAGAAAGGTCCGCCAGCTTGCTGTACTCTTTCGAATTGAGCAAATCAGCACTTAATAGATGTTGGTGCGTTACACCATGAGTGCGCACTACAATCTTAGGCTGATAAATACCAAGCTCCGCATTGTGCTCAGTTTCAATGCTGTATTGGCTTGCGCCAACTTCTTTCGCATTTAACTGCTCAACCAGCTGTTTGCCCCACGCTTCTACTACTGCAGAATCAGCGCATTGATCAACAATGATACGCGGCATATAGATGAATTCATGGATCAAGGCGTAAGGGTAGCGGCGGCTCATACGCTCCACCAGCTTAATGGCGACATTGTATTGCTTAACCAAGGTTTCTAACGCTTCACCTGCTAATGCTGGCGCTTGAGGGTTAACATGCAATGAGGCTCCATCCAATGCTAAAGCAACTTGGTATTGGTTCATCGCATCTTCATCTTTGATGTACTGCTCTTGCTTGCCTTTTTTCACTTTATACAAAGGCGGTTGAGCAATGTAGATGTAGCCACGCTCAATCAGCTCAGGCATTTGACGATAGAAGAAGGTCAACAGTAACGTACGGATGTGCGAACCGTCGACGTCCGCATCGGTCATGATGATGATGTTGTGATAACGCAGTTTGTCTGGGTTATATTCATCACGGCCAATGCCACAGCCTAATGCGGTGATAAGCGTTGCGACTTCTTGCGAAGAAAGCATTTTGTCGAAACGTGCTTTTTCAACGTTAAGAATTTTACCTTTCAGTGGCAAAATCGCTTGGTTTTTACGGTTACGTCCCTGCTTGGCAGAACCGCCAGCAGAGTCCCCTTCCACTATGTACAGTTCAGATAGTGCAGGATCTTTTTCTTGGCAATCGGCGAGTTTACCCGGCAAACCGGCAAGATCTAACGCACCTTTACGACGTGTCATTTCACGCGCTTTACGCGCCGCTTCACGAGCACGAGCCGCATCAATGATTTTTGAACAGACCATTTTGGCTTCGCTTGGGTTTTCAGCCAAAAACTCCGCCAATTTCTCACCCATTGCTGACTCAACCGCAGATTTCACCTCGGATGAAACCAATTTATCTTTAGTTTGGCTAGAGAACTTAGGATCCGGCACTTTCACTGAAACCACCGCGGTTAAACCTTCACGAGCATCATCACCCGAGGTCGCCGCTTGCGCTTTTTTCGAGAAGCCTTCTTTATCCATGAAGGTGTTTAGGGTACGAGTTAACGCCCCACGGAAACCCGCTAAGTGGGCACCACCATCACGTTGAGGAATATTGTTGGTAAAGCAGTAAATGTTTTCTTGGAAACCATCGTTCCACTGCATCGCCACTTCCACGGTAATCCCATCGTCACGCTCAGAGCTGAAATGGAATACTTTTTCATGGATCGGCGTTTTATTGCGGTTTAAATGGCCAACGAACGCTTTAATACCACCTTCATATCTGAAATGGTCTTTTTTATCTTCTTCGCGTTCATCAAGCAATTTGATGGATACACCAGAGTTTAGGAAAGAGAGCTCACGCAGACGCTTAGCTAAAATATCGTAATGGAATTCAATGTTGGTAAAGGTTTCAGCACTTGGCCAAAAACGCAGGGTTGTCCCGGTTTTATCGGTTTCACCCACCACAGCCAACGGCGCTTGTGGCACACCGTGACAATAAGTTTGTGTGTGAATAGCGCCGTTACGGTAGATAGTCAGTAGCACTTTTTCAGACAGCGCGTTGACAACGGACACACCGACGCCGTGCAGACCACCCGAAACCTTGTATGAGTTGTCATCAAATTTACCGCCCGCATGCAGAACCGTCATAATAACTTCAGCGGCAGAAACTTGTTCTTCTTCGTGAAGGTCGGTAGGAATACCACGGCCATCATCGCTAACTGAAACTGAATTGTCTTCGTGAATAGTCACTACGATGTCTTTACAGTGACCTGCCAACGCTTCATCAATTGAGTTATCCACCACCTCAAAAACCATGTGGTGCAGACCGGTGCCATCATCCGTGTCGCCGATGTACATTCCTGGACGTTTACGAACCGCGTCCAGACCCTTCAGTACCTTAATACTCGATGAATCGTAATTATTCGACATGAGTTACTCTCTCACTATTTTATCCGTGCTCTATTGTGCCATGTTCCACATGAAACATCTTGCTGTTTGACTCAATCATGTCTGCAACTTGGCCTTGCGTAATAGAACTTACAAAAACTTGTGCCCCCGTCGATTTTAAGCAATCCGCTAAACGCTTACGACGATGGCTATCTAATTCGGAAGCAAAGTCATCAATTAAATAGATGCATTGCTTACCTGTCAGCTCGGTTAAGTGTTGTCCTTGTGCGACGCGCAGTGCACACACCATTAATTTAAGCTGACCGCGTGATAGAACATCTTCAACCGGTGTTCCATTGACCTTTATTTTTAAATCCGCTTTGTTCGGGCCACTGAATGTGTAGCCTAGCGATTGATCGCGTTCGAAGTTTTTCTCGAGGATTTGTTGATAGGGCGTCTCTTTTTCCCAACCACGATAATACTTCATTTGCACATCAAATTCTGGCAAAAAACTGCGACACAACGCCTCGGCAACACACTTCATTTGCGTCACATAATGTGTGCGCCATGCATCGATTTGTTCAGCCAAGCGCGCCATCTCCTGATCCCAGTAACTGAGTTCACGATAATGGGTTGCCGTTTTTAACAACGCATTGCGCTGCTTATTGAGGCGCTTAAAACGCCCCCATACATCATAAAAGGCAGGTTCACTATGAAATACCCCCCAATCAATAAATGCACGTCGTTGTTTTGGTCCATCGGTGAGCAGATCAAACCCTTCCGGATGAATTAATTGCAAAGGTAAAACTTGTGCCAGTTGCGCCAGTTTTTGCCCAGATTGACCGCCTATTTTAACCTCTGTTGAACCGTCACGCTGCTTATTAATGCCAATCGGTAGCTCAAATTGATCCGAGGTCAAAAAACGCCCATGCACAAACAGCTCCTGACACTCATTTTGTATGACGCGTCCGGTTAAGGCGCTTTTGAACGAGCGACCATGACCCAGCAGGTAAATCGCTTCCAATACACTGGTTTTGCCGCTGCCATTAGGGCCAATAAGAAAGTTAAAGCCTGATGATAATGGGATATCACAGGCTTTAATATTGCGAAATTGTTGGACGATTAAACGAGTCAGCGGCATTGCGCAAACTTAAAGTCGGATCGGCATGACGACATACATCGCGCTGTCGTCATCGCGATTTTCAATCAGCGCGCTGGCGTTGGCGTCAGACATCGATACACGAACCTGTTCACAACGTAATGTATTCAGTACATCGAGCACATAGCTGACGTTAAAACCGATTTCGATAGCGTCGCCTTCAAAGGTGACATCCAACAACTCTTCCGCTTCTTCTTGCTCTGGGTTGTTGGCGGTAATGCGCATTTCATTATCCGCAAGATTAACCCGTACCCCGCGAAACTTTTCATTTGAGAGAATCGCGGCACGAGAAAATGCCTGACGTAACTCATCACAGCCCGTTTCTAAGGTTTTGGTCGTTTGCTGCGGCATAACGCGGCGATAATCAGGGAAGCGGCCATCAACCAGCTTAGAAGTGAAGATGAAATTATTCACTTGGGCGCGCAAATTTGAGCTACCAATTTGCAGCACAACCGGCTGTTCTGGCGCATCAAGTAACTTGACCAGTTCCTGTACCCCTTTACGCGGCACGATGATCTGTTTATTGGCAAAATCCGCGCTGAGTGCTGTTTGCGAAACCGCCATACGGTGTCCATCGGTTGCCACAGAGCGCAAGGTTGAACCGTCGATTTCAAATAGCATACCGTTCAGGTAATAACGCACATCTTGGTTAGCCATCGAAAACTGGGTTTTCTCAATTAAACTGCGCAGTTCTGCCTGAGTGAGCGACACTTCCACTTCACTTTGCCAATCTTCAATATTAGGAAAGTCACTGGCAGGTAAGGTTGCCAGAGAGAAACGGCTACGGCCAGAACGCATCTGAATGCGATCGCCTTCCAATACCACAGTGATCACGGCGCTATCGGGCAAGCCGCGACAAATATCTAAAAATTTACGCGCAGGGACAGTGATGCTTCCTGCTTCGCACTCACCTTCAAGAGTCACGCGGCTAATCAGTTCGACTTCGAGATCGGTCGCCGTCATCGACAGCACGTTCTCTTCCACTTTGAGCAACAAATTACCAAGAATTGGCAAAGTCGCACGTCCGCCTAATGTTCCAGATACTTGCTGAAGTGGCTTAATGAAGTGGCTACGTTCAATAGTAAATTTCATAGTTAGCTCTTACGATGTTATCGGGCAACCCCAAATGTGAGGGTTAAAATAGCTGATATAAGAAGGTTGTGCATCAAGAAGACAGGGTACGAATTAAATTCGAATAGTCTTCTTTGATGTCGTGGCTCTCTTCACGTAGCTGCTGGATTTTACGGCAAGCGTGCAGCACTGTCGTATGATCTCGGCCACCAAACGCATCACCAATTTCAGGCAAGCTGTGGTTAGTCAGCTCTTTAGCTAGTGCCATCGCCAACTGGCGTGGACGAGCAACCGAGCGAGAGCGACGTTTAGAAAGCAAATCCGCCACTTTAATTTTGTAGTATTCCGCCACGGTCTTTTGAATGTTATCAATGGTGACCAATTTTTCTTGCAAAGCTAATAAGTCACGCAGCGCTTCACGCACAAAATCGATGGTGATCGGACGGCCAGTAAAGTTAGCGTTGGCGATAACACGGTTTAGTGCGCCTTCCAATTCACGCACGTTGGAACGTAAGCGTTTGGCAATAAAAAAGGCAACTTCATCGGCAAGATGAATTTGGTGATCTTCTGCCTTCTTCATTAAAATCGCGACACGCGTTTCAAGCTCTGGTGGCTCAATCGCGACCGTCAAACCCCAACCAAAACGAGATTTCAGGCGATCTTCCACCCCATTGATCTCTTTAGGGTAGCGGTCGGAAGTCAAAATGATTTGTTGGTTACCTTCAAGCAATGCGTTAAAGGTATGAAAGAACTCTTCTTGCGAACGCTCTTTATTGGCAAAGAATTGAATATCATCGATCAAGAGTGCATCGACACTGCGGTAATAACGTTTGAACTCTTCAATCGCATTATTTTGCAGCGCTTTCACCATATCTTGCACGAAACGCTCTGAGTGCATGTAAATCACTTTCGCATTCGGGTTGTTATCAACAATCGCATTACCAACGGCGTGCAATAAGTGTGTTTTACCTAGCCCTGTACCACCGTATAAGAAGAGTGGGTTATAGGCCGCGCCGGGGTTATCGGAAACTTGACGCGCTGCAGCCAAACCAAGTTGGTTCGATTTACCTTCAACGAAGTTATTGAACTTATGTTTAGGGTTAACGTTTGATCTGTGATTGATGTCTGCCACAACCGTGTCGTTTTCCCACGTACGATGTACTGGTTTACGCGCTTGTAACTGTGCAGGAGCTGAAGATTCAGCCGCGACATCCGCTTGAGTACGAACGGGAGCAGCTTTAGGCGCGCTGACCCGGCGACTACCCACTTCAAAACGCAGGTTCGGGGTATCGTGGCCACAATGCTCTTGCAGTAGTCGGTTGATGCTGTTGATGTATTTATCGCGCACCCAATCAAGCACAAATCGGTTTGGGGCGAATAAAGTGAGAGTATTGTCATTGAGCTCCGCTTGTAACGGACGTACCCACATGCTGAATTCCGCTGCTGGTAACTCTTCTTGAAGCTGTTGCAAACATTGCAACCAAAGCGAAGATGACACGGTTGCCCTCACCCTAAGTAAATGATCGAAAAGACTGGCGATTTTACCTGTTGATAACCAAGATCGCCAGCGATTGATCCGTGATCCAGTGAATAAGATCGAAGTTATTCACACAATTTGCGCTTGATTTTTGTCGATCTTCACAATTAGCACCACTTTACCCACACGATGATCCACATATACAAGGATCCTCTATACTTATCCCCAATTGTGTCACTATGTTCGGTTATGGTTAATAACTACTGGTTATTTATTCTATTGAGTGCTTTACCAGTAACATCCCTCTCTATAAATATAAGGAGTTTCAAGATGAAAAACTGGGTTAAAGTCGCCATTACTGCAATTGCACTATCCGCTGCAAGCGTACACGCGGCAACGGAAATAAAAGTCGGCATGTCAGGGCGCTATTTTCCATTCACTTTTGTCAAACAAGACAAGCTGCAAGGCTTTGAAGTGGATGTTTGGGATGAGATAGGTAAACGCAATGATTACGATGTAAAATATGTTACGGCTAATTTCTCCGGTCTCTTTGGCCTGCTTGAAACTGGCCGAATTGATACCATTTCAAACCAAATCACCGTCACAGAAGCACGTAAAGCGAAATACTTATTTGCTGACCCGTATGTCATCGACGGTGCACAAATTACCGTTCGCAAAGGTAATGACAGCATTAAAGGGATTGACGATCTTGCCGGCAAAACGGTCGCGGTCAATTTAGGCTCAAACTTCGAGCAGCTACTGCGCAGCTTTGACAAAGACAATAAAATCATCATCAAAACTTACGATACTGGCATTGAACATGACGTTGCTCTTGGCCGTGCTGATGCGTTTGTGATGGATCGCCTTTCGGCTCTGGAATTGATTAAAACAACGGGCTTACCGTTGCAATTGGCTGGTCACCCTTTTGAAACCATTGAAAACGCTTGGCCGTTTGTTAACAACGAGCAAGGCCAAAAACTGCAAGCTGAAGTGAATCAAGCGTTAGCTTCGATGCGCGCTGATGGCACACTGAGTGCGATTTCTGAAAAATGGTTTGCTGCCGATATCACCAATAAGTAAATTCCCCTATTATCAAAAGATAGGATTGAGGTGGAACCACACATTCCACCTTTTTTGTTTTAAAAAGGTAAGCCGATGGGATTTGATTTTCACTATATGCTTGAGCTGATGCCAATACTGCTCAGGTATTTAGGCACCACCATGGAGATGGCGACTTGGGGCTTAGTGTTTGCTTTGATCCTGTCGGTCATTTTAGCCAATATTCGTGTGTTCAAAGTGCCCATTTTGGATCCGCTAAGCCAGCTGTATATCAGCTTTTTCCGCGGTACTCCCCTGCTAGTACAACTATTTCTACTCTACTATGGTCTGCCACAAGTGTTACCGTGGATGGTCGGTTTAAATGCGTTTAGCGCCGCGGTGATCGGGCTAACTCTTCACTTCGCCGCTTATATGGCAGAAAGTATTCGCGCCGCCATTTTGGGTATTGATCGCAGCCAAATGGAAGCGAGTTTGTCTGTGGGTATGACCACAAGCCAAGCAATGCGCCGCATTATTTTGCCGCAAGCCACTCGTATCGCGTTGCCATCATTAATGAATTACTTCATTGATATGATCAAATCGACCTCATTAGCTTTTACATTAGGAGTCGCTGAGATCATGGCCAGAGCGCAGATGGAAGCTTCGTCAAGCTTTCGCTTCTTTGAAGCTTTCCTCGCCGTTGCGTTAATTTACTGGGCCGTAGTGGTGGTACTGACTCGGGTACAAATTTGGGCTGAAGAGAGACTCAATAAGGCGTATGTACGATGATTAAACTCGATAATATTCATAAGCGCTTTGGCGATACTGAAGTGCTCAAAGGAATCAGCTTAGCAATAGAAAAAGGTGAAATCATCGTCATTATTGGCTCAAGCGGTACAGGTAAATCGACCTTACTGCGCTGCGTCAACTTCCTAGAACGCGCAGACCAAGGCTCCATTACTATTGATGATGTCACCGTCGACACCCAGCAACAGACCAAAGCAGATGTATTAGCACTGCGCAGAAAAACAGGCTTTGTTTTTCAAAACTACGCGCTGTTTGCTCATATGACGGCGAGGCAAAATGTCGCCGAAGGGCTCATTACGGTGCACGGTTGGAAAAAAGATCTCGCCCTGACCCGTGCGCAGCAGATTTTGGATGACATCGGTCTTGGGGATAAAGGAGATAGTTATCCCGCAGCGCTTTCTGGTGGCCAGCAGCAGCGCGTTGGGATCGGCCGTGCGATGGCGCTACAACCAGAATTGCTGCTATTTGATGAACCTACGTCAGCACTCGATCCTGAATGGGTTGGCGAAGTGCTTGCTTTAATGAAGAAATTAGCCACTCATCACCAAACAATGCTGGTGGTTACCCATGAGATGCAGTTTGCAAAGGAGGTAGCCGATCGCGTGATCTTCATGGCCGATGGGCAAATTGTAGAGCAAGGCTCTCCACAGGATATCTTTGGTAATCCACAGGATCCTAAGCTCAAGAAATTTTTAAATCAGGTGGGGATCGACGAAGGATCCTTGTGATTTAAAGGAGACTGCGTATAATCCCCCGACCGGAATTTTAGTGAACCCAATCGTTGACACTTATTGTGACAGTGATTACAATTCCGCCTCTTTGTTGAGAGGCGTCGGATTCCTTTCTTTCTATTAAAGAAGCGAAAATATGCCCACGCCGGGTTTATTTGAACCTAAAAACTACTGATCAGTAAGGTAATTACACATGTCTAAACGCACTTTTCAACCTACCGTTCTAAAGCGCAAGCGTACTCACGGTTTCCGTGCACGCATGGCAACTAAGAATGGCCGTAAGGTTATTAATGCACGTCGTGCTAAAGGCCGCGCGCGCCTGTCAAAATAATTCGCGATTATTTTGAATACGTACGCGTTCAATCGGGAGTTACGTTTGTTAACTCCCGAACATTATAAAAAAGTCTTCCAGCAAGCGCACAGCGCAGGCTCCCCCCATTTCACTATCATTGCTCGCGAAAACGCTCTTACCCACCCAAGGTTAGGGTTGGCCGTCCCCAAAAAACAGATCAAAACTGCTGTTGGCCGTAATCGCTTCAAACGCCTCGCTCGCGAAAGCTTCCGTAATAAACAGCATCAACTTCCTAACAAAGATTTTGTTGTGATTGCGAAAAAGAGCGCGCAAGATTTAAGCAATGAAGAAATGTTCAAACTATTTGAAAAATTATGGCATCGCCTGTCTCGCCCTTCGCGTGGTTAGCAATCGGATTCGTCCGTTTTTACCAAGGAATCATCAGTCCTCTGCTTGGACCACGCTGTCGTTTTACTCCAACCTGTTCAAACTATGCGATAGAAGCGTTGAAAGCTCACGGTTTTGTAAAAGGGTGTTGGTTATCAGGCAAACGTCTATTAAAATGCCACCCTTTGAACGAAGGGGGTTTTGACCCCGTTCCGCCACCAGTCCAAAAACAAGACAGAGATAATTAACGATGGATTCTCAACGTAATATCCTGTTAATCGCCTTGGCACTCGTTTCTTTTTTACTTTTCCAGCAATGGCAAGTAGCAAAGAACCCAGCACCTCAAGCGGTTGAGCAGGCACAAAATAGCAGCACTTTAACTGCACCATCTATGGCTGATGAGTTAGACCCAGCACCAGCAGTAACCAATGCGTCTGCAAAAACCATCACCGTCAAGACTGATGTACTGACTCTGTCAATTGACACGGTAGGTGGTGATGTAGTGAAGGCCGAGCTGAATAAGTACGATGCTGAACTCAATTCAGAAGACCCATTTGTGCTACTTAAAGACATTCCTGGTCACCAGTTTATCGCGCAAAGTGGTTTAGTGGGACCGCAAGGGATCGATTTAAGCAGCAACAATCGTCCAAACTATACTGTTAGCGCAGACACCTTTGCTCTAGCGGATGGTCAAGACGAACTGCGCATTCCCATGACTTATCAAGCCAATGGCCTTGAATACACCAAAACCTTCATCCTTAAACGTGGCAGCTACGCCTTGGATGTTGAATTTGATGTAGTCAACCAATCTGGTAATAACGCGACACTGGGTATGTATGCACACCTACGCCAAAATTTATTGGACGCTGGTGGCAGCTTGGCTATGCCAACTTACCGTGGCGGTGCTTACTCAACACAAGATACACGTTATAAGAAATACAGTTTCGATGATATGCAAGATCGTAACTTGTCACTGCCTTTAGTTAACGGTGAAGGTTGGGCGGCGATGATCCAACACTACTTTGCCAGCGCGTGGATCCCACGTGATGCAGCAGGGTCAAACTTATACACTCGCGTGATTGGCAACTTAGGTGATATTGGTGTTCGCATGCCAAATAAAACCATCGCCAACGGTGAAAAAGCGACATTCTTAGCCACACTTTGGGTCGGTCCAAAACTACAAGATGAGATGGCTGCAGTTGCGCCAAATCTTGATCTAGTTGTCGACTACGGCTGGTTATGGTTTATTGCAAAACCACTACACATGTTGCTTTCATTCATTCAAAGCTTCGTTAGCAACTGGGGTGTAGCAATCATCTGCTTAACCTTCATTGTTCGCGGTGCTATGTACCCACTGACCAAAGCACAATACACCTCTATGGCAAAAATGCGCATGCTGCAACCGAAGCTGCAAGCAATGCGTGAGCGCATCGGCGATGACCGCCAACGCATGAGCCAAGAAATGATGGAGCTGTATAAGAAAGAGAAAGTAAACCCACTCGGTGGTTGTTTACCTATCTTCCTGCAAATGCCTATCTTCATTGCGCTTTACTGGTCATTAATGGAATCGGTTGAACTGCGTCATTCACCTTTCTTTGGTTGGATTCATGACCTTTCAGCACAAGACCCATACTACATCTTGCCACTGCTGATGGGTGTGAGTATGTTTATGATCCAGAAAATGAGCCCGACGACAGTCACTGATCCGATGCAACAGAAGATCATGACCTTTATGCCGGTTATGTTTACGTTCTTCTTCTTGTTCTTCCCATCAGGTTTAGTGATTTACTGGTTGGTATCGAACATCGTTACCTTGATCCAGCAAACCTTGATTTACAAAGCGCTGGAGAAAAAAGGCTTACACTCTAAGTAGCCACTTCAGCAAGAAGTCACACTGACAAGTGAAACAAAGGCGACCTTTTGGTCGCCTTTTTGTTTTTGGCTGATTACAATTGCGCTCATACACCCCTATGTTAGGTACCCTTATGTCTACAGACACCATTGTTGCTCAAGCAACCGCTCCAGGCCGAGGTGGCGTGGGGATTATTCGCGTCTCAGGCCCGAAAGCCGCTCAAGTCGCGCTTGAAGTAACCGGGAAAACACTGAAACCTCGTTATGCGGAATACTTGCCTTTTAAGCATCAAAATGGCACCGAACTTGACCAAGGCATCGCGATCTATTTTCCTAACCCTCACTCCTTTACCGGCGAAGATGTGCTCGAACTACAAGGACACGGTGGCCCGGTCGTCATGGATATGCTGATCAAACGCATTTTGGCTATCAGTGGCTTGCGCGCAGCGCGCCCGGGTGAATTTTCTGAGCGTGCGTTTTTAAACGACAAAATGGATTTAACCCAAGCGGAAGCGATTGCCGATTTGATTGATGCCAGCTCTGAAGAAGCGGCCAAATCCGCTCTGCATTCATTGCAAGGTCAATTTTCCAAACGCATTCACACCTTGGTCGATTCCCTAATCCACCTGCGAATTTACGTTGAAGCAGCGATTGATTTTCCTGAAGAGGAGATCGATTTTCTTGCCGATGGTAAAGTTGCCGCAGATCTGCAAAATATCATCGACAACTTAGACGCCGTGCGCAAAGAGGCCAATCAAGGGGCCATTTTACGCGAAGGGATGAAAGTGGTGATAGCAGGGCGTCCTAACGCGGGCAAATCGAGTCTATTGAATGCGCTTTCAGGCAAAGATTCAGCCATCGTTACAGACATAGCAGGAACCACACGTGACGTACTGAGAGAGCACATCCACATCGATGGCATGCCACTGCATATCATCGATACCGCTGGCTTACGTGATGCCAATGACGAAGTCGAAAGAATAGGTATTGAGCGTGCTTGGGATGAAATAGCAAAAGCAGATCGTGTGCTCTTTATGGTTGACGGCACCACCACCGATGCCACCGATCCGAAAGAAATCTGGCCAGATTTTGTCGATCGATTGCCTGAAAACATCGGCATGACGGTGATCCGCAACAAAGTCGATCAAACCAAAGAATCGCTCGGTATCTGTCATGTTAATTCTCCAACATTAATCCGCCTGTCGGCAAAAACTGGAGAGGGCGTTGATGCTCTGCGTACTCATCTCAAAGAGTGCATGGGCTTTGCTGGGGGCAATGAAGGCGGCTTTATGGCCAGACGACGCCATTTGGACGCGCTAGAGCGCGCCGCACAGCACCTCATGATTGGTCAGCAGCAGCTCGAAGGCTACATGGCTGGTGAAATCTTAGCGGAAGAACTGCGTTTATCGCAGCAACATCTAAACGAGATAACGGGCGAATTTAGCTCCGATGACTTGTTAGGGCGCATCTTTTCGTCGTTCTGTATCGGCAAATGATCGCAGTGAGAAGCTTGTTCACTCTTAATTATAGGAATATCTCATGATCCATATCATCACTGGCAGCACCTTAGGAGGCGCTGAATATGTCGCCGATCATCTCAACGATCTACTGCAAGAGCAAGGTTATACTACGACTATCCACAACCAACCCAACTTAAGTGATATACCCTCACAAGGGACTTGGCTCATTGTCACCTCCACGCATGGAGCGGGTGACTACCCAGACAATATCCAACCTTTTATCGCTTCTTTGCAATCAACACCACCGAACACGAGCGAGTTAAAATATGCCGTGGTAGCACTTGGCGATTCAAGCTATGACACGTTTTGCGCAGCAGGTAAGCATACATATCAACTGCTTGAGGATATAGGTGCAACGCCAATTAGCGACTGTTTCACCATAGATATATTAGAATATTCCGTTCCTGAAGATGCCGCTGAAGTATGGCTCAAACAGCACATCGAACAATTCTAGCGAATAGCATAAAGTCACCAAGCGGCCTGTGAGCCGCTTTTTTTGTACTCTTAAGCTCTGTGTATAACTGTCTCAATACTCGCCATAGAAAAGTTAAGTCCATTTTAAATATTTTAATGTGTATAACTATGCTGTTATTCGGTGATTAACCTATAGTTATCCAATTAATAACTTATGCATTTCACGACCCTGTGTATAACTAGCCTTTTTGATCCCAGCTAATACACGATTAGATCATGTCAGGATCACAGCTTGTGATCCTCTTAAAAACCATGATCTTGTTGATCATTTATCGGTTATCCACAGATATGCTCGATCCTAATAATAGATCTAATAAAAGATCTCTATATAGATCTTATATATTATTAACTTACCAAGCTCAGATTAAAAAAGCAGAAAAGCGATTTTCTAGCCAGTGGAAAGCAGGTAGAATACGCCTCTTTTGTCAGTCCATGCTTCATTGAATACCTGAGGTCGGTTCATGCTTTATCACGAAAAATTTGACGTCATTGTGGTCGGTGGTGGCCATGCTGGAACGGAAGCCGCTCTCGCTGCAGCTCGTACTGGTCAAAGTACGCTATTGCTTACCCATAACATTGAGACTCTAGGACAGATGTCGTGCAATCCTGCGATCGGCGGAATTGGTAAAGGACATCTGGTTAAAGAAGTCGATGCCATGGGCGGTCTAATGGCACAAGCGATTGATCATGCAGGTATTCAATTTAGAACACTCAATGCCTCAAAAGGGCCAGCGGTTCGAGCGACTCGAGCCCAAGCAGATCGTGCGCTTTACAAATCGTATGTGCGTGATGTGCTTGAAAACACGCCAAACTTAACTTTGTTCCAACAAGCGGTCGATGATCTTATCGTTGAAAATGATCGTGTAATGGGCGTTGTGACTCAAATGGGCCTCAAATTCCACGCCAAAGCGGTGGTATTGACGGTAGGCACCTTCCTTGGTGGAAAGATCCACATTGGTCTTGAAAACTTCTCAGGAGGCCGCGCAGGAGATCCTCCATCGATCGCATTAGCGCAACGTTTACGTGAACTGCCGTTTCGAGTAGATCGTTTAAAAACCGGTACGCCACCAAGGATCGATGCGCGCAGCGTGGACTTCTCAGTGTTAGAAACACAACACGGTGATAACCCAACGCCTGTTTTTTCCTTCATGGGACAACGTGAACAGCATCCACGTCAAATACCATGCTACATCACGCATACCAACGATAAAACGCATGATGTGATCCGTGCCAATCTTGATCGTAGTCCGATGTACGCAGGAGTCATCGAAGGTATCGGCCCACGCTACTGCCCATCGATCGAAGACAAAGTCATGCGTTTTGCCGACAAAAATAGCCATCAAATTTTTATCGAGCCTGAAGGTTTGAGCACGACAGAACTCTACCCTAACGGTATTTCCACCAGCTTACCGTTTGATGTACAAGTGCAGATCGTTCGCTCAATGAAAGGGTTTGAAAACGCACATATTGTTCGTCCGGGTTACGCCATCGAGTACGATTTTTTCAATCCACAAGATTTAAAACAAACCTACGAAACCAAATTCATCAGTGGTTTGTTCTTTGCTGGTCAAATCAACGGCACCACCGGATACGAAGAAGCGGCAGCGCAAGGGTTAATGGCTGGTTTGAATGCAAGCTTATTTAGCCAAGAAAAAGAAGGCTGGAGTCCACGCCGTGATCAAGCTTACATGGGCGTGTTGATCGATGATCTTTCCACTATGGGTACCAAAGAACCTTATCGCATGTTTACCTCTCGCGCTGAATATCGCTTACTGCTACGCGAAGATAACGCCGATTTGCGTTTAACCGAAAAAGCCAGAGAGTTAGGTTTAGTCGATGATGCGCGCTGGGCGCGTTTTAATCAAAAAATGGAAAACATGGAAATCGAACGTCAACGTTTGAAACAAACGTGGATGAACCCGAACTCCGTGGGTGTTGATGCACTGAATGCGTTGCTCAAAACACCCATGTCTCGTGAAGCGAGTGGTGAAGATCTACTACGTCGACCAGAAATCACCTATCAACAGCTCACGTCGCTTGAGTCATTTGCACCAGCATTGAACGATAGTGAAGCGGCTGAGCAAGTTGAAATTCAAATCAAATACGATGGTTATATTCAGCGTCAGCAAGATGAGATCGACAAATCATTGCGCCATGAGCACACTAAATTGCCGCTGGATCTTGACTATAAACAGGTCAAAGGCTTGTCCAACGAAGTGATCCTTAAGCTTAACAATGCCAAGCCTGAAACGGTTGGTATTGCCTCTCGTATTTCCGGTATTACACCAGCTGCTATTTCTATCTTATTGGTTTATTTGAAAAAGCAAGGTGTATTGAAGAAAGGGGAAGACGCCGCATGAGCGAGTTAAGAACGCGTCTCGATGATTTAATTGGTCAAACCGATCTCGAGGTCAATGAGCAGCAACGTAGCCAATTAGTCGGTTACGTGGAACTGCTGAATAAATGGAACAAAGCCTACAATCTCACCTCAGTGCGCGATCCTATGGATATGTTGGTGAAACATATTTTAGATAGTATAGTGGTAAGTCCTCACTTACAGGGTGAGCGTTTTATCGACGTTGGTACTGGGCCTGGTTTACCTGGTATACCTCTCGCTATCATGAATCCTGATAAAACCTTTTACTTACTCGATAGTTTGGGTAAGCGCATTCGTTTTATTAAACAAGTTCTGCATGAGCTTGGTATTAAAAATGTGACCACGATTCAAAGTCGAGTCGAAGAGTTTCAGCCTGAAGTAAAATTTGATGGCGTACTGAGCCGTGCGTTTGCTTCAATGCTCGATATGGTGGAATGGTGTCACCATTTACCAAAAGAAACATCGGGCCGATTTTTAGCCCTGAAAGGACAACGGCCAGATGAGGAAATAGCCACACTACCTGAGTGGTGTTCTGTGACTGATGTCAAAGCTTTGAAAGTTCCTGAGTTGGAAGGTGACCGTCATCTTGTAATCTTATCTCGCAAGGGATAACAGCGAGGCATACCGTGGGCAAAATCGTAGCAATCGCCAACCAGAAAGGTGGCGTAGGAAAAACAACAACGTGCATTAACTTAGCGGCCTCTATGGCGGCGACTAAGCGTAAAGTTTTAGTGATCGATCTCGACCCACAAGGCAATGCAACGATGGCCAGTGGTGTTGATAAGTATCAAGTAGATGCAACCGCGTACGAATTGTTGGTCGAAGACACCCCTTTTGATGAAGTCGTGTGTCGCAAAACAACGGGACACTACGATTTGATTGCGGCGAACGGAGACGTGACAGCCGCTGAAATCAAATTAATGGAAGTCTTTGCTCGCGAAGTGCGTTTGAAAAATGCCCTCGCGCCAGTTCGTGATAACTATGATTTCATCTTTATTGATTGTCCTCCTTCTTTAAATCTTCTTACAATCAACGCCATGGCCGCAGCGGATTCTGTGTTAGTGCCAATGCAATGTGAGTATTTTGCATTAGAAGGTTTAACGGCGTTAATGGATACCATCAGCAAGTTAGCCGCGGTAGTCAACGAAAACCTGAAAATCGAAGGGTTACTTCGAACGATGTACGATCCGCGTAATCGCCTAGCCAATGAAGTATCCGATCAACTGAAAAAGCACTTTGGAAACAAAGTCTATCGCACCGTTATTCCTCGTAATGTCCGTCTTGCTGAAGCGCCAAGTTATGGTAAGCCAGCAATGTACTACGACAAGTATTCAGCTGGGGCAAAAGCATATCTCGCCTTAGCTGGCGAAATGCTTCGTCGAGAAGAAATACCCGCATAATCTCAACTAAAGGAATTCGTCTACATGACTAAACGTGGTTTAGGAAAAGGATTGGATGCATTGCTCGCAACCAGTTCTCTTGCTCGTGAAAAGGAGCAAGCCGCCTCACATAGCCAAGCACTCTCTTCTGATGGCGAATTAATGGATATCGCGGTATCAAATTTGAAACCTGGCATGTATCAACCACGTAAAGATATGTCGGCAGAAGCGTTGGAAGAGCTATCTGCGTCTATCCAATCGCAAGGTATTATCCAGCCGATCGTGGTAAGACGTTTAGAACTTGGCGGCTATGAAATTATTGCAGGTGAACGCCGTTGGCGCGCTGCAAAACAAGCAGGTTTAAAGCAAGTGCCCTGTTTGATCAAAAATGTCCAAGATCGCGCTGCGATTGCGATGGCACTGATAGAAAATATTCAACGCGAAGATTTGAATGCGATTGAAGAAGCACAAGCTTTAGAGCGGTTGCAAGACGAATTTAAGCTCACTCACCAACAGGTGGCTGATGTGATTGGTAAATCACGCACTACCGTGAGTAACTTATTACGCTTAAATCAATTGGCGGATGGCGTGAAGCGTTTAGTGGAAACCAAGCAGCTTGAAATGGGCCATGCACGAGCATTATTGATGCTCGAAGGCGATCAACAAATTGAAATTGCACAACGTGTGGCCGCAAAACAGCTGACCGTGAGACAAACTGAGCAATTAGTGAAAAAGTGTCTAACACAGCCTTCTGAGGACGGATCGGCATCGGAAGACTTAGATGCACAACAAATGTCACAAAGATTGAGTGAAATGTTAGGGGCTAAAGTGTCGATCATTCGTTCAAAAGGTGGCAAAGCCAAAATGACGATTAGTCTTGATGAGCCTCACAAATTAGAGCAACTAATTGCCAAGCTAGAAAGCTAAATGAGATAATTGATTTAAGTCAATTATGCAAAAAACGTTTTTTTATTTGAAAGTTGTCGGTTTGTAAACAAAATTGTAACTTTTTGCTGTCTTTCAATTGCAATCAGTTCGACTCACCGTATAATTTTCGCCAATTTCCCAGCCCTATGTTGTAGATGAGCTGAGGATATTACTAGAGGTACGAATACATGGTAGCTGCGTTGGCTAGACCAGGACGAGAGCTTGCTAAGCGATTGTTAATGATCCAGTCTGGCGCGGTTATTTTTGTGGCGGCAGGGATGGCGGTAGCTGTAAATGCTGAATGGGGCTTTTCTGCGCTGATTGGGGGTGGCATCTTTGTCATTGCCAATGCGGTTTTTGCGCTGTGTGCTTTTATGTTTAGTGGAGCTCGTGCTGCGAAGCAAGTCGCGGCCTCTTTCTACACTGGCGAAGTACTCAAGATCCTCATCACAGTTGCACTGTTCTGTGTTGCCTACATGTATATGCAGGTGGAACTCGTTCCCCTCAAACTAACCTATTTGCTGGCTCTAGGTATTAATATCTGTGCGCCAGTGCTATTCATTAACAACAAAAAATAGGATGAGTTATGGCTGCGCCAGGTGAAGCGCTAACATCGTCCGGATACATTGAACACCACTTGACGAACCTCTCTCTTGCGAAGATTTCTGAGCATTACGATTTGGGGCTGTCAATTAGTGAGACGAGTTTCTGGAACGTACATATCGATAGCCTGTTTTTTTCCTTGTTTACTGGCTTAATATTCCTATGGATATTTCGCTCTGTAGCAAAGAAAGCAACAGCGGGTGTACCCGGTAAGCTGCAGTGTTTTGTTGAAATATTGGTAGAATTTGTCGATCAAAACGTCAAAGACACCTTTCATGGACGCAATCCACTTATAGCACCGCTGGCACTGACTATCTTTTGTTGGGTATTGTTAATGAACATCATGGACTTAGTGCCCATCGATTTCTTACCGTATCCAGCACAACATTGGCTTGGTATCCCTTATCTAAAAGTGGTTCCGTCAGCTGATGTGAATATCACCATGGCTATGGCTCTAGGCGTATTTGCTCTGATGATTTACTACAGCATCAAAGTGAAAGGCCTAGGTGGTTTTGCGAAAGAATTAGCTCTACATCCATTCAATCACTGGACCATGATTCCGTTTAACCTACTTATTGAAGTGGTATCGTTACTTGCGAAACCTCTCTCACTCGGTATGCGTCTATTCGGTAACATGTTCGCAGGTGAGGTGGTATTTATTCTTATCGCAGCGATGCTACCATGGTGGCTACAATGGATGGGTTCACTACCGTGGGCGATTTTCCATATTCTGGTAATTCTGATTCAATCTTTCGTGTTCATGATGCTGACTATTGTTTATCTATCAATGGCACACGAAGATAGTGATCATTAATTTTTTAAAGCTTTTTATTTGGGCACATAAGCCAACAACTATAAATTGGAGATAGTAATGGAAACTTTACTGAGCTTTTCTGCAATCGCCGTAGGTATTATCGTCGGTCTTGCTTCTCTTGGTACAGCGATTGGTTTCGCACTTCTAGGCGGTAAATTCCTTGAAGGTGCTGCTCGTCAACCAGAAATGGCTCCTATGCTACAAGTTAAGATGTTTATCATCGCGGGTCTACTTGATGCGGTTCCTATGATCGGTATCGTAATTGCGCTTCTATTCACTTTCGCGAACCCATTTGTTGGTCAACTAGGTTAATCAACCGATCACACAAATTGATGATTTGTCGTTGATTAATACTTTTCGTTGGTGAACAAATAGAGGGGTAGCTGTTGTGAATATGAACGCAACTCTGCTAGGTCAAGCAATCGCGTTTGCACTGTTTGTGTGGTTCTGCATGAAATATGTATGGCCGCCAATCATGAATGCGATCGAAGAGCGTCAGAAGAAAATTGCTGACGGTCTTTCAGCCGCTGAGCGTGCTGCTAAAAACTTGGATCTAGCACAAGCCAACGCTTCTGAACAAATGAAAGAAGCGAAGCGCACTGCAACTGAGGTCATCGAACAGGCAAATAAACGTAAAGCTCAAATTTTAGACGAAGCACGTGAGGAAGCTCAGGCAGAACGCCAGAAAATCCTTGCTCAAGCGGAAGCTGAACTTGAATCTGAACGTAACCGTGCCCGCGATGAGCTGCGTAAACAAGTTGCAACTCTGGCTGTAGCTGGTGCTGAGAAAATCCTTGAGCGTTCTATCGATAAAGATGCGCACAAAGATATTCTCGACAACATTACTGCAAGACTTTAAGGATGGGGGCGCTTTATGTCTGATTTGACTACAATTGCACGCCCCTATGCTAAAGCAGCATTCGATTTTGCGGTAGAGAAAAAGCAACTTGACCAATGGGGTCAGATGTTAGCTTTTGCTGCCGAGGTCGCAAAGAACGAGCAAATGAAAGAGCTACTAACGGGCTCTGTTTCGGCTGAGAAATTAGCGGAAATTTTCATCGCAATTTGTGGCGAACAGTTTGATGTTTATGGCCAGAACCTGTTAAAGGTGATGGCTGAGAATGGCCGATTAAAGGCTCTTCCTGATGTTAGTGAACAGTTCTTTGCTCTGAAACAAGAGCATGAGAAGCAGATGGATGTTGAAGTGATTTCAGCAACTGAGCTTTCTGATGAACAGCTTGTCAATATCAGCACCAAACTTGAGCAGCGTCTTGAACGCAAAGTTCAGCTGAATTGCAGTATAGATGAGACCCTACTTGGTGGGGTTATAATTCGAGCCGGAGACCTTGTCATCGATAACTCAGCCCGCGGTCGTTTAAACCGCCTGAGCGATGCATTACAGTCTTGATGGGGATTGGAGCATGCAACTTAATTCCACGGAAATTAGCGATCTAATTAAACAACGTATCGAATCTTTCGACGTTGTTAGTGAAGCTCGCAATGAAGGTACTATCGTATCGGTAAGCGATGGTATCATTCGCATTCACGGCCTAGCGGACGTGATGCAAGGTGAAATGATTGAATTACCGAGTGGCCGTTATGCACTTGCACTTAACCTTGAGCGTGACTCGGTTGGTGCGGTTGTCATGGGTCCATATGCTGACCTTAAGGAAGGCATGAAAGTAACAGGTTCTGGTCGTATTCTTGAAGTGCCAGTTGGTCCTGAATTGTTAGGTCGCGTAGTGAATACACTCGGTCAGCCTATCGATGGTAAAGGTCCTATCGAAGCGAAATTGTCTTCACCTGTTGAAATGATTGCACCTGGTGTAATCGACCGTAAATCAGTCGATCAACCAGTACAAACCGGCTATAAGTCAGTTGACTCTATGATCCCAATCGGTCGTGGCCAACGTGAACTTATCATCGGTGACCGTCAAACTGGTAAAACAGCAATGGCGATCGACGCAATTATTAACCAAAAAGATTCAGGTATTTACTCTATCTATGTTGCGATTGGCCAAAAAGCCTCAACTATCGCTAACGTAGTACGCAAATTAGAAGAGCACGGCGCGCTTGCAAACACAGTTGTGGTTGTTGCATCGGCTTCTGAATCCGCGGCATTGCAATACCTTGCGCCATATGCAGGTTGTGCAATGGGTGAATACTTCCGCGATCGCGGTGAAGATGCACTGATTGTTTATGATGACTTATCTAAACAAGCGGTTGCTTACCGTCAGATCTCACTACTACTCAAACGCCCACCAGGCCGTGAAGCATTCCCAGGTGACGTTTTCTATCTCCACTCTCGTCTACTTGAGCGTGCTGCTCGTGTTAGCGAAGAGTATGTAGAACGTTTCACTAAGGGTGAAGTGAAAGGTAAAACCGGTTCTTTAACCGCTCTACCTATCATTGAAACACAAGCGGGTGACGTTTCAGCATTCGTACCGACTAACGTAATCTCGATTACCGATGGTCAGATCTTCCTACAAACTGAACTATTCAACGCGGGTGTTCGCCCAGCCGTTGACCCTGGTATTTCAGTATCTCGTGTAGGTGGTGCCGCTCAGACGAAAATCATCAAGAAACTGTCAGGTGGTATCCGTACCGCGCTTGCACAGTACCGTGAACTTGCTGCATTTGCTCAGTTCTCGTCAGATCTTGATGAAGCGACGAAGAGACAGCTAAACCATGGTCAGAAAGTAACAGAGCTGATGAAGCAGAAACAATATGCTCCGATGTCTGTGTTTGACCAAGCGTTGGTTATCTTTGCGGCAGAGCGTGGTTATTTAAATGATGTTGCGTTGAATAAACTGGCTGATTTTGAATCTGCTCTACTGTCGTATGCTCGTGGTCAATATGTTGATCTTGTAAAAGATATCGACAAATCGGGTGCTTATAACGATGAAATCGAAGCTCAGTTCAAGAAACTGGTTGACGATTTCAAGGCAACCCAGACCTGGTAATTGGTGGGTGACCCTAGGGTCACCACTGACCAATAACGGATTACCTTAAAAGAGAGTAAAACGATGGCCGGCGCAAAAGAGATACGTAATAAAATCGGTAGTGTTAAAAGCACGCAGAAAATTACGAAAGCGATGGAAATGGTAGCAGCTTCAAAAATGCGTCGTTCGCAAGACGGCATGGAAGCTTCTCGTCCATACGCTGAAACAATGCGTAAAGTGATCGGTCATGTGGCGAGTGCAAATCTAGAATATCGTCATCCTTATCTAGAAGAGCGCGAAGCCAAACGTGTTGGTTACATCATTATTTCAACAGACCGTGGTTTGTGTGGTGGTTTGAACGTGAACTTGTTCAAAAAAGCTCTACATGACATGAAAGATTGGTCGGAGAAAGGTGCTGAGGTTGAGCTGGCAATTGTGGGCTCAAAGGCAACGGCTTTCTTTAGAAACAGTGGCGCTAAAGTCGCTGCTCAAGTCTCTGGTTTGGGCGATAGCCCAACCTTGGAAGATTTGATCGGTTCCGTTGGTGTTATGCTGAAGAAATATGATGCAGGTGAGTTGGATCGCCTATACGTAGTGTTCAACAAATTTGTGAATACTATGGTTCAAGAACCAACGATCGATCAATTACTACCTTTGCCTAGATCGAATAGCGAAGAGATGAAACGCGAACATTCTTGGGATTACATCTATGAGCCTGAACCAAAGCCTCTACTCGATGCACTATTGCTGCGTTATGTAGAGTCTCAGGTTTATCAGGGTGTGGTTGAGAATCTTGCTTGTGAGCAAGCTGCTCGAATGATTGCGATGAAAGCAGCTACCGATAACGCAAGCAACTTGATTGATGATTTACAGCTTGTGTATAACAAAGCCCGTCAGGCGGCGATTACACAAGAACTATCGGAAATCGTTTCTGGTGCAGCAGCGGTTTAAGCTTAGGTAAAACAAACAGTTTAGAGGATTAACGATGGCTACAGGTAAGATCGTACAGATCATCGGTGCGGTAGTCGACGTAGAGTTCCCACAGGGCGAAGTACCAAGTGTTTACGATGCTCTGAATGTTGTGGATTCAAAAGAACGTCTCGTTCTTGAAGTTCAACAGCAGCTTGGCGGTGGCGTGATTCGCGCAATCGTAATGGGTAGCTCTGATGGTTTACGTCGTGGTTTGGTAGTTGAAAATACTGGCGCTCCAATTTCAGTACCAGTCGGTATTAAGACTTTAGGTCGTATCATGAACGTGCTTGGTGATGCGATTGATGAGCGTGGTGAAATCGGTGCGGAAGAGCTTTACTCTATCCACCGTCCAGCTCCAAGCTATGAAGAGCAATCAAACGAAACTGCTCTTCTTGAAACCGGTGTAAAAGTAATCGATTTGGTTTGTCCATTCTCTAAGGGTGGTAAAATCGGTCTATTTGGTGGTGCAGGTGTAGGTAAGACCGTTAACATGATGGAACTTATCAACAACATCGCACTGCAACATTCAGGTCTTTCAGTATTTGCGGGTGTTGGTGAACGTACTCGTGAAGGTAACGATTTCTACTATGAGATGCAGGAAGCCGGTGTTGTAAACATCGAAGAGCCTGAAAAATCAAAAGTAGCGATGGTTTACGGACAGATGAACGAGCCACCAGGCAACCGTCTACGTGTTGCACTGACGGGTTTGACAATGGCAGAACGTTTCCGTGACGAAGGTCGTGACGTACTTCTGTTCATCGATAACATCTACCGTTACACGCTTGCCGGTACGGAAGTATCAGCACTGCTAGGTCGTATGCCTTCAGCGGTAGGTTACCAACCTACTCTTGCAGAAGAAATGGGTGTGCTTCAGGAGCGTATTACGTCAACTAAGCAAGGTTCTATCACGTCTGTACAGGCGGTATATGTACCAGCAGATGACTTGACGGACCCGTCTCCAGCCACAACGTTCGCGCACTTGGATGCAACGGTTGTACTTAACCGTAACATCGCAGCAATGGGCCTATACCCAGCGATCGACCCACTCGATTCAACGTCTCGTCAGCTAGACCCACTCGTCGTAGGTCAAGAGCACTACGACATCGCTCGTGGCGTTCAGCAGACGCTTCAGCGCTACAAAGAGCTGAAAGACATCATTGCGATCTTGGGTATGGACGAGTTGTCTGAATCTGATAAGCAAGTTGTATCACGTGCACGTAAGATTGAACGTTTTCTAACTCAGCCTTATCACGTAGCTGAAGTATTTACAGGTGACCCTGGTGTTTACGTACCTCTAAAAGAGACGCTACGTGGCTTCAAAGGTCTTCTATCTGGTGAATACGATGACATTCCAGAGCAAGCGTTTATGTACTGCGGTACTATCGACGATGCGATTGAGAATGCTAAGAAGCTATAAGGCTAACTAGGAGGCGATATGGCAGCAATAACCTTTCACCTAGACGTCGTCAGTGCAGAGAAGAAAATCTTCTCTGGCCAAGTCGAAACGTTTCAGGTGACCGGTAGCGAAGGTGAACTGGGAATTTTCCATGGTCACACACCGCTGCTGACCGCTATTAAGCCTGGTATGGTGCGTATCGTTAAGCTACACGGCCACGAAGAAATTATTTATGTTTCGGGTGGTATTGTCGAAGTGCAACCGGGTACTGCTACAGTACTGGCTGATACGGCAATTCGTGGTGAAGAACTAGACGCAGCTAAGGCAGAAGAAGCCAAACGCAAAGCTGAAGAGAATATTTCAAATCAGCATGGCGATATGAACTTCGCACAAGCGGCCAGTGAACTGGCTAAAGCCATGGCTCAGTTACGAGTTATCGAGCTGACCAAAAAACGTCGTTAATGTGTTTTATAATTAAGACGTGATGTAAAAAGGCGACCTATAGGTCGCCTTTTTGCTTATTTTTTAACAGAAAATTATTTAGTTAAATTAACTATCTCTTTAATTACCGCTAAAATGCGGCTTAACTTTTTTAACGTCAATAGGTTGTCAATGAAATTTAGCGCAGTGATCCTCGCAGCAGGTAAAGGTACTCGAATGTATTCTAATATGCCTAAAGTGCTGCACACACTGGCGGGTAAGCCAATGGTGAAACACGTAATTGATACGTGCAATAGCTTAGGTGCCCAAAATATCCACTTGGTTTATGGTCATGGTGGTGAGCAAATGCAGCAAGCGCTTGCCGAAGAGTCGGTTAACTGGGTGCTGCAAGCGGATCAATTAGGAACTGGCCATGCCGTTGATCAAGCCTCGCCTCATTTCCAAGACGATGAGAAGATCCTCGTGTTGTACGGTGATGTTCCATTGATCTCGGAAGAAACCGTGGAAAGCTTGTTAGATGCACAGCCTAATGATGGAATAGCCTTGCTGACAGTGGTACTGGATAACCCAACCGGTTATGGCCGTATCGTGCGTAAGCATGGCCCTGTGGTGGCAATTGTTGAACAAAAAGATGCCACTGATGAGCAAAAGTTAATTAAAGAGATCAATACGGGCGTGATGGTGGCAACGGGGCGCGATCTCAAGCGCTGGTTGTCAGGCTTAAGTAATGAGAACGCACAAGGCGAATATTATCTGACAGATGTTATCGCTGCCGCGCACAATGAAGGCCGCGCAGTTGAGGCTGTTCATCCTGCCAGCTCTATTGAAGTGGAAGGAGTAAATGATCGCGCTCAACTGGCTCGTTTAGAGCGTGCTTATCAAGCAACACAAGCGAAAAAGCTATTAGAACAAGGTGTGATGCTACGTGATCCTACGCGTTTTGATCTGCGTGGTGAATTACAGTGTGGGATGGATGTTGAGATTGATGCAAACGTCATCATCGAAGGAAATGTCTCTTTGGGTGATAACGTAATTATCGGCATGGGTTGCGTGCTTAAAGATTGCGAAATTGATGACAACACAGTGATCCGCCCATACAGCGTCATTGAAGGGGCAACCGTTGCAGAAAACTGTACCGTTGGGCCTTTTACCCGTTTACGTCCTGGTGCTGAACTGCGTAATGATGCTCACGTGGGTAACTTCGTGGAAGTAAAAAATACTCGTTTGGGTGAAGGTTCGAAAGCCAATCACTTAACTTATCTTGGTGATGCCGAAATTGGCCAGCGTGTTAATGTCGGAGCTGGCGTTATCACTTGTAATTACGATGGTGTCAATAAATTCAAAACCACAATTGGTGATGATGTGTTTGTCGGTTCAGACAGCCAGTTGATTGCTCCTGTAACGATCGCCAATGGTGCAACGATTGGTGCTGGCACTACGCTAAGCAGTAACGTTGCTGAAGGTGAGTTAGTCATCACTCGCGCGAAAGAGCGCAAAATCAATGGTTGGAAGCGTCCTGTTAAGCGTAGCTAACAAATGAACGATTAAAAAGCCGCTCATCATGAGCGGCTTTTTGTATCAGTTCTTATTAAAAGACTTACTCTTCATCGCTGACTACGCGTGCATTATCTGGTGCGGTGAAGTGTTGAGAAAGTTCGCGGTTCGAGACGATATAACCAATCCATAGCCCGCCCATACAAATCATAATTGCAATACCCGTCACCATTTGTGCTTGGCTGGCCAACGTTGCGACCAATGCGCTGGCTAAACTACTAACGCAGATTTGTAAGCTATTTTGTAAACCCGCTGCAGTGGCTGGGCTTTGTTTGGCACTCGATAGTGCGCGGTTCACCACGATAGGGTAAAGCGCTCCGTTGGCAACTGCTATTAAGCAAAACGGTGCCAAAATTGGCCAAATTGAGGTCAGTTGCCACTGTGAGGCAATGAATACTAATAAAGTGGCAACGCTGAAGAGGCCAATCAACTGCTTGAGCACTTTTTCGTCACCAAATTTATTCACTCCCACCTTACCTAAGTAGCCACCAACCATGAAAGCGATCGTTTGAGGAATAAAACTCAAACCGATATCTTTAGCGGCATAACCAAGGCGTGCCATAATCTCTGGCATCCCAGTCAAGTAAGCAAAGAAGGCCGCAGAAGCGCAAGCAAACATCATTACATTACCCAAGTAGGTTTTAGTGCTGAGCAGAGCTTTGATATCTTGCTTAATTGAGGTTTGTTTGGGTTGTGATTGTTCATTTTTTTGAGCAAAAGTACAGGCTACAAGCGCAACGCCCATCAATGTCAATGTCACAAAAATACTGTGCCAACCAAAGTTATCGGCCAGTAAGACGCCTAATTGAGGTGCAAGCGCGGGTGAAAGCGCGACCAAAGGCATGATGGTGGCGAATATTTGCTGGCTTGTTTTAGCTGGGTAGCGTTGAATTACCATTGCTTGCCAGATCACTGCGGGAGCACACACCCCTAAAGCTTGCACAAAGCGCAACGCTAATAATTGCCACACCTGCTCGCTAAAAGCTAAACCAAATGATGCCAACGTGAAGAGAACTAGGCCAGCCGCTAAAGTGTTACGGTGACCATATTTATCGGAAGCTAAGCCCCACACCAGTTGACCTAATGCCATACCGACCAGAAAAACGGTGAGAGACAAGGCTATTTGCTCTGGCCCTGTGGCAAAGTCCATTTCCATCGCTTTAAAGGCCGGGAGGTACATGTCTGTGGCAATGAAGCCAAGCATAGAGAGCGCGGCTAAGTACAGCAACTGTAATTTTGATGCTTTCATTTTTATTACCATTCAAAAAAATTAATCAATATTTGGCCAGCATTAATCTATGCCAACCTTAATTTATCTACTCATCTATTCTATTTTTCGTTTAATATTAAATGAAACGCTAAATTTGTTGGTTATTCATCAAAAAAATTGAAGGCTTATGTTTTCTAAATCCTCATTAGAAATGCTTGATACTGTCGCACGGTTGGGTAGTTTTACCGCCGCTGCGGAAGTTTTGCATAAAGTGCCGTCAGCGATCAGCTACGGCGTTCGCCAAGTCGAACAAGATTTGGATGTGCTGCTGTTTCGCCGTTTACCTAGAAAGGTGGAACTGACGCCCGCTGGTGAGCTGTTTATGGTGGAGGCTCGCCAATTGCTTAGGCAGATGGAAGAGATTCGTTCACAAACTAAACGCGCGGCGCATGGTTGGCAGAAAACGCTAAAATTGACGCTTGATAACGTGGTCAAACTCGACAAAATGAAACCGCTGGTGGAAGATTTTTATCGCACGTTTGAGTTTGCTGAGCTGCAAATCAACATGGAAGTGTTTAATGGCTCATGGGAAGCTATTGCGCAAGGTCGAGCTGACATTGTGATTGGTGCAACCTCTGCGATTCCTGTCGGTGGTGATTTTGAAGTGCGTGACATGGGTGTGTTGGATTGGGCATTTGTGATGTCTCCTCGTCACCCTTGTGCTCAAGAGCCCTATTTAACCGAAGATTTTGTCAGTCAGTTCCCGGCGATTTGTTTGGATGACACGTCAAGTGTATTACCCAAGCGGCATACGGATCACTACCCGCAGCAACGGCGCTTACTTTTACCGAATTGGTATAGTGCGATTGAATGCTTAAAAAATGAAGTCGGTGTGGGCTACATGCCAAGACACATTGCACAACCTTTGATTGTTGATGGTGGGTTGGTTGAACGGGTTCTCACCGTTGATAAACTGCTTAGTCAATGCTGTTTAGTATGGCGCAAAGATGATAATCATAAATTGATCGAGTGGATGGTAAATTATCTGGGCAGTAGCGATCAACTTTATCGTGATTGGCTTCAAGCTAAATAACCTAATAAGAAGAGCCAGCAGTGCTGGCTCTTAAAAGACTCTTCAGTGAGAAGAAAAACAGAATAGTTATGGGCGCTCAAAAATAGTCGCAATGCCTTGGCCTAAACCAATGCACATCGTTGCTAGACCATATTTGGCGTCTTTCGCTTCCATCAAGTTAATCAATGTGGTTGAGATGCGCGTGCCAGAACACCCGAGAGGATGACCCAGTGCGATCGCCCCTCCATTTAGGTTAACCTTCTCATCCACTACATCGAGCAAACCAAGATCTTTCGCGCAAGGTAGAGATTGAGCTGCAAACGCTTCGTTTAACTCAATCACATCCATATCTTGCATGGTGAGGCCTGCACGCTGTAGCGCTTTATGGGTCGCCGGAACTGGCCCGTAACCCATAATTGAAGGATCGCAACCAGCGACGGCCATTGATTTCACACGCGCACGAATCTTTAAGCCAAGCGCATTGGCTTTCTCTTCGCTCATGATCAACATCGCCGATGCGCCATCGGACAGAGCCGATGAGGTGCCTGCCGTTACAGTACCATTGGCTGGGTCAAAAACAGGACGCAACTGTGCTAGCCCCTCAACAGTGGTTTCCGGGCGGATCACTTCATCAAAATCGAGCGTGAACAGAGTACCATCTTCGGCATGAGCTTCAGTGGGGAGGATTTCATTTTTGAAGCGGCCTTCAACGGTTGCTGCGTAAGCGCGTTGATGCGAACGAGCGGCAAAGGCATCTTGTTGCTCACGGCTAATGCCGTGCATTTTACCTAACATCTCAGCCGTTAACCCCATCATCCCCGCAGCTTTGGCAACGGTTTTTGACATGCCAGGATGGAAATCAACGCCATGGTTCATCGGTACGTGTCCCATATGCTCAACGCCGCCCACAAGGCAGATTTCAGCATCACCAACCATAATGGCGCGGGTGGCATCATGCAGTGCTTGCATTGATGAACCACATAAACGGTTAACGGTGACGGCACCAATTTCAATCGGCAAGCCAGCCAACAGTGCCGCATTACGCGCGACGTTAAAGCCTTGTTCTAAGGTTTGTTGCACACAACCCCAGTAGATATCTTCGATCTCTTTTGGGTTGACTTGTGGATTACGGGCTAAAATGCCTTTCATCAGATGTGCAGATAAATCTTCCGCACGAGTATGACGAAATGCCCCACCTTTTGAACGACCCATCGGGGTGCGTAGGCAATCAACAATTACGACATTTCTCTTATGTGAAGTCATTTGGACATCTCTCCTTAGATAGAACTTGCTTGTTGAGTACCGTAGAAGGTCTCGCCTTTTTCTGCCATATCAAGCAGCAGTTGAGGTACATGATACATCGCGCCCAATGCTTGGTATTGGCTTGCCATTGCAACGTAGTTTTGTAAGCCAAGACTATCGAGATAGCGGAATACGCCGCCTCTAAAAGGAGGGAACCCCAAGCCGTACACCAACGCCATATCCGCTTCTTGGGGTGAAGCGATGATCTTCTCTTCTAAACAGAGTGCCACTTCATTGATCATCGGAATCATCATGCGCTCAATGATGGTTTGATCATCAAAAGTACGTTTATCACCACATTCTACGTTAAGAACAGTGAGAACCTCTTCAGAGAAAGTTTTCTTCGGTTTGCCTTTCTTATCTAAAGTGTATTGATAGAAACCGCTGCCATTTTTCTGGCCATATTTATTGGCGTCAAACAGTGCATCAATAGCATCGCGGCCCTGTTTACCCATACGTTCGGGGAAACCTTGTGCCATTACTGCTTGTGCATGGTGAGCGGTATCAATACCGACCACATCTAGAAGATAAGCAGGGCCCATTGGCCAACCAAACTTACGTTCCATCACTTTATCGATTTGAGTGAAATCAGCGCCATCGCGCAGTAATAAACTAAAGCCACCAAAGTAAGGGAAAAGTACGCGGTTTACGAAGAACCCAGGGCAGTCATTGACCACGATGGGGGATTTACCCATTTTGGCCGCGTAAGCGACAACTCGATTGATGGTTTCATCGGAAGTGTGTTCACCACGAATAATTTCCACCAATGGCATACGATGTACTGGGTTAAAAAAGTGCATACCACAGAAGTTTTCTGGACGTTTGAGTGATTTGGCCAGTAGGTTGATTGGAATGGTTGAGGTGTTCGAGGTGATAACCGCATCCTCACCAACATTGGCTTCGACTTCACTTAGTACCGCGGCTTTGATTTTCGGGTTTTCAACCACAGCTTCAACAATCACATCCGCTTGCTCAATCCCCGCATAATGCAGGCTAGGCGTAATCGATGCCAGCACACTGGCCATTTTAAAACCATCAATTTTTCCGCGCTCTAGCTGCTTGTTAAGTAACTTAGATGCCTCGGTCATACCTAAATTAAGGGACGATTGAGCAATATCTTTCATCAAAACAGGCACGCCTTTTACTGCCGATTGATAAGCAATGCCGCCGCCCATGATCCCCGCACCAAGTACAGCCGCTCGTCCGGTTTCTTTATTGGCTGATTTAGCCGCTTTTTTTGCCAGTGCTTTAATATATTGGTCGTTGAGGAATAAACCGACCAAGGATTTCGCCGCTTCAGAATGAGCGAGCTTAACGAAGTGTTTACGCTCAATGGCCAATGCTTCATCACGGCTACAGCGCGCGGCTTCTTCTATTGCAATAACAGCGGTTATTGGCGCTGGATAATGAGGTCCGGCATGCTGTGCAACCAAGCCTTTGGCCATGGTGAAGCTCATCATGGCTTCTAATTTGCTGAGTGTCAGCGCGGACATTTTTTGCTGGCGACGCATTTTCCAATCAACGGTTTCATTGATGGCCGATGTGATGGTTTTGAGTGCTGACTCAAGCAGTTTGTCGCTATCAACAATCGCATCGAGCAGCCCAATTTTAAGGGCTTCTTCAGCACGACATGCTTTGCCTTGAGTGATCACTTCCATAGCATTGTCGGCACCAATTACACGAGGCAGACGCACACAGCCACCGAACCCCGGCATAATACCAAGCTTTGTTTCCGGTAATCCTATGCTGGTGGTCGCGTCACCAATACGGAAATCGGTAGCGAGTACACACTCACATCCACCGCCTAGCGCGTACCCTGTTAAAGCGGCTAGTGTCGGAACGGGTAGATCTTCTAGTTTGTTGAAAATGCTATTGGCAAATTGCAGCCATTGGTCGAGTTCTTGCGCAGGTTTAGCAAAGAGACCTAAAAACTCAGTGATATCAGCCCCGACAATAAAAGATTCTTTATCGGAAGTAAGAATAAGGCCTTTCAGTCCTTGGTGGGCTTTTAGGGCATCAAGTGCATGGTTGAGCGATTCAAGAGTGGCAAGGTCAAGTTTGTTCACTGACTCCTTGGAGCAGAAACGCAACTCCGCAATACCATCTTGTAATTCCTTTACCTGTAGGGTGTTGGCTTGGTAAATCATTGTCTATCTCCGTGACATACAACCTTAAGATCGTGTGTGAGAGTTTTTGTTGTATTAATGGTTCTGGTTTGACCAGTCGGTTTAGTTTGACCTGAGGATTGTTTAATTTCAATACATTTTTTAAACAACTGTTTAACATTGAGTGCGAATGGAGATCAGCGCTGCTTTTTTAAGTGCACGTGTTACACTCTTGCCATCCGCTCGATCTATGATTTCACATGAACGAACAACCTTATTTAATTCCAGCGTTGCCCACCCAATTTGAAGAGGAAATCAAAAAAAGCCTCTTTATTACCTATTTGGCCCATACTCCGAGTGTAGATGCTGCCAAAGCCTTCGTTGCGCAAATAAAGACAAAACATAGCGACGCCAGACATAACTGCTGGGGCTTTGTTGCCGGACGACCGGAAGATTCGATGTTGTGGGGTTTTAGTGATGATGGTGAGCCATCAGGGACGGCGGGCAAACCGATATTGGCGCAGCTAGTCGGATCGAGTGTCGGGGAGTTAACGGCCGTCGTCACTCGTTATTATGGTGGGATTCGTCTTGGCACTGGGGGGTTAGTTAAAGCTTATGGTGGCGGAGTACAACAAGCACTCAAGCAGCTTCAAACTATTGAGAAAAAAATCACCACAAAATTATCCCTAACGTTAGACTACAGTTTTGTGCCGATTGCTCAATCCATCATCGCGCAGTATGAAGCATTCGAAGTCGAAGCCGATTATAAAGAACAGGTTAAATTTCTTGTTGAGATAGAATTGCGCCATCTTGATGCCTTTACTCAAACTATCATTAATAAAAGCGGTGCAAAAGCTGTAGTGACCGCCATAAAAAATAATTAGGAAGTCAGAAGCTTCGCTTCAGAAAAAGCAATGCAAATTCGATCTATTATTCGTATCGTCGGGCTTTTGCTCGCGCTATTTAGTGTCTCTATGCTTGCCCCTGCGCTGGTGGCTTTGCTGTACCGCGATGGTGCAGGTGTACCTTTTGTCACGACCTTTTTTGTATTGTTGATGTGTGGCGGTTTTTTTTGGTTTCCAAACCGCCGCTATCGACATGAATTGAAAGCCAGAGACGGTTTTTTGATCGTTGTACTGTTTTGGACGGTTATCGGTAGTGCGGGTTCATTACCATTTTGGTTAGCGGATAACCCTAATGTATCGGTGACGGATGCGTTTTTTGAATCGTTTTCAGCATTAACCACCACCGGAGCAACCGTCATTGTTGGGTTAGATGAATTACCTAAAGCGATTTTGTTCTATCGGCAGTTTTTACAATGGTTTGGTGGGATGGGGATCATCGTTCTAGCGGTGGCCATTTTGCCAGTATTGGGAATTGGGGGAATGCAGTTATATCGGGCGGAGATCCCGGGCCCGGTCAAAGATACTAAAGTTACTCCAAGAATCGCCGAAACCGCCAAAGCACTTTGGTACATCTATTTAAGCTTAACGATTGCCTGCGCGACTGCTTTTTGGGCAGCAGGGATGACCCTATTTGATGCGATTTGTCATAGCTTCTCTACGATCGCTATTGGTGGGTTTTCGACTCATGATGCAAGCATGGGGTATTTTGACAGTTATGCGATCAATTTAATTACGGTTGTTTTTTTGCTCATTTCAGCCTGTAATTTTACTCTCCATTACGCGGCGTTTGCGACAGGTGGTGTTCATCCAAAATATTACCTTAAAGATCCAGAGTTTAGAGCTTTCGCTCTTATACAAGTCATTTTGTTTGCGGTTTGCTTTTCGATTTTACTCAAACACCATTCTTACGACTCTTTTTATGACGCTTTTGATCAGGCGCTATTTCAAACGGTATCCATTTCGACGACGGCAGGCTTTACCACAACAGGTTTTGCAGATTGGCCGTTATTCTTACCTGTATTATTGCTGTTTTCTTCATTTATAGGTGGGTGTGCTGGCTCTACGGGCGGTGGCATGAAAGTGATCCGTATCTTATTGCTTACCTTACAAGGTGCTCGTGAGATGAAACGCCTTATCCACCCAAGAGCCGTGTATACGATTAAGGTGGGCGGAAGTGCTCTTTCACAGCGAGTTGTTGACGCGGTTTGGGGATTTTTCTCAGCGTACGCACTGGTCTTCGTGGCGTGTATGTTGGCATTGATCGCAACAGGGATGGATGAACTGAGTGCATTTTCTGCCGTCGCTGCAACATTGAATAACTTAGGGCCTGGATTAGGTCAAGTCTCCGTACATTTTGCGGATGTTAATGACAGTGCAAAATGGGTATTGGTTGTTTCGATGCTCTTTGGTCGCTTAGAAATTTTTACACTATTAATACTGCTTACCCCTACGTTTTGGCGCAGTTAAGGATATCCCGTGCAAAAAGCTCTTTTTCTCTATTCTTCCCGTGAAGGTCAAACCAAGAAAATTCTTAACTATATAAAAGAGGAACTTTCTGAGTTTGATTGCGAACTTGCCGATTTACATCAAATTGAGGATATTGATTTAGCTCTTTACGATCGAGTCTTAATTGGTGCTTCTATTCGCTACGGACATTTAAATAAAAAGCTTTATCAATTTATAGAAAAACATGCCGAGCAATTAGCACTCGCTAAAGCGGCGTTCTTTTGTGTCAACTTAACTGCAAGAAAAGAAGCGCAGGGTAAAGATACTCCAGAAGGAAGTGTCTATATTAAAACCTTTCTCAGTAAATCAGCATGGCAACCCAAGCTAATCGGAGTTTTCGCTGGTGCTCTTTACTATCCACGTTATCACTTTTTCGATAAGGTGATGATTCGTTTCATCATGTCATTGACTGGCGGTGAAACTGATACCTCAAAAGAAGTTGAATACACAAACTGGCAAAAAGTATCTCTTTTTAGTGATAACTTTAAAAAATTGTAAATAAAAAGTCGATTTTTAGCGTCTTTTGGCTTTTTTCTGTTCGAACAAATAGAAAATCAAAAAAAACAGCAAAAAGGGGTTGCCAACGTGACGGCGATCTCTATAATGCCGCCTCACTGACACGGCACAGCCAGTAAGGGTTCAAGCCCAACCAGCAGCCAATCAGTAGGTCAAATCAGTAAGACGAAATAATTTAATAAAGTGTTTGACACTTTTCATTATCTCGCTAGAATGGCCGCCTCTTCAAAGGAAGCCTCGGCAAGCCATAGAAGAACGCTCTTTAACAATGTAAACCTATCAATCTGTGTGGGCACTCGTTGATGATAATCAAAAAAGATTTATCAATGAACTGAGTGACCAATCAGAATCAAGTTTACTTGATTTTGGCACAGTCAATTCATTGTTGTTCTGTTGGA